>JARRLL010000007.1:0-97109 GCA_037387125.1 Gammaproteobacteria bacterium | reverse complement strand
GTCCGGCGATTTGAGCCAGCGCAAACCGTTGAACACGGTCAGCAATACGAAGGTGTATTCAATGTAGTGGTGGTCGATGATGCCGACCCCATGCAATAGCATCGTCAGCGGCGAAATCGCGTAGGCGAGCAGGACCATCGTTATCCAGGGCACCGACAGTTGCAGCATCACGCAAATGCCCAGCAGGAGCGCGGCATTAATAAAGGTCCAGTAGACCGGCACATGGGCCAGGAAGGCCATAGGCTGGCCGCCCGGGTTGAGTTTCAGCCACAGTTTCAGGCCCTGGGCCATGGACCAGTCATACGCCCAGGGCCAGTTGATCCAGCTGCCTTCCGGAACGTGCATCTTTGCGTCAAATTGATAGAGGCCTTCGGGCGTGGTCGCGGCATCGACAATGCGTCGCGCGTGATAGAAGGAATCGTTGCTGACCGGGACCCAGGTTCCCGTCTGTTCTTCGTAGGCGGCGTCAGAGAATTGCAACGCGACGAATGCGGCGATGAAAGAACTGATTGCCCACAGGGCAAGTAATTGCGCCTGTCGGCTCATGATGACTTCCTGTTCAGAGCGATTCCTTGCGTGCCAAATCCGTTTGGCTGCGCGGGAATTATAGGGCCAGGCTGGCAAGCGCGCCAGCCAGACGGGTTAGACCGTATACAGCGCTTACAATTCTGCGTTGACGCCGCGCTCGTTACGCTACGGCGTCGTGTAGCGATCGAGTCAGTTTTGCTGCAATGAGCCTAGAAACTCGTGCCGATATCAATCCGCCATGAACCGAGGTCCAGGTCGCCTGCCGCGCTGCTCAGATCGATTCGCGTCTGGTTGTAACCTCCGCGCAGGAAAAACTCGGGGCTAACCTGCCAGCGTACCCCCAGCGCGCCGCTGTATGAAAAGCTGGTATCGCTGTAGGTGCTGTAAAAAGTGCTGCAGACCCAGCCCAGGAACGGGTCAAACCAGCATCCCGTTATCGGTGGTCCGTCGGCGACGTTGGAATCGATATAGGTCCAGCCGAGCCCCGCTTCCACGTAAGGCGTGAGCGGACCCTTAAGGATATTCCAGATACCCTTGAATTGGCCCGAAGAGACATCGAGTTTGGTGCCAATTTCGGTAGCCATTTCGTCTTCATCAATCAGCACCGCGTTGTATCGAGGCCTCACGTAACTAAAATCGAAACCCAGGCCGAGGTTTGCATTGATGTTGTACGCGATGCTGAAACCCCAGCCGGTTTCGCTATCCACATCCAGAGTAGAGCCGCCGTTCTTGCCGTAGTCTTCCGATTCTGTATTGAAGAGAATGAGTGACATATCCCATTGGTTCGCGCGACTGTTGTCAGTGCTCGGCACCCTGAAACTCTGTGCAGTTGCCGTTACCGAAAGGCTGCACAGAATAAATATTATGGCTGTTTTCATTGCGGCCCCTCCCGGTCGGGCGCACCTTATTATTAAGACTTACTGCCAACGGTAGGTCGTCTCCACTATCATAACCGACTGGCAGAAATTAGTCGTCGACGGTGTTGCCTAACAGAACATTGGTGACGAAGTTCCGCACCAGGGCATTCGATTCCGGTGTTTCCGCGGCGTTACGTAACACTTCGTCCAGATGGTCGTCGCCATCCGTGTAGTTGGCCTTGAATATCGTTAGCCGCTGTACGAGGGTCGCTCGATCCACTTCGGGATGGAACTGAAACGCCCAGAATCGGCGGTTGCTTATTCGAAAGGCATGCACACAGGCTTCCGTGTAGGCCAGCAGCTCCAAGCCCTCAGGTATGTTGGTCGCGCGCTCCTTGTGCACGGAGACTGCTCGAAATCCATTCGGCGTCGACCCAAACACCGGGTCGTGCAGCGCCTGCGCGGTCAGCATTATCGACGGCGTTCCCATCTCAAAATCTTTTTCGTCGCGAATGATTTCGCCGCCAAGCGCCAGTACCGCCAGCTGAAAACCAAAGCATGATGCAAATACAGGCAGGTCGATTGCCATGCAATGCTGCAGCAACTGAATGCACGAATTCACGAAAGGATAAGTGTCTGGTTCTAGAACGCTGGCCTCGCTTGCGCCACCGACGAATAACGCGTGATAGTCGGCGATGACCGAATCATCGAAACGTGGCCGGTCAAAGACGTTCAAGACATCGATTTGGTCTTTGCGCAGCCCGCTGTATGCCACGAAGCTTTCATACTCTTCCGCACGTACAGACGGCTGGTCGCGTATTTGCAGCAGCAGGATTTTCAGCTCGCTTGGTTGCACGCCGGATGTTTTATGGCTGGTTTTTATTGAGGTCAAGCATTCGCCAGAAGCCCAAGACCGATGTGGCGCAGGGCTCCTGACGACGGCGGGGACAAAATACTATTTGGCTGGGACCAGTGGAACGGTTTTTTGCACCCAGTTCTTCTCTGACCGACGCGCGGGCGACGGAACTGCGAATGCCCTGTCGCCCTTTTGCTCACGCAATGACTTAAGGTCGATTCTCCAGCCTTTGTCTGTCCACTCCTGTAAACATTCCCGGTATTTCACAACGGCGCCGTCAGACCTGACGAGTATCTCTTCGGACGGACTGTCCGGCGTGCGCACCGGATCCAGCTGCTCCAGAATATCGATGTCCTCCTGCGCAATAGCAAGATTGACCTTCGAGATTCGGTCGTCATGCTGGGCGTCGAGCAGCCATGAGCGCATGTTGACGAAGAATATCCGCGTACGGTTTTCGTCTATAGGCGCTTCGAAAAAATACTGGCTGAAGCGGTTCTTCTCCGAGAAATTGATCCAGGTGATCATTTGGTTAGGGCCAATATGCCCCGAGCCCGCAACGACTTCTGGAACCAGGGTGTCTCTTTCGCCGAGCGCTTCCGTGCCGGTTTCCTTGTTATCAAATTTGATGAGGAATTCGCTGCCCCAGGGAATTTCAGAAACTTCCATAGGTCGGCGCTTCATCTCCTCGTTCATGACGGGCGACCCTTGTGCCGGGTGAACGAACTCATTGTGCGACGGATCCAGACCGTTCTCCATCGATCGTTCGTAGAAGGCGCCAACCTCGAAGACTACCAGTTTGTTGGCACGCCAGCCCTCTTTCCCCCATTCGGGGACGTCTCGCAGGGGTGGGCGTTCGGCTTCCGGCAGATCACCCAGAAATGCGAAGACAATTCCGTATTTTTCCTGAACCGGGTAACTGTCGACCTTGGCGCGTGCCGGAATGCGCTCGTCGGAGGCCAGTGTCGGTATTTGTGTGCATTTACCGTCTTTGTCGAAACGCCAGCCATGATAGGGGCAGACCACACAGTTATCGCGGACCCAGCCCTTGCCCAGGGCTCCGCCGCGATGGACACAGGTGTCGGCGAGGACATGAGCGGCCCCTTCGTCGTCACGGTACGCGACAAGCTTCACGCCCAGAACCTGGGTCCGGTGCGGGTCGTTATTGGTCACTTCGGCGCTGGTTGCGATTGGATACCAGAAATTTATATACATGGCGCTGTTTCCATCCTTACGTTCGATTCAGTGTGCGGCAATCATCGTGGTATCGGGGCGGGATGGGCACTTTGGAAAATACTTAGGCGGGGGCGGGGCGGCCATGGGCCTGTTGCCGCGCTTTATTAGCTGAAACCCTTTGTCTATAAGGGTTTCAGGCCGAACGTCAGCTTCCCGAGTCAATGCTCGAATCGAGCCGGGGGGTGCGACCATGCAACTTGCATACTTGATTGATTATTGAGGCAATCTTGTTCAGGCTGTGCCGGCAGCGCCTGCCGGGCGTTCCAAATTGAAGCCAGCGGAGAATCTGACTAATGAAACTCTTTCTGAAAATTCTGGGCGGCATCGTTTTACTGCTGGTCGCCGTCCTCGCTTTTTTTGCGATCAGCCTGCGGCCGACCATTCCGGAGGACCGTTTCGAACTGGAACCGGCCGCCAGTGTCGGGGGTCTTAATGTTCTGGTTTTTGGCGCGACAGGTAAACTGGGTTACGAGGTCGTCAGCGACCTCACCAGCCGGGGCGACAAAGTTACCGCGTTCGTTCGCGCATCGTCTGACCGGAGTCAACTGGAGCCCCTCGGGGTCGAGTTTGCGGTCGGGGATGCGATGGATATTGGTTCAGTCAATGCCGCCTTCGCGTCGGGTGACTTTGATGCCGTGATCACCAGCGTTGGCGCGATCCGCGCGAATCCGCCTCCGGATTACCAAGGGAATGCCAATATCTTTGACGCGGCGGCAGCGGCCGGTGTGAAACGCGTTATCTTTGTCAGCACCATCGGTGCGGGAGACAGCTTAAAGGCGGCCCCGCTGCCTTCGCGAATGGCTTTGTCCAAAGTCATCCCGCTGAAAACGCAGGCAGAGGACCATCTGAAAGCCAGCGGTCTCGATTACACCATCATTCGGCCGGGTGGTTTGCCGCCCGGTATCGGCACCGGCGGCGGTATCCTGAGCGAAGACCGGACGACCATGGGATTTATCGTGCGCAGTGACCTGGCTCGTTTGGTCGTGGGCGTGCTCGACGATCCGCGCACCATTGGTAAAACGTTTGCAGCGGTTGACCCTGCACTGGAGAGCCCCTGGGATGACGGGTCTTAGTCGGCTATCTGGTCCGCGTAGCGTCATTGATCGAAGCGTATTTATTTGCCGGATAGATGGCCGACGGGCCGTGTTAACAGGTGAACTGAGGCTATGAAGAAACTGATTGCTTTTATTGGGACCGCATTGCTCGGGCTCTTGACCTCATGCACGACTCTGAACCTGGAGCTTCCGCCTGTCAGTGATACGCCCACCGGCGATCGGTTTCCGGGTCGGGTCATTTGGCACGATTTGTTAACCATGGATATCGAGGGATCGCGCCGCTTTTATGGAGGTCTATTAGGCTGGGAGTTTGAGGAGCTGCCACTTAGCCTTGGATTTGGCCAGACGAGTCGATATTTGCTGATTCGACACAAGGGCGAGTTGATTGGCGGTATGGTCGACGTTTCGCAGGTCGACCAAAAGGTCAACAGTTCCCAGTGGGTCGTCGTGATGTCGGTTGAGGATGTAGACGCTGCTGTGACTGCGGTCGGGCAAGCCGGCGGCAGCATCATTACCCCGCCTACCGATTTGAATGACCGCGGCCGGATAGCGGTGGTTAACGACTCTGCCGGCGCCCTGTTCGCCATGTTGGAGACGCGTGACGGTGACCCGCCGGAACGCCAGCCAGGGTTCGGCGAATTCATGTGGGACGAGGTGTGGACGAACGATATCGACGAGGCGGCCGTTTTTTATCAAAGCGTGGCGCCGTTTAACCCGGTAAAACAGCAGCTTAATAATGTTGACTACAAGGGGTTGGCGGTCAACGACCGTCCGCGGATTGGCGTGTTAAAAAACCCGCTGCAGGAAGCCGGCTTAGAGCCGACCTGGGTTTCGTATATAAGGGTCGCTAATATGACCGTTCTCGACAAGGTGCCTGCGCTTGGAGGGGATGTGCTGGTGGACGCCCAGGACCGGGCTATAGGCGGGCAGGTAGCAATTATCAGAGGGCCTTCGGGGGCAGGCGTTGCACTGCAAACCTGGGGCGATTTTCAGGAGAACTAGCCGATGAACCCCTTGAGTAAAGCTTTCAGAATCGGCATTTTGCTGCTAATGGCAATTTCGCTGACGTCGTGCGACCCGAATGTATATGCCAGCGTTGGCTATTCATCTTGGGGTGGATACGGTGGCGGTGGCGGCCTGGGCGGCAGTGTATCGGTAGGTGGAAGGATATGTTGCTGATGAAGTTTTCGGTTGCGCCATTTTTTATTGGCATTGTTTTAGCCGGCGGCGTTCACGCGCAGGAAGAATTGACAATGGATGCGCTCAAAGATGCCGACTACATGAAAGGCAAACAGACCTTCCAGGGCAGATGCAGCGCATGTCATACGCTTGCTGAAGGCAGCAGCGATATTGCGGGGCCCAATCTATGGGGCGTGTTCGACCGCGTTGCCGGCACGGCGGAAGATTTCGGTTATTCAGCGACTCTCGTTGCGGCAGATTTTAAATGGACGCCGGACCAGCTCGATTCCTGGCTGGCAGACCCGCAGGGCTACCTGCCCGGCAATATTATGGGTATACCCGAGCCTGTCCCTGCCGCCGACAGGTTGAATCTGATTGCCTTTCTGCTGATTGAGACGGGAGGGGTGGATTGGCCCAGGCCGGCGACCGCTATGGGCGACGCGCAGCAGGATCGTTCCCTGCCACCCGCAGAGCGTTTTCCGAGTTTCTGGAACCACCTGATGTACAACACGGTGCGTTACAGGTGGGAAGAAGAGGCTACGGGGAAGGAGTTTCGTTTCGATGCTTACAACAAGACGGACGGTTCGATTGCTACCAGCGTCAAAGGTATGTCCGGGTTCTGGTACATCAACGAACGCGATTTTTTCTGTTATGCATTAACGGGCATGCCGGTTAGCGTAGGGCATATGGTGGAATGTTTCCCTGTCGCCGCGATGGCAATACCGAGGTTTGCTAATGAGCTCTGGACATCCAAGCCGCAGCCGGGCGTGAAATTGCATGGCGGGATGATGCCCGGGCGGCCAGACTGGGTTTATGCCGATGCGTCGGCCGGCAAGGCGTCAGAGGGCGGCGAATAGAGCTTCTTGTCGCTTACGTATTTGTTCGTCGGGTTGAGGTCCGAAGCCGGCTCCCATGTTGTCGACCACATGGTGCTCTTTGGTTGTGCCGGGTATGGTGCAGGTGACCGCCGGGTGCGAAACCACGTACTTCAGAAAAAACTGGCTCCAGCTCTGACAGCCCAGCTCGGTTGCCCATTGCGGCAGCGCCTGATTTTGGAAAGCACTGAACAGATGGCCGTGCGCAAAGGGCCTGTTTACCATGACAGCAATACCTTTGTCCCTGGCGATCGGCAATAACCTTTGTTCCGCCTCCCGGTCACGCAACGAATAATTGAGCTGCACGAAATCGAGGGGATAGTTTTTCATGAGCAGTTCCATCTCAGCGAACTGGCTGGTGCGCGAAGTGGTGGCGCCCATGTAGCGAATAGTCCCCCGTTCTTTCCATTCCCTCAGAGTTTGGAGTTGTGTTTCCGCGCCGCGCAGGTTGTGGACCTGCATGAGGTCAACACTGTCGGTGCCGAGTTGCTCTAACGAATTCTGCATTCGAGCAATGCCATCCTCTCTGCCATTACGGTCTACTTTGGTGGCCAGAAAAAAAGCATCCGCGAAACCAAGTTCCGTGATCAAGTGGCCGAGCGCTTTTTCGGAGGTGCGATACGAAGGGGCCGTGTCGATGACTCGGCCGCCCATTCGCTGGAAAGCCAGCAAGGTACCGCGCAACTCGTCTATAGCTGATTTGCTGCCGGCTGCTACCCACCTGTTAGTGCCTAGCCCGATCACAGGCAATTGCTCTCCTGTAGACGGAATGGTTTTGGTGAGGATAGTCGCGTGCGCGGCATCTTCGGCGGTGATAGATTCTGCGCCGAGTGCAATGAAGGCGCCGAGACCTGCGCTGTTTAGTATCAGCTGTCTGCGATTAATCGGCATCGTTCACTTCCCCCGAAGCAATTAAAGTTCAGTTATTTGTATATGAAACAGGGCCTTGCATACTCCTGTCAAGCATGCTTTGGCATGCCACAAAGTCGCTGCCCCGTGTTTTTAAATGCTATTTATGGCACATTTCGGTTTTGCAGCCGGATTTTCGGCGTTTCTTAATTGTGCGCGTGATTAACCAGACTCCCGGCAACTATATAACTCCTGGCAACAATATAAATGGCTAGATTGAATGATTTTCGCCTCCGTTTGGGTGACGACGAATACCTTCCTGTTGTAGTTGGCGGTATGGGCGTTGACATCTCGACGGCAGATCTTGCGCTGGAAGCATGCCGGTTGGGTGGCATTGGCCATCTTTCTGATGCGATGACGCCATTCGTGTCCGATCGCAAATTCAAGACGCATTTTACGAAAACCAAATCCGGTCGGTATAAATTCAATCGTGACAATATCGACAAGACGCAGATTAAATTTAACCTCGAAGAGCTTTATAAGGCGACATTGCAGGTTGTATCCGCGGCGGTCGAGCGCAAGTCGGGTAGTGGCGGCCTGTTTATCAACGTCATGGAAAAGCTGACGATGGGAGCGGCGGCCGATACGCTCGGCACCCGTTTGAAAGCGGCGCTGGATGCCGGTATCGATGGGATTACCCTGTCGGCTGGCTTGCATAATGGCACGCTTAAGCTGATCAAGGATCACCCGCGTTTTCGCGATGTGAAAATAGGTATCATCGTTTCAAGTGTGCGTGCGCTGAAGATTTTCCTCCGTGGCGCGAGCAAGGTTGAGCGTAACCCCGACTACGTGATCGTCGAAGGCCCTCTGGCAGGGGGGCATCTGGGTTTCGGTGAAGACTGGGCCGATTATGATCTGAAGGCCATTGTTCCCGAGGTCGTGGATTTTGTGCGCGACGAGAACCTGGATATTGCGGTTATTCCGGCCGGCGGCATATTCACCGGGACTGATGCAGTTGAGTTCATGGAGATGGGTTGCGGTGCCGTTCAGGTCGCAACTCGCTTTACGGTTACCAAGGAGTGCGGCCTGCCGCCCAATGTCAAGCAGCAGTATTTTCTGGCGTCAGAAGAAGACATCGAAGTGAATAGCCTGTCGGCCACCGGCTACCTTATGCGCATGCTTAAGAACAGCCCGGCGATTGGGTCCAATGTAAAACCACAGTGCGAACCTTTGGGTTACACCCTCAGCAGCAAGGGGACTTGTCTGTATCTTGATGCCTGGGCGGCAACGGAGGTAGACGAAGATGGCCGTAAATTGCCGGTCAAGGAAAAGGTCTGCATCTGTTATCACTTTAGCCAGCACAATGTATGGACGTGCGGTCACAATACCTATCGGCTTAAAGACACAACCAATCGCCTGCCTGATGGCAGTTATCAGTTGTTAACTGCAGAGCATGTCTTCAATGACTACCTCTATAGCGAAAACCACGAGATTGCTTTGCCCGAGCTCGAGTCGATCCGCGCTTAGGACCTTCAGCCGAGCCGGCGTCTGTTGCCCGCATAAAATTTTGCGTGTTCCTTATGCCATGTCTTAAGGCTGCCGCGTCTTTCGACTGCGGAAAAACAATGGAGAACCCCTATGAGTAAGGCATATCCGTGGTGCGAGCCACCCTGGCCGGACAAGGAACTGGCGCGTGAAGAATTGGAAGACCGGATTCAGGAATTACTCGGGCACGTAAATACCATGGTCATCGCGACCGTCAGTAAGTCCGGCAAACCCATAGCGAGCCCGATCGAGTTTTATGCGGATGGCCTGAATTTGTATTGTCTGCCGGACCCGGGTACGCCCAAGCTCGCGGCTATGCAACGTGACCCGAATATCTGCTGTGCCATACACATGCCTTATCACGGCTGGCAGAGTGGTCGCGGCGCCCAATTTTTCGGGCGGGTCGAAATCATCGAACCGCATGCGGCAGGCTGGGACCATGGCATGGAGATCTTCAAATGGCAGCCCTGGATGGAAGACCTCGGCATGGACGCCGCCAAGCCGTTCGAACGGCAGCTAGCAAAGATCGTGCCTGATCGCATTCTTTATACCGACGTCTGGTTGTGGAAGCGCGGTTATACGGCGAAACAGATATGGCGGCGGCAGGAATAATTGCAGAGCTGGCTGCAAAGTCGCCAGCTGAACGCCATCGCCTGTTAGTTACGGCTTAAACTTCTCGCCAGTCTTTTAGCGCCTGTCCAAACTTACTGTCCACGATTTCCCAAACATCGGGGGCTCCGCGGCTAAGGTGCTCGCGGTTGCGCAGCGGAAAGTCATCCCGACCGCCTTCCTCCGGTAATTGCACGGTCGCATCAATAACGATCTTGCTGGTTTTCTCGTACTCGACCTGGCTTGGATCGGTCATCAGGCCGAAGGCTTCCTGAAGAATTTCCGCCGCCGGGTAGGGTTGCCAGCGAGACCCGACTGCCATCAACATTTCTATCGGATCCAGTATGTTTATGTCCTCGTCAACGACAATAACCACTTTCGCAATCGGGTTACTTTTGGCTATGGCTTTGCCCGCTTTCAGGCCCTCGCCCGGCTGCGTTTTTTTGATGCTCATGAATACGACGCCCATGCAATATTGGGGCGTCTGGTATTCCACGAGGCCTGGTATGCGCTTTTTGAGGAAATCTTCGTACAGCGCGTCCATGGGGGCGGTCAGCATGCCTCGTTGCATGCCGGTAAATGCATTCATTAGCCAGGGTTTTTCGCGATGGGTGACACGTGTCACGTTAATCACGAAGTTGGATGTTTTCCTCGGCCCCATGTAGCCAAACATCTCACCGAAAGGCCCTTCCGGCTCCATCGCCGCGTCGTCGAGCGGAACTTCCCCCTCGATGACCATTTCGCAGTGAGCGGGTATTAGCATGTCATTGGTGTCACAGCGCACGACATCCAGAGCTTTGCCCCGCATGCCGCCAGCCACTGCGAGTTCATCTACTGGTTTTGGCCCGAAGCGCGGTGCAACCCGGCTGCCGCTTATCATCCACACGATCGGGTCCTGACCGAGTACCAGGGCTATCTTTGCCGTTTTCTCGCCGCGCGCTTTGGCGGCCATCATCATCTTGTAGCCCGTCTGATTGGGTTCCGGGTTAAAGCCAAGATGCCGCGGGCCACGCAACGCGCAACGGTAAGTTCCGTAATTGGCGCCCATTTCAGGGTCGGATGTGAATATAGACGCCGAATTAATGTAGCGGCCGTCGTCGCCGGGATTGGTCTGCATAAAAGCAAATTTGGTCAAATCGATTTCGTCACCGGTCAGCGTGATTTCTTTGCACGGGGCCGACTCGCGAGATACCTCGTTCGGCTTTATCTCGGGGTATCGCCCGTTATTGCCGGCCAGCATCTTCTTCATTTCGGCTTTGACCGCGCGGTAGTTTTTATAGTGCTCGCGAGGCTCGGGCTCCAGCCCGAAAGTGATGCTGTCGGTATTCCAGTGACCCTGCGTATTGGCCATCACCGGGCCCTGTATCCACTCGCCATTTATCCTGACCTTGTCGAAGATCATCGCGGGCGTGCCGTACATGCCGAAAAGGTCGGTGGCCTTGAAAAAAAGCGCCGTGGCTTCGTAACTGTCCTGGTCCACTTCCGGGAAACGCACCAACAAACCGTGCGCATCGAGAGCCGCCATATAATCGCGTATGGAGTCGAATGGTGCGGTGGGAGTATCGCTGGCGGGTGTTCGGCCGACCGCCGGTGTCTTGCCTTGTTGCGCCAGAGAGGAACAGCCGGCGCTGAGTGCAGCAATTCCGGTGCTCACCGCAAGAAACGCCCGGCGATCTAGCTGGTCTGTTTTAGGGGTTTTATCCGAACCGGGCATAAGCGGCATCCTTCAGTCTAATTATCTGCTTGGCATTGATTCTGACCAATCAGAGGGCCGTGCGGCAATCCGGCATCAGCTTTGTCCGCAGATCGCTCAGAAATATTAGCGGGTAGTGGTCTAGCTGGGTATTCTAGCTGCTGGTATTTGCAAGTTTCGGGTCCTATGAAAGCTGCTGTAATAAATGAATTTGGTGCTGCCAATGTATTGCAGATTCGCGAAGTGCCGAAGCCTGTGGCAGGTCCGGGCCAAATCCTCGTTGAGGTGCACGCGGCCAGCATTAACCCGATTGACTGGAAAATGCGCGAAGGCCAGATGGCCATGCGCTATGGCAGCGATTTTCCAATGATCCTCGGATGGGACGTGTCCGGCATCGTAGCCGAGTCCGGGGAGGGGGTTGCCGGTTTTAAACCAGGTGATGCTGTGTTTGGTCGGTCAGATATCGGCGCAGGCGGCTGCTACGCGGAATATGCGGTGCTTAACGTCGCAACGGTGGTGCACAAACCCGCCGCTTTGTCGCATTCGGAAGCGGCAGCGATACCGCTGGTCGGCCTGACCGCGCTCAATGGCCTGCAGGCTTGTGCAAACTTGCAGGCGGGACAGCGCGTTCTGATTGTCGGTGCATCAGGCGGTGTCGGCACGCTTGCGGTGCAGATTGCGAAGAACATGGGTGCTGAAGTTACCGGTGCGTGTAGTCATAAAAATACGGCGCTTGTAACGTCACTGGGAGCTGACAAGGTCGTCGCTTATGACAGGGATGACCCGCTTCGCTCGGACAAGCCCTATGACATTGTTTACGATGCTGTGGGTGCACTTCGATACGATGATGCGCGGCGCGCGCTAACTGAGCGCGGCACCTACCTGACCCTGGTGCCGGTGCCGGGCATCGATTTCTTTATTCCGGGCCAAACGGAGTGGCAGCCGGGCAGAGCGTACTTTGTTGCCTGGTTTCCAAAGGCCGATGATTTGCGGGTCCTCGCGGACTGGGTCGTTGCAGGCTGTTTACGGCCGGTGATTGATAGCGCGTTTTCACTGGACGATATTCGTGCTGCACATGAGCGCAGCGAGACCGAGCGGGCAGTAGGGAAAATCGTCGTTAAAGTGCGGTAGATTAAAATGCGGCAGAGGAGCGATGCTGCTAGATGGCTATTTGAGAGCTTTCTTCTTCATTCGGGGCAGCAGTCGAAATGTTCGCCGGACTGTTTTCAGCGGGTTGGGTTGTCGCGGACGAATCCGCCGGCCGAAGATTTGTCTGCGGGCCCGCAAATGTTATGGCGCCCGCGATTAATACGAACACCAAAATTAGAACCCGCACGGCGGTGCTGACAATGTTCACGTTGGAGTTACCCTACTACCCTGACTGTAAGAATGCTTTTGCTATCTGCGGCTTGCCGGAGGCGCGCCGCCATATTTGAGGGACTGCACGGTGAATAATAGTAAGCTGGTAACCGCTAAGTTACAAGAGCGCGAGGCGCGTGTGATGCGCTGCCAAAAATATGAATTTTATTGATAAAAGTAGTTTTTCATATTCGCTACTATCTCGTTGAGTTGCAGCGTTTTAATTTTCTTCGCGCGTGCCGGATTGCTGCGGGGCAAGGCTGGGTGAGTGAGCCCTTAATATATTATGTCAAATAAATCATTCCTGGCCGGCTGGCTGGCGCTGTCTGGCAGCGAACGGAGGCTGCATTGAGCGTTACCAATACGAATACCAATTGGGGGCTGATCGCCCGAATTTTTCACTGGGGAATACTCGCGGCAATTGTCGTGCAAATACCTTTGGGTTTTTGGATGGTCGATGTCTATGAGGCGTATGCTGAAACTTACGGTGACGATACTTGGGTAATGCGAACCTCGCGCCTGCACCATACGCTGGGGTTTTTAGTTTTGCTCGCGGTCGCGCTCAGGTTTAGCTGGAGGCAGATGAATCAGGTGCCGGAATTTCCGTCCGCATTGTCGCGCGCGCAAAAAATTCTGGCACGCACCAACCATGCTTTGCTTTATGTTTTGCTGATTGTTTACCCGCTATCGGGCTGGGCGTCATTGTCGGCTTACGAGGGTGAGTTCCCGATTTTCTTTTTCGGCCTGGATGCTATGCCTCGAGTCGCACCACAGGCGGCAGCTGATGATTTTTTCAATTACGAGTTTTTTGCAGTAATTCATCGTTGGTGCTGGCGTGTTGGCGCGGTCTTACTGGGCCTGCATGTAGCTGCGGCGGTATGGCACCAGTTTATTCTGCGTGACGGGACACTGCGACGTATGTGGTCTGGCAAGTAGATATATGCATGTCCTGGCGACTCTGCATTCTGCGTCCATCTGCCGCTGGACCCGGGGAGTGCGACTGAAGTGGATTTGAATGCAGAACAGGCCGGGTATGCGACGTCAAAACCCTTAACGGCGCAACGCAATCGTGAGTATTTTCGCTTTCATGGCAATGGGGCGGAATATTTTCGTATCTGGATCGTAAACTTTCTACTCACTCTGCTGACATTAGGTGTTTATTCGGCCTGGGCCAAGGTCCGCAAGAACCGCTATATTTACGGCAGCACGGAGCTGGCCGGTAGCTATTTTGACTATCTTGCCGAGCCGGTCAGGATACTGCGTGGCAGGTTGCTCGCAATTTGTCTGTTGCTGGCCTTGTTCGTTTTTCAGTCCTTTATGCCTCTGCTGAATCTGGGCATTCTTGCACTGCTCAGCCTTTTTACGCCGTGGCTGATTGTGCGCGCCCGCATGTTCAACATGCGCTACACGGCATACAGAAACGTTCGCTTCGGTTTCAAACCGGCGTATGGTGAAGCGTATGAAACGCTGCTGCTTTGGGGCTTGCTTTCAGTGCTCACATTGGGAATGGCTGCGCCATATGCTCATTTCAGGCGTAACAGTTTGCTTGTCAATAATACGCGGTTCGGCAACCTGCATTTCAGGCTTGCAGGCGTAGCAGGTAAATTTTATTTCGCCTATTTCGTGGGCTTCGTGATGGGCTTTTTGTTGCTCGTGCCTCTAGTTACTTTTGTTGGTCAACAAGCGAATAGTCCAGCCACCGGTGCCGACAGTGTGACCTCGGTGTCACTCGCAATCTTGCCAATATTTCTTGCGATCGCCTTTTATTTTGTTGCCGTTAAATTTTCGGCTGCGCTATTGCTGAGAATTACGACTAATAACACCACCATCGGTGGAGCAGGCGACTCGGCTCGGCGTCACAGCCTGGGCTCTGACTGGTCGTTGCCGGTGATGTTGTGGATATATCTCAGCAACCTCGTCGTTCTCATTTTATCTCTTGGGTTGCTAACCCCTTGGGCGCAGGTTCGAATTCTTAAGTACCAGCTAGATCATACGTGGGTTGATCTGGCGGCTGATATCGATGAAGTGGTGGCGGTCGAGTCCGGGCCTGTTTCATCTGTCGGGGAAGAAATTGGCGATCTGTTTGATATAGACATAGGGCTTTGACCGGCATGGATTATCAATGGGTAGCCTACCTTTATGATGGTAAATCCGCGAAGCGCACACGCGTAAAGGTAAAAACGACTGTGCCCGGATATATCACCGTCGAGGGTCTTAGTTCGCTTGCCCGTTACAAACTTCAGGATGTCACGATAAGTGAGCGGTTGGGTGCGCAGCCTGCCAGAGTGAAGTTGCCGGACGGGTCGCAGCTGGAGATAGCTGACGCAGATGGGTTTTATCAATCGCTGAATGCCGCTGCAGGAAAAAGAGACTGGTTGCATTGGGTTGAATCACGCTGGTCGCTGATCTTGATGGTGCTCCTAGTAGCCGCTGCGATCGGCTGGGCTGCATACGCATACGGAATTCCGGCCACGGCCCGCTTTGTCGCGTACTCGTTGCCGCGGGATATCGATCGATCGATCGGTGAGGAAGGCCTGGGGCTGCTGGATGGTTCCGTTTTGCGGTCAACCGAGCTATCACAGTCTCGACAGCAATCGTTGCGTTACCTTTTCGCCGATGTAACTGGCGCAGTGGGTAATGACGGCGATTACCAGCTGGAGTTCCGGCGTGGCGGGACGGCGGGGCCCAATGCGTTCGCATTACCGTCCGGTATCGTTGTGTTGACTGATGAACTGGTTGAGATTGCCGAGCATGACGATGAAATTGCAGCCGTTCTGGCGCATGAGGTTGGCCATGTCCGAAACAGGCATGCGTTGCGATCCTTATTGCAAAACTCGGTAGTAGCCGGCGTCATCGTGGTCGTAACCGGTGACGCATCTTTCCTAAGCGGTATCGTGGCAAAAATACCCTCGTTACTGGTTAGCGCCGCTTATTCACGCGAGTTCGAATTGGAGGCAGATTCTGTTGCCCGCGATTATTTGCGCGCCAAAAACATCCCACTGCATCGCTTTGCGGACATCATTTTCCGCCTGGATGAGGCGTCGGGGAGGAACCCGGCTAAAACGAGCCTTTTGTCCACTCATCCGGGCGCTAGGGAGCGCGCACAATATTTCCAGTAGGCTACTGCACAGGCTAATGTGGAATGAAATGACCCATCATTGCTGCGCTGCATATCTATTAAAACAGTAGTTTAGACGTAAATTACGTTGCGACTGCAAAATTCGCTAAATTTGTGCGACACTTACATAGGTGTTAACACCTATCTAATTGGTTAACACGAGCAATATGTCAGCTACTCAAGTGAACGCTGACTTTGCGGAACAAGCTCAGATACTTTCAGGGATGATTGACCTGATTAGGGATGACCAGAATGAGGATGGACCGAACGACCTAAAAAACTGACAGCAAAACGAAAGGGGCATTGTGATGAAATGTTTGTACTATCTCGCGCCTACGCTCGACGAAACCTATCGAATATCGCAGGATCTGCGCGATGCCGGCGTCAACGATTTCTTTTTGCACATTGTCAGTAAAGACGAAGCGGGCCTCAAGAAGGTCAAGCTTCACTCCAGCAATTACCTTGAAACGCTCGATTTACTTCGCGACGGTTTCATCGGTGCCAATGTAGGTTTCATCGCAGGCGTTATAGGCACGGGGCTGCTCATGTACTTCGAGCCTTTCGGTCCGGGCGTCCCAAAATTCGTTTATCTGATCCTGATTCTTGTGGCTACGCTCTTTGGCGCATGGGAGGGTGGTTTATTCGGTGTTGATACTGAGAACCAGAAGCTCAAGCGTTTCTCCGAAGACATAGAGGCAGGCAAATACTTGCTCCTGATTTATGCGCGCAAAGGTCAGGGCGAAGTAATTAAAGAAATGATGGCCGCAAAACACCCGCAGGCGAGGCATGTAGCGACCGACCGCCATTTTGTGAATCCATTTGCAGTCGTTCGTCGCAAACGGCGGCCCGACCAGAATCATACTCAGGTGCTCTCCTGAAAATCACCTGAATAAAGCTGATCTGGAGGGGGAACCGGGCATGGCAATCGCGATAGTTGTAATTCTGCTGGTTGTTGGCTCAGTTATCTTTCATTTTGCGAGTCCGTGGTGGTTTACCCCAATTGCTTCAAACTGGGGCATGATTGATACGACAGTCGACATTACTTTCTGGGTAACCGGTGTCGTTTTTGTCCTTGTTAACCTTTTTCTGGCCTATTGCGTAATCAAGTTCCGTCACAAAGCTGGCCAGAAGGCGCATTACGAGCCAGAGAATAAAAAGCTGGAGACCTGGTTAACCGTCATAACAGCCGTGGGTGTCGCCGCAATGCTCGCGCCGGGTTTGGTCGTATGGGGGCAGTTTGTGGATGTGCCGGATGACGCGCACGAGGTCGAGGTCGTCGGTCAGCAGTGGCATTGGAGCTTCCGCTATCCGGGTAAAGATGACGAGTTCGGGAAGGTTGACCCGCTGCTGATCAGCGTTGACAACCCTTTCGGCATGGACCCCGATGACCCAACCGGTCAGGACGATGTGCTTATAGCCGGTTCGCAAATGCATTTGCCTGTCGATAAGCCGGTCAAGGTTTTATTGCGCTCGAAAGATGTGTTGCACAACTACACGGTTCCGCAGTTTCGCGTCAAGATGGACATGGTACCCGGCACGATTTCCCATTTGTGGTTAACCCCCACGAGTCCTGGCAAGTACGAAATTATGTGCGAAGAACTATGCGGCATGGCCCATCACACCATGCGCGGTCGCGTCGTTGTTGATACCCAGGAAGATTTCGATGCATGGCTGCAGCAGCAGCCAACCTACGCCGATATCGCGGGAGCGCCCTCCGGTGATGTCGAAGCCGGCAAAGTGTCGTTCGCTGCCTGTGCGGCGTGTCATGGGCAGCAGGCGGAAGGGAATTTGGCCCTGAACGCACCTAAGCTTGCCGGCCTTGATGCCTGGTATTTGAAGCGCCAGCTACAGAATTACAAGCCAGGTATTCGCGGCTCCGATCCTAACGATATGCTAGGTGCACAGATGCGTGGAATGGCTGCGGCCCTGGTGGACGACGCGGCGATCAATAATGTGGTTGCCTATATAGGCAGCTTACCCGACTCGCCGTCTCCGCAGACCATTGACGGCGATGTTTCGCAAGGGGCGCAACTATTCGCAACTTGCGTAAATTGCCATGGTAAGCAGGGCGAGGGCATCTGGACTATGAACGCGCCCCGCATCGCTGGCATGAGTGACTGGTATACGGCGCGACAGCTGCGCGATTTCCGGGACGGCATTCGAGGCGGACACCCGTTGGATTTTTACGGGCGTCAGATGGCGCAGATGTCGCAAATGCTCGATGACGAGCAGGAAATCAATGATGTCGTGGCGTATTTGAATACGCTCGGTGGGGTGCGGGTTGCTACCACCGATACCGGAGCTCCGGGTTCACACAAATAATATCATCGGCAGGCGGGTCGCAAAGGGGATTTACAGATGGCATACGTAGCAATTGCAGACCGTGACCACGAGCAGCATCTGCATGATCCACAGACTTTTATTACCAAATATGTTTGGAGTCAGGATCACAAGGTCATCGCGATTCAGTATTCCCTGACCGCTATATTTGTAGGCGTCATCGCATTGATTTTGTCCGGAATGATGCGGCTGCAGCTCGCGTTCCCCGATTCGTTTTCTTTTATTGCACCTCAGGATTATTACCAGTTTGTGACCATGCACGGGATGATCATGGTTATATATCTTTTGACTGCACTCTTTCTGGGCGGTTTCGGTAATTTCCTGATTCCGCTTATGTGCGGGTCGCGGGATATGGTTTTTCCGTTTATGAATATGCTCAGCTATTGGGTATATCTCTTGTCAGTCATTATCCTGCTCGCAAGCTTTTTTGTGCCTGGCGGTCCGACGGGCGCAGGATGGACGCTTTATCCCCCGCAAGCCATTACGGCGGGGACGCCCGGCACCACTTGGGGTATTTTGCTTATGCTCGTGTCACTCGGCGTATTCATAATCGCTTTCACGATGGGCGGGCTGAATTACGTTACGACCGTATTGCAGGCGCGCTGCACCGGGATGACATTAATGCGCATGCCTTTATCGGTTTGGGGCATATTCATCGCGACGATACTCGGGTTGCTTGCGTTTCCTGCTCTGTTGGTCAGCGCTATCATGATGACCCTCGACAGCCTTATCGGGACCAGTTTTTTTATGCCGGCCATGCTGGAGGCCGGCGAGCAGAGTGAACATACTGGCGGCAGCCCGATATTGTTTCAGCATCTGTTTTGGTTCTTCGGGCATCCCGAAGTCTACATTGTTGCGCTGCCTGCATTCGGGCTCGTTTCAGACATTCTGGCTTGCCACGCGCGCAAAAATATTTTCGGTTATCGGCAAATGGTATGGGCCATAGTTGCGATCGGCGGTTTGAGTTTTATCGTCTGGGCCCATCATATGTACGTCAGCGGAATGAACCCGTATTTCGGGTTTTTCTTCGCCACCACAACTCTGATAATCGCAGTGCCTACAGCGATCAAGGTATACAACTGGGTTCTCACTCTCTACCAGGGCGACATTCACCTGCGGGTTCCGATGCTGTTTTGCATTGGTTTTATATTCACTTTCGTCCACGGTGGCCTGACGGGGCTGTTCCTTGGCAATGTAGTCGTCGATTTACCGCTGTCAGACACTTATTTCGTGGTCGGACATTTTCATATGGTGATGGGTGTTTCGCCCGTGCTGGTCGTGTTTGCGGCAATCTATCACTGGTACCCAAAAATTACCGGCCGCATGTATAACGAGACGCTTGGTAAATGGCATTTTTGGCTTACGTTCCTTGGCACTTATTCCATTTACCTTCCAATGCATTACCTCGGGATCCTTGGTGTGCCGCGGCGTTATTACTCCTACGGCCCTACCGAGTTCATTCCCGAGTCGGCGCAGAGCATGAACGTCAGCATCACTTATTCCGCAATTCTCGTTGCCCTGGTGCAGATATTGTTTTTTATAAACATGTTCTGGAGCCTGCGTAACGGTCCGAAGTCAGGCGGTAATCCTTGGGGCGCCACTTCGCTTGAGTGGCAGACGACGGATACGCCGGCCAAACACGGGAACTGGGGGCCGAAGCTGCCCGTTGTCTATCGTTGGGCCTATGACTACAGCGTCCCGGGCGAGGCCCAGGACTATATTCCGCAAAACGAACCTCCTAAGGGGGATGCACAGGGGTTCGACCCCGGGCATCCGCATGAGGGCCCTCATCACGCATGAGTATATTCAGGCAACTAACGGAGAAAAGCTGGGCGACCCAGGGTGTCGTCGGCGAGATTAATGATCGCAGTCGCGGGCTCGGTCCCGCAGCCAAAACGATGCTGGGGTTTTTTCTTGCCGTACTTACCAGCATGTTTTTCTTGTTCGTCATCGGTTACCGGATGCGCATGGCGATGCCGGATTGGGAGCCAATCGCCGACCCTGGGTTGCTTTGGTTTAATACCGGTCTTCTCGTTTTAAGCAGCCTGTTTATGCAACGCGCCAAGCTGGCTGCGCAGGAAAGCAAAATATCAGTAGTGCGCAATAATCTTAGTGTCGCCGGGGTTCTGGCTGCAGGTTTTCTGATAGGGCAGTACCTGGCTTGGGGATACTTGCATGATGCGGGGCTTTACGCGGTGAATAGCCCGGCCGCGGCATTTTTCTTTTTGCTGACCGCGCTGCATGCCTTGCATTTGCTGGGCGGAATGTTTGTCTGGGCTTACAGCACTTTTCGTAGTTGGCAAAAAATTGAAGTGGTCCGAATCAAGTTAAGTGTCGAGCTATGCACTACCTACTGGCATTACCTGATGCTGGTATGGATTGTCTTCTTTATTCTGCTGTTGGCAACCTGAGGGGATCGCATAAATGGCTTCCGAAGCAGTAGCGGCAACCGCTGAAGCAAAGCTGGGCAGCATTGTCCACGACTGGTCCGACGATAAACAGACGTTCCAGGTGCCCTGGGGCAAGGCCATGATGTGGATCTTTCTGCTGAGCGACACATTTATTTTCAGCAGTTTTCTGGTTGGGTATATGCACGTGCGAATTACTTCGACTATTCCCTGGCCTATCCCCAGTGAAGTGTTTGCGTTGTCCTTCGGCGGTGAGCCCATACCCCTGATTCTGATCGCTATCATGACCTTCATTCTGATCACCAGCAGCGGCACGATGGCGATGGCCGTTAATTTCGGTTATCGGAAAAACAAACGTGTAACCGTTCTACTCATGATCGCAACCGCGATACTGGGCGCCACTTTTGTCGGGATGCAGGCTTTCGAGTGGACCAAGTTGATTGTCGATGAGGGCGTCCGTCCGTGGGGGAATCCCATGGGGGCGCCGCAGTTCGGGGCCGCATTTTTTATGATAACGGGATTCCACGGCATGCACGTGTCAGCCGGCGTTATTTACCTGGGGATCATTGCGAATCGAGTGCACCGCGGTGATTATGATCGCAAGGGAAACTACGAAACCGTTGAGATCGCAGGTCTATACTGGCATTTCGTCGATCTTGTCTGGGTGTTTATTTTTGCGTTTTTCTATCTCTGGTGAGTTAACAAGGCGAGCGGCATCGGGAGAGCACGATTATGGCTGAGGCAGAAGGGCAACAACACCCAATATCTATTTACCTTTGGATCTGGGCGCTACTGTTCGTGCTGAGCGCCTTCTCCTACATGGTCGATTACCTGCATTTCGAAGGGTATACGCGCTGGTCGCTCATCCTGCTTTTCATGTTCCTTAAAGCCGGGTTTATCGTTGCCATTTTTATGCATATGGCGTGGGAACGTGTCGCCCTTATTACGGCAATTTTATTGCCGCCGATAGCACTGCTCTTCCTTATCGGCTTTATGGCGGTCGAGGGCGAATATATTTTCCTCATTCGTGAATTCGTCTTTTCCGTCATTGATTTCACGCCGGCTTCGCCGCTGCATTAGCGCGGTGCGGCGGCTGATCCCTCGCTTCCTAATAAGGCGCTTTGGTCGGTGCGTCATCTACCGTCGTAATTACTGTTCCGGGTTCCAGGGCGCCGGTGGCCAGAGCTTTGATGTAGGAAACCGTTGGCAGATGACAGTACGTCTGACCGCGCAGTCGGTTCGGCATGATCCATAGCAACCAGTCTTCCCAGTTCGTTTGCAGTCCTGGTGAGTTCAGGTGTATTGCGCCGTCATCGCCGACATAGCTCAATTGAAAATCGGCCAGATAATTCGAGCCCATCATATAAGGCTCGTTTTGATCGACGACAAAACCTCGTGCGCGATCTGCCACTTCCGGCGGGTTTTCTTTTTCAAGCTCGGCGACCGCCTGTGCTTTCAGCGCCTCGGTTACCGAAGGACAGTAGAGTTGTTCGCCGGCAGCGTCTTCTCCGTAAACGGCCCGAATATGATCAGCCGTCTTGACCTTGCAGGAGACCGCTATCGCGCGTTTGTCATCATATGTAACAACCTGGTAAATCATGAGCGGCTCTGGGGAAGGTTTCGAAGCCCGGTAATCGGGCATGTTGTCGAAGATTTCGTTGGTAGCGTCTATGTCGGTATTTGCCAGTAAATGCTGAACAGCCACACAAAAGTCGGCCGAACTTGGGTCCGGAAGCACTTTTGGTTCGGCGTATACGGGAAATGCTGCCGCAGCCGTGGCAATCAAGGCGAAAAAGCTTTTCGGGGCAAAAGAATTCAGTGTCATGGTCCGCAGTTCCTGTTCCAGATAGTTTCGTAATTGGAGATGTGTCTAGGGTCACGCTGAGCAGGCTCCGATTATATGCATATTGGCGGCCTTAGTGTCTGGCAGGGCGGAGACTTTCTGCCTAACAGTGGGGCCTTGCTTATGGTTTGCTGTGATAGCATCTGGTTTGATCTGTCGATTGGAGAATTTCATGGAAATCGTTGTCTCTGTGTTTGCTGTCCTTGTTGGGCTGGTGTGTTTCTATGCGATTTGGCGCAGTGATAAAAAGGATTTGAATAAAGGCCAGAAGTCCAATGAAGAAGACAAAGGTTGAGTTCACCTTTGTTGCGCCAAATTGCCCACATTAAAGTATTTCACCTATGCCATGGCTTGTTGACACGATAGCCGGCATAGCGCTGGCCGCCGTACTTTTTGCGCTAGTGCGGTTTCGAATGGCATTTGCCCCGAAAATGCGTGACCGTTATGGCGCCTGGGCAAGGTGGACGGTCTGGGTGATTGTCGTGGTTTTAATGATGGCGGCCGCCAATCTTAGCTTGATTTTGTTGCGTGACGTTCTGCACGAGCGGTTCGCTATTTTGTCTACGCTGCGGCACGAAGTGGTTTTCGCTGTTACCGCTTTGGCGGCTGGTTATTTAATGGTCTCCAGGCATGTATTGCGCAACAGGCAACCAGATTCTAAAAACAGTGGTTGTACCTAAAGAGGTGTATCAATGACTATTGCATACTGGTGTATTGTCTTTTCGATGTTTTTTCCGCTCATCTGGGTCGGTATTGCGAAGGCAAACGGTACTGGCTACGACAACTCCAAGCCGCGAGAATGGCTGGAGCAGCAGAAGGGCAGAGCGCAGCGAGCCAACTGGGCGCAGCAAAACTCATACGAGGCATTTCCGCCATTTGCGGCGGCAGTCATCATTGCACACCTTACTGGCTCGAATCAGCTCACCATAGACGCGTTGGCATGTTTCTTTATCGCATGTCGAGTGGCGCATGGACTGTTTTATATCTACGATAAATCCACCGCGCGCTCATTGGTGTGGCTGGGCGGTTTCGGCAGCACGGTCGCCCTGTTTCTCAGCTGAGCCTCCCTGGTGCAGCGCTTGTGGCGCTAATGCGGCTCAACATAAGTCCTGCCGGGCTGAAGCAGCGGCTGACCCGCCGATGCAATGGTGTCGGCAGAAAGTTTGAAATAAACCTATTAAAAACATATGTTTGTGATGGCGCGGTCAGGCGGTAAGCATTGGCCGCATGCCCTGCATAAATCCATCTGTGACCCAAGAGCGAACTAGTTAACTAAGAATGCCGCCAATCTGGGGACGGTCACGTGCGAGCCACCACAATACAGGAAAAATCATCCGCCTATAAACCATTGCCTTTCAGGATGTGGTGGGGTTTTGCTTTTTGCGCCCTGGCATTGGGGCTTATCTTTGCTTTAGCGCCTTACAGCGAAGGTGTGGTTCTGGCTCCCGACAGGGGCAATTTTTGGTATTTCTGGCAATTGCAGGAACCGACAGCGATTACGCGACTGTCCGCGTGGCTGCCTTACATCGCTCACCAGATAGCGATCTGGTTCCTGATCTACCAGGCCCAACAGGTCAGGCCAAGGTATATTTTCGGGTTACACAGTTTTAACGCATGGGCCATTGGGATCAACCTATTTTTTGTGGTGTTGCACATTGTTCAGACCAAATATTTTTACGATGGCTTGGCACAGGATGTGCACGAAGCCACATCAATGATGTCTGTTGTAGTCATGTTGTTCATGATCCTGATCATGGAAAACAGGCGTCGGGGCCTGTTCTTTGGCAAAGGGATCGACTCGATGAATCGAGTCGGTGACACGCTACGGCGTTACCATGGCTATTATTTTTCATGGGCCATCATCTATACATTCTGGTACCACCCGGTGGAAATGACTTCAGGGCACATTGCGGGATTTGCCTATATGTTTCTGCTCTTGCTGCAAAGTAGCCTGTTTTTTACGAGGTACCATACCAATCGCTGGTGGACTATGTTTCTTGAAGTGATTTTCGTCGTCCATGGAGCACTGGTTGCGGCATTCTTGATGAACCCCGGCGATCATGAATTCTGGTCGATGTTTCTTTTCGGGGGTATGGCTATATTCGTGGTAACGCAGCTCCACGGGCTCGGCCTGGGTACCGCCGGCAAACTGAAGCTCGCGCTGCCCATTATCGCCATCATAATAGGTTTCTATGCTGTTTATCCGGAGTACTGGCTCGGTGTAACTCGCCTGCCGGCGACTATGTACCTGGGAACCATATTCCTATGCGCGGTGTTCTGGATATTCATCAAATTTGGTGATTATGTGCGGAGTGTCGCAGCCGGAACAGGCCGGAAAAGTGATCTGGGCGCGCAGCACCCCGGCTGATCGTCTGCGACAGCGACAACCGATAGTCCTTCATGCTGCCCTCCGTTGTTCTAGAATAGGCGTTTGCCGCGCTCAGGCTAATAGCTTTAATTCAAACTGATGGCCGCACCCGCTATATCCAGACCTCGCACCGAGCTATACCGGTACCCTAAATACTGGGCGGAGTGCTTTGGGAAAAGCGATTTTCTGCCGATGACCCGGGCGGAAATGGATCACCTTGGCTGGGATTCCTGTGATGTGATCATCGTCACCGGCGACGCCTATGTCGACCACCCGTCTTTCGGCATGGCGATTATCGGGCGCTTGCTGGAAGATCAGGGCTTCCGCGTCGGGATTATTGCGCAGCCCGACTGGCATTCGAAGGTGGCATTCGAAGAACTTGGTCAGCCAAATCTCTATTTCGGTGTGGCCGCCGGCAACATGGACTCCATGATTAACCGCTACACCGCGGATAAGAAGGTACGTTCGGACGATGCATACACACCGGGCGGTAAGGGCGGCATGCGTCCGGATCGTTGTTCCCTGGTATATGCACAACGATGCCGCGAGGCTTACGCGAACGTGCCGGTGATTCTGGGGGGTATAGAAGCGTCATTGCGCCGCATAGCCCATTATGATTACTGGCAGGATGAAGTGCGGCGTTCGATTTTGCTTGATGCCGCGGCGGACCTCTTGCTTTATGGCAACGCCGAAAGAGCTATCGTGGAGATTACGCACCGATTAGCTCGCGGGGAAGACATTAGCAAGATTACGGATGTTCGTGGCACGGCTTACGTTCGGCAGGATACGCCCAAAAACTGGATGGAGGTCGATTCCACCCGCATTGATCGCCCCGGTCATCTGGAGCGCATCGTAAACCCCTATAAAAACGTGCGCTCGATGGAGCCGCAGGAAAAGCAACGCCGCGAAGCGGCGCTCGCCGGCTTCGATGTTGACTCAACCGCAGACAGTGAACTGCGGGTCCCTCACGCGCCAAAACTTAACAGGGCAAAAACCGTAATACGGCTGCCGTCATTTGAGAAGGTTCGCAATGACAGGGTGTTGTATTCACACGCGAGCCGCGTGCTGCATTTAGAAACGAATCCGGGTAACGCCCGCTCGCTCGTGCAAAAACATGGCGATGTGGATCTGTGGTTGAACCCTCCGCCTGTGCCCCTGAGCACAGAAGAAATGGATTATGTTTACGGTATGCCGTTCCGTCGCGTACCGCATCCCGCGTATGGCGAAGAAAAAATCCCTGCGTGGGAGATGATTCGGTTCTCGGTCAATATTATGCGCGGCTGTTTTGGCGGCTGCACATTTTGCTCCATTACCGAGCATGAGGGGCGCATTATTCAAAGCCGCTCCAGCCAATCGATTCTGGCCGAGGTGGAGGAAATACGGGATAAAGTCCCTGGGTTCACGGGTGTCATATCGGATTTGGGCGGCCCTACAGCCAACATGTACCGCCTGGCTTGCAAGAGTCGCGCAATAGAAGCCGCTTGTCGTCGACCAAGTTGTGTTTACCCGGGCGTGTGCTCGAACCTCGATACCGATCACTCGGCGCTGACCCAGTTGTACCGAGACGCCCGATCACTGCCCGGCATCAAGAAGGTGCTGATCGGGTCAGGGGTTCGTTACGATCTGGCCGTCGAAGACCCGGAGTACGTCAAAGAACTCGTCACTCACCATGTAGGCGGGTATCTCAAGATCGCGCCCGAGCATACCGAGCAAGGCCCCTTATCGAAAATGCTAAAACCCGGAATCGGGACATACGATCGTTTTCGAGAGTTGTTTGAAAAGTTTTCTGCTGAGGCGGGAAAAGAGCAGTATCTCATACCGTACTTTATAGCCGCTCATCCGGGGACGACTGATGAGGACATGTTGAGCCTCGCCTTGTGGCTGAAAAAGAATGGTTTTCGCGCCGATCAGGTGCAGGCGTTTTATCCTTCGCCGATGGCAACTGCCACCGCGATGTATCACTCGGGTAAAAATCCGCTGCGCAAAGTGGGCTATAAAACACAAGCTGTAGAAACGGTTAAGGATCCTGAGCAGCGCAAATTGCATAAAGCGTTTCTTCGCTATCATGATGCCCAAAACTGGCCTCTGTTGCGTGCAGCGCTGAGGCGCATGGGCCGCGCAGATTTGATCGGTGAGGGTGAGCACCAGTTGATCCCGGCTCGGCAGCCAGATGACGACAAGTCAGGTTATCGCGCGCCCCGGCGAAAAAACTCTGCTGGTGCGCATAAGCGGCGCAGGGTGGGCAAGGGAACAGCACTGACCCGGCATACCGGGCTCCCGCCGCGCAAGCGCTGACTAGAGCCAGCCCTGTCGCCAATGGTCGGAATCGCGCAGCTCCCGCCAGTGGAGTTCCTGAATCCTTTTGCTGTAAACAGCTTCCAGTTCGCAGGTTTCGGGGTTGCCGTTTGCATCGTCGACGACGCGGCTGACTATAAAATGTTTTTCGCGGCCGCATGGATTGGCTGCAGTCCATTTGCTCAGCAGCAACTTTCGAGGGTTAATCCTGTTCATGAGTGATTATTCGTACGGACCGAGCCGGCAGATTTCCGCGCTCTACTAGTTATCATCGAACCGCAGGAAGGACGTGTGTGCCTATCAGTTTGAGAGCGTCAAGTGGATCGTCATGCAGGCGCAGCGAAAGCTCCGTGAGGCCGCCGGCTTTCATTTGCCGGAATCTCTCCAGCTCGACTTCCAGATCGCCCATATCGCCTGCCGACGATAAGCCGGCGATCATCCTGTTGACGACATCCTCTGGCACGCCGTCAATTTGTCCCGAGCGGGTCCAACTTGCTTTGCGGAAGTTGTCCCAGTTGTCCATGACGAGCTCCAGTTCATCATGGTCGTGCAGGAACTTCATCAATATTTCTTCTTCTTTGCCGATTACTGCGCCACGCCAGATCAGCTCGCGCCTCGCCTCATACATAGACGCGTCTTTATCTTCCTTGATATGCCAGGCCCAAAAGTTTCCGAAGCGAAAATTATTCGGCGCGTCATCACGCTTTGCTAAACCCGCTTTTATATTCGCGCGGGCATCAGCGAGCATGTCGACGGTAAAGTCACTCACCTGAATCCCATCCGCTGTGCGCGCGCCCATGCGAATCATTTGGGGGCCGCTGCTGCAGCTGTATAGCAGCGGCCCCGGCGACTCCGCCCATTGCATAATGAACGGTCGGCTGATCACGAACGTGCCGCCGTCATAGCCCCTCGAAAATTCTCCGCTGCGCGCCTGCTTCAGTATTTCGATGCATTCGCGTACGCCCCTTACGCGGCGGTCCGGATAGCGGGTTTTCTTGACCGGGTGATAACCGGGCCAGATCGTCCCCCCCGTTGCCGCGCGCCAGCCTATGGCGCCTAGCACGCCGCCGCCTCCGCCTACCGCAATCATCGCTCTGCCGCCGGACATCTCATTGAGCGTCAGCAAGGCATTTGCCATTTTCAGCGGGTGCAGCTCCCACGGGCTCACGGCGAGCGGGCCTAGCAGAATTTTGGAGGTAGCGGCTGCTGCCGGTGCCAGCGCCAGGAAACAGTCCCAGTGCTGGTGGTAATTGGATGTCCAGAGCGCGCGAATGCCGAGTTTTTCAGCTTCCACGGCCAATGCAGCAATCTGCGCCGGTGAAAGATCCGGTTCAAGAATAATGTCAATATCCAAAGAGGCGGGTTCCTGTTCAGGTCTGGAATCAAACTAATAGACGATGAGTCCGTTACGCAACTCGCCCGGGCCCGTTAATGATGCGCTGCCCATTGCGTGGGCAATATGCGTTAAGCGTGACTAACGGAGCCGGGCAAAAAAATCGGCCGTTGTCTGGTTTGCAAAATCGATCTGTTCATTCCAGTCTATGGTCGCGTCCCCATCGAAAAACTGGTGTGAGTACTGAGCAAAATTCTTGTGGTTTGCACCATGCAGCGTGATGTAGTCGGTGCGCTCAGGCAGATTTAGTTTACTGTTTTCGAATCGCTCGGCTGGCAGCAGGCCGTCGTTATCGCCCCAGATAAAAAGAATGGGCACTTCAAGTTGCGAGTAGTCACTCGGCATCGCCGTTGCCCAAAGTGCTACGGCCTTGGCATCTATGTCATGCTTTGTGATGAGTTCGAGGCTGGCCATGCCGCCCATCGAGTGGCCGATGAAAAACCATTCTGCAATATCAAGCTGCTGCAATCGTTCGGCGGCCTGGTCGACCGCCGCGATCGACATTCGTACCGGACCATTAGGCAAATAGACCGTATAGCCGCGTTGCGCAAAGAAAGCCGCACTTTTGGCATAACTTTGCGGTTTGATGAGAGCGCCGTGCATGATCAGGATGCCGTATCCATTCCCGTCGGCAGGCGTAAATATCAGCCCCCCGCCATTCTCCTGGGCGACCGCATAGCCAGCACCGCTCAGGTAAGCGGCACTGTCTTCAGTCGGGATGCCGTCGACCTGGTACCAGGCAACCAGCAGCAGAGTGGCTATCAGCAAAAACGCGAGGAACAGTTTGGCCAGCTTTCTTAGCATTCGTTTGCACCGCCTGCCTGTTTTACGTGGCTGGAACCGCTCCGCCACCGCTAACTTATTGACACTACAGGAATGATACAGAGAACAGGGCACTGCGGCAAAAGGAGGTCGGCTGTCAATATAAGCCGGCACTGACATCACGCTTTTAGCCGAGGCACTAGCCAAAGGCCGCGCAAGAACTGGTATTCTACGCAGCCGCTCTCATCGAGCACTTAGCACAGAATTAAAAGCAATAATTACCATGCCTATATTTGATTATCGATGCGAAGCCTGTGGCCACAGCTTTGATGTGCTGCAAAAACTGGGTTCTGCACCGCTGCAGGATTGTCCTGAGTGTGGCGCTCCCGAGCTCAAAAAACTGCTGTCCGCACCTGCGTTCCATTTGAAAGGCAAAGGTTGGCGAAATTCGGATGACAGTCCGAAAAAACCGAATGTCCGACCCAAATTTGCGCACACGCTGGATTCGCCGGTTCCGCATGCCGAGCATACGCACGATGGACCCCCGAAGCCCGCCCATACGCACGATCATCATCAGCCTGACAGCGGCGGCGGCCTCGGGAAAATAGCGCGGGATCATGTGCATAAGCATGATAAAGGGCATTCACATGATCATGCGCATGGTCATTCGCATGGCCACTCGCACGGTCATTCGCGTGGCTCGCATGATCACGACCACGACTAAGCTGAGTTAATCGGCGCGTCGACGCGCGAGCCAGTCGCAATGGCTGTTCCGATTTCTACAGGGCGTCCATGAACTGAATGGATGCTGCGGCCACCATGGCTCGCTGCAATGTCGGGTCCAGTTCAGGTGGTGGTTCATCACGGTACATTCGGCCCGCAATAAAATTGCCGAAATTGAGATGCTGCGCGCCGGAAATTGGCACCAATTCCGTCTGTTTCGGTAATAAGGGCAATTTAGTCTCGTAACCTTCCGGTGTAGCGCCCGTCTCATCGGACCGATGAATCATGCGGATTTTCAGGGTGCTCGAACTCATGTCATCGGCTGCGTAGGCGTCCCAGAGCAATAAGCCCGCGACAGCGGACGGGTTGTTGTGGGCAAAATAGGCAGCCATCGACCCGCCCAGTGAATGGCCCGCTACGGCCCAGGCCTGTATCTCCGGAAAAGCCTGGATCACTTCCCCTGCAGCATTCGGGTCAAAAACCGCCAGTTGCAAAGGCATAGGGGGCATCACGACCAGGTAGCCTGCCGCGGCAATGGCCCTTAGCGGCTGCGCATAGCCGCGCTCGTCGCACTCGCCGCCCGGGTAAAAGATTAGCCCTTTGCGAGGGGCGCCCTGCGTTGGTTGAAAAATAAACCACTTGCCCGACTCCACGGTTACGACTCCGTCTGATTCCAGCGCGGCGATAGCGTCCTTGGCGGCTGCGTGTTCACGGTCGGCATGATCGTAGCGCCAGTAGCCAAATGCCCCTGCCAGCACTACAGAAACTATCAGTAATAACTTGGCGAACTTTTTCATGCGCAGGAACTTTCTTCCAGGGTTTAAAGAATATTGCAGTAGCTGATATTTCGATAAAGGCTCAGTTACCAGGGAATAACATCGCCCCGATGCGACATGAATGTACCGGTCATTTTCAGTTCGTACTGGTCAATAATATTTATTACGGCTTCGGCGCTTTCTTCCGGGGTAATCAAAAAATTTCCTTTGAAATTTGCATGATCCAGCGCCGAATTCATCATTTCCGTGTCAACCGCCCCGGGTGAAATGAGCGCGATCGTCACTTTCTTGCTTTTGAGTCGCCGCGAGATCGACTTCATTCCCATATTAAGCGCCGATTTGCTCATTTTATAAAAGGGTATAAACGGGTCGCGCAGGCTGCCGATCGATGCTTGCTGGCTTGTAATTGCAACGACTTTTTTCTGTTCACTCGCCATGACATTGTCGATGAAGGCTTCTGTCATTTTCATCGTACCGATGGTGTTTACTGCATAGACCTGCGCCATAAGGTCGTAATCCAAAGCACCGAAATCCTGGTCTGCCGGGTCACCCAGCGTCGCTGCGTTATTGAGCAGTACGTCTATAGGTGTTCCCTTAAGATCTTTCGCAAGCTTATCGATGCCCGCATGGTCAGTTAAATCCATTTGCACCACGCTGAGGTTCGAATGTTTCTCGGCCAGGGCATTTAATTCGTCTGCCTTTTCGGGTGAACGTGCTGTAGCTATAACCTTCCAGCCGCGTTCGGCATAATTGGTCGCCAGCCTTAATCCGATCCCACGGTTAGCGCCGGTTACAAGTACCGTTCCGATAAATTCGCTACGAAGGGCCGGGTCGAGCTGTATTCCGCTCGTCGTGTCGGGCGCACTGGTATGGCCACCTGCGATACTTTCAGAGGGCGCCACTGAAAGCGAAACAATGACCAGTGCGGCCGCCAGCCAGGTCGTGATGCGATATCTTGCCATTTCCGTGCTCCGTCATTGCCATCAGAATAGCCGCACTTTAGCAGTCCCGCGAAATATCGGCACGGCCACCTTGGCTGTTGTCCAAAACAGGAAGTGGCGGCATCAGCGAAGCTCCCTTGGTCAATGTTATTTGGGTTACCTACGTGGCACACTAGATCTCAAATTCAGCTGGCGCCGGAGCAGCAACTATGAGCACGCACGAGAAAGACACGTTTTCGGCCACCTATGATTGGGCCAAGAGCTGGCAGGATTTGCCGTGGTCGCACGAAGAGCCCACGCTGTTTTTAGCGGAAATTTGCCGGCGCCGGCAACCAGGCGCGGCACTCGATATAGGCTGTGGAGCGGGCACAGATTCGCTCTTTCTCGCGCAGCAGGGCTGGGATGTAAGCAGTCTGGATTTTATGCCGAAGGCTCTTGAATACACTGAGCAGCGAGCGCGGGCTGCAGGTGTTTCGATTAAGCCGGTTCTGGCAGATATCTCAGATTGGGTGCCGCCACAAAAATACGACCTGGTGCTGGACCATGGCTTATTGCACAACATGGACCCGGTCCGCTTCGCGGCATACAGGAATACGGTTATGAGCGCGTTAGCGGACGATGGTGAGTTCGTCCTGTTGCACTGGCATCCCTTATTCGGCGGTCAGGCTAACGGGAAAATGGGCCCCACGCGTCGAGACAGAGACGAAATCAAGGCGTTCTTCGCGCCCGACCTGCAGGAGCGGTTTTTTGCGCGAGAGGAATTCGAAGACCTCACCAGCCTGGTCGGGGGCGGGATGGTTCAGGCTTATTACTGGTTTCGACGCAACCAGGCAGTCGCAAAACCTGCCGAGTTACTTGCCCAGATTCAATCGACACTTGAAAGCCAAGGTGTCGATTACGAAAAATTGATTACTGCCGCTGGAGAGCATTCGGTGCAATCGGATGTAACCGATGACCTGATCGCAGTGATGCTCGGACCGGGAAGGTTCGGCATCGAGCATGTTAATCCTGCGACCGAAGACGTGCCGAAAATACTCGCAGGATTTGCAGAACAGGCCGGGTGCAGTGCCCTGTATTTTGAAAATCTGCTGCGTGTTTTCGGCGCTACCGAATACGGTAAAATCTGTGTGGCGGATGCGCGGTGTGACGTTTGCAGTGCCAGTTTCTGCAAACGGCTCCGTTATCGCTGATCAAGGCGTATGAACTTTTAGATGCTGCTCTTGGAGCGAGCGCGGGCATTAGCCTGCTGAAAAACGCTGTACCGGGGGCAACCTCGGCCGGTGCTCAGTCAGTCGAGTCCAAGCCCGGGCCATTCCTGAGCCGGGCAATGGTCCATCACGACCCGCAGGCCCGCGTTCCTCGCACGTTCCCCAGCGGCCTCGTCAACAACGCCCAACTGCATCCAAACGGCCTTCGCACCTACGGCTATCGCTTCATCCGTGACCGCGCCCGCGAGAGCAGAATTAACGAACAGGTCGACCATATCGACGGCAACTGGAATGTCCGCAAGACTGCCGTATACAGATTCACCGAGTACTTGTTGACCAGCGAGACGAGGATTGACGGGGATGCAACGGAAGCCTTTATTTTGCAGAAATTTCATGACCCCATTAGATGCGCGTGAAGCTTTGTCCGAGGCGCCAACGATTGCAATCGTTTGGGTGGATTGCAGGATCTCCCGCATTGTATCGGTTACAGATTCAGTAGGCATTGAATGTCAGTTCCCTGATTATCTAATTTAGAAAACAAAGAGGGCCGCTAGTAGCGGCCCTCCGTGAGATCGAATCGCTCCAACCTCTTTCCCTCGTATAAGGGAAGTGCTCGGTAGTCAGCTAAAAAAGAGGCTGCTCCTTATCAAGACCGACACACCCAGGTTGAAACGACTCGTTCGTTATCTCACTAGACATTTGGATCACCTCCTTTTTGAGCAACTTAAACAGGGGCACAGTATCGCTGCATTTGCAGCATTTTCCAAGCCCCTGATTCTCATTTTTGACCCGTTCCCGAGGCAAGCCGGCTGGACCTGTTGCGGGGTCAACCTCACGGCATTTCATCTCGCCGCGGCCGCTTGCGGACTGTATATTGATAGCGATCTATTCCCTGGCAACCTAAAGGGGCGTGCCGGCCACGATCAGGCACGATTAGGGTGTGTACTGATTCATAGCCGTCGAAGCCGGCAATGGTGAGATCGGGCAGCTTCAAAAAATTTCCGTGCCCGGTCGGCAAGATCGTTTGCGTCTCGCCTGAATTGACGCCGCAGCATCCGCACGAGTCTGGCAGAATAGCCCGCATCCTGATGCTCGGCTAATCTATATCGAGGCCATAACGCTTGTCCGCAGATCTGACCAAGGGGCCGGTTGGCGCCCATCTTCGTCGCCAGGCCGTGCCGATGGGCATGGGTCTGGTGGCTATTATCTCGTTTGATGCCGTCGATCTGTTTTTTGTGTCCCGGCTCGGCGATGCGCCGCTCGCGGCAATCAGCTTCACTTTTCCTGTGATCTGGATGATCAGCAGCATCATCATAGGGTTTGAGGCAGGCGCCGCGTCATGTATTTCGCGTGCGGTAGGGCGCAATGACGTCAGGGCTGCACGGCGCCAGACTACAGATACCGTTGCGTTGGCCGGAATAGTCAGTCTTGCGCTTTGTGTTGCAGGGTTACTGACGATATCGCCCCTGTTCGGGTTGTTGGGAGCAACGTCCGACCTGCTCCCGCTGATCAATGACTATATGAGTATTTGGTACTGGTCGGCGCCAGCCTCGGCGGTCACCTGGACCTGTCTGTCGGCGATCCGGGCACGCGGTAACTCTTTGCTCGAGGGCAAGATAATTGTTCTTGCAGCAGTAATTAATGCCATCCTCGATCCGATCCTGATCTTCGGTTTGTTCGGTATGCCGCGTATGGAGATGGCCGGTGCGGCCTTGGCAACTCTCATTTCCAGCAGCGCAGTACTGGTCGGCACCCTTGTATATCTTCATCTGAGTCTGCGAATTTTCGCAACACCTTTTGTTGCTATCGCGAGGGTGACCGAATCATGGCGACAGATGCTGCAGGTTGGTTTTCCGGCGATGCTCACAAACGCCATCGTGCCGATTTCAAACGGCGTCGCCGTCGCAATGATTGCAAAATTCGGGGTCGATGCAGTTGGCGGCTATGGCATTGCCGTGCGCGTAGAGCCCATTGGGCTTATTGCTTTTTATGCGCTATCTGCGGTGACAAGTCCCTTCATGGGCCAGAATTTTTCTGCCGGCCGCCTGGATCGGCTGGCACAAGCGCGCATCGCCATAGGCAAATTTTGCCTGGGTTATGGTCTGATTTTGACAATTTTGATTGCCGGTTCGGCCTGGTCCCTGGCGGGTTTGTTTACCGATACTCCGCAGATCAGGCAGGTAGCTGCCGAGTATCTGTGGATAATGGCGCTAAGCTACGGCGGATACGGCATGGTGATGGCAACTTGCGCCGCGTTTAACGGTGTGGGTTATCCGATCCCGGGCCTGATAATCTCAACCTCGCGTGCCTTTATCGTGTTTCTGCCGCTAGCCTTGTTGGGCAGGCAACTGATCGGGCTGAACGGTATCTTTGTTGCAGCAGCTGTATCCAATATTCTAATCGGCGCGGTGGGGTATGCCTGGCTCGGTCGTAATATCCGCCTGGTAACCCAGGGGCTCGGCCCCGGCCTGAGGTCGCCTAAACGAACTTAGCTGTCGGACTGACGCCGCATCGGACTTCCGCTCTAGATGTAGCCCGCCGCTAGCTCGGCTGATACATTCCAGAGTTTCTCTGCCATTAGCTTGTCTTCGGTATACCCGCCTGCACGTATCGGGTTGCAGTGATCAAAGAAATAGCCGCTTACCTCGTTCAGCGCGGGCGCTGTCGCGACGTAACATTGCGTTGCTGCACCTTCCGCTATGGTTTTCGTGAACACGCTGCCTACTGTTTCCAATGCGACTACTTTCCAGCGAGGTAAATGGCGACCAAGGTTAGTTGGAATTACACCGGGCCGCAGCGCATTGGCAGTTGCCGTCGTATCGCTCAGTCGTTTTGCAAGTTCCAACGTGAATAATACGTTGGCAAGTTTGGACTGACCGTAAGCAAGCGCGGGGTCATAGCCTTTCGCGCCGGACAGATTGTCGAACTGTATACCCTCAGGTGGTGTGGCTGCCGTCGCGCGACCACTACTGACATTGACGATGCGGCCCTGTGGCGCGGCAATTATCCGCTCGAGCAACTGGTTTACTAATACAAAGTGTCCGAGATGATTTACATAGAATTGTTTTTCGATGCCGTTAACCTGCTCCAGTTCGGGCAGCTCCATAATGCCGGCATTGCAAACGATGATATCTAATTGATTCTCAGTGCTGCGAAATTCCCTGGTCGCGGCGGTAATCGACTCGAAGTCTGTTAGCTCTATGGCGAGTGGCGTCGTGCGGCCGTCAACGCTGTTGCAAGCGTCCGCCGCCTTTTCAATTGTGCGCCCGGCCCCGTATACGTGAGCACCGCGCAATGCGAGCACGCGCATGGTTTCAAAACCGATGCCGGAGTTGCAGCCCGTTACCAGGGCGGTCTTGCCGCTTAGGTCAATACCCTGAGTTACCTCCTCGGCGGTCGAACGATAGCCGAAAGCACTTAGTGGCACGCCTTGTGGCCGCGGTTCGCCGCTGCAACCCGCAGGCAGCGACGCGGCTGGCGCAGCTGCCATTAGCGGCAAAGTCCGCAATAGCTGTCGACGGTTTAGATGATTAGTTTTTCTGTGCTGCATGTCAGTTTCCCTGAAGACGATCCTAGCTTGCCATAATACCGCTGGTTGGGCATTTCGTCGCGGCTCGCATATATGCGCAGCGCGAGAAGATAACGCCTAAAAAGATAATGGCCATCGGCGTGCGTGATAATATTCGTGCCAATATAACGAGATCGAGTTTGACATCATGACCACAGTAGAAGAATTTTCGCGACAAAAGTATTTTGTGGCAAAGGATCTTCTCGATCCGCTTCTGGTTCAGTTTCTCGCTTCGTACTACGGTTACACACTATCTCGAGGGCGGTCTCACTTTAGACGAGATGGTACTTCGCTAAACGGTTACGGCGAGGCCTGCGCGGATACCGTTCTGTATGCGACTAAGGAAAAAATAGAAGCGATTACCGGCCTGGCGCTGGTCCCCGGGTTTTCTTTTGTGCGCCTCTATAAGCATGGCGAGAAGTTGCGGCGGCATATTGATCGCGGTGCCAATGAAATTAATGTCACTATACAGATCAGTGCGGACACCGATTGGCCGCTGGGTGTCGAAGTGGATGGCCAAGACATCATAGTCCATCAGAATTGCGGCGACGCTCTTATCTATCGTGGGCTGGAAATACCTCACTGGCGGGATAAGTATGAAGGCCAGAGGCATTTGCAGCTGATTCTGGCCTACGTAATCAAGGATGGCGAAAATGTCCACTGCAGTTTTGACGGCAAGGGCGGTCCTTTCTATTCGCCGTCTGCCGCGCACGAGTCCATCAAGAAGAAAGTGATGCGTGCAGGCGCCAACCTGAAACGGCGCTTGCGTGGCCAACCACTCATTGATTGAAAGCATGCCAGCTTGATCAGTTGACGGATTCTGGTTCGCGTGAAGTCGTTCACACCTGTGCCATTACTTAATGTGATTTCCGTCTCAGTTCTAACATCCTTTTAACAATAAGCTTGCTCAAGGCTGGCATTGCTTTGCTGCAGTGCCTTAAGCATTTTTGTTTGGGTTGTTGTTAGATGAAATTACTCCTCGTTGAAGACAATACTACGGACGCCGAGTTTCTGGCCGCATCCCTTAGGCGCAGTGGCGCAAGTAATATTGAGCTAACCCATGTCACCACATTAAAAGACGGTACCCGCGCCTTGCGTAAGGGGGGCTTTGACGTCGTTCTTCTTGACATGGGATTACCCGACGGTTCAGGGATGGAGTGCGTAGAAGCGGTGCAGGAAGCCGACCCGGATATGCCCATCGTGGTGCTTAGCGGTCGCGACGACGAAGATTTCGCATTGGGCATCCTGAATAAAGGTGTTCAGGATTACCTCGTGAAATGGGAGGGCAAAGGTCGTCTTATTACGCGTTCAATCAGGTATGCGATCGAACGCAAACGCGCGGAGAAACGCCTCAATTATCTTGCCCAGTATGACAGCCTGACTGGCGTGCCGAATCGCCAGTACCTCACAGAGCAGCTGGATCAGGCCATCGCCCGGGCGCAGCGCGTAAGAACGAAGGTAGCCCTGTTCTACCTCGACCTGGACAAGTTCAAGGCTGTCAATGACATGCTGGGCCACGACGCAGGCGACACTCTGCTGAAAGAAGTCGCCCAGCGGTTGTACCTGCATACTCGCGCGGGTGACGTACTTGCGCGTCTTGGTGGTGACGAATTCGCGCTGGTCATTGAAGGGCTTAAAGAAGCAGAAGACGCTGAATCGATAGCCCGCAACCTGATTAATTCCCTTATAGAGCCCTTCATCGTGCAGGGGAGGGAAGTGATCGTTACGGCAGCAATCGGCATCACTGTGTTCCCCGATGACAGCCGCGAGCCTGCCGTTTTGTTGAAGAATGCTGATATTGCGATGTACCAGGCGAAAGAAGCCGGTCGCAACGAGTTCAGGTTCTTTACCGAGCACATGCACTCACAGCTTATTGAGCGCCACAAGCTTGAGCAGGATATTCAGTCTGCGTTGCACCTGCGACAGTTTGCGCTTGTGTATCAGCCTAAGGTTGATATGAAATCGCACGGGCTTACCGGCATGGAGGCCCTGATACGCTGGAATTGCCCTGATCGGGGCTTGGTGAGGCCGGCAGAATTCATCCGTACCGCCGAGGACAGTGGGTACATAGTGCCACTAGGCTACTGGATAATTGGTGATGTCTGTCGGGCCATAGCGAAATGGCAGGCTGAGAAGCTCCGAGTCGTTCCGGTTTCTATCAATGTTTCGCCGCGACAATTTCAACAGCCTGATTTCGCCGAGCGCGTAGCCGAGATACTCGAAGCCCATGATACGGACCCGAACCTGATCGAATTGGAGCTGACCGAAGGGCTGCTGATGGAGGATACGGATGCCGCTCTGGGATGCCTCGACAAGCTCAAAGAGATTGGCATTCGAATTTCCATCGACGATTTCGGAACCGGCAATTCCTGTCTGGCCTACCTGCAAAAATTCCCGATCGACATTCTCAAAATCGACAAATCCTTCGTTGATGAAATTGGCGAGAACTCGGATAGCGAGCATATCTGTCGCGCTGTTATTTCTTTAGCAAAAGCTTTGAATCTGGAAACCGTTGCCGAAGGTGTCGAGTCAGAGCGGCAGCTAAATTTTTTGCGCGATGCAGGTTGCAACATCGCGCAGGGTTATCTATTTGGTCATCCGATCTGGGGTAAGGAAATTGTGGAGTTATTGGATGATGCAAAGAGTAACTTTTCCAGAGTGAAGCCCGCAGTCTCGATGCGCAACAGTTCTACGCAAAATGTAAGGATTCTGAACGAGGGAGCGAAATATCTGACATGACTACGATCACGACCAATATAGGGGATACGGAGAGGCTGATGTCGTCTGTCGGTGTTGGCATGTGGAGCTGGGATGGAGGCAATATGCAGCTCGTTCTGGATCCTATATGCAAGAGTTTTTTTGAGCTCGATTGGGACCAGGAAACGCCGCAAGATGTTCTGGAGCAAAAAATACCCTCTGAAGACATACCGAAGTATCGAAATGCTATCGAAGTCTGCAAGGCGACGGGCAAGTTTGCCTGTGAGTTTCGCGTTAAACGGTCTGCAGGTGGCTATCGTCATCTCAGTGGTCGCGGACATACGATAAAAAAAGATGCGCGCCAATTTTTTATAAAGGGCGTGTTCATCGACGTTACGGCCACGAAGGAGCTGGAAGGTCGGCTTAAGGCAACTCAGTCGCGGATGCAGCAACTGGTAGATGGCATTCCCGGACTGTTCTCGTATATAGATCGCGATTATCGCGTCTGGTTCATGAGCTCCGAGTACCGAAATATTTTCAATCGTCAGGCTGATGAGCTAGTGGGGGTCCATATCAGGGATCTGATTGGCGAGGAAATGTTTAAGGAGCGCAAACCTCGCTATGACCAGGCGCTGGCCGGCGAAGAAGTGCATTCCGAATCCAACAGATCGATGCCTGATGGAAGCATGGCGTATTTTTCCGTTACCCATAAGCCGTTCCGTGACGACAGCGGAGAAATTCTGGGTGTACTTACGCTGGGCATAGATATTACGGATCGCCGCATCATGGAACAGCATGTCGAGGCCAAGTCGGAGGAGCTAGCCAGATCCAATAAAGATCTCGAGCAATTCGCATATGTGGCCTCGCATGATTTGAAAGCGCCGTTGCGAGCGATAGAAGTGATCATCGAATGGTTGCGCGAAGATCTGGAGGATTATCAAGAGGGTGATGTCCAGGAAAACCTCGATCTGCTGGGGCAACGCACCCGCCGCCTGAGTCGTCTGCTGGAAGACCTGCTGGCCTATTCGCGGGCGGGCCGCAAAATCGGTGACGTAAAACACATACACGTTGACGAGTTTGTTAAGGATATATCCACCCTAATCGCTCCTCCCGAAGGCATGCAAATCATAACTCGAGAAGGTGCGCCGTGCCTGACGACGCATCACGCAGCACTGGAAACGGTGCTCAGGAACCTTATAAGCAATGCGATCAAACATCATCCGGAACCCGAATCAGGCCACATAGAGATATCGTGCGAGGACCAGGGTGACAGCGTCATGATTTCCATTGCCGACGATGGCGACGGTATCCCGTCCAAATACGCCGATAAAGTCTTCAAAATGTTTCAAACGCTTAAGCCGCGCGACGAGACAGAAGGCAGTGGTATGGGATTGGCAATCGTACAACGCATCATCGATTGGCAGAAAGGCCGTATTTGGTTCGAAGACAACCCTGCTGGTAAGGGCGTTGTTTTCAAGTTCACTTGGAACAAAACGCCTCAGGATATGCCGACCGATGAAGTTGCTGAAGGGCAGGGCAAAGCCGCTGGCATCTCCCAAGCGACCCTGCAAGGCGAGCAATCCGAAAAGCAAGGTTCCCGACCACAGGCCGCTGTACCGGATATCTTTAGTGAAGACGGTTTTGACCAGAATGATTTGCACTGCGTTGGTCACGACACGGTAGTTTTAGAAGAGGATTAATAGGATGAGTGATAGCAATGCTGTACCGGTGAAGATTCTTCTGGTCGAAGACGACAGTATCGACGTCAAAGCGTTTCAGCGCGCCATGACAAAACTAAAAATTAGCAACCCTGTAACCGTCGCACGAGATGGCGTTGAAGCCTGGGAATTTCTCAGCCAATGCGCTGACGCCGGAGGGGAAGATACTCCCAGCCTGGTTATTCTCGACATCAATATGCCACGGATGAATGGCCTCGAGCTGCTAACAAAAATTCGTGCAGACAAGCGACTGCACCATTTGATCGTATTTGTATTGACGACGTCGAATGACGAAAAGGACAAATTCGAGGCATTTAATCTGCATGTCGCTGGCTACATGCTGAAGTCAGATATGGGCAATAGCTTCATTCGTGCGGTCGAGCTGATCGACAGTTACTGGCGCGTAGTAGAGTTTCCTGATCCGAGTTTCCGCCCGGAGCGCGACGCGGCTATGGCCTAGACGGCCTAAAGCGGCCAGAGTGCCCCGATGCAAAACCCCGGTTTACAGCGAATAGCCCGGGGTTTTTGCGTTCAGGAATATAGTTTTCTGTCGATCCAGTAGTCCAGGCTTACGAACCGGCCTGCGCCGAGAAAAAACAGAGCCAGCAGCATTATGAAATAAGTGGCGGCAAACTCTATGCCGTTATTAAGCACTACGAAACTACCGTTTTCGGTCAGCCATTCGTAGTTGCCATGCTCCTTGAGGATAGACTTGGCCTCGTCCAGGCGTTCAGTGGCACCGATGGTTCGTTCCGTTGCGAACACCCCGCTGCCGGTCGATATTGCCAGCCAGCCATTACTCCAGTGCGCCGTTACCGCTGCGACCACCATCGTCACCATGAGGGGTATGCACATCCACCGCACACCCAAGCCGATAAGCAGTGAAATTGCGCCGACCACTTCCGCACCCGTTGCAAGAAAAGCCATAAGCGCTGGAAATGGCAGGCCGAGGCCCCAGTCCGGATTGCCGAGCCATGCAACTGTATTGTCCCAACCGCTTAACTTCATGGTTCCGGCCATCCAGAAAACCGGTACGAGATAGAGCCGCAGTGCGAGTGGTGCAATCCAATCGACAGCCTTTGCGGAGTTAAGCAGCGACTGCAGTTTCAAGAGTAATTGCATTGTTCTTTTCCAGTCAGACGAATACGGCGATTTCGATGTGGCCGGATACAGCGCGCGGCGTATGGCTTATCTTGCGCCGCGGATAATGCCCTTGGTGCGCCATTGCTCAAGGATCGCAGCGCCGTTTGCGACGACTTTTTCCGGTTGCGGGTGACTCAGTTCCTGTGCAATCAGTTCCAATGCCGCTCTGCCGCTAATATCAGAGTCTGTCGACAGTATGTCGAACAGACGCGCGCTTATAACGTTCAGTTTCAGGAACTTCACCTTGTTCTCTTCGTTGCGGTAAACGAGGTAGTGGAGCGGCTGGTCGGCGGGCTGATCGGGTTGATGATCCTTGGAGATTTCGTTCACCGGATAGCTATAGCTAAATAACCATGCCAGTTGATACGTTACCGGATGTCCGTCCAGCAGATCACCCTCGAGTTTTAGCCGCCGGTCTCGTTCCGGTTCTTCGGCCAGGGCCAGTCCGGTTTCGACCCATTCGTAATGAGCCAACTCATATAAAAACGGCGGATCGTCCTCTGGATCGGAGTGCTCGCCCGCTTCACGTTCATTGATCAGATAGTCAAGAAATTCTTTGGGTAAGTCCGGAAATAGCGGTGACCGGCTTTGGTGATCGCGGTAAAAATCGCGAATCAGCATGCCCCAGCGCTGCGTTCCGAGCAGGTCGCTGAGGACGGGGAAGCTGTTGCCGAGGAAGTTTGTTACGTTATTAATAAACAGGTCGCGATATATTTCCATCCGCCGGTCTTCGACATCTTTCGGCGGTGGGTTCCTGTCAGGGGCGCGCAAATGAGCGGCGAATTCAAGCTGCTGTTGCCGCAGTAATTCTTCCGCAGCAGGGTCCCTCGTGCCCATCGTTACGCTTTGTTCCGCTCGGACGACACAGCGGGCTCTTCCCAACGGCGCTGCAGACCGCGAACTTGGTCTATCTCTTGCAGCAAGTCATCCAGGGGAGGGATATTGAAGTCCCGTTCCAACAGCGTAGGTACGGGCCCATAATGTTCGTAGGCTCTGTCGAGGAGTTTCCAGACCGGATCGATAACGGCGGCACCATGTGTGTCGATGCGCAGGTCTTCAGCTTCCTTATAGTGCCCGGCGACATGAAAGTAGGCGACCCGGTCTGCAGGAACCGACAGCATGAATTCCTCCGCATCGTAACCGTGGTTTATGCTGTTTACGTAAATATTGTTGATGTCCAGCAAAAGGTCGCAATCAGCCTCGTCCAGCACCGCCCTCAAAAACTCTATTTCGTCCATTTCCTGCGCGGGCGCGGCATAGTAGGAAACATTTTCGATAACCATGCGTCGTTCAAGGATGTCCTGGATGCGTCGGATTCGTCGGGCAACATAGTGCACAGCTGCCTCGGTAAATGGTATCGGCATCAGGTCATATAAGTGCCCGTCGTCGCTGCAGTAACTCAGGTGCTCGGAGTAGACACTTACATCGTGTTGCGTGAGGAATTTCTTAACCTGGCGCAGGAAAACTTCGTCCAACGGGGCGGGCCCGCCTATCGATAAAGATAAACCGTGACAAATAAGCGGATAAGTTTGCAGGAGTTCGTTAAATTGTTTGCCGAAACGCCCGCCGATGCCAATCCAGTTTTCGGGCGCTACTTCCACGAAACTTATTTGCTTCGGTAAACGATCCGCGAGCGGGCCCAATAGGGCCCGCCGCAGACCTAAGCCAGCACCTTGGGGCATATGTTGCCTCGATGCCGGCGCAACGTCAGTGTAAACGTTGGTCATAAAGCGCTAGTCGATAGCTTTATGAATCGCCCCCGCATTTACCTTCGCCGCACTTGCCTTCACCTTCGTCTTTCTTTTCGTCGCCGTTGTCCTCACCTTCGTCATTGGACTCATGAGCACCCGCGATCAGGTAGCCGTTGGTCAGCTCTTCCATGGAAAACAGATTCTCATCCGTTTCGGCAGCGTTAGCGATTCCTGATGCGCCAAGCGTGGTAACTACAGCAGCACCCAGTGCGATGCTAAGAGGTTTACGGATTGCTTTCTTCGACATGATTACATTTCTCCATTAAGCACATTCCCGGAAAATCCGGGCATTGATTACCGGCTTTGACGCCGTTCTCCCCTTGTCCGTTTGACGCAATATGCGCTGCAGATCAAATCAAACTGACATTGGTTCATATAACCTGAAGCAGCCAGTCTACCGCCCTGAACTGCTCCGAGCTGCAACAAAATATACTTCAATTACCCCTACGCTGTTAAATCAGCGCGTTAGCGAATGTTTTATTGACCGGCGCTTTTCGGCAAAAGTTTCGCTGTTGTGCAAAATGGTTTGTCTGATCGCGCCCGGTTTTGCGCCATATGTCGCTGATCGTCTATGAGTTAATATCGCTGCCCATGGACAGGATACCCCGATTTTTACCATTGTTGCTCGCAACAGGCGTGCTGGCGGGTGCTGTTGGCATCTGGTCTGCGAGCCAGCTCCTCGAGTCGAGTGCGACCGCCAATATGCCGGAGTTCCGCGCTGCGACAGTTTTTCCCGGGCGCCGATCGCTGCCGGAATTGCAGCTGGTGGACCAGGACGGGCAATTATTTACTCAAGAGCGATTGACCGGCCATTGGACGCTGGTGTTTATGGGTTTTACCAGCTGTGGCCATGTTTGCCCCATGACCATGGCGAAAATGCGTGCAATTGCAGGGGAAATGGGCGGATCCGTGGATGTGTTGTTCGTTTCGGTCGATCCGGACCGAGATTCACCAGCGGTTATCAGGGACTATGTGAAAGCTTTCGATGAGGACTTCACCGGCGTTACGGGTGCGCCGGAGCAAATTGACGCGCTGGCGAATACACTCGGCGCCCCTTATTTTGTGGACACAACGGCCGGAGCATATACCGTCGATCACTCAACAGCGTTATTTATCATTGACCCGGAGGGGGCTTACACCGGGGTCATCAGCGCGCCACATGACGTCTCGGCCATTGTGAGCGATCTTCGAATCCTGCTTGACCGGTCGCCGACGTAGCGAGACATTAACAAGCCCCGCTAAGCGGGGCTTAAGATGCAGTTTCAGCGCCAGTCAGACGACCGAATCAAGGTACTCTTTGAACGACCGACCTGGTCTGCCCATTATTTTCTCGAAAGTGTCGGTTTTGTGGCCCGGTGTCGTACCGTCGGCTATTTCAGCAAACAGGTGCGCAACCGCGTCCGAGTGCCAGTCGCTGGTAACAAAGGGGCGAAGTTTTTCCTGGTATGCCTTCGGATCGGCATGTTCATAGACGACTTCTTTACCAATGGCTTCGCCAATGATCCCGGCAATGTCCGCAAATGTCATCACCGGGTCGGGGCCTGTAATGTCGTAACACTGGCCGTAATGCTGCTGCGAATTTTCGTCGGTCAGGATGTGCGCTATAAATGCACCTGCATCCGCACAGTCGGTCAGAGCAGCTGTGCCATCGCCCATGGGCATGGAGAGTTTACCGGTGGCCTTGGCCTGCGGGACTGCGCCACGGAAGTTTTGCATGAAGAAACTCGGCCGCACGAAGGTCCAGTTCATGCCCGATGCCTGAATCGCGTCCTCCGCCGCCAGGTGCACGAGCGGAGTAGGGCTCGTGGTGCCGCGAACCGCTTCCGGTGAGGACAATTTGATGATCCACTCCAAACCCGCTTCTTTCGCTGCTGCAATGAACGCGAGTTCGAGACGTTCCTGATCCTGGCCGTTTGGCATGATCAGCACCGCGCGATCGACGCCGTTCAGTGCGGCTAGAATGGAAGCCTTGTCGTTAAGATCACCCTTTACCAGTTCGACGCCTTTTCCGGCCCAGGCGGACGCCTTGTCCGGGTCTCGCACTAGAGCCCTGAACTTCACGCCTTTTTCCAACAGTGCATCGGCGGTAGCACCGCCGTTATTGCCGGTAATTCCCGTCAACAAAATCATGAATACGTCCTCTTAAAACAAAACACCTGGTAATCGAAACGGAGAAGATTCCCCATTCGTTTTTATTCGGGGACATTGTGGCCAGAGCCCCGTGGGCAGGATCCCGTGCGCAGGCTATTGTACAGCCAAATCCAGATTCGCGGCTCCGACCGGTAAAATCGTCTGCAAGCCTTCGGACTGCAATATTTCCAGATAGTCTGGAATGGCCCTCGACCGTTCGAAGCGTTTAAACAGCGGCACAAATAGTTGCCGACCGGCGATGCGATCAAATTCGCCGGCAATGGCCAAACCATTCCAATCTCTGTCTGAATGCAGGCAGCAGGTGCCGAATTCTCGCAGGATGTCATCGAGGCTGCCGGCTGTGCTCCCGGGCTGCTTGCGCAATGCCAGATCAGCTTCCAGAAAATACAGTGCGCCACTCCAGTAGACGCGCATGTAGGCATGGCGTTTGCGCATGGCAGAGCTAAGTTCCCCAAGCGTCAGGTCCTGATGGGTATTATCGTCTCGGCCGCGCTCGAAGCCTGCTAACAGCTTTTGCCTTGCCTCTGCTCCTGTCAGCAAGCCGGCGCGAAATTGCAGCACGTTCTGGTAGTAGCTCGCCAGGCCTTCCGAAAACCAGATGTCACTCATACCCGGATAAGGAATAAACAGGTGGCTGAATTCATGGTAAGCGGTCCAGTCCGCGATAAATTCATGCTCCGGCTGTTTTGGATTGATGTAGAACAGCACGCCCTCGGGATCCTGGCGCAGTACGCGTGCGAAGGGCACGGCAGAAGATGACGAATAGGGCTGCATAGCCACGCGAATCGGATTACGTGGCAGACTGCCGTGCAGTAGCGACATCGTCCGGGCAACGGATTCCTGCCAGCTCAGTAGCTTCTGCTTTTCTGCTGCGGAAAAGCTGCCTCGCCATTCGACCAGCAGAGTTCCGCCGGCTGCCGTAACGGAGTCAATATCATCTGCAATGCTCGCACTTGCGGCGAACAACACAATAGCAAAAGCTGCGAATAAACGTTTCATTACCAGATGTTTCGATTTACCGGCGTGGTTGGATGACTGCCACTGATAAAGCTTCACTTTAGTCAGCTCATTGAGCAGTTAGCTCAATGGGCAGTTAGCTCAATGGGCCGCTATTATGCAGGCTGCCGGGCGACACACGGCTGTGGTGCTTAAAATATTTGATCAATTTCGACGAATATCCGCCTGCGGCATAAAAAAGGCCGCCATAGAGGCGGCCTCGCGCGGGGTAAATCAGGCCCCTTAGTTTTTGCTCTTGTCGATAATCTTGTTGGCGGCGATCCATGGCATCATCGCTCGCAGCTCCGCGCCAACTTTCTCGATCGGGTGGGCGGCATTCGCTTCTCTTGCCTTGGTCATTTCAGGGTATCCGTTCGCACCTTCAGCTATAAAGCGCTTTGCGTAATTGCCGTTCTGGATGTTGGCCAATGCCTCACGCATTGCCGCACGCGATTCGCTGTTGATGACTTTTGGTCCGGTTACGTATTCGCCGTATTCGGCATTATTCGAAATCGAATAATTCATGTTGGCGATACCGCCTTCGTACATGAGATCGACTATAAGTTTCAGCTCGTGCAAGCACTCAAAGTAAGCCATCTCAGCAGGGTAGCCGGCTTCCGTGAGTGTCTCGAAGCCAGCCTTCACCAGTTCGACGCAGCCGCCGCAAAGAACGGACTGCTCACCAAACAGGTCGGTTTCGCACTCGTCTTTAAACGTCGTTTCGATGATTCCCGTCCGGCCACCGCCAATCGCCGAGGCATAGGATTTGGCGGTTTCGAGGGCGCTCCCGGATGCATCCTGAGCAACCGCTATCAGGTCGGGAATACCGCGGCCTTTGGTGTACTCCGACCGCACCGTATGACCCGGCGCTTTCGGCGCAATCATGACGACGTCGAGATCGGCCCGGGGCTCGATTTCCTTGAATAGAATCGCGAAGCCGTGCGCAAAGGCCAGGGTGGCGCCTTGTTTGATATTAGGCTCGATTTCCTTCGTATAAAGCTGCTTCTGGAATTCGTCCGGTGTCAGGATCATCACCAGGTCGGCTGAGGCCACTGCCGCCGGTACGTCCGCCACCTTAATGCCATGAGCCTCGGCCTTTGCTCGTGACGATGAATCGGCGCGCAGGCCTACTGTAACGTCCACCCCGGAATCCTGAAGGTTGCAAGCGTGCGCATGACCCTGCGAGCCATAACCGATAACGGCGACTTTTTTGCCTTTGATGATCTCGATGTCACAATCTTTGTCGTAATAGACTTTCATTTTTATCTCTCCGAAAGGCGGCGAGGATGTGAGCCTCTGGATCCGCTGTTGCATGTGCGGCCGAACTATACGCTGCGCCTAATTTTGCGTAAAATGAAATATATGCAATAGAGTATCCCGTTTTATGCAACAATAGCCTCATGGACATGCGGCAATTGCATCAGTTTGTGACTCTGGCCGAGACGCTTCATTTTGGCCGGGCAAGTGAACTTTGCCACATCAGCGCGTCGGCGCTCAGTCGCAACATACGGCAGCTGGAGACAGAATTCGGCGTGGCGCTCTTCGACCGAGACAACCGGTCAGTGGCTTTGACATCCGCCGGTGCGTCTGTCCTGCGCTACGCCCGCGAGTCGCTGGCGCAGTGGGAGCTGATTCGTAACCAGCTCATGGAGGAAAGCGGCGAATTGCGCGGGGAGGTGGCGATTTATTGTTCCGTAACGGCCAGCTACAGTTTTCTTTACGAGTTGCTGAGTCAGTTCCGGGCCGAACACTCGGGCGTCGAGGTAAAACTGCATACAGGCGACCCCGAGTACGCGATACAGCGTGTGCAGGCGGGTGCCGAAGACATTGCCATCGGAGCCCGGCCCGATCGAATGCCGGCGGGGCTGAGTTTCAAGCCTATGGCAAAAACGCCACTCGTTTTTATCGCAGCCCGGAATCACCCGGAATGGCTGCCGGCCAAAGGTCGGCGTGATGCCGAAGCCTGGGCAGTGGTGCCGATGATCCTGTCGGAAAGAGGCCTTGCCCGGAGCAGGGTGGATGCGTGGTTTAAAAGCCAAAAGATTCAGCCCACCATATATGCGCATTTGTGGGAACAGTTAAAATAGGGGCTCGCATGGCTGGTTTTTGCCTTTGGTTCTGTGCGTCGCTTAACTCTAGTGGCTTACGTTGAATAGGGTCAATAATGTTTAAGATCACGATGAAGAATAATCGCCTAATCCTTAACCTGTTGATAGCGACGACGCTTTCGTTGGTGCTTGGTTGCGGTCAGAGTCCTTCGGAATCGGAGCCTGTGGCAGAAGCGCCGGCGCCGGCCGAGCCTCACGTTCAGGAGCATGGCGTTAAATCGATCGATGCCGACGGTAATGTCGCGCCTTTCGGCATGGCTGCGCGTCAGCCAGTTGAGATTAGTGAGCCGAATGCTGCGAGCGAGTCCGACGGCCAGATCGCGGCAACGGCAGTCAGTTCAGCCCTGTTTGGAACGCATTGTGGCGCCTGTCACGGGCCGGACGCGCAGGGCGTCGAGGGGCTGGGATTGAACCTTGTCGAATCCCAGTTGGTGGCCTCATCCTCGCCATCCGAACTGGCAGCTTTTCTTAAGGCGGGTCGAGCCGGTGATGCGCCGGACAGCGTCACTGGCGTGCCGATGCCGTCCTTTGTCTGGATGAACGATGCCGATCTGGCAGAGATCACGGGTTATCTGAAAAGTCTTTGAGTGCAAGGCCGGGCGTGGCCCGGTTTTTTCTGCGGAAAGGTGGCGTATGCAGGATTCGGATAAACCAGACTCGCCGGACAGACGAGAGCTGCTGGGCCTTGCCCTCGCCATGGGTGGACTCTTTGCGGCTTCGGAGCAGGCTTCTGCAGGCGGCCATTTCACGCCGCCCCCTATGGATATTCCATCTTCCGCGCCGGACGAAGTTTTTGCCGCGATTGATAAAGTGCTGCAGCGAACTCGTGAAATCTGGAACAGCCAGGATTTCGGGGCTCTCAAAGAAGTCTGGGACGCCAGCGATCCGGAGCCCTGGTATATACCCGAGGAAGTAGAGCAGCCTTTTTTTACCTGGCCGCAGCTCGAAAAATACTGGAACCCCGGCCGCAAAGTACTGAAGGGTTTCCGCTGGGATTACGATAGTCTTCGCGTGAAAATGCTGGGCGAGGATCTCGCTATCGCACTTTTTAACCATTATTACGAAATCCAACTGATTTTCGGGCCTCAGGAACCTACCGCTGGTTTTGATCGTGTGCTGGCCTTGTTCCGCAAAACTGACGAAGGCTGGCGGCACATCCTTTACGCACAATGTCCATTGGGACCTGAATCCTATGTGCGCGCCTTGAGGAAAAAAATTGTGAGCCCGGATTTTAACGAGTTTACCGAAACGCTCGAGAAATGATTCAGCCGTTCGCCGGGATGTTCAACGTCTGATATTCGCCCGGCCGCAGTTCTCCCAGAGCCCAGTCACCCACTGAGCACCTTATCAGTCTCAACGTAGGGTTCCCGACGGCGGCAGTCATGCGGCGAACCTGCCGGTTGCGTCCTTCGCTGATCGTCAATTCGATCCAGCTGGTGGGGATGCGTGCACGATATCGAACAGGAGGATCGCGCGGCCACAGACCCGCGGGCTCCTCTATGCGCTTGGCCTTCGCTGGCCTGGTGCTGCCGTCCTTTAGCTCCACCCCGCGCCGCAGTTCCTCAAGCGCCGTTTCATCGATTTCGCCCTCGACCTGCGCCCAGTATGTCTTCGGCAATTTGAATCGTGGCTCAGTTATGCGGCTGATCAAATTGCCATCATTACTAAGGATCAGCAGTCCTTCCGAGTCGTAGTCGAGTCGGCCAGCAACCCGCAGGGATTTATCAGTAAAAAAGCCGGCGAGAGTCTTCTTGTTTTCGTGCTCACGGAATTGTGACAGGACATTGAAGGGTTTGTTGAATAAAACTACGCGGGGCATCAGAAGATTCTACATAAAAAGGCCGAACCGGTTGCCCGGTTCGGCCTTGTACTTCAAGTGCTGCTTAAGCCTTGTTTCGGCCGCAGCTATGCTGTGGCCGGGCCGGCTTACTTGGCTTCTTTTCTGGCTTTAGCTTCCGCGATCACTTCTTCTGCCACGTTATTCGGACAGGGTGCATAGTGATCGAACTCCATCGAGAACTGGCCGCGACCCGATGTCATCGTGCGGAGGTCACCGATGTAGCCGAACATGTCGGAAAGCGGTGCCTCAGCTTTAACGCGCACGCCGGTTGGGCCGGGCTCCTGTGCCTTGATCATGCCGCGGCGTCGGTTGAGGTCGCCGATCACATCACCGACGTGATCCTCGGGGGTGAATACGTCCACCTTCATGATAGGTTCCAGCAGTTGCGGTTTCGCTTTCGGAATCGACTGCCGGTAGGCGTTACGGGTAGCAGCTTCGAAGGCCATGGTCGATGAGTCGACCGCATGGTAAGCGCCGTCCTGCAGTGTGAACTTCACGTTCACCAGCGGATAACCGGCCAGCGTTCCTTCTTTCATCATGCTTTCGAACGCCTTGCCGATTGACTGCCAGTATTCGCGCGGTACGTTACCACCGGTGACGGTCGATTCGAACTCATAGAGGTCGCTGCCGGCCGACAGCGGCTCGATCGTGTAATCGATTTTACCGAACTGGCCTGAACCACCCGTCTGTTTCTTATGGGTGTAACTGTCGGTGACCGGTTGCGTAATCGTTTCGCGATAAGCTACTTGCGGTTTGCCGACTTCCACTTCGACACCATGGGTGCGTCGGAGGATGTCCACCTTGATGTCCAGGTGCAGTTCGCCCATGCCTTTCATGATCGCTTCGCCGGTTTCCTGGTCGGTTTCGACCCGGAATGAAGGATCCTCGGCAATCATCTTGCCCAGTGCGATACCCATCTTCTCGGTACCGGCCTTGTCTTTTGCGGCGATGGCGATCGAGATGACCGGGTCGGGGAACACCATCGGTTCCAGCGTCGCCGGATTCTTTTCATCCGCCAGCGTATGGCCCGTTTGAGTGTTTTTCATGCCGAGCAGGGCGACGATGTCGCCCGCCTGCGCCGACTCGCGTTCTTGACGCGAATCTGCATGCATTTCTACGATGCGACCAATGCGCTCGGTTTTCCCGGTGAAAGTGTTCAGCACACTGTCACCTTTCTTGATTTTGCCCGAATAAATCCGCGTGAAGGTCAGCGCGCCATAGCGGTCATCCATGATTTTGAATGCCAGCGCACGCAGCGGCCCGTCCGGGTCCACAATCGCAAACTCGCCGGTCTCGTTACCTTCCAGGTCAACTTCCGGTTGCGGCTGCACCTCGGTCGGGTTCGGCAGATAATCGACGACCGCGTTGAGCACATTCTGCACGCCCTTGTTCTTGAACGCCGAGCCGCAGAAGGTCGGGAAGAAATCCAGGTTAATGGTGCCCTTGCGGATGCAGCGCTTCAGGTCATCTATCGACGGTTCGTTCCCCTCGAGGTAGGCTTCGAGCAGTTCGTCATCCTGTTCCAGTGCTGTTTCGATGAGTTGCTCGCGGTACTCTTTTGCCTTCGCGACCATATCCTCCGGAATATCAATGATTTCATAGTTCTCGGGCAGGCCGCTGTCGTCCCATACCCAGGCTTTCATGGTCAGCAAGTCGACCACACCTTTGAAGTCATCCTCGATACCGATGGGCAGCACCATCACTAACGGAACGGCACCCAGTATCTCTTTAATCTGTTTGACCACGCGGTAGAAGTCGGCGCCCATGCGATCGAGCTTGTTCACGAAAATAATTCGTGCAACTTCCGAGTCATTGGCATAACGCCAGTTGGTTTCTGACTGTGGCTCAACACCGCCGGAGCCGCAGAAAACGCCGACGCCTCCGTCCAGTACCTTCAGCGAACGGTAGACTTCGATCGTGAAGTCGACGTGTCCGGGCGTGTCGATAATGTTCAGGCGATGGCCGTCCCACTCGCAGCTGGTCGCGGCGGACTGAATGGTGATGCCCCGCTCCTGCTCCTGCTCCATGAAGTCAGTGGTGGCCTGACCATCATGCACCTCACCGGTCTTATGAATCTTGCCGGTCAGTTTCAGTATGCGTTCGGTGGTAGTTGTTTTGCCGGCGTCTACGTGGGCAAAGATACCGATGTTGCGGTACAGGCTAAGGTCTGTCATGACTGTCTGCTCTAATAAAAAGTCAAAATAAAAAATAAGTGCGGTTCAGTATCACGTTCGCCAACGACGCCCAGATGTCGGGGCGCCGCGTTCGTGAATGGCTGGGTGCGTGTCCGTGCCGGTTGAGCTATTCCAAATTGTTGTTTTGCAAACCGAAAGCAACAAATCCGGATCTGGCTGGCCTACGGGGGCGCAATAATAGCAGGACGCTTTCGCAGGGGCTACCGGAAATAAGCTAATGATTCACACCGAATTGAATATGCTGCCGTTGGAATAGGCCGGGACCTGCAATCACACCGCCAGCTAAAAAAACATTTAAAAACAATGGCTTGAAATTATGCATGACGCAGCGCGCAAGGCAGGGTAGTTTTGTGACTGGTATCTGCACCGAAGGGCCGCGGTTTTGCGAGACTCCCAGCATGACGACTAGCTGCAGAAAAGGCTTATGGCGCACCGGCTCCGCCTCGGTATTGTTGTCCTGTGCAGCGTCCATTTGGCTGGCCATGTTTTTGGGCGGCTGCGCCGGGGCATTGCGCTGGGAAGGTGAAACTCCCGCAGCAGCCGTTACCATGCCAACGTCCTCGCCACGAAGCGCGGCGGCGGACAAGCGCTCGAGGGTCGCGAGCACCGCCACGGGGATGATCGGCGTGCCTTACCGTTACGGTGGGGAATCACCGTCCGGGTTCGATTGCAGCGGTTTGGTGCAGTATTCCTACCGAGCGGCAGGCATGAAGGTGCCGCGCACCTCCCGAGCACAGTATAAAGCGGCGACACCCATTCGTTTGACCGAAGCGGTGCCAGGCGACCTGCTGTTTTTCCGCTATGACAACAAGATTTCGCACGTTGCAATTTACCTCGGCGATGAGCGCTTCGTGCATGCCCCGTCGTCAGGCAAGCAGGTTTCGGTGGCCAGCCTTCGTGACCCCCATTATCAGCAGCATTTCGCTCAGGCGGGCAGGCTCTAGCCGACTTTGCCCGGCGCACACGCCGCTTCCTTAGCGCGTATACTGATCCCATTGGTTAGCCGCCCGGGGGTGCAGCATGCAACGCAAGGTCAGTGATTGGGCAGGAAATATCGCAGGGTTAATAATTGTCATTGCCGTTAACGCGATGGCCAATGCCGTGCCAATAGGCGGCCAGACGACCGGTCAGGTATCCGCAAAACTGGAATCGCTGTTTACGCCGGCCGGTTTCACGTTTGGCATCTGGGGCGTGATATACACGGGCCTGATTATTTTTGTCATCTACCAGGCCTTGCCAGGGCAGCGCGCGAATGCGGCTATAGCGAGAATTGGCCCCATGTTCAAACTGAATTGCCTGGCTAATGCGCTGTGGATTTTTGCCTGGCATTACGATCAGTTAATTATTTCTTTTATCCTGATGCTGATTATTTTGGGATCCCTGGTGCGAATCTATCTTGATCTAGGCATCGCCAGCGGTCCGGCATCGACCGGTCGCCGGTTTTTTGTGCACCTGCCATTCAGCCTTTACACCGGTTGGATAAGTGTCGCCACAATCGCCAACTTCAGCGCCGTGCAATCGGGCATGGGGCTGAACGGAGCCGTCCTCGATCCGGTCAGCTGGACCTTGGTTAAGCTGGCATTGGCCGGTGCGATCGGGGCGGCTGTGATTCTGCGGCGTGACGATATTGCCTACGGCGCAGTAGTTGCCTGGGCGGGCTTCGGAATCCTCTCCAAGCAGTCGGAAACGCCTGCGGTCGCTGGAAGCGCAGCCACGGTTGTCATTCTGGCGCTGGTATTGATGGTCTATGTGGCAGCGGGCCAGCTGCTCGCTCGCCGTGCAAATTGAATAGCTGCAGATTCCAAACTGGCAGGTAAACGCCAGTCGATATTCCGGAGTCGTGAGGATTCCATACTGCGTTAGCCCCTCTGCAGGGAATTGCAGTCGGCGGTATCGGTGGCAATGCATGATCAGTCGCCGTCACGACTTCACAATACAAGTTGTGCCCAGCTTGAGCTGAAGCGAGCGCTGGCATTAGCCGGGGCTTTTCGTTCCGAACTATTGTTGCAAGTCGTTTGGGTCGAGCTTATATCGATTTAAGATCAGGATACTGCCGGAGTGCAGTAAAGCCGGGAACACCACGTACGCAATCGCTATCCACTGCAGTACAGACTCGCTTTGCTCAGGCAAACTTCCATCGTTTGATTCGACAAAACCGATAAGTGACAGGAACGCGAGGAAAATAGCCGAACCCAAAGCATTGCCCACTTTATCCACGGCGGAATAGATAGAGGACAGCGTGCCTTCGCGACTAATCCCCGACTTGATGCGGTCGTAGTTGATCGTGTCCGTTAGCACCGAGAACGACATCAGGATAAACCCGCCATTGAACAGGCCGATTGCGGCGGCAATCAGCCAGACGATCCACATTGATTCTGCATCGGCCAGAAAATAAAACTGAATGCTGATGGCGTAGAGTATCAGGCACCACTTGTAGACGGTCATTTTGCCGAAGCGGGCAGCAGCCCAGACCAGCAGAGGCATGGCTAGAATCGACGCAGCGGAAATGATGATGATCCAGATCGGAATCACGTTGAATACGTCGAAGCCGAGCCGCATCGAGTAGGCAAAAAAGAAGAATCCGCCTGCGTAGCCGATACCGGCACTTATATACTGGACGATATTGGCTGTTATCAATGTGACAAACGGTTTGTTGCCCCAGGCAATTTTCAACTGGCCCATTAGCCCGACTGTCGTTGCTGTCGCTGCCGACTGCGGCGCCCTTGCCGTCCCCAGGAATACCCAAAGCGTGGAGCCGGCGATCACTCCGCCGACCAGCAACGCCATCCACTCATAACCGTCCCGCGGCGTACCTCCTGCTTGCGTTACCAGCGCGACGATTTTCGGCGCCAGTGCACCGCCGATAACCAGCCCGATTGCCAGCGCCGCGTTACGAAACGAAATGATCGTGGTTCGCTCATTAGCGTCCTCGGACATTTCCGATGCGAGCGTCAGGTAGGGCACAGAAAACATCGAATAGCCGGTGTTCATGATCAGGTAAATAACCGTCATGTAGGCGAACAGCAGTAGCTGTGTTTCCAGTGTCGGCGCGAAGAACAACAGGATAAATGATGCAGCGGCGAGCAAGCCGCCGGCCAGTATGTGGGGGCGTCTGCGGCCCCAGCGAGTCTGCGTTTTGTCAGAAACGACGCCGGCGATCGGATCCGCAATGACCACCCAGACTTTGGCAATCATAATAACGAGGCCCGCCAGCGCGGCCTCCAGCCCCAGCACCGTGGTCATATAAATTGGCAGTATCAGCGCCGGCGTGTCCCGCAGTATTTGCCCGCCTATCTGGCCTGCGCCGTAACCCACGTAAGTGGAGATCGGCAGCAGCCCTTCCGGGCGGTCTCTGAGGCGTTTAATGAAGCTGCGTAGACCCAAAGTTCGGCTCCTGCCGAAAATCGACGCTGCACAGTATCAAAAACCGGCCGGGTTCCACAGTGTTATGAGCGCAATTCGGCAAGTTGCCGTTGCATGGCAGCCGTTGGGTCAGCAATGTACTTACCGTGCACTTCTTCCGCCATGGCCCGGTAGCGCTCGGGCAGTTCATTGACGGATTCGAGCTTGCGGCCTGAGGCGGTGCTCATCATGTGCCCCGGGTGGTCGCCCATCTGCATCCACGGCTCCCACTTCAGCACGTTATGGAATTCGAACGAGCAGGGCGCCGAGACTAATGCTTCATTCAGCGCGTCATCCAGATTGCCCTGCACGGTGGTATAGATATTGAGCAGAATTTCGGGCGCAGTTGGTTTGGGGAACTTGATGGTAGCTTCCACCGACGTGGGGACCCACAACCTGTTTCCGTTAACGACCGCCGGTCCCAGGCTGCTGCGGTAGTTCTTTACCATGGGGTTGTCCGGACTGCGCAAACCCTGGGTCGTGAGAATACGAATTTCCGGGCCGAGCCGCACATGCCGCACCGTGTTTGTCTTGCCTGTATAGGGGTTTTGGAACTCGCGCAGCAACTCACCCGTTACAGGATTAGAGTAATAAGTGAGCTCAAAAAATGCCGCCTTGAAACCGCCGTCGTCCTGACGATACCAGTGGTGGAACATGCCGACTTCCATGCCGTAGAGGGCTCTGGATTTGGCGTCCACAACGCCATAGCGGGTGCCGCTCATCCACCAGATGACGAGACGGTCGTCCAGGCTGCCGGACAGGCGCTGATAGGCTTCAAGGAGTCGCGCAGGCGAGTCGAGTTGCACTGATCTGTCGCTTGCCGGGCCGGCTTTCGGCAACAACGCTGCTGCAGTCGCTCCTGTCAGGGTAGTGATCAGCCTGCGTCTGCTGAGTCCTGAGCCCGGTGGCCGGTTGGTGCGCATGGTATCGGCTAAGGGATAAACCCTTCTATTCCCAGAACTTGTACCACGGTTTTTTGCCGGATCCATCCGCATCCTTGCCGCCCGTCTTGGCGCCTTCCTGTCCCGGCTCTCGTTCGCCCCTGTATTCTTCCTGGATTTCTTTGCGCTCCTCGCTGCGCTCGCGCATTTCCCGGGAACGTTCGTTGCCTTGTTCAGCTTGTTCCCGCTGCTTCTCGGCATCCCGGCGCGCTGCATCGGGACCTTTTTCGCCCGCTGACTTTTTTTCTGCACCGCCGCGATTGTCGGCCGAGCTTTGCTGCGGAGCTTCCACGCTTTTCGGCGGGCTGCCTTTTGATTTGTGTCCGCCTGCCGCCGCAGTCTGGATACCAAGCGCCGAAATTGCAGCCAGCATGATCAAGTAGCGTAAAGAAAATTTCACAGTCAGCCTCCAAAAAATAAGCCGAATATCGGGGGAGGGATATCCGGCTCGAGTTATAGCATATGCTGTTCAGGCCATGGCAGACCCTTATAATTATTGTTTACAGCAACTAGTCCCTCTATTTCGCAAAATCAGTTATGGCACTGGGCATCGCAGTCCGTGTTTATATCGGCCGTTCCGCTGATGGGTTCGCCGATATACGTTTCGCCGCTAAACGATGCCGCGCTATCCGCGCATGCGATGCCAGTGTCACCCGTAAGGAATTCAAACCCTGCGTCCGTGTCACCATCGCCGTCAGCATCGGCCAAAGCGGCCGCGCCATCCGTGTCCTGGGCGCCGCCGATGCCAAATCGCACACTGGCGGGGTTGACGGTGCTCGCGTCAAAATCAGCCGGATCACCGGCAGCAACATTGGTCGATAACACCGCAACAGGGATAATGTCATTTAGCCCATTGATCGCGGTCTCGCTGCCGTCGTGGTGCGGGTGTATGGCTTTGTTGCCGGTGACCGCCACTGAAACGTTAATTACGGCCAACGGTGTTGCGGTGGCCGACGTCATAGCGACTGGCACGATGCCGGGTACCGGTGTGCCTTCGCCATCCAGACCGTGGTTATGCCACCAGAGTTCCCAGATTGTGTTGCCCCAGGGGCGCAGCTGATTGAAAAACGAGTCGGTCTGAATAATGTACGCAACGGGCTCGCCTGATGGCGTTGGCTCACTGAGCGTGCCGCCGACACCGTTAATTTCGTCCCGCAGAAATTCGACGAACTCGCGGCTCGTGCCCTGGTAGTAAAGCGTCGCTTCCACTCGCGCCGCACCGGGCACCAGCATTATCGATTGATCATCGTAGCCGCCGGCATATTCCTCAGCCGTGAAGTAATCGATGTCGGGGAGATGCGTGACCGGGTTCACCGGCAGTGAAAGGCGCTGTGCCGCGTTGGCCGCGTCAAAACCCTTAGGCGGAATACGGTTGTCTTTAGAGCGCCCGTCCGCCAGCACAAAATGGAAGGTGTGGTTTTCGCCCGTCAGGCTGCTGCTCGGGTGAGATTCATAGACGAGTTCATCCAGATAAACTTCATTTGCGCCCAGCGTCGGGCTTGCCGGCATCGACTTCAGGGTGCCGGCCACAGAGTCATACGGGTTTACCTCGTATATAAGGTTGTCCGCGGCATCATACGCACGAATGTTTACATACATACGGCGGCCTTCCGGAAAGCCGGAAATCAATTTGTGGCCGGTATTGTTCTGTACTCGAAACCGGAATTCGCCCGTGGTTCCGTTGTACGAAAGGTTTTTCAATGTGCCGGCCATCGCGAGTTGCGCCAGGGCTCTATCCGATGCCGCTTTTAGTGCTGCACCGTTTTGCGTTGGCGACTGGCCCTGCGTCAGATCAAGTGTCAGCGCCGCGGGCCCCTGGGCGAGGAGTTCAACATTGCGCGTATCGTAAATAGGTCCGTTTGGATCAAGGCTCCCCAGTATCCAGGTAATCCAGCTGTTGCCGCCCATCAGGTCATGGCGGGGCATTCCCGACTGCGGATGTTCGCTGCTGCCATCGGGCCGCAGCACCGCGCTGGCCATGTCGGCGCCAAAAGCGGTTGAATCCGGCATGTGGCAGTCCTGACATTTGTTGACGAAGGTAATGCCGGCGCCACCCTGATCCTGAAAATCCTGGTTGGTGGGCGCGCCCGCGCCGCGACCAAATTCTGACAGCATAAACTCGGAGAAAGTCCGCTCGACATGAAAATAGGCATAGGCAGGATGCTGTTCGGTGATCAGCGCACCGGGATTCAGATCCGGCAAGCCCGATGCACCCAGGTTGGCCAGCACCGGGTTGGAAACATCGTGACAGGTGCTGCAGAAGAATCGCGATTTATGGAACCGGCTGTAAAGCATTTTGTGCTTGGCACCTGCGTCCGCGAAGCTGGCACGTTTCTGGGAGCCGTCGCTGATATAAAACTGGCCGGAGGCTGCTTCCGTGTATTCTTCGTTAGCCGGCCGGTCGTTATCAAATAGCGGGCGATCGTCCATCTGCTTGAGGGTCGCGGCTTGTGCCGAGTCGGCGGCCAATGTCGCATCGGCTTCATCCTGCGCCAGGGTCCCGCTGCCGGGTCCGGTATTGTTGGCTTCGTCCCAGTACTCGACCCAGTCGCTGCCTTCCCTGAGCCCGGCGTAGGTATCAGCAAAGAAGGGGTCGTAGGCGGTGTGACAAAAATCGCAGTGAATGCCGTCAAAGTCGCTGCCGCTCATTAACGATGCGTTCGTCGGATCGGAGCGTCCTTCAAGCCAGCCCTGGGGAAAGTGGCAGCGCTCGCATATATCGGTTGCATTCGGGTTGCCGATGGCCCAGATCGCGTCCTGCATAGCGACTGTCATCGTGGCCCAGAAGATCGGGTCGCGAGCCGACTGAGCCATCATCGATCCCTTCCAGAGGAATCCGGGTTCATTGGCCTGGTCGTAGCCTCCGTGACAGTTGAGGCAGCGGTTGGGCGCCTCCATGGTGACCCCATTGGACGGCTGAGTGCCCGGCATGCGCACCAGCTCATCATCTTCGACCGCCAGCGGCGCCCAGGCATGAGCCGACACCGATGCGAACAGCGCGAATGAAAATACTGCAAGTAAACTTGTAATGCGCATCATCTCAACCCTCGCTATTTATAATTATTTTGCCGACATATGTCGACAAATACGTCGGTATATTGTTAAGTATCCGGCCTTGGATGCGACATTGGCACTAGGGGAACTACCTAGTTTTCGCTGCTGCAGCAAGCTCTCGGCGAGAGCTGTCAGATATCGAATAACGTGTGCGCCATAAATTGATTTGTGCGCCCGTTGCGTTTCCGGAATCGAATGTAAACTAACCTGCATTCTGTGCTATGGCCAAATGAGTGCCGGCAAAAAAATCTCGCCGTTTCTGACATAAGCGCAGAAAGAGTCTTGTTACGGCCTTGTAAACGCCTCTCTTAGTGGCAGAATAAAGGGGTAAAAGCCGAGTAGTGGGTTGACTGGACAAGCGGGCGGGTTCGTTCACCTGCGACCGCGTCCGCCAGAAATATAATAATTTGCCACATGGAGGTGGTCTGATGACCTTCCCAGAAGTTAACACCCGTATTTTTTCGAGTTTGTTCGTCTGCTCTGCAGCGTTGGTGTTGTCGGCCTGCGGCGGCGGTGGCGGCGGCGGTGGCGGCGGGCCGGTCGGCTCAGACCCTTCGATCACCTACGTCAAAGGCTCGTTCGTAGATTTCCGAATCGTCGATGGCGACAAAGTAGGCTTGGGCTGCTTGTCGGATGGGGACAATCCAAACAAGGGCTGCGATCAGTTCGGTTCTGCGGTTGCGTTAAGCGATGACGGCACGGTGATGGTGGTCGGCTCGCCGTTTGAAGACAGCGACGGAAATTTGGAATCTGATAATTCGATCGATGATGCGGGCGCAGCCTACGTATTCGTGCGCAGCGCCGGGGAATGGTCGCAACAACAGTACCTTAAAGCCGAAAACCCTGGAGTAAAGGACTTGTTTGGCTCCGCAGTGGCAATCAGCGGCGACGGCAATACCCTGGCTGTAGGGGCGTTCGGCGAAGACGGTGGCGCTGACGGCATCAATGGCAACCAGCTGGATGACTCCGAACTCTCTGCGGGAGCCGTTTACGTATTTACTCGATCAGGCGATAACTGGACACAGCAGGCCTATATTAAATCTTCCGAAAGCGCAGCGAATCACCAGTTCGGTATAGCGCTGGCATTGAATCAGAATGGCAGCAGGCTGGCGGTCGGCGCTGCCGGTAATGAAGCCGTGTATACGTTTGATCTGCAGGCGAATGCCTGGAGCCAGCAGAGCAAGCTGCAGGCATCCAACGGTGAGGCCGGCGACGAGTTCGGCATTGCCGTTAGCCTGAATGGCGAGGGGACGATACTTGCCGTGGGTGCATGGCTGGAAGACGGCAACGGCGTCGATGAAGCCAACAATAGCGTTGGCGATTCGGGTGCCGTCTATGTGTTTGCGCGTTCCGGCGACACCTGGGCTGCGCCGGAGTATTTGAAAGCATCGCCAGGAAATGTCGACGCAGGGGACGCGTTCGGCCGGGCGCTCGATATTAATGATACGGGCGATCTGCTCGCAGTGGGTGCGCCGGGCGAGAACGAGGATCGGGGGCGCGTGTACGTGGTTGCGGACACCGGTAATTCGTGGGAGGAGGATGAGATACTTTCCGCCTCCAATGCCGATCCGGGTGACGCCTTCGGTTCCGCTGTTGCGCTGGCCGCGCAGAGTGGCGACCTGATTTATGTCGGGGCACGCGGTGAGGACAGCCCATGCAGGGCCCGTGATCTACCTGAATGCGACAAGTTTGATAATGGTGTGTGCGAAGATTGCCCCAATATTCCCTACAACGAATTTGACTCGGGTGCCGTCTACGAATTCAGCTTCAAAGACAATATGTGGCAGGAAGGCGATTACATCAAAGCCAGCAATGCGGGCGGTGGCGACAAGTTTGGCAGTGCGCTCGCCGTGAGTGCCGATTCGAGCGCCGATGGCTTTGTCTTCGCAGTGGGCGCACCGCTGGAGGATGGTCCGTCGACCGGCATCAACCAGCCGCAGTTGAACGCCAAGGAAACTCAGGCGGGCGCAATCTATATATATGATAGGGGTCAGTAACCAGGAAGTGCCTGTGGTGGCCGCATGCCATCGGCAAATCCAGCCCAACGGGTGCTAACGCCACGTAACTCCAAAACGCCGCGCAAGCGGCGTTTTTTGTTAAGGCCTGAAAGTAGTTGATATGAGAACCGCTAGGCGGGTCAGGCATATCAGTTACTTGATTATATGCGTGCGGCCTTTTAGCTCGGCTTTTTATCGTGGCCGTATATCGGGCTGGGCTACAATGGGCTTCGCAAGATGCGCACTCGTTACTTATTTAGGCTCGAGAAATTTTCATCGATGTTTCTGCTCGGTGTCGGGCTGTTTTGTGCCTCGCATGCGGCCTGCGCGGCAGATGCAGAACAGGCCGCAGCCGATGATTTCACGCCGCGGCTGCAGGAATGGGGTGAAGAAGCGCCGATGGTGCCCGGGCAGGACACGGTCGGTCCGCCACAGTCCCTCGCGAAGGAGTCCCGTTTATCGTCGGAGACCGAACAGTCACTGGAACCCCAGACGACTGAATCGGATATCGAGAGTGATGCCGAGCTCGATTTCAGCGCCGGTCCGCCGACCGAGCTGGCGGCAAGGGTGGATCCCTGTGAGCAATTCGATGGTACGGAAGAGCACTGGCTCGATCAGCAGCAGGTTTTTGTCTACCGGACCGTTTGCGGGGCTACCGCCTGGTTCGACGGTTTTTTCGGTAATCGGCGCTACGATCAGGCGACCGGCAATACCTACGGCCGAATTACGGTTGGCGGCTACTGGGATGAACGCGACGGGTGGGACCAGACGTTGCGCTTTCGCGCGCGATTCGCATTGCCTGCGCTGCGCCGGCGCGGGGCACTGACCGTGGGTCGCGGCGATGAGCAGGATCTGATCGAGGAGCGGGATACCTCGGGCACCGGTCCGGCGTCGACAGCGCGCAATACGGGACAGGACGACTCGACATTCGTCGGGTTTAACTTCGACAAGTTGCGACGGCTGAGCAAATCCTTTGGCCTGAGCGTTGGGGTTAAGCTGCGTGCGCCCCCGGAACCCTACGTCAAGTTGAGGTACCAGCGGGCCTGGCAGATATCGGACCGCAATCTACTGCGGCTCCGACCGGTTGCCTACTGGCGTTCGGAGGAAGGCTTTGGCTCGACACTCGCCGTTGATTTAGATCGCGTCATCAGCAATTCATTACTGTTTCGCTGGTCCAATTTCGGCAACATTTCCGAGGATGAGACAGTCGAAGGCGTCGACTGGGGCAGCACGTTTTATTTGTATCAGGCCTTGTCAAACAAGCGGGCATTGACCTACAGCCTGTTCGCGCGCGGCGAAACCAAGGCGGACGTGACCTTTCAGAATGTCGGTTTCGAGGTGCGTTATCGCAAGCGAATATTCCGTGACTGGCTCTTCGTGGAAACCGGCGGTGGGTGGAGCTGGCCGCGTTACGAGCTGGACGAAACGCGGGAAGCCAATTTTGGCTTAGGCCTGCGGTTTGAGGCCTACTTCGGGCCCGCACCGGATGATTGGATGCTGCAACGCTTCTAAAAGGCACGCCATCTGTAAGCAACAGGCCACAATTGCATGTTTAAATTACGTTTTGTGGGCTGCAGGGCTTGCAGCTGCGGGCTTTTTAGGAAAAGCCGCAAGCGAATATTCCGTGACTGGCTCTTCGTGGAAACCGGCGGTGGGTGGAGCTGGCCGCGTTACTCAGCGGAAGAGCAGCGCGAGGCTAATTTTGGTCTTGGGCTTGCCTTTCAGGCCTATTTTGGGCCTGCGCCAGAGGACTGGATGCTGGAGCGACGGTGAGCAGAGCTGGAGTCATTAAAAACAACAAGTTACACCAATTGCTGCGGTGCGAATAAAAACTATAAGGTTCAACCGGCACCGCTCAAACCCTTAGCTGTTCTGCCTTGCGGCACAAATATAATCAATTTGGACTATTTCCAATCGCCAAATTTTCCTGTAGTGTTGCATACAATAAATAAAAGACCGGAAGACCATTAGGTTGTCCGGTAAATGCAAAACTACAAACAAACCTCGAAGGGGAAGCTAAATGCTATTACGGGACAAGTTTACTCTTTTGTGTGCCACCGCGGCTTTATTAACGGCGGGTACAGTTTCGGCCGCAACCTTGCAGCTGGATTTTGATTATGATTTTAGTGATCCACTGGATCCGGATTCCATGTTACCGGATGGTCCTTCCCCATGGGCAACGGCCGTATTTGACGATCAGGGATCAGCCGGAACAGTGGTCCTGACCATCTCAGTTGCCGGTACTGTCGGTGCAGCTGATGTGGGGTCGGTTTATCTGAACTCAGACATTGGCGGTTTGTCGTTCAGTACTATTGACGACAGCGCAGTCACGAGTTCTTCCATTTCCTACAGTTCGAATACTTATCAGGCCGGCAACGACGGTCAATTTGATATTTTTATAGATCTTCCTCCTCCGGGCGGCGATCGTCTTGGGGCTGGTGAGTCAATTTCGTTCTTGATTAGTGGTGCAGGGATCACAGCAAGTACTTTCAACTCTTTGTCCAATCCCACACCAGAAAGTTTGACAGGTCCTTTTCTTGGTGCCATGCAGTTTCTAGATACCGGAGAGTGCGTCATAGTCAATGAAGAGTGCACCTACCCAAACAGTGCCTGGGTCGCTGCCGTGCCGGTCCCAGCCGCAGTCTGGTTGTTTGGTTCAGCGCTTGGCATGCTGGGTTGGCTGAGACGTAAACGAAACGTTTAGTAATAGCCCGGCTTAATTGTTCCGTAAAAAAACCCCGCCACCGGCGGGGTTTTTTATTGACTGCAGTTTTCCCGCAACCAATGGTAAGTGCGCGCGGTGCGCGCTTGCATCAGCAGGTGGGAGCTTCAGAAATACATCAATAGCCGCTCCAGTTTGCGGCTAGTAGCCGGAAAATACCTGCGCGGTTGTGTGACCAGGTTCCGGGGTTTCTTTCAGGAAGCCGCCTTCAGGTCGCCGCGCGCTGCACTTTTTACCAGGGGCGCGATCTTATGCACCCAGCCCTTGGGGTCTGTTTTGTGCCCGGGGCACGGGATAACCGTGATATGGGCGTCCTGGATGGCATGCAGCGCCCGGCTATCGATCACGCCTTGTTGTTCGCCATAGTCTAGCGTCATCTTGCGCACCTGCACCAGCGTGCGGTCTGTGTCCACGAGCAGTTCCTCGGTCGTCGCTGCAGCCAGTAATGGCCGTGCGTTTTTCAGGACCCGGTAGTCTTCATCCATTACCACGTCGCGGGTCATGTCGACCATCGCCTTGTGCTCGTCGGCCGTGGCCCCCCGCACAGTGCTGCCGTCGAGTGCCGTGACCTCGTGCTTGGGCATGAGGATCACCATGTAGATCATCGTATTGCCGTCGTCGATCGGCGTCGTGTAAGCCGTCACGATCTGGGGCGGGTAGTCGGGTTGATAATTGGTGTTACGGGAGACACAACCGATCACGTTGTACTCCATCATCAACCCGGATGACTCGGAGTGCTTCCCGTCAGCATTCCAGGCCGCATGCCAGGCCTTTACATAGCGATCTGTCAGTTCATGGTCGATGATGGTGACGCCTTTTGGCAGCCATTTCGCGAATTCGTGTATGTAATGCACGTGGCAGGGGTCATTGTAGTTTTCGCACATGCGTATGTAATTGACGTCTTTATGCCGCGTGATGACATCTTTATGCCACTCACCGGAATCCCATTCCGGCATGATGTCGGGAACGGCAGGCCGCTCGGCTTCGGCCATGTCGCCGAGAAAAACGAAAACCAGGCCGTACTTTTCCTCGACGGGGTAGGACGGCACGCGCGCCCGCTTTGGCGGTTCCGTCGGTGTTTTGATGCCTGCCGGAATAAGGGTGCATTGACCCGCGCCGTTGAATTGCCAACCGTGTTGCGGGCACTCGATATTGCCTTTGCTGCAGACGCCTTGCGACAGCGAGGCACCCCGATGACAGCAAAAATCGCTGAGGCAGTGCGCTGCTCCGGTTTCGTCGCGGAACAGCACAAAATCGTGGGCCAGTATTCTTACCCGTTTTGGGCTGTCGCCGATTTCATTAGCAATGGCAGCCGCATACCAGTTATTGATAAACATCGCTGATCAACTCTACGCTCTGTACAAATCATGAATGGTGTAAACGATAGCATGTCATCACCTGTGTCAGAGCGAAACCGAGTGGCCCGTGCGTTCTGCGGAGCCGCCGCTGCGGCACACGGTTCAGCTGCTCTCTACGCGGCAGATAGAGATGCCCCTGTTAGCGCCCGTAAACAGCCCGGCGAGCGCGTCCGGCATCCGCTCAAGCCCGTCGTAAAGGCATTCGGTATCGATCAGCCCGCCCTGGTCATACCATGCCGTCAGGGCTGCTTCCGCCTCGGCATACCGGTCCCAGTAATCGAAATAGACAAAGCCCTGCATGCGTGCCCGTTTGAAAACCAGTTGCCGGTAGTTGGCGGGCCCCGCTGGCTCGTCCTTCGCGTACTGGGTTGAGATAAAGCCGCTGATCGCGACGCGCGCACGCAAAGCGAGATGCGCCAATGCGCCGTCGAGCACCGCGCCGCCGACATTATCGAAAAACACATCGATGCCGGTTGGAAATAGCTCAGCCAGACGCTCGTTCAGGTTTTCGGTCTTGTAATTGATCGCAGCGGAGTAACCGAGTTCATCGATCAGCCACCGGCACTTTGCGTCGGAGCCGGCGATGCCTGCTACCGTGCCTGCACCTTTCAGTCTCGCTATTTGTCCGGCGACCGATCCGACACCTCCGGCCGCTCCGGAGATCAGGACGTTGTCACCGACCGCCAGTTTCGCCGCTTCCTGCAGGCCGAAATAAGCGGTGCCTCCGGCCTGGCCAAGGATGCCGAGGTGCAGCGACAGCGGCTGTCGCGGGTTACCGATCTTGCGGGTACTGAATACGAACTCAGCGCCGTGCGGCCGCTGTATCGAATAGTCCTGCCAGCCCAGTGAGCCTGTAAAGATGTCCCCCGGTGCGTAATCGGGGTGCCGGGAGACGATAATTTCGCCGATACCTCTGCCGCGCATGACTGCACCCAAGGGCAGCACCTCGCCGAAAAATCCGGCCTGTCGCGTATCCAGGTAGCCCCGCTGCGCGGGTCCGGGCGCGAGGTAGAGGTTTCGCACCAGGAACTCCCCGTCATCAGGTTCGGGGACGGGAGCGGCCGTCCACTCGAAGTCATCGCGGGTGATCATTTCGCCTGCGGCTGGGTATCGGGCAACCCGCCATTGACGGTTCGTCATATCAGTCATCGCGCTCCATAATTGCGGCGCAGAATTATTCCGCGCCGAGCACAACCAGGGCTTTGCCGAAATTGTTGCCACTCATCAATCGGGCAAAATGAGCGCCTGTATTTTCAATCCCGTCGACCCGGTCTTCTTTGAACTTGATGCTGCCGTCCCGGACCCAGGGTGACACTCGATTGAAAAATTCCTGCCTGCGGTCTTCAAAATCGTAAACGATGAGACCTTTCATAACGGCCCTTTTCAGAATGGCGGGCCCCAGGTTAAACCCCGTTCCCTTGGTCGATTCGTTGTACTGGCTTATCAGGCCGCAGAGTATCACGGTGCCGTAATTACACAGCACGCCGAGCGCGTCGGTCAGCATCTGGCCGCCCACGTTGTCGTGGTAGACGTCCGCTCCTTCGGGCAGGCTCCGCTGCAGCTCTTCGGTGTAGTTTGCGTGTTTGTAATTGACGCAATGACTGAAGCCGAGTTCGTCAGTCACAAAACGACACTTTTGGTCGGATCCGGCAATGCCGTATGCGCGCGCCCCCAGTTGAATCGCCAGCTGGCCGACCATCGAGCCTACCGGGCCTGAGGCGGCCGAGACCAGCACGCGTTGCCCCGGCTGAACATCGGCAAGCCACACGGTACTGGCATAGGCAGTAAGCCCCGGCATACCAAGGATGCCAAGGTATGCGGATAAAGGCGCCAGTTGCGGATCTACCTTGTGTGCGAGGTCACCCGGACAGGTCGAGTATTCCTGCCAGCCACCCATGTGACGCACATAATCGCCTGCTGCGAAGTCCGGATGCCGGCTGGCAATGACCTGACCGATCGTTTCGGCACCAGGAGAATCCGCGGCTGTCATTGCTTCGCCTTGCATGTGGGCACCCGCTATAACGGAGCGCTGGTAGGGATCCAGCGACAGGTAGATATGGCGAATCAGCAGTTCGCCCGGGCCCGGGGCGGGCAGCGCCTCTTCGATCAGCTCGAAATTATCGGCCCGCGGAACACCGCTAATGGCTGAGGCGAGCACGACCCTTTTATTGGCTGTCGCCACTTCTCTTACCAGGGCACCGGTTTGCCGAAGCGGTCGATAAAGGTGCCCGACTGCTCTGACGTCACCGCTGCGAGGCTTTCGATTTGCTCACGCACACTGTCTGCGGGATCGATTTCCGCGCCCATGCCGCCGAGGTCCGTGCGGCACCACCCCGGTGCCATCGATACGGTAATGAATTCGGGGCAATCGATCGCCAGACTCTTGGTAAGCAAATTCAGTGCGGCTTTGCTCGAGCGGTAGGAGTACATGTTGCCCATGGTGTTTTGCGCAATCGAGCCCAGGTCGCTCGACATGTTGACGAGGATGCCGCGCTCTGCCAGCGTCAGATGCGGGCGAAAAGCGGTGGCTATCTTGAAGGCGCCGAGCAGATTCACTTCGAGCACCTGCCGCCAGATTTCGTAGTCGGTATTGTCGACGCCACTGTATTCGATGCATTCGGGCGCGCCCTTGGGGCCGGTTGTGCCGGCATTGTTGACCAGCACGTCGACGGCCGTTCCCCGCAGTTCTGCCGCAAGCGCATCGACGGCCGAATGGTCGGTAACATCCAGCTGAAATATCTTTACTCGTGCCGCGTCGAGTGAGCGCAATGTCTCCGCCTGTGGCTGTCGAGTGCAGGCGATAACGTCCCACCCGAGAGCCGCGTACTGGCGTGCGTATTCGAGTCCGAGCCCGCGGTTGGCGCCGGTGATCAAAGTAGTGGGCATGCCGGTCAGATCCTCCGTGTTAGTCGATAAACATTATCGGGGCATTGCGCGGCGCGGGGCAATTGAGCGGCATACTTCTTCTGCACGGCTTCTGCTGGGTGGCCGATACGTATATAAAGGACGCATGAGTCGCGCACTTCCCGCAACCAATGTGGGCTATATCTCTGTTGGCGTTAAGGACCTGGCTGCAGCAAGGCGTCTCTGGGTGGACGAACTCGGCCTGGAAGTCATGGTGCGCCGGCGCGGCGCCGACGCAGGATTGGCCCGCTTGTGGGGTTTGCGGCCCGAGGACATCGTCGATCAACTGCTGCTGCGAACCCCCGGAGCCGAAACCGGATGGTTGCACTTTGTCGAGTTTGCCTCGCCCGGCGAATCGGTCCGCAAGGATGCCGCAACGACGGATCTCGGCGCAAAAAACCTCGACGTAAACTGCGAGGATATACAGGCAAAGGTCGCAGCGCTTAAGCACCAGGGTCACGGCTTTCGATCCGCTATCGGTGAATATCGGATCGATGATATCCATGCATGCGAAGTGCAGATGCCCGGGCATGACGACCTGAATATCGTGTTTATCGAGGTGTTGAGTCGAGGTTTCGAAGTCGGCTATACGGAGCAGGGTTTTGCAGCGGTAACGTCCTTCGTGGTGATAGTGCCCGACATCGAAAAAGAAGCAGATTTTTATCAAACGATTTTTGGTCAGCACGAAATTTTGCGTCACCGGCTCGCCGGGCCGGCCATCGAGATGGCGGCGGCATTGCCCCCGGGTACTGTGCTGGATCTGCGCTTGTTAGGATCGCCGGACAGTCTGTTTGGCCGCATGGAGCTGATCCAGTATGTCGGCGTCGAGGGGGACAACCGGTTCGAAAGGGCGGTGCCGCCGGCAACCGGAATTCTGGGCTGCGGTTTTTTTGTTGCTTCGTTACAGGAATTTCTCGAGCGGGCAGTGGGGCAGGGAGCCAACCCTCAATCATTGGGAGAGACACAGACCGTTTTCGGCGCGGCTCAGGTTTGCCGGCTGTACTCGCCTGCCGGGCTCGCACTGGAAGTAATGCAGCTGATGGGTGACAGGGGCTGACGGAGCAGGTGACGGATGTTTAGCTATCAATACCCTCATCCTGCGGTGACGACCGATGCCATCGTGTTTACTATATTGTCTGAAGCCCTCCATGTATTGCTTATACAGCGCGGCAATGAGCCCTACCGCGGTCACTGGGCTTTCCCCGGCGGTTTTATCGAAATCGACGAGGATCTGGCTGATTGTGTCGCCAGGGAGTTGCAGGAGGAAACGGGGCTCTCCGGCATCCCTCTCCAGCAGTTCCATACTTTTGGCAGACCGGGCAGAGACCCGCGCGAGAGGGTTATCACGGTCGCTTATCTTGGCTTCGTCCCAGGCGCTGGAGTGCGGCCCTGCGCTGCTGATGACGCGGCAGATGCCGCATGGTTCCGAGTCGCTGCGCCACCACCACTCGCATTCGATCATCACGAAGTGCTGCATCTGGCGCATCAGCGACTAATAAACCTGGTGTCGACTAGCGCCGCGGCGCGGCCATTCTTGCCGGCCTCGTTTTCGGGGGAAACTCTGCGTGAATTTGCCGGGATCATCGGCATGCCGCCGGATGCGCGGGCGCGGCTGGTCGATATGCTCTTGCTGCGTGGTGTGATCGAAAAGGGTGGCGAAGCCCGCTACCGTTTTGCTGCTTAGCCTGGCCGGCCTGCTAATTTGCCGTTCGGTCTGAACTGACAAGCTGCACGTATTCGTCGCTCATCGTCGCCAATTGCGTCGCGGCGCTTGGGTCGTTAATGAGGTTGTTGGATTCACCCGGATCGAGTGACAGGTTGTAAAGAGCAGCAAATTCGATATTGAGCAGTGGGTCGTTCCAGTCGGAGTCGACAATCAGTTTCCACAAATTGCTGTATTCATCAAATTTGTAGAGCGCGCGGCCTCCCGATTCTCCTGTCGATTGCGATGACATGCCCTGGACGATCATGTGGTCCCGAATCCTCCGCCACGATGGCTTAAACAATATAGGCCAAAAACTATAGCTGTCATTTGCCTGGTCTGGCGCGAGGTCGACATCTGCGATATCAGCCAATGTCGACATGATGTCTTGAGACCCTATTAATTGATTAACTGCCCGTCCCGGGCTGATGACCGAACCGCTTTCGGTGCCATCGCCCCAGCGCATGATCATGGGTGCCTTATGGCCCCCTTCGTATATCTGTAACTTGTAACCGCGCAGGGGCACACCATCGACGACCCCCTGGGCATTGACATGCTGTGCCCCACCCGGTCCCGCTTCGATCCGCTCGCCGGTTCCGTCATAGCCTGCCTGGGTCAGCTGGTTGTTCACGCCGTTGTCACTGGTAAATATGATTAGGGTGTCGTTCAGTATCCCCTCGTCATCGAGCTTGGCCAGCAGGGTGCCCAGAATCACATCGGTCTCGAAGACGATGTCGGTCCGTTCGGAAACAGGCGTTGCGTTGGCTATCGGCGTGCCCGGCGATCCGGCGTCTATGTCATGTGGGTTGGCGGCATTAAAAACGGGTGGCGGCGTCCACGGCGTGTGCGGTTCCGGCGTGGCCATATAGAGGAAGAATGGCCTTGCAGCGCCTTGTTGCCGGTTATCGGCAAGGTGTTCATCTATGAATTCGAGCGCCTGGCTGGTCAGGATCGTACCGATTTTGCGGCTGTCATAGTTGTCCATGGCACGGCCGGCTATTCCAACCTTGCCGCCATTGTAGTTCTGGTTGTTCGACACTGCCAAGAGATGAGCCCTGGCATCGCCCGCGTTGCCAAAGGGCAGGAAGTCTTGTGCCGAATCGTCGTATCGAACCAGGCGGTCATTTTCAAAGAAGGAGTAGGGGCCTCTGTCAGCACCGCCGGGCAAGAGAAAAGAATAGTCGAACCCAAACTGGGTTGGCCCGCGGTCAAATGGCCTCGAAAAGTCGATATCGGCAAAAACGGTCGTATAGTCCGTGCCGGCCTCATTCCAGAATGCGCCGCCGTTGTGGAGCTTGCCGATAAATCCGGTGCGGTAGTTGGCGGCTTGCATCGTGTGCCCCAGCGTCTGCTGGCCAGGAACGATCATGGTCTCGGGATCCAGACTCTTCCAGACCCCACTGGACCTCCTGCCCCTGTACGGGTAGTTGCCGGTTAACAGTGAATAACGCGTCGGTGAGCAGGCTGCTGTTGCAGAGTGTGCATTATCGAAGCGGATGCCCGCTTGCGCCAGTGCGGTCAGGTTGGGCATCGGTATGGCGGAGTCCGGGTTATAGATCTGCGCGTCACCCTGACCCATGTCATCGACCATTATCAGTAAAACATTCGGAAGCGTTATTTCTACTGTTGCGACTTCCGAGAAGCTTTGGCCATCCGTCACTCTATAAACAAAAGAATCTGTACCCGGAAAATTCTGGCCGGGGATGTACTCAAATGAACCATCTGGATTCAGGTTGAGGGCTCCGTGGCTTGTGCTGCTCATGAGCAGCGCCTCCAGTGCATCGCCATCAACATCCCGATCGTTGCTTAGCACTCCGGGCGCATTGCGCAGCAGTGTCGCCTTTTTTGCGACGCTGGCGCTGTCATCATCGGCAATGGGCGGATCGTTTATGTTGGTCACAGATAAATCAACGACGGTAAGCGTATTGTTTGCATCCCGGTAGCTGAATTTATCCAGGCCAAAAAAGTCGGCGGCAGGCGTGTAGCTAAAGGCGCCGTCGGCGGCCAGTGTCAGGGTGCCGTTGGACACGTTTTCTTCCAGCGTTACAGCCGGGTAAATTGCGGCCTCTGTCACCTGCAATTGGCCGTCCTCTGCAACGAAATAGCTTTCCGTTCCCGTTTCCCTGTTGTTGGTCTCTTCCGTATGGCAGTTGGGGCAATCGGGTGTCGTGATTGAATCGCTGCCGCTGAAGACCGTTGATATGTATGTCGATCCGGTTATTGCCGCCGACGTTTCTTCGCAGGCTATGCCCGTAGCGGGAATGGGAAAGTTAAGGCTGAGATCGTTATCACCGTCGCCATCGACGTCGGTTAAAGCAGACGGTAAATAGTTTGCGTCCGGTGCAGCCTGATCGGGTCCGAAGCGAACCGATTGCGGGTCTATGGTTGTGGCATCGAAGTCGCTGCTCTCTCCGTCGGCGATCTGTGTGGTCAGTACCGCAACCTGCAGCGATTTGCTGCTAGAGGCCGTGTCAACGAAATTGTCTGGGTCGCCCGGGCGAATATCGAGCGTAATCGACTCTGCCTGTGCCGAAAGGCATATCAATAAAATCCCTGCTGACGAGGCTAGTCTTTTTATCAATCAAAGACCCCCATATAATTCTACTCCAATTATCCCGCCCAAGGCAGCCCGACTGGCGGTTAACGCCTTATGTCCAATTCGCCCTCCCGGGAACCATAGGAACCGAATCGAGCACCCAGTTACCGCTCTCCCGCCGCCCCGGTGACGGGATTGCATACGCCGTGTCAGGCCCCTTACTACGTGAGGTTTTCCAATCTATACGCCAGCCCGCATCTGTCCATTTTTTAAGATAATTGCGGTAGCCTGAGATGCACTCGTCGCCTATGACCAGGAGTTCGTTGTTCTTCGAGGCGGGGGTTCGTACCGGGTATAGCTCGGTCACAACAGCAATGTCTTCGGCGGCAATCGCGAGATTGATTTTCTGCAGGCGCTCATCACTGCTTTCGTCCAGCATGCAATTGCGCAAGTTCAGGAAAAATATTCGCGTGTGGCTCTCGTCTACCGGCTGTTCGAAGAAGTACTGGACGAATGTGTTGTCTTTGGAAAGATTAATCGTGGTGACCAGCGTGTTTGGGCCGTAGTGCGCTGAGCTTGCCCCGAAGTGCTCCGGATCGTCGTCATTACGCAGATGCTCGAGCTGAGTTGTTCCCGGTTTGGGCGGATCCATTCGAATGAACACCTCGGTTCCCCAGTCGTGCTCACTCACGGTCATTCGGTCGGGCCGAAAACGGATATTGCCCTGCAAGTCGTGCACGAATTCGTTATGAACCGGGTCGAGTCCATTTTCGATCGATCTTTCGAAATAGGCATCGAGTTCGAGTATCACCGGACCCGTGGCGCGCCAACCGGAACGCTCCCATTCGGCGATTTCGTAGAGCGCAGGTCGGTCCTTCTCTGCAAGATCCCCAAGAAAAGCAAATACGATGCCGTAGCGCTCGACAACCGGGTAGCTGTCCACTTTGGCGCGCGCCGCAATTTTGCGGCCCGCTTGCAAGGACGGAATGTGGGCGCAGCGCCCGGAGCCGTCGAACTCCCAGCCATGGTAGGGGCAGGCGACCCGCCCGTTGCTTATTTTTCCTTTGCCTAGCGATCCGCCGCGATGGACGCAGGTGTCAGCCAGCACATGAGCGTTACCCGATGCATCGCGGAAAGTCACGAAGCGCAGCCCGAGTATTTTTACCCGTTGCGGTTGCTCTCCGGTCAATTCGTCGCTCAGGCACACCGGATACCAGAAATTTATATACATGCCATTAAGCCCCGATAGATCGGCCGTGCATGGCCTCAGCGCAAAATATAGCTCGACCTTGCCTCTGACCGTGTGCATTTTCCCATGCTTTAAGCACGATTGTTTGAAATCGAGGCTTGGCGAACCAGATATTGGCTCGCCAAGTACAGGCCGGGGCGACGGTTCGCGGTTTCTGCTGCTATACTCGCGGCTCCGTGTCCGTCGCGGCGCAGCCGGGGGCGGCCCATCCCATTATTGACAGAAAAAATTAGAAGGCGGGATTCCATGTCGACTTATGATGACCAGCTAAACAAAGTTCGCAATAAGCCCGGGTTTATCGCTGCCCTTGATCAAAGCGGTGGCAGCACACCGAAAGCTTTAAGGCTCTATGGTGTTGGTGAAGATCAATACAGTAATGAAGAAGAAATGTACGCGGCAGTCCATGCGATGCGCACGCGGATCGTGACGAGCCCGGCGTTCAATGGCGATCGTATTCTGGGCGCCATTCTGTTCGAAAATACGCTCGATCGCGAAATAGGCGGCAAGAATTCTTCGCATTATCTCTGGCAGGAAAAAAACGTCGTGCCGTTTCTCAAGGTCGACAAGGGTCTTGCTGATGAAGCCGACGGCGTGCAGATAATGAAGCCGATACCTAACCTCGCGCAGTTGCTGGAAAAAGCTCGCGCCAAGGATGTGTTCGGAACCAAGATGCGCTCGGTCATTAAATCCGCGAATGCGGCAGGAATTGAAAAGATCGTGGCGCAGCAATTCGAAATTGGCCGCCAAATCGTCGCTGCGGGCCTGACGCCGATTATCGAGCCGGAAATCGATATCAACGCTCCCGACAAGGCAGAAGCAGAAGCGCTGCTGCGCGATCAGTTGCTGGCGCATCTCGACAAGTTAACCAGCGATGAACTGGTCATGTTCAAGCTGACGCTTCCCGAGCAGGCCAATTTTTACAAAGCTTGCCAGGATCATCCGAATATGGTCCGAGTGGTTGCGTTGTCTGGCGGCTATTCTCGCGAGGAGGCCAACCGGCGGTTGGCGGCCAATAATGGAATGATCGCCAGTTTCTCGCGCGCTCTGACAGAAGGCCTGTCAGCGCAGCAGTCGGAGGAAGAATTCGATGCGGCGCTGGATGCAGCGATTCAGTCTATTTATGAGGCTTCCTGCACGTGATTGTGTGCTCCAATGCACCGAAAGCCCGCCACTAGCGGGCTTTTTTGTGCCCGCAGGGCCTGGGCTGTTGCCCGGTTTGTCCATTGGTTGGTTTAGCCATCACGTGGTTCGAATCGGCATAGCCGCTTCGAACGAATAGCTTTTTGATTAGCATGCCCCCGCCCAGTTAAGGAGTTTCAAACCATCATGTCCGACCAAACATCAGCGGCAACGGCCGGCGTGTCCACGGGTACGCTTTTCGGGCCCAGGAAACTTAATCTGCTCGTGTCAGACGGCGTGTCCACTCTGAACATGTCGACCCTGCTGTTTGGATCGTTTTTCGGCATCGCGATGATGGGTTTCGTGAATGCGTGCCAGCCGTATCTGTTCACCGAGGTACTGAACGTGCCGCTCGACGAGCAGGGCCCGCTGGCGGGTAATCTGACATTTTTATCCGAAATTGTGGTCATCTGTACCATCGGTTTAATCGGCGCGATGTCGGACAAGGTGGGTCGCAAGCCGCTCTGGGTCGGCGCATTTGCCGTGATGGCGGTAGGTTATTTTGTGTACCCGCTGGCGACGACAGTTAATGAGTTGACGGTATATCGCATGTTTTTCGCCCTGGGGCTGGCCGGCAACACGGCAATGCTGCCATCGGTTGCTAATGATTACGCGGTCGACAGCTCGCGCGGAAAATTGATTTCGGTCTGCTTCTTGCTAAACGGGCTAGGGTTTATTTTGCTGCTTACGCCGCTGCGCCTGCTGCTGAACGTGTTCTCCGAGATAAGCGACGGCGACCCGGTTCAGACGGCTCGCTACTGGATATGGACGGCATCGGGCGTCTGCCTGCTCGTGTCCACCGGACTGCTGATAGGGTTGAAAGTCGGCGCGCCCGCCCAGCTTGAAAAGCGCGAGCCCCTTCTTGCGACCGTCAAGATCGGCGTGCGTGCCGCGAAGAAAATACGGATTGCGCTCGCTTATGTGGCGGCGGTGGTCGCCCGGGGCGATATGGCGGTGCTTAGCACCTTTTTCGTGCTTTGGCTGACTCAGGAAGGCATGTCCCAGGGATTGACGACAGGTGAGGCCAGTTCGGTAGCGCTGAAGTTCTATATTCTGATCCAGGTTTTTGCGCTCTGCTGGTTGCCGTTCATGGGTATCCTGCTGGACCGCTTCGACCGGGTGATTGGTCTGGCTATCGCCATGCTGCTGGCCGGCGGAGGCTATTTGTCGCTCTTCCTGCTCGATAACCCACTGGGTCCGCAGATGTATTTCGTTGCCGTCCTGGTGGGTATGGGCGAGATTTCGGCCAACCTTGCGTCGCTGACCCTCATAGGAGCGGAAGCGCCGGCCAAGGGCCGGGGTGCGGTAATCGGACTCTTCAGCCTCTGCGGCGCCATCGGAATTCTGATGATCGCCAAGGTCGGCGGCACTTTGTCAGGCATGTTCGGGCCTATCGCGCCCTTCATGCTGGTTGCGGGCGCCAACATGGTGGTTCTCGTCCTGTGCCTGCTGGTCCTGTCGGTTACCCGTAACGGGCGCAAAGAATTCTAGAACGGCAAGACCGAAACTCCCGCGGTGCAGATTCAAAACCAGACTGGCGTCGTCGATCACTTCGCGAATCGGCTGAGTGATCGGCGGCAATTTTGAGTATCATCCGCCTATGCCGGAATTCCCCCCCTTTAGCCTCGGCAGCCTGGTTTATACGACAGCTGTCCTGAGCGTCTTTATAGTGCTTCGCTATCTCGCGATAGCCGGGTTTTTCTACTGGGCGCTGTGGAAGCGTCCCGGTAACCTGTTGCATGCCCGCCGGCTGACTGATATTCAGCCCAAAGCGCAGGTTGTGCGGCGCGAAATCTACTGGTCGCTGGTTTCTTCGGTTATTTACGCACTCGCCGGCGCGATCGTGATCGATGCGTGGCGCTCAGGCGGGACCCAGGTCTACCTGGACGTGTCCGAATACGGGGTCTTATATCTGTTGCTGAGCCTTCCCCTGTACCTGTTTTTGCACGACACCTGGTTCTACTGGACGCACAGGATCATGCACCACCGCAAATTGTTTCCGGTAATGCACAAGGTGCACCACGAATCGCGTCAGCCTACCCCGTGGGCCGGGTTTTCCTTCCATCCGTGGGAGTCACTTGTGGGCGCGATAATCCTTCCTTTGCTGGTATTTTTTGTTCCGGTGCACCTCGGCGTGCTGATTATTTTGCTCGTGATCATGACCATCGTGGGCATTACGAATCATGCGGGCTTCGAGATCTTCCCCGACAAATGGATGCGCGGGTTTTTCGGTCGTCACTGGATTTCGGCGACTCACCACAATCTTCACCATATTAGCTATCGCAGTAACTTTGCGTTGTATTTTCGTTTTTGGGATCGCGTCATGGGCACCGACGAGATGGAAGAAGCCTATGCGTACCTGCGTACCGAAACGGCGCCCGACAGAGCCCGGGTTTAGGCGATGGCAATCACGTCCGAGCCGGTTCTTGAGATTCGAGATGCGCGTCGCGGTTTCGCCGAGCGTAAGGCATTGTGCGAAGTCAGCCTGACAGTCGCCGCCGGCGAAATTCTGTCGCTGCTGGGTCCGAACGGAGCAGGCAAAACAACCTTGATGCGAGCTGCTGCGGGTCGTTTGCGCCTGGACGCCGGGACGGCGCGAGTGGTCGGCAGGGATCCGGCCCGAGATCATTTGGCGCGGCGGGCCCTCGGTATAGTGCCGCAATCGATTGCCTTGTATCCGCATTTGACGGCGCGCGAGAACCTCGATGTTTTCGCCCGCCTGATGGGTTTGAAGGGTAAGCAGGTCAAACAAGCCGTTGCGCTTGGGCTCAAGAGGTCCGGGCTTGCAGACCGTGCCAATGACCTGTTGACTGATTTATCGGGTGGCATGCAGCGGCGGCTGAACATCATCGCGGCCACACTGCACGAACCCCGCTTGCTCTTACTCGATGAGCCGACCGTGGGCGTAGATGTCAATGCACGTGAGGCGATTCATGCGCTATTGCATGATCTGCGTGATGCCGGCATGGGTATGTTGCTGACTACGCATGATTTCGAGCAGGCCGACAGTCTCGCCGACCGGGTTGCGTTTATGCTCGATGGTGTAATCGTCGCAGAGGGGCGGGTGGACGAGTTGGTCACAAGCGTGTTCGGCACTGCGAAGGAGTTGGTGGTTTCGCTGGATCATCCGGCGGATGATGCCGCGCAGGGAGTTTTGCAGTCCTTCGAATTGCGCCCGATGCGTGATCAGCGGCTCTGGAGTGGCCCGTTAACGGGTGGCTACGAAGAGCTCCCCGAGATCGAGCAGAAGCTGGAGCAATCCGGGTTGCATGCGGCGGAAATTCGTTTGCGTGATCCCGGGCTAAACGGCGTTTTTTTGCACCTTACCGGTCGGGAAGCTGATTCATGACTATAGCGATGTTTAGGGCGATGTTCCTGAGCCTGCTTAATGATCGCGGTGCGCTGGCAATGGCCTTCCTTTTGCCGATCGTGTTTTTCCTGTTGCTGGCGGAAATTTTCAGTGGTGCGGCCGGCACCGAATTGCAGCTCCGTGCAGTTATTGTCGATGAAGTGGACAACGAGTTGTCACAAAGGCTGGTAAAGGCGCTGCGCGACGGCGGCGCGCTGGTCGCTGTCGGTGATGAGGGCATATCGCGCAACCAGGCGGCGTTGCTGGTCCGCAAAGGCACGGCGGATGTTGGTCTGGTCATCCGTGCTGACGCACGCGCGATAGACGATGTCGGCGGCTTTGGTGATCCGCCAATCCTGATCATTAGCGATCCGGCTCGCGCGGTTGCTTCGCTCATGTTGACCGGGCAGGTCCAGCAGGCCTATTTCGAGGCGTTGCCTGATGTCGCTATTGGCAGCGTTGCGCAAATGATCGGCGATCAGTTTGTCGAGTTCGATGCACAACAGCAGGCCGATCTCGATGAGGGTATTGCGGAAATGCGGGTCGATGCGATGGCCGGTGAGCAGTCTGGCTGGTCCTTCGGCGAAATGCTGGACACGCAAACCGTAGCCGGCCGGTCGGCCGCTACGAATCATGTGGCCTATTACGCAGGAGCCGTGGCGTTCCTGTTTTTGTTGTTCGCGAGCATGCAGGGCGCTATTTCGCTGGCCGAGGAACAGGAGTCCGGCATCCTCGACCGCATCATGGCCGGCCCCGGCGGTGTGGCGGTGCTCGTGAACGGCAAATTTCTGTTTCTTGTGGCACAAGGCTTCGTGCAAATGCTGCTGATTTTTTGCGTTGCCTGGCAAGTCTACGGTGTCGACCTGCCGGCAAATTATTTGTCCTGGCTCGTGGTGACCTTGGTCGCATGTTGCGCAGCCGCAGGCTTGAGTTTATTTGTCGCGGCTGCCTGCCGCACGCGTGTTCAGGCGCAGAATTTGTCGACGATCCTGATCCTGATCCTTTCGGTCGTTGGCGGCAGTATGGTGCCCCGCTTTTTTATGCCGCAGTGGTTGCGTGAGCTGGGCTGGTTGACGCCCAACACCTGGGCAATCGAAGCCTATTCCGGCATTTTCTGGCGGGACCAGTTGTTGTCTGACGTGATGCTGCCATGCCTTCTCCTGGCAGCGCTGGGCACATTCTGCCTGGGGGGTGCACAGATACTGGCGGCTCGTCGTGCACGCATATAACATCTCGGTTTTCCCTCGGTGACGTTGTCGCCCGCTATCTAGTAGACTCCGCGCATGCCTGAATTACTGACCAATCTAGCCTTGCTGGTGCTGACATTCGCTCTGATGGAGGGGGTGGCCGTTTTTAGCCACAAGTATGTGATGCATGGTTTCCTCTGGTGCTGGCACGAGTCGCATCACTTGCCGCGCGAGGGGATATTCGAAAAGAATGATTTGTTCGCGGCAATCTTTGCCGTCCCTTCCATCCTGTTTTTCTATTTGGGCACCGTCGGTGATTCGCGTTTTCTGTGGATCGGTGGAGGCATACTCCTGTACGGAATCATGTATTTCGTGTTTCACGATGTCATCGTGCACCGCCGAATACGGACGGGTTACAGGGCAAAGAACCCCTACATGCGCCGGATTATCGAGGCGCACTGGGTGCACCACTCGACGACTGGCAAGGCCGGAGCCGTTTCGTTTGGGTTTCTGTATTCGCCGCCCGTGGATCAATTGGTGGCCGAGCGTGACCGCAGGCAGAGGGAACTGGCTTTAGGCTAGCGCTGCGAGGGCAGTTGGGAGGTTGTCCAGAGGTCGGTTTCGCGAGGCACGGCTGTCGTGTAGCGGTCTAACAAAGAGGACCGGGCCGCATCGATCATGCCGTTGAACAGTCCGAGTAATTTGCTCCGTTTGGCCACCACCACCCGTTCTTGCCACGCATTTTCGCCCCTGTTCCGAACCATTTGGCCTATTTCGCGGTATACGCCGCGCGCAGCTGCGACGGCCCAGGCCGACCTGAAGTCCAGCGCGCGCAGGCCTTCGTTGGCGGAAGCATAGTAACGGTCTGCCTCCGACAGCAGTCTTTCGACGACTCCCGCGAGCGCGTTTGCGTGTTTCGGGTCCATGATTTCTTCGCGCGGTATGCCCGCCTCAAGCAGCCAGTCGCCGGGCAGATAAACCCTGCCGACCTCGGCGTCTTCGCGGACGTCGCGCGAAATGTTGGTCAACTGAAAAGCAATACCGAGGTCCACGGCCCGTTGCAGCGCGGTCTGATCGCGTGTGCCCATGACGTAAGCCATCATGATGCCGACCACGCCGGCTACGTAATAGCAATAAAGCAGCGTGTCATCGAGTGTGTTGTATTCGGTTTCAGCGGCGTCCATCGCGAAACCCTCAAGGAGTTCCATCGGGTAGCGCCCTGGAATCTCATTGCGGTGAATGACGTAGCGCAGCGCTTCAAATATCTCGTTGTCTGTCGCCTCGTTATTAATAGCGGCTTGTGTTTGTTGGCGGAGCGTTTCCAGAACAGCACTTGTCTCTTCCGGCGCCTGAGGCTTGCTGTCAAACCCCAGTGTTTGGTTGTCTATCTGATCGTCACAATAGCGGCACCATGCATAGAGCATGTAAGCATTTTCCCGGGTCTCAATATCGAACAGTTTTGCCGCGGCGGCAAAACTTTTGGAACCCTTTTCGATGATGAGCCTGCTCGTATCTACGACCGCTGAATTTTTGGTGTTGCTCATGCTGTCTTCATGACCTCCCCACATCCTCTTTGACTATGGACTCTTTCACCAGGTGCTCGTTCCCCGGATCCACTTCCAACACGTCCTCTATAACCAGCCCCGCCGTTGCACGAGCCGAATTTACTACACCTGGAATGCCCGCGCCCGGATGGGTGCCAGCTCCTACAAAATAAAGCCCGCCTATCTTCTTATCCCTATTGTGGACCCGAAAGTACGCGCTTTGCCATAACGTCGGCTGCAATGAAAAGGCCGATCCTTGCCATGCCTTTAACTGGATTTCGAAATCCGGGGGCGAAAAGATCCTCGACGAGACTATATTCTTCCGCAGGTTCGGCATGCAGCGATCTTCCAGCGAGGCCAATATGCGGTCAGCGAGGCGGGGGCCTTCTATTTCCCAGTCGACCTGGCTGATGCCCATGTGCGGCACGGGTGCCAGCACGTAGTGCGTCGAGTGGCCCGGAGGCGCGAGCCCGGAGTCGGTCACCGACGGTGAGTGCAGGTAGAGGGAAAAATCGTCGGCCAAGACACCGCTATCGAAAATATCTTCAAGCAATTACTTGTAGCGAGGCCCGAACAGGATCGTGTGATGCGCCAGATCGCCATAGTCGCCTTTGACACCGAAATAAACCAGAAACAGTGACATCGAGTGATCACTCTTTTCCAGCTTCCGCGCCTTCTTTTGGGCGGGCGGCGCCGAGCGCAATAGGTGCCGGTAGGTATGCATGACATCTGCATTGCTGACGACAACCTTGGAATTTATGACAACCCCGTTTTTTAGCCGCACCCCCGTAACTCGATTGTTGGCCAGTAGAATTTCGTCGACTGGCGCATTCAGTTTGATTTGGCCACCGATATCTTCGAACAGGCGCACCAATGCAGCGACCAATGCTCCGGTTCCGCCGCGCGGAAAATGCACGCCCCATTTTAATTCGAGTGCGTGGATAAGGGCGTAGATGGCAGATGTGCTGAACGGGTTTCCGCCGACGAGCAGGGTGTGATAGCTGAAGGCCTGCCTTAACTTCTCGTTCTTAATGTATTTGGCGACGATGCTGTAGACCGAGCGATAACTCTGCAAGCTAATGAGCTTGGGTGCAGCGCGGACCATGCTCCAAATGTTAAGGAAGGGAACATGCGCCAGCTTTTCGTAGCCCTCTGCAAAAACCGCGGCAGAGTATTCTCGAAAACGCCTGTAGCCCTCCAGGTCGTCCGGGCTGATTTTTTTGACTGCGGCCTCAAGTTCCGCTTCGTTCCCTACGTAGTCGAAGGAGGTATCGTCCTGCCATATGAGGCGATAAAAGGGGGACAGACGCTCAAACTCAATATAGTCGGCACGGTTCTTGCCGGCTGCGGTGAAAAGGTCATCGATCACCTCGGGCGCCGTCAACACGGTGGGTCCCGCATCGAAGCGAAAACCGTCCTGGTCATAGACGTAGGCGCGGCCGCCGGGCTTATCCCGTGCCTCGAGCAACAGTACGGACAATCCCGCTGCCTGCAGCCGAATAGCGGCCGCCAGGCCGCCGAAGCCGCTGCCAATAACGATGGCTTGGTGGTTGGTATCAGATTTTGTCACTGGATTAATGGTTCTCGGCGGCCCCTCTTGGGGCGGCTCAATCTATTAGGTTACGTTAACGGAAACTGGCCCCGATAACAGCGTCTAAACGAAGGGATATTCAGTTATTCGCTGTCGGGCTCCTCCCAGATGTTCCGTGTCGTCTGAGCTTCGGTTTCCAGGCCTGCAGCCCGGCTTTTTCAAAGCTGTATTTTATGCGGATTGCCCGCCCCAAGTTATGGTAAATTAGCGGTGTATTTAGAGGCAGGCTCAATTCTGCCAGCCATGCCAGGTAGGCTTTCGGCCAAAAAAACCAATAGCGCATTCGGACATGGACGTGCCGGATTATCGCTGGAGATACTCGATGATTGCCATTTTACGTCCGACCACCCGTTTCGTTGCGATTTTGTGTCTTGCGGTAGTGATGCTGCCGGTCCACGCACAGGATATTCGCACAACCTTGTTCAAGAACACTGATGCATTAGTGCAGCAGGCTAAATCGGCTCGCGCAGAATTATTATCACCCAAAAATTTCGCAGCGGCTCAGGATGCCTATAAAGAAGCAGAAAAGCACGTCGCTGCAGGCCGCGCCGATCGGGCAGAAAAATCGTTGGCTGTCGCCGACCAAAATCTTCGCGATGCGCTGGAAGCCAGCAAGCTCGCAGAGGTCACTTTTGAGCGTACGCTAAAAGCACGTGCTGCGACGGAAGTGGCAAACGCTGCAAAATACGAACCGGAGCTCTGGAGCAAAGCTGAAGATCAGTTCAACGATGCTGCCCGGCGACTGGAGGGCGGCAACGTCGACAAGGCGCAGGCATCAGCCAAGAAAGCCTCAGGCTATTACGACGAAGCTGAGCTTGCAGCCATCAAAACGGCTGTCGTTGGTCCAGCCAGGCAGCTGATTGCGCAAGCGGAAAAAGACAAAGTGGACCGCTCGGCGCCAAAAACCTTGCAGAGTGCCAAGGACCTTGTCGCCAAGGCCGAAGCCGATCTGGACAGAGACCGTTACTCGACGGCCGGTCCGCAGATGAGCGCGGCAGAAGCAGAATATCAGGCAAAACATGCCATGTACCTGGCGAATCAGGTTACTGCGCTGAATAAGAAAAAAATCTCCGGTGAGGATCTGATTCTTGAATGGGAAAAGCCATTGCGTGACGTGGCCGGCGCCCTTGGCGCCTCTACGGACATGACCCAAGGCTATGCAAAGCCAGGAGCGGAGGCGCTGCGGCGCGCGCAGGACGTGACAGCCAGCAATGCGGAAATGGCTGCGCGTATCAGCGAACTTGAGGTTGCTCTGGGCGGCACCGAGCTGGTGGTCGAGGAGACCGAGCGCATGCAGCGGCAGCTTGCCGAGGTGGAAGCGCTGTTCGAGCCCGGACAGGCTCGCGTACTGCGCGAAGGGAACGACCTGATAATCCGCCTGGTTGGGTTGAGTTTCCCGGTCGGCGACGCCGTTATTCAGACCCAGTATTTTAGTATCCTGACCCGTGTGCAAAAAGCGATCGGGATCTTCCCGAATTCGCCGATAGTGGTTGAGGGTCACACGGACTCTCAGGGTGCGGATCAGCCGAATATGGTCTTGTCTCAGGAACGGGCCAGCGCGGTGCGTGAATACCTTATCGCGAACCTCGGGTTGCCCGCGTCGCGCGTCTCGGCCATCGGTTATGGCAAGACGCGGCCCATTGCTTCTGAAGAGACGGCAGAGGGCAGGGCGCAAAACCGCCGCATCGATGTTGTTATCAAGAATGCACGCGCGCGCGCCTTATAAACCCGGCTTGTTTTCGGCCGGAGGGCGGTAACGGAACACGCTATTAAACGCTGGGCCGAGCGCGACAGGTGGTTTGCCTGCGAGTATTCGCAGCTTATCTCCTGGCGTGTTCGCTCCGGCATAGAAGCGGGCAATAAGGTTGTTGTTCAGGCCGTAGAATCGCTGCAAAACCGTTCGTCTTTGGCTTGGTGACGCGGCCAGGAACAGCATGCGATTAAGCGCACGGTAGAATGCTGTCGAGCGCCAGAGTTTCAGGCTTTCAGCGTGCGTGCAGTCGTAAATGTTTGCAGCTGTCCAGTTGCTGTCGTTACTCATGGTGGCCGCGAGGTTCCAGGCGAGCCTGACCGCATTAGGCAATGAATAGCCGGTGGCGGGGTGAAATAGCGCCGCTCGCAGTCCGGAACGGGGCACAGGCAGAGAGGCATCGCTCCAGAATGCATCTATGTCTCCGCCCAGCGTAATAGGCAGTACGCCTTCCTCGGACCGCAGTTGCCGTGCAATCTGCCACCCGTGCTGTTCCGCGTAGCGTTCGATTTCTGCACCGTATTCGGCCGTCGAAATAGCCGGCCCGTCGCTGTAGTGCGTATCCTCGATCAACAAGCTGTTGCGCGTGAAAGGCAGGCAATAAAAAAACCGGTAGCCATCATCCTGATCGATGGTCGCATCCATGATGACCGGCGAGTCGAGTCCATGGTCTTGTGTTAACTCGACTTCCCAGCCCACGAACTTCTGGAAACGGACATCAAGGTGCCGACTGGCGACAGGTCCGCGTCCGTCAATAACGGCTCGTGAGCGCAAACTAGAACCATCGCTTAACCTGACCTGCTTCGGTTGCAACTCGACAACCTCTACTCCGGTTCTGACTGATTCTTTCAGCCGTGAAGCGGCAACTGCGGCAAGGTGGCCCGAAAAGACGCTGTGGTAGGTCCCTGCCAGCTTGCGCTCGTATAGCGGGAAACGCACCGTGTAGTCTTGCCAGGAGCAGGAATTTAGCGGTGTCAGCCAGGCAGCGTGTTCCGGCTTGAGGTCGCTGCCGTGATACGACCATGTATGGTTACCGCCGACACTGCTGTCTTTTTCCAGTATCAGGATACGCAAATCTGGCATCGTTTCCGCCAGCCGCAAGGCGATCAGCAGATTGGCCAGCCCGCCCCCGACGAGGATCACGTCGGCATCATTCAAGTGGACGTTTCCTTGGGGGCGCTTTGTGCATCAGCGCTGTCCTCTGCCGTTGCCGACAGCCACGTGGCCAGGGCCGCGCTCACTTCGGCGAGACGCGGCTTGCTGGCCCGCCCCCGAAACTGCGCGACCAGTTTACCTTGGCTGTCGAAAAGCAGCAGGCAGGGTTCTTCCGTATCCAGGCCGTAATCGGTTGCCCAGCGGTTTTCCAGGTCGATAAGGATGCTTACGTTCTCCGGTGCGCGCTTACGGAGTTTTTCGGCCACCTGGTCCTGTGAGGGCCTGGGCTCATCCTTGATATCTGCCACCCGCATGGAGACCAGCTGGGGATAGCTTTCGCGCAGACCTTCCTCCCAGCCCTTGACGAGGCGAAGCTTCCTGCCGCTTACGACGATTGCAAGTACGGCCTGATCAGGATGCTGCGCCTGGTAGTCTGCCAGACTGATGAGCTCTCCGTTTTGATCAGGCAGGGCTATCGGCTGCGCCGCGGCTGCGCCGCAGACGGTTAGGGCGATAAGCAGGCAAATTAATTTGATATCAGTCATCAGCTTGGTCGCTTGCGAAGAGCTCGTTTAGCCGACTCGAGTCTATCAGCTGGGCCTTGTTCGCGATCATCTTCCTTCATAACCAGTACAATATGATCTTGCTAATACGCGTACATTCATTACATCAGCAGGCTGTGCCAGGTAGCAAGGGGCGAGCTATCGGCCGCTAAAGTGTTGCAACAGGCATGCACGGGAGCGCATAAAGTAGCGTAGGCGCTTGAAATATTCACGGCAAAACCCACTGTCGCATACTCATCAGGTAACTGCATTGATGGCACGAATACTGCAGATCTTAATGGTGCAAACGCTGTATATCGGCGCCGCCTTGCTAGTCGGGCTTAGTCCGCCGGTTGCTCGGGCAGATCGCATCGCGCCGGTTTTTGACGGGCACAGCGGTGAGCGTTCTGACTGGTCAAATGTTTATGCAGCTATGGACAAGGCCGATATCGTCATAGTGGGCGAGCAGCACACGGATGCAGCTGGACACGCCTTGCAGGTGCGCATTATTACTGACGTGCTGGAGCGTTGGGATAACGTTGTCCTTGCCCTCGAAGAATTTGATCGCAGCCAGCAGGGGGCGTTGGACGACTACCAAAATTCCGAAATTACCGGCGTGGAGTTGAAGGGGGTAAGAGACTTCGTGGATCCTCAGGTGCGACGAAACTGGCTGGATTGGTACTTGCCGAAGCTTGAAGCGGCGCGGCAGGGTGGTGCCTCGTTGATGGCGACGAATGCGCCGCTAAAGTATTCCCGGATGGTCCGCAACGCAGGCTGCGATAACTTGCCGGAGTTACCGCAGGATGAGCGCAGCCTGTTCGACTGTCCTGTGGCGCCGCTAGACCCCGAGTATCGAGAGCGTTTTGGCCAGACGATGAAATCGGTAGCCGCGGGTAATCGTTCGTCCGGGCTTAAACCGCTGAAAGATGAGCAAATCGACAAGATGTTCCGTGCGCATCGTGTCTGGGATGCGACTATGGCACGATCGATAGTCGAGGCGCGCTCTGACGGCCGGAAAGTGATGCACCTGGTTGGCAGCTTCCATTCCGACTATAGCGGCGGGCTCGTGCAGGAACTTCGCAGCCGCGACCCGGAGGCCAGTATCCTGGTGCTCTGCCTCACACCGAAACGGGGCTTTACCCTCTCGCGTGACGATATCGACCGGGCCGATTTCGTCGTTTACACGAAAAACTAGCGGCTTCTGTGGCCGCTGCCGGCGACCGGTGTACCGATCATCGCCTGTAATCAATCCGTTACGAATGCTTTAAGAAATCGTTATCTGGTTGTTATCGCCCTGTTATCTGGCGGGCCGATTATGCGCGCGTGCCCGAGGTCGGGCGCGTATTCAGGCCGCAGGATTTGGCGGCCTGAGTTATCAGTCGATAGTTTCGTTGGATTGTTGATTTAGGAGTTCAGGTATGAAAACAAATGTTTGCCGCGGTGCAATTTACGCTGCGATTTTGGGTGTGTTGGTGACGGGTCAGGCCTATGCTGCTTACGGCTATTTCACTCGGGACGATTACGAAGATGAAGTCAATCGCTGTATAGATCTATTGCGGCCTGCGTTGAGTGCAAAGGATGGAGACAGGGTGATTTACGAGATACAGGAAATCGAGTTGCGTGGCCCCTGGTATCAATTCGAAATCAGCGCGACAGTGGTTGACGCGGGCGGTGTTACGACGGTTGACGGTTTCAGAGTGGGCTGCAAGGCGAATCGTTGGGTTGAACGCGCTGAGTTGGCAGCACGGGACAACGGCCGGGAACTGGATACCGCCCCTGGCTTGCTTGCGTTAGATCGATGACATTGCCTAGCAATGCTGTGCGCTGCCGGGTTAACTCCTGGTTTCGTTCAGCAGGCTGGCCAGTGACTCTGCCCAAGCCCGCAGCGCCAGGCTGCCTTCGTTTCTGTTGTTGACCGATTCCTGCTGTCTAAAGTCGGGAAAGTCGCGCGCGTAGGCCTTGTCAGTTATCCGCAGTAATGGTTCCTTTGTACTCGTATCCGATATCTCCAGGACAATGGTCATTTTGCCGGCGCTCTGCGAGAGGACGGTCACCTGGTAGGGTTCTGCTGCGTTAGGTGCAGTTATATAAAGGTCGACGATCTGTGGCTTCAATGTCAGGCTGCCGGCGACGGGATTCTCTGTAACCTTGTAGTCGGTGCCCGTTACCAGTTCTTCCGTAACGATGTTCTGAATTTCGGTACTCATGATGCGTTTGATGCGTTCGATATCGCGGTTGGTAACGCGGCGGGGGTCAGCGATATTTTGTGACGCCTGCCAGCCGCGTTCGAACTCTATCTCGGGTTGCGAAATAAAGATGGAATCGTAAACGCTGAAATCGTGATCGGGGCGCAGATAGACTTGCTTGAAATTGACGTTGCTGATTAATTCGAGGCCGTCAGGAGTCGTTTGCGGCGGTTCTTCCGGCCGCCATGGGCCGCAGCCCGCTATGGCTGTGGCCACGCAGAATGTAATCACTCGTAAGATCACACGTGCACCTCTCAGAGACTGACTTCTGTATTGACCGCCGATCGGGCAAGAAAATCCCGCCCGCCGTTCCCGAGTGCTCTATTGCAAACGGGCCGGAAGCCTGCTTAGCAGCAATCTTGTGTAGTTCTCGCCCATGATCTTGCGGATCTCGAGATCGCTGAAGCCTGCTTCGAACAAGGCATCGGTGAGTAAAGGCAACCCGCTGGCGTCCGTAACAGTCCTGACACCACCATCATAATCCGAGCCTAACGCGAGGTGGTCTGTGCCGATGCGGTCTGCGACGTAACGCATCGCCCGCGAGATATCCGCCATGCTCTCGCCGCAGAGCACGCGGTCCCAGAACCCGATAGCTATAATACCGCCGTTATCCCGCATCGCTTCCAGCATCGAATCCGGCAGATTGCGTTCTATATCGCAGGTGCCCGCTATGCCGCCGTGCGAATAAACGACCGGAGTGATCATCCTGTCCAGGATGTCAGCAAGCAGTGCCGGCGAAGCATGCGCTACGTCGATGATCATGCCGAGTTCGGCTGCCCGTTCCAGCAGTTGCTCACCGTCAGCTGTGATGCCGTATTGTTCAACGCCTTCCGAAGACCCTCCGTAGTCGTTATCGAAAGCGTGCGTCAGGCTGATCATGCGGACACCACGGTCATACAGTTTGTCCAGCTTCTGCAGGTCGCCTTCGAGCAGGTGCGCGCCCTCGATGGCCAGCATCAGGCCAAGCAATGCTCCGCCTTTTTCATGGTCATCAATGAGCTTTTCCACGTCTTGGCGATGGGTGACCAGCAAAAGCCTGTCCGGGTTGTCGGCTGCCGCTTCCTGCACGTTGTCAATTACCCAGTTACCTCGCTTATACAGTGAATACCAGTTGCCCACCGGTTCGAGTCCGCCGATCGAGCCTAGCTGAATCAGGTTGCCGCCGCGTTCGACCCCCTCGCCCGAGCGCCGAACCATCGCGATCGGAACCTCGGTTGCGATGGCCATGGTCATTAACGAGAACCCGCCCTCACGCGCGCGATGATAATCAAGGTGCGCATAATCCTTGCGCTCCATGAAAGTTTTTACAAATGTGAAGGTGTCAGCGTGCATGTCTGCCACGAACATGCTCCGGTGGAAGTCGATAATAGAGTTGTTGAACTCGTAAGGGGGAGGGATTGAAACCCTGTTGGCCAGGCGATAGGACTGCCCGGTCATATACAGGCCTCCGGCTATAGCGACGACGAGTAGCAGCACCAGAAAGGCAAAAAACAATTTAAGAAAGCTTTTCATCTATCCAGAAAGGCTTGTAGCGGGTCAGGCAAGCTGGTCTTCCAGTTGCCAGTCAGTAAGTGGGCTCGAGGTCTTTGCGGGCTTCGAGAAACTCGTCAAAATCTGGGCTGACTGACGACTCGGTCAGCATCTTAATTGTCGATCGCGTTGTCGAATAATTCATTTTGTCGACATCGGATGTGGCCGGCGTTTCCTGCATCATCTTTCGAACCATAGTCGCCGGACCCATAGGTGCTTCTGTGTACGCTGTCAGCTTCCAGTCGTCGCCGTTACGGACAAATACGGCCATCACGCGATTCCAGCCATGACTCGCAGCCATGCCTGAGAGCTTGATGTCATAGTCCAGTCTATAAGTGGCTACCGCTATATCCGGAGTGACGTATTTTGCGCGGACCTGGCTGTACTTGTTGTCGATCCCGTCGAGTATTCTACGGCCCGGCACCGGGTTGAAGTAATTGTCAATTCTTTCTTTGCCGTACAAAGGGAATGGGACTTCTTCGGCCATGTAGATGGGGTTGCCGTCGTCCAGCCACATGCTTTTCACTTTGCGGTAGTCTTGATTGTTATAGGCCTCCTCGTATTCAGCAAGGAATGCTGTGATTTCTCCTGCGAGCTCAAGGTCGGGCACGCTAATCTCATCAGTTTTCTTCTGATAGTGATAGTCGGCCAGAACCGGTATTGGCGTTACTAAAACAATACAAAGCAGCAAAGCGTTAAATTGATTACCGATGGCCATAAGCATTCACCTTTAAAGAACTATGTTTTCTGTGAATCAGGTTGGGCTGACTATTCTTCACCGCACGAGCAATTGATACCGAGATTGCTTGTGTGACCAGTGATCTGTTGCATGATTAAGATGTTTCTACGCTAGCATAAAAAGCGGGAATGGGTATTAATCCGGGACGATTGGCGGCGGGCAGCTAGGGCCCTTTCGGGGCGGCGCAAGTTGGGCACAATGCAGTGGTCTTGTCATCGGCCCGGCGCCTTTATCCTTATGTGCTTTCGGCAATTACTGACATTTCGCGCTGTATGATGGAGCCAGGAAGTAATAGAGTAAGTACATCGCACTACACTGAAGTTTTAGCAGCGAGTAACAGGTATGAATAATAATTGGCAAGCAGACGTCCGTGCTCAGCTTGAGCAGAAAAAAACCGAACTACACGAGCGTGTAGCCAAGATCAAAGCCGATATTACAGGCGGTCTCGAGGCTGACTCAAAGGAGCAGGCTGCGCAGTTGGAGAACCAGGAAGTGTTGGATGCGCTCGCTAATGAGGGTGTTCACGAAATCAGCCTGATTACCGCCGCATTGCGAAAAATGGATGAGGGCACCTTCGGCATCTGTTCAGAATGCGGGGAAGAGATTGGCATTGGACGGCTAAAGGCCCGGCCTTTTGCGAGCAAATGCATAAATTGCGCTGATTAACGCAGGGCCAAGGTGATGCAATTGTCTTGGCAAAATAATTGCGTCGCAGAATTAAGAAAGGCGGTTTTCTATGCATGTTGAATGTCTCGGTGCGGTCGGTCGGGTAACGGGTTCATGCCATCTCGTGCAGGCCGGTGATTTTCGTGTCCTGCTCGATTGCGGTTTGATTCAGGGGCGGAGGAAGGATGAGGCGCTGAATTCCGATCCGTTTCCGTTCGATGTGTCGAGCATCGATGCGGTCGTGCTGAGTCATGCACATATCGATCACTCTGGGCGTATTCCGCTGTTGGTAAAGCGTGGTTATAAAGGACCCATATATGCTCAGACCGCCACTCAGGACTTATGCGACATCATGCTCCGTGACTCGGCGAACATTCACGAGCAGGAGGCGGAGCGAGCTAATCGTCGGCGCGATCAAAACGGGCAGGATCCGGTCGAGCCTTTGTATACAAGTGCCGACGCCGATCTGGCGATGACGCTATTCCGGCCGGTACGCTATCACCGCAAGTTCGAAGTGACTCCGGGCATTCGGGCGCGCTTTCTGGATGCCGGCCATATTCTTGGTTCCAGCATTGTTGAATTATGGCTGACAGAGGGAAGTGACACGCGCAAATTAGTGTACAGCGGCGACCTTGGTCATGCTGATGCCCCTGTGCTTTGCGACCCGGAGTTCGTCAATACGGCAGATTTTGTATTGATGGAATCGACCTACGGTGACCGTAACCACAGGTCTTGGGCGGAGACGCAGGCTGAAGTTCAGGAAATAGCCGGCATAACCCGCAAAGCCAAAGGCAATATCCTTATCCCGGCCTTTGCGGTAGGTCGTAGTCAATTGTTGCTGTACTGGATGACACAGAACTACAGGGAAGCCGGCATCGATGGCTGGCAGATCTATCTCGACAGCCCTATGGCCATCCGCGCAACCGGTGTTTACGAAAAATTTATCGGGCTGATGGACACAGAAGCGCAGAAATTGTGGAGTGGCAAGGAAATAGCAAATTCTTTGCCGAACCTGCATTTTTGCCGCACGGCAGATGAGTCCCGTGAGCTGAATTTCGTAAAATCCGGGGCCATTATTATTGCCGGTAGCGGAATGTGCACTGGCGGTCGTATACGACATCATTTGCTGCATAACCTGGGGCGCAAGGAGTGCCACGTTGTGATTGTCGGGTATCAGGCGGCGGGCACGACCGGCCGGCAATTGGTTGAAGAAGCGCAAAGCGTGCGAATTTACGGTAAAGAAATACCGGTGAGAGCAAAAGTTCACACCGTGGGTGGATTATCAGCGCATGCGGGCCAGCGTGCATTGATTAACTGGTATGACCAGTTTCGCGAGAGGCCACCGTTGGTTCTGGTGCACGGGGAGCCCGAGGCCCAGCAGGCCTTGTGCAATCTTATCGACAAAGAATTGGCTGTTAAGGCCCATATAGCGGCTGAAGGTGAGATCTACGATCTTGCGAAACCGATGCCATACTAAGCCTTGAAGCAATAGCTTGCTTTGTTAGGGCATGCGCTCCAGGTCCGCAGCTTGCTGTTTATCCAGATAGTAGTATCCAAGCGCAAATATCAGTGAGCGATTCGAAAGAAACAATTCTCGATTGACGTTCAGCAACGATGAAACATCTGTCTGCTGAATTTTTTTGCCCCGCACGTCGGCATAGACTTCACGGTGCAGAGTTTCGTGCCGTTCATCGATCACACTTAGCAGCGGCACGAGATCTTCGAACGATATAGCGGTTTTTTCGTCAACACGCAGCTTGAATAATTCAGCCAGAAAATCTTTTGTCGATTGTCTGAATTGGTCTGAGTACTCGTCGATTATCGTGTTGCCTGACCAGGCGAAATCGCGCAAATTATGACGAATGTTCTTTATAGCCTTTGCGCTGTGCATTGCTTCGCGAGCCGCTCCAAGCAGCTGGCCAAGCCGCTCCGATTGCTCGGCTGTCAGCGGCTCTGCCTGCAGCCGCGTCGTAAATTCAACGAGCTCGCCCTCTAGCTGTTTGGTGGCCTGGTACAGTTCATCGAAGGGTCTGTGCGGTCGTTTCTGACTGCCGCGCCAGAACTTAACCGGAGGGTTGCCCGGCGGCATAGACAGCTCCGGTTCAAACGCCGACATCGAAAGTCGCACGACTCTTGCAATCAATAATGAGGTCTCTCGCTCGATGGCATCGACAGAGGCCTCGCTGACGCCCTCACTAACCTCGTGCAGGTAACTAGCTTCGCTTCTATTGCGCGCCGGGATCAGTCTTTCGAGTTGTCGGGCGAAGGGCGCGGTGAAAGGAACGAATATCAGCAGCCCGATGAAATTGAAAAGGCTGTGAAAAGCGACCAAGGAATAAAGTGGATCATTGATTCCGATTAACTCGATCAATTGCAAAAGTGGGATGCGCAAAGCCAGCGCGATGATGATCGCGACCACATTGAAAATTACGTGGCCAGAAGCAACCTGCTGCTTGATATGCGAACCCTTCAGTGCGCCAATCATCACTGTCGTCGTCGTGCCGAGGTTGGCGCCTATGGCTACTGCCGCTGCGTTCGGGAGATCTATTATTCCCGCATTTAGAGCGGTTAGCGTGATGATCAATGTGGCGGAGCTGGACTGGATTACGGCTGCAACGACTGTCCCGAAAAGCAAATATTGCCATATCGACAGTCCGGCCAGTTCATTGATGTCTATGACTTGTTCCAGTGATTCGACGCTTGTTTGCATTAGCTGCAAACCCAGCAGTAACAGGCCCAGGCTCAGCACTGCCCGCCCGTACTCGCTCCACCTGCCGCTGCTAAGCAAGTATGCAATGCCGCCCACGGCGATCATCGGCAGGCTGAGTTGGAAAATTTCAAATTTGAAGCCGATGGCAGCGACGATCCAGCCCGTCACCGTCGTGCCGAGATTGGAGCCAAATATAATGCCGAGCGCACTGGTCAGGTTGAGTAGCCCGGCGCCGGTGAATGCCAGTACCATGAGCCCGACTACAGAACTGCTCTGCAGCAGAGCCGTGCTCACAAAACCGCCAATTACGGCGCTGAGCCGACTATCGGCCTGACGCTTAAGGTAGAGTGTCAGTGAGCGGCCGCCGATTGCTTTCAGGCCCGACTCAAGCAGAGTCATCGCGAACAAAAAAAGCGCGATGCCGGCAAGCAGACCCCAGTAGTCAAATTGACCATCCATGGCCTTATTATAGGGTCGCTTCAAAACCAATTAGCCTGTTACGGGGTCAAATGCTTATGGCAGGCGGAAATTTATGATCTGGATTATCTTCATGTTGGCCCTGCTGGCCTGCATTGTTTTGCCCGGCCTCTGGGTAAAAAGGGTGCTGGCCAAATACGGGGAACCGGCAAATCGCTACCGTGATAAGGGGAGCGGAGCCGATCTGGCCCGGCATCTGCTCGAGCGATTCGACATGGCGGATGTCCGGGTTGAAGAAACCGATCGTGGCGATCATTACGACCCCAAAGACAAGGCCGTGCGTCTCTCGCCGAATAATTTTTCCGGTTATTCCCTTACGGCAGTGACGGTAGCGGCACATGAAGTCGGCCATGCGATCCAGGATGCACGCGGCGAAGCGTTGTTCAAGGCGCGCCAGCGGCTCGTCGTGGCAGCCACTCGCGCCCAGCGTTTCGGGCAAATCGTGTTATTACTTGCGCCTCTCGTGCTGCTGGTAGCCCGCCTGCCGGGCCTGAGTGTTGTGATGCTGCTGATAGCGCTGCTTTCCGTGGCCGTTAGCACGCTCGTGCATCTGGTTACGCTGCCTGTAGAGCTCGATGCGAGCTTTGGCAAGGCGTTGCCTATTCTCGAAGAAGGTCGGTATCTGTACGACGGCGACCTGCCGCATGCGCAAAAAATATTGCGGGCGGCCGCCTTTACCTACGTTGCAGGTTCGCTTAGCAGCCTGCTTAGCCTAGGTCGCTGGCTGACTGTTTTGAGGCGTTAGCGCCGGCTCCTGCTGCGAATGCTTAATCCCGTGGGTTTATCACGCGGTCACCGTATGGTGCCCATAAGGTAGAATCAAAGAGCCGACCAAACAAATATCAGGGTAGTTCGCATCTATGGAAAGCCAAAGTCGCAAGGCCATCATGGGCCTGCTGTTTGTGGGCGTGCTTATGGGCGCGCTCGACCTGGCGATTATCGGGCCTGCCTTGCCGGCGATTCAGGCCGATTTCACCCTCGACAACCGCAGCCTGTCCTGGCTATTCAATATCTATGTGCTTGCCCAGCTGATAGGTACGCCGCTATTCGCCAAGGCCTCCGATAAGTACGGGCGCCGAATCGTATACATGGTGTGCGTTGCAGGGTTTGGTCTGGGCTCGCTGCTATTGGTTATATCGGCGAACTACGAAACACTTTTGCTTGGGCGGCTGGTCCAGGGCTTGGGCGCTAGCGGTATTTTCCCCGTTGCGGCGGCCGTGATTGGCGATACCTTTCCCAAAGAAAAGCAGGGCGGTGCACTGGGGCTAATTGGTGCCGTGTTCGGCCTCGCATTTTTGATTGGTCCTGTGCTCGGCGGCATATTGCTGCGTTATTCGTGGCAGTTGTTATTCATGATTAACTTGCCGATTGCGGCAGGCCTGCTGATTGCCGCGTGGAAACTGCTGCCCGCCAGTACCAGCAAGTTGCAATTGCCGTTCGACTGGGCCGGCGCAATATTGCTGACGACCCTGCTGTTTGGCTTTGCTGTCGGCGTTACCAATCTGGATACCGCAGATTTTGCGGCGAGTGCGTCAAGCTTTGAGGTTTGGCCTTTCTTGTTGATTGGAGTGATATTGCTGCCTTTTTTCTGGCGCACGG
>JARRLL010000006.1:0-51394 GCA_037387125.1 Gammaproteobacteria bacterium | reverse complement strand
GACGGCCACTTTCCGGCCTTTCGCGAGTCAGGGGGGCCACAGGCTGCAATCGACCCTAAGCAGACATTGGCGTATTACGCTTGTGCCGGGTAGATTAAGCAACCCAAAGCGGAAATTGGCTTCTTTTCGTAACCTTCTAAAAAGGATAAATAATGATCAGATTTTTGACGGCTATATTAAGTATCGGGCTGTTTGTTGGTTCGGCAATCGCCCAGGAAACGAGGATAGAGCCACAAATCTTGATTATCAACGTCCAAGTCTGGGATGGATTGGCAGATAATCTGGTTAATGCGGATGTCCTTATAGAAGGTGACAAGATCAAGCAGGTCGCTACAGGGATTTCCGCTGCTGGCGCGACAAAAATTGACGGCAAGGGCGGGACACTCATTCCCGGCCTGATCGACTCCCACCAGCATATTATGCTGTCCAAGGGCACCGGTCCTCAGGACATCATCAACAACCAGCTTCCCTATACGCCCGCTTACAACGCACTTCCTCAGGGCAAGATAATGCTCATGATGGGTGTCACCACTATCCGGGATACGGGCGGCCCTTCGGTCGAACTTGGCAGGGCTATTGACGCCGGCTATGTGGACGGCCCACGGATTTACTCTTCTGGCGCAATAGTCAGTGCAACGTCTGGTCATGGAGACTTTGGTGGGCAAGCCCCCGGCCAAGGGCAAATGTATCCAGGTAGTTCGGCTCAGTGGTCTTCCACTGTAGGTTTTACCACTCTCGCCGACGGTCCCGCCGAAGTCCGTAAGGCTACCCGATGGGCACTCGCCCAAGGTGCCGCACAGATCAAGATCATGGCTGGCGGTGGCGTAGCTTCTTTGAAAGACCCGCTCGAAAGTGTGGGTTATTCAGAAGAAGAAATGCGAAATGCTGTGGAGGCGGCAGCAGACTACGACACCTATGTTTTGGCCCACGCTTACAATGTTGAGTCTGTGCAACGGTGCATTCGCGCTGGTGTGAAGGATATCGTTCACGGACACTTGCTTGATGAGAAGACCATCAAGATGATGGCGAAGAATGACGTTTGGCTCGGCAGCCTCTCGAGCCCTTATGGCCTCATGGATGTGCCCTTCTTCACTGATGAGAACCGACGTAAAGGCCGTGAGGTCCTCGACGGTTACGATAACGTGATGAGACTCGCCAAAAAGCATGGCGTGAAGATGGGCTTTGGCACTGACGCCGCTTCGACTATGGTGGACACCGTGCTCTACGAATTCGAGGCACGTTCAAAGTTCTTCACTCCGCTGGAGATGCTCAAACAGGCGACGTCGATGAATGCCGAATTATTGCGTTTTTCCAGATCGCGTGATCCTTACAAGGCCGCACCGCTTGGCGTAGTCAAAGAGGGAGCTTGGGCCGACGTGTTGATTTACGATGCCAACCCCCTTGATGACATAAAGGTTGTCACGACTCCCAAAGATCACCTTAAGGTGATCATCAAGGGCGGCAAGGTATACAAGAACGAGCTTTAGGCTTATTGCCACGGTTGTATCCGTCCAGATCCACGCTCCTTTCACCCGCAAGACAAAGGCCGGTCATGCGCCGGGTTTTTCTTATAAGTGAATGTCCGCTGCTGGCCGTTAGGCGACGGTCACTTCTATGACTTTACCCTTCGCCAGGTGACTGCTTTCCTTCCGAAAGCGGACAGTAAAGTCTCTTAATCTATGGCCCAAAGAAAAAAGGGATGCGTCTGCATCCCTTAAATTTGGCGCGCCCGGAGAGATTCGAACTCCCGACCTTCTGGTTCGTAGCCAGACACTCTATCCAACTGAGCTACGGGCGCATAACTGGTTACTTCGTTAGCAGTTTAGTTGAAACCAGCGATCAACACTGCTCCGCGTTGGCGGCATTTTTGACAAGCCCCGGCCGCTGCGGAGGGCGCATTCTACCCGCGCCGTCCCTGACTCTCAACGCTAACAGCCTATTGTTTTGCCGGTAATTCCAGCGGCTGCAGTTTGTATGCTGGCCGTGGCCCGGGTGCCTCGTAATACGGCAGCATCTGAGATTCCAGTGCCTTCAGCGTTGTCTGGCGGTTTTCCGGGGCCGGGTGAGTGCTCAGGAATTGCGGCGGGCCGTTGCCGCCGACTTCGCCCATTTTCTGCCAGAGCGTTGCTGCAGCGCGCGGATCGTAGCCGGCTTTTGCCGCGAGTTCGATGCCGATGCGGTCGGCCTCGCTTTCGGAAGTGCGGCTATTGGGCAGGGTAATAGCCAGCGCGGCGGCGCCCGCGGCGCCTGCCATGGTGACGCCGGGACGGTCGGAGGCGATGCCTGCCGCCAGCACCCCAATCTTGGTTGCCATCGCCACTGACATGCGCTCAGCGGTATGGTTGGCCAGCGCGTGCGAGATCTCATGACCCATCACCTGGGCGAGTTCATCATCGGTCGGGTCTATTTTCTGGATGAGTCCCGTGTAAATCGCCATGCGGCCACCGGCCATGCACCAGGCGTTCACCGTTTCCGGGTCGTCGATAATCTCGACGCTCCATTTCCAGTCTTTCGTAGCGGGGCGCATTGCAATCGCCTGCGCGATTAGCCGGCCGGTGATGGTGTCGATGCGGTTGACTATTTTCGGGTCGGTGACCAGTTTGCCCTCGCTGCTAAGCTCAGACATCGTCGCAAGATATTGCTGCTCGGATGCGACGATCGCCTCGTCTTCGGAGACCAGCATCAGTTGGCGGCGGCCTGTCGGCGATGTGGCGCAGGCAGTGACGAGCCCCAGCAGCGCGCAAAGCAATACTGTGGCCGGGCTGCAGTTGTTCAGAACAGGCAGCCGGCGGCGGCCTTGGCTCATTTTCGGCATCATGATCTTTCTGTTAGAAGGTTGATGAGTTCGCCGGCCTCACTCGTGTAGCGAATGAGTATCGGCTGGCAGCAGACCTGGCAATCCTCGATGTACTCCTGCTCGGGTACCGACAGATCCAGCAGTATGGTCTGCACTTCCCAGCAAAACGGGCATGTAATTTCGGCTTCTTCCTGCATTGCTGCCTGAACTCTTTTCCGCAGTTTAGAATTTGTCCTTGCGTCGGCGTGTCTCGGCAAACACGGCCACGTCATCATCATCGGGCATGCCGAGTGTCGCCCGCAAGTCTGCGCTGTCGGATCGCATGAAAGGGTTCGTCCTGCGTTCGAGACCAATCGTAGTCGGCACGGTCGCTTTGTGATCCTTGCGTAACCGGCGGATTTTCGCGGCCCTTTCCACGAGCGCATCGTTATGCGGCTCAACGGTCAGTGCAAACTCAGCATTCGCGAGCGTGTACTCATGGGCGCAGAACACTACCGTGTCATCCGGCAGCGCCAGTAACTTTTGCATCGAGTCCCACATCTGCTCAGGTGTGCCCTCGAACAAGCGGCCGCAGCCCAGTGCGAACAGCGTATCGCCGACAAATGCGATGCCGGCATCCTCAAAGTAAAAAACGATGTGGCCGCGCGTATGGCCCGGCGTGTCAAACACGATGACTTCGTTTTTGCCGAACAGGTAGTTGTCCTGGTCGCTCAGATGGATATCGATGCCCGGTATGCGTTTCGCGTCTTTGCGCGGCCCGACAACCACGGCGTCAGTTTTTTCCTTGAGTTCCAGGTTGCCGCCGGCATGATCGAAATGATGGTGCGTATTGAATATATGCGTCAGCTCCCAACCTGTTTCTCGCAGCGCCTTTTCGATCGCGGCAACTTCGGGTGTATCGATGCAGGCCGTGTAGCCGGTCGCCGTGTCATGCACGAGGTAACCGTAGTTGTCCTCGAGGCAGGGAAACTGGCGGACTTCCAGGGAACCGTATCGCGTGCTCATGGCGGTATCTTACTTTTCCGTTAGCCGCGGCAGCAATTCCGCCAGGTTGCAGGGACGCGTGCGGTAATCCAGCTGTTGCGCAATCAATTGATCCCAGCCTGTCGCGCAAGCGCCGGTGGAGCCGGGCAGGCAGAATATATAAGTACCGTTGGCCACGCCTGCGAGGCAGCGCGATTGCAGTGTCGAGGTACCGATATCGTCCCAGGACAGGCTGCGGAACATCTCGCCGAAGCCGTCGATAATCTTGTCCAGCAGCGGCGTCACCGCCTCGGGTGTGCCGTCTCGGCCGGTGACGCCCGTGCCGCCCGTGCTGATGACCACCTGCACCGCGGGGTCGGCGATCCAGCCTGCGACGGTTGCGCGGATGCGATACACGTCGTCCGGGTCAATTTGCTGTGCCGCCAGTTCATGGCCTGCATCGGTGAGTCGTTCGCGGAGCAGGGCGCCCGAGGTGTCCGTTGCCGAGGTTCGCGTGTCAGAGACGGTCAGCAGTGCGATGCGTAAAGGGACAAATTCACGCGGGTTGTTGTCATGGGGCATGGCGCAGCCTGAGCTCTGATTTGTGGATATTGATTAAAGAGGAACGCATTGTCCCACAGTCCGAAAGCTTTGTATCGGTGTCGAGCGACCGGGCTAAGTTGCGGGTCAGGCGGCGCTGTCGCCCCCGGCGCGACGCACCTGATCACGCAGAAATTTTGCAAATTCGCGACAAGCGTCCGATGTGGTGAACATGCCGGCCAGCTTGCCGTGCCGCGTCACGACGGCCGAACCGATGTGTTGTGCTGCCATGTGGCTCAGGACTTTGTCGAGGCGCTCGTCGAGGTCGACGATGTAGGATTCGCGCAGCATGGCTTCCGCCACGGTCAGAGACTTCGGGTCGGGGTAGGCAAAATCGGGGCCAAGCACCAGTTTAATGTCGCGGTCCGAGATGACGCCGGCGAGTTTGCCGTCGTCGGTGACCGGCAGATGCCGAATGTTTTTCTTGCGCATGAATTCAATCGCTTCAGTAACGGGTGCGCCGATCGTGACCGAGTAGGGGAACGCGGTCATTACGCTTTTTATTGTCGGGATGCGTTTCATGGCAGACCTTTATATTAGCGCTGTCGCTCGCTACCAGCGATAGAGGTTTGCCGCAAAGCCCTTCGGGAACTGAGCTTGGCCGCGCGGCAGTTCGATGAAACCGGCCGTGTGCCGCAGGCCAATGAAATCGCCCGAGGTGTTCGTGGGTTTGGGGTGGGCGAGGGTGATGCCATCGCTGGTCCAGCTCAGGCTCACCGGCAGAAACCAGGTGAGGTCGGGTTGAAAATCAATGCGTTCCGCGAGTTGCACGCGCTCGACCGGAACACGGTTCAGGCCCATCGCCGCCTCAATGGCAGGCAGCACAAAGCGCACACAGCACACCATCGTCGATACGGGGTTGCCGGGCAGCGCGAACACCGGTTTGTGTGTCTGGCTGACGCCGAACCACATCGGCAGCCCCGGACGTTGCAGGATTTTGTGAAACACGACGCGAATGCCGAGCTCCTCCATGATCGCCGGCACGTAATCGTATTTGCCCATCGAGACCCCGCCGCTCAGGATCAGCACGTCGTTGTTGTCGTGCAGCCAGGCGATCTGCTCGCGCAATGCCTGGGGTTCATCCGGAAGGCGGCTGCGGACTGTGCGGTCGCAGCCACGCAACTGCAGGCAGCTTTCGATCGCGCGGTCATTCGAAGAGCGAATCTGGAAATCCTGTATCGGTTCGCCGACATCGGTCAGTTCGTCGCCGGTGGAAATGATGGCGATGGATGGCTGCTCGCTCACCTCCACGACGGGCTGACCGGCGGCGGTAAGAATCGCCATCTCGGGTCCGCCGATCCGGATGCCCGGTTCGAGCAGGCAATCGGCCTGCTTGTGATCCGAGGCGCGCCGGTGCACGAACTTGCCGGCTTGCGCTTCGTAACCGGCTTCCAGTTGTGCCTCGCCGTCGCTGAGGGTTATGCGTTCGACGGGTATGACGGTGTCGCCCGTCGCGGGCAGCGGAGCTCCCGTCATGATCTCGACGCACTGATCATCGGCGGTCAGTTCGAGCGCTGCCGTTCCGGCCGCCTGTATACCGGCAACGGCGAAGCTCTGCAGCCCTTTGGTTACGGCGGCCGAGCGCACGGCGATGCCGTCCATGGTGGCTCGGTCGAACGGCGGCTGATCCCGTTCCGCTAAAATTCGCTGGCGCAACACGTGGCCGCTGGCGGCCGCGAGCGGCACGGCGGCGCTGCCGTAAGCCGGCATCTGTGCGCCGATCAATTGCTCCGCTTTCGCGACGTCGATGCGAAAGGGATATGGGATATCCTTATCTTTATTAGTCAATTATTTATGGCCATAAGTGCAAGTTATTTCGAGACTCGGTTACTGGCGGCGAGTACCGACTGTAGTTCGCTGAGTATGGCCAGGGCAATGCTTTCCGGGTTATCGGCGCCGATGTCCAAACCGACCGGCCCCCTCAGTCGTTGCCCGAACTCCGTCGCACCCAGGCCCAGTTCGTCCAGCAGTCTGGCCTTGCGCGCGGCCGGACCGAGCACGCCGGTATAGCGATGCTCGAAAGCGGACAGTTGCCCCAGGTAAGCCCGATCGGTCTCAAAGTGATGGCTCATGACAATCACGGCGGAGTATTCGGCCAGGTTTACGTCCTGCGCAAGTTTGTCGGGGTGCACAACGGCGATGGCGTCCGCCGCGCGAAAATCACGCGCCGTGAAGTAGTCGGGCCGATGATCGGCCACGGTGATCTCCCAGCCCAGTGCGCGGGCAATGTTAACCACCGGCAGCGCATCGGGTCCCGCGCCGAGCACCAGCAGGCGCGGCCATGGCCGCAGCGGCCAGACGAGCAACGCACATTGACCGCCCTCGTGATCGAGGCTCAGTTCCGTCGGCAGGGCGGTCTGCAATTCCTGCGCCGGGGGTAAGCGGGCGGGCGCAGGCCCCGCGCCGGACCAGTCTTGCCCGTCGCACGCGATATAAAGGCTGCCCGCCTGCAGCGAGTGCGCGTCGCTTTGCGTGACGAGTGCGGCGGTCGCCTCGGTACGGCTGGTCAATAGCGCAGCTATGGCAGCGAACGGCTCCCAATTATTGGCGGGCGACAATGGCTGCACCAGTATTTGCATCAAGCCGTTGCAGCCGAGCCCAATGCCCCACAAATCGTCGGCCGCATCGCGCATGTCATACGTGACCCGCTGGGGGAGGCCGCTTTCTATAACGCTGCGGGCGTGCTCCGCCAGGTCGCCTTCCAGGCAGCCGCCGCTGACCAGGCCGGCATGCTGCCCGTCGGCGCGCACCAGGATCTGCCGGCCTGCCTTGCTGTACGTGGATCCCTCGGTATGGATGACCGTGGCCAGCACCATATCGATGCCTGACTCGCGCCATGCATTGAACTGGTTCACAAGGAAACGGCTGCTCATGCGCGTGTTTGCCTAGGGCGCCGCCTGTTGCGCCAGGGCCGCGTCGACGATGAGGACGAGCTTGCCGGCGGTCTCATTGGCTTCGATCAGTTCGTGGCTGCGGGCTGCTTCGGCCAGCGGAAATCGAGCCTGAATGACGGGTTTAACGGCCCCGCTGGCGAGCAGAGGCCAGGCCTTTGCTTCCAGCGCACTTGCTATCGCGCCTTTCGTTTCGGGTGATCGCGCACGCAGCGTCGAACCCGTGACGGTCAGTCGCTTGCTGAGCACCAGCCCGAGGTTGAGGGTGCCCTTGGCACCGCCCAATACGCCGATCACGACCAGGCGACCTTCGGTTGCCAGCAGTTTCACGTTGTCCTCGAGGTAGGCGCCGCCGACGATGTCGAAAATCAGGTTAATGCCCTGGTTGTCGGTGAGCGGCTTCAGTACCTCGCGGAAATTATCGCGGCGGTAATTGACAGCTTTGCTCGCGCCGAGCTGTTCGCAGAGCGCCACTTTCTCGTCGCTGCCGGCCGTCGCAAACACCGTGGCCCCGGCAGCGCGGGCCAGTTGTATGGCGGTCGTGCCGATGCCGCTCGCGCCGCCGTGGACGAGCAGGCTCTCGTCCGCCTGCAGGCCACCGCGATCGAACACGTTCGTCCAGACGGTGAAAAAAGTTTCCGGCAGGGTGGCCGCATCGGCCAGTGACATGCCGGCCGGCACTGGCAGGCATTGCAACTCGGGCACGGTGCAATATTCCGCGTAACCGCCGCCCGCGAGCAGAGCACACACGAGGTCGCCCTGCTTAAAGCGGGCGGTGCCACTCCCGGCGGCGACAACGATGCCGGCGACTTCCAGCCCGGGCAATTCGGATGCGCCCGGCGGCGGCGGGTAGAGGCCACGACGCTGCAGCACGTCCGGGCGATTGACCCCTGCAGCAGCGACTCGAATAAGCAACTCGCCGGCAGCGGGCTGAGGTAACGGCAGCTCGGTCAGTTCAAGCACGCTCGGCGCGCCGGGTTCGGTGATGATGACGCCTTGCATCGTGGCAGGCAGGGGTTCGTCATTCAGGGCGGGTTTGCTTGGCATGGTTGTACGATCTTTGTCGACCGGAGCGATTGAGTGGCTGCAGTATAAACCAGCGGGCGCTCATGCCCATGGCGGTCGCCGGTGCGGGCAGGATGACTAATCTCATTGACACGCAGGGCGCGTGTGTTAGCGTCGAAAGCCATTCAGGCGGGCTAGGCCGCCAACTGGAGCGACATGAACGACAGCATTATCGGTTTCCCGGATGAAGGAGGGCGCTCGGCCAAGGCGCACGATCGTCTGGGCCGGCCGTTGCGCGATTTGCGCATCTCAGTCATGGACCGCTGCAATTTCCGCTGTCCGTACTGCATGCCGGAGGATAAATACCACAAGGATTTTCAATTCCTGAACAGCGACGAACGTTTGTCGTTTGACGAGATCGTGCGCACGGCGCGCATATTTGCGGGCTTTGGCGTGCACAAGCTGCGGATTACCGGCGGCGAACCGCTGTTGCGGGCCAACCTGCCGGAGTTGATTGCGGACCTGTCGGCAATTGCCGGTATCGATGATATCGCCCTGACCACCAACGGCATTTTGCTGGCCCAGCACGCCGCGGCGCTCAAGGCCGCCGGGCTGGACCGAGTGACCGTGAGTCTGGACTCACTGGATAACGAAGTATTCCGCCGCATGAGCGGCGACCGTGGCAGTGTGGAACGGGTGCTGGAAGGCATTCGCGAAGCGGAGCTGGCCGGCCTGACCCCGGTCAAGGTGAACACCGTCGTCAGGCGCGGCATCAACGAAAGCACTGTGCCGGGGCTGGTGGAATATTTTCGCGGCAGCGCCGTCATCCTGCGCTTCATCGAATACATGGACGTCGGCACCATCAATCACTGGCAGCCCTCCGACACGGTCCCTGCGCGCGACCTGCTACAAAGTATTGACGCGCGCTGGCCGCTTGAACCCGCCGAACGTAATTACCGTGGCGAAGTCGCCAGCCGTTACGTGTTCGCGGACGGGCAGGGTGAAATCGGTTTCATCAATTCGGTTACCGAACCTTTTTGCGGTTCCTGCACGCGGGCACGGCTGTCATCGGACGGCAAGCTGTATACCTGCCTGTTCGCCTCGGTTGGCACCGATTTGCGGAGCCCGCTGCGTGCAGGGGTCAGTGATACGGAACTGGCCGAGCTTATTGAGTCTGTCTGGCGCGCTCGCACGGATCGCTACAGCGAGCTGCGGGCCCGAAACGCCGCGCCCGCCGACAAGGTGGAAATGTATTACATAGGGGGGTAGGCGGCCGATGTTGCAGGGCCTGATGATGGACACGCCGCTGCTGATTACCTCGATCATGCGGTTCGCGGACATTAATCACGGCGACCGTGAAGTGGTTTCCGTTACCGCCGACAAGCCACGCTTCCGCTATACCTACCGCGATGCATTCAGACGCGCGCGACAGCTGGCGAATGTGCTGACGCGGCTCGGGGTCGCAAGCGGTGACCGCGTCGCCACCCTGGCGTGGAATGACCACCGGCATTTTGAAATTTACTACGCGGTTTCGTGTGCGGGATTCGTTTGTCACACCGTCAACCCGCGTTTGTTCGCCGAGCAGATTGCATACATCATTTGCCATGCTCAGGACCGGGTCATGTTTGTCGATCCGGTTTTCGTGCCGTTGCTGGAGCAGTTGCGCGACCGGATCACGTCGGTCGAGGCCTTCGTCGTCATGACGGATGCGGCCCACATGCCGGCAACCACCCTTGAAAATGTGTTTTGCTACGAGACGCTGCTGGAATCTGCGAGTGATCAGTTCGAGTGGCCGGTGCTCGATGAAAACACCGCGAGCTCGCTGTGCTATACCTCGGGCACGACGGGCAACCCGAAAGGCGTCCTCTACAGCCATCGAGCCACGGTGTTGCACAGTTATGGCATCGCGTTGCCGGATGTTATGTGTTTGTCGGCACGTGATTGCGTGATGCCGCTGGTGCCCATGTTTCACGTGAACGCCTGGGGCATTCCCTACGTGATGCCGATGACCGGCGCCAAGCTCGTCTTGCCGGGGCCGAAAATGGCCGACGGTGAGGTGTTGCAGCAGCTTATAGAGGAGGAGGGGGTCAATTATTCGCTCGGCGTGCCTACCGTCTGGCTGGCTTTGCTGGCTTACCTCGAGAAGAGCGGTAAAACCGTGACCAAGCTCAAGCGGATCTGTGTCGGCGGCGCGGCCTGTCCGGCGGTGCTTATCGACGAGTTTCGCGACAAGCATGCTGTAATCGCGGAACATGCGTGGGGCATGACTGAGATGAGTCCCGTTGGCGTTTACAACGCACCGAAAGCGTCGACGGCAGCGCTCGGCGAGGCAGAACTGTCGAGGCTGAGGTTGCGGCAGGGGCGCGGGCTGTTCGGCGTGGAAATGAAAATTGTCGACGAGCAGGGCAGGGATTTGCCATGGGACGGACGGGCCTTCGGTGCGCTCAAGGTGCGCGGCCCGTGGGTGTGCAGTGCCTATTATCGCAGCGACGAGGCTGCAGTCGACAATGACGGCTGGTTTGGTACGGGCGATGTCGCGACCATTGATGCCGAAGGTTATATGCAGATCACGGATCGTACGAAGGATGTCATCAAGTCGGGCGGCGAGTGGATCAGCTCCATACAGCTCGAAAATACAGCGCTGAGTCATCCGGCGGTTGCGGAAGCAGCCGTCATCGGCGTGGCGCACGCGAAGTGGGGTGAGCGGCCACTGTTGCTGGTGGTATTGCGAGAGGGTGCAACCGCAGACCGTGATGCATTACTTGCCTGGTATGACGGCAAAGTCGCCCGCTGGTGTGTGCCCGATGACGTCGTGTATCTTGACGAGCTTCCCCACACGGCGACCGGCAAGGTCAGGAAAACGGAGTTGCGCGACCGGTTCAGCGATTACCGGCTGCCCGGGTGAAGGCTCCTCCAATTGTGAAGCAGCGCATTTGACTATCCAGACCCTTATAGATGAGTTGGCTGCCACGCTGGGGCCTGCGGGTGTGCTCGTCGGCGATGAGGTCAGCAGCCGCGGTGCCGGAATCTGGCGCACCGACAAGATAGCGGCACCGGTGATTTTTCGCCCGGCGACGACAACCGAGGTGGCGGCAATCCTGCGCGCCTGCCACGCAGCAGGGCAGCCCGTCGTCACCCACGGGGGCTTGACCGGCCTCGTTGAGGGGGCGGTTGCCCGGCCGTCTGAGGTCGTGCTGTCGACCGAGCGGCTTAACAAGATCGAGGCGGTTAACGCGATCGATCGCACGATGTGTGTGCAGTCCGGGGTGCGTTTGCAGGCAGCGCAGGAAGCGGCGGCGGAGCAGGGCCTGCTGCTCGGCCTTGACCTGGGTGCGCGCGGCAGTTGCACGATAGGTGGCAACATCGCTACCAATGCCGGTGGCAACCAGGTCATCCGCTACGGGATGGCTCGCGATGCGGTGCTTGGGCTGGAGGCGGTGCTGGCGGACGGTACGGTGCTGACCTCCATGAACGCGATGCTGAAAAACAATGCGGGTTACGACCTGAAGCAGCTGTTCATCGGCTCGGAAGGAACGCTCGGTGTTATCACACGGGTGTTGTTGCGCTTGCGGCCTGCCTGCCGCAGTCAGGACACCGCCATTGTCGCGTGCGAAAGTTTTGCCCAGGTGACGGGGCTGCTTGCCAGCCTCGATGTTTCGCTGGCGGGTACGCTGACTGCATTCGAACTGTTGTGGCGGGACTTTTACCGCCTGGTCGCCGGCGATGCGCCACCGCTAGCAGAAAATTTCCCTTATTACGTGCTGGTTGAAGCCATGGGCGGTTCGCCGGATACCGACCGGCAGCGATTTGTCGCTGCACTTGCCGAAGCGAGCGAGCAGGGGCTTATCGCCGACGCGGCGGTATGTAAATCCGTAGCAGAGCGGCAAAAACTATGGGCCATGCGGGATAATGTCGAGAAAACCCTGGAGCAGAAGCCCGCGATCATTTTCGATGTCAGCCTGCCCTTGTCGAAAATGGAGGCTTATGTGGCAGCGGTCATGGCCGGTCTCGACGAGGCGTTTGGTGACCACAGCACGTGGGTCTTCGGCCATGCCGGCGACGGCAATCTGCATTTCGTGGTTGCGCCGGGGGAGGCGTTGGACCCGGCAGTGCGCGAGCGTGCGGAGCGCGCTGTTTACGAGCCGCTGCAGGCGATTGGCGGTTCGATATCGGGCGAGCACGGCATCGGCTTGGAGAAGAAGCGCTGGTTGCCGCTAAGCCGCAGCGAGGAAGAAATAGCATTGATGCGCAGGTTGAAACTGGCGCTGGACCCGAACGGGATTCTTAACCCGGGGCGAATCATAGATGCGGTCAGTGGCAGCTAACCGGCGCGACAGAATGGGCGATGCAGCGGCGTCCGAGCGGCGGGTGCCGGTGCGTAAATTCTCGGGCGGTGACGTTGTCGAGGCGGAGGACCGTGTGGCCGTCGAGGAGCCGCTGGAAATTATCATCGGCTGGCCGGCGGAGACGGAGGGTAGTATCGCCGAGACTCGCAACATCGCGGTAACGATGCGCACGCCGGGCAACGATGCAGAGCTCGCGCTGGGTTTCCTGTTCACCGAGGGGCTCATTCCGTCCGTTGATGCCGTCGTCGACGTGCGGGCAGAGCCGAAGCTCAATCGCGTTACGGTGATTTTGCGCGAAGTGGCGGAGTCGAGTGCGGCCGCGCTGGAGCGCAACTTCTACATGACGTCTTCGTGTGGAGTCTGCGGTAAGGCATCTATAGACGCCATTCGCACCCACGCACAGTTTTCAGCAGCCGGTGCGGAGTTGCGGATCACGGCGGAGTCGCTGGTCAGCTTGCCGCAGCGGCTGGAGGAATATCAGGCGGTATTTCGCGGCACGGGCAGCATTCATGCCGCAGCATTGTTCGATGCGGAGGGTTTGCGGCCCGAGGTATTTGAGGACGTCGGCCGGCATAATGCCGTCGACAAGCTGGTGGGCGCGATGCTGCGAGCCGGGCAGTTGCCGCTGCATCGAGCCGGCTTACTCGTGAGTGGTCGGGCCAGCTTCGAGCTGGTCCAGAAAGCGCGGATGGCGGGTTGCGCCATACTGGCCTCGGTCGGTGCGCCGTCCAGCCTTGCTATCGACCTGGCCTGGGACTCCGATATGACCCTGATCGGGTTTCTGCGCGATGGTCGCTTTAACGTCTATGCGGGTCCGGCACGCGTCGATTCTTGAGTCATGGTTACCGCCGATGACTCCGGGCGCCAAAACGGGACGCGCGACAAAGGGTGGTGAGCGGATGGTCTGCTAGTATTGCGGCGGCCGCGTAGCGGCAGAGCACGAGTTGCTTGCTTGGTTGGCTCCGGCTGACTCAAGTCATTATTGTTCACGTGGTAGGTATATCTTTGGCGCTTCCCAAAAATTTCGTACGTCAGTTTCTGGTTTGTGTTGTGTTAAGCATCGCTTTTTACGGCGCATGGGCGGCCTATGGAGGCGTGCAGGAGGTATGGGCGTCCATAAAATCGCTTGGTGGCGCCGGCTGGGCCATCATTCTCGGGTTGTCGCTCTTGAATTACCTGCTGCGATTTATTCGCTGGGACATCTACCTTCGGCAACTGGGTAATAACGTGCCGCTGCTCGCGAATGTTTCGGTCTACCTCGCCGGCTTCGGTTTCACTACCACGCCGGGCAAAGTAGGCGAAGCGGTGCGCACCGTTTATCTGAAGCCCTTCAAGGTGAGCTATGTGGATGGCCTTGCCGCCTTTTTCGTCGAGCGGCTGGTCGATATGATTTCCATGATCGTGGTCGCGTCGCTGGCGGCCTATGCTTTTGCCAACACGCGGTGGCTGGTTGGTCTGACATTGGTTGTTACGCTGGCATTCCTGCCGTTGATTCACAGCCAGGCCTTTTACCGCGTCCTTGACAGCTGGCGGCAGAAGCTCGCCTCGGAGCGTTTGCGCGCAGCGGGCGGGCATCTGCTTGAATTGATGCGCTCGTCCGCCGGTCTGTTGCGTTCGGGTCCGCTTTACCTGGGTTTGCTGCTCGGGCTCGTGGCGTGGTTCGCCGAAGGCTATGCGTTATATGTAGTATTGCAGCGGCTAGGTCAGGAAACGCCGGTGATGCTGGTGGCCGGAATTTACGGTGTCAGCGTGCTCGCAGGTGCAGTATCCTTCGTACCCGGTGGGCTGGGTGGCACCGAATTAGTAATGGGTTCGCTCTTGTTGCTGGCAGGCGTGGATCCGTCGATAGCTGTGTCGGCCGTCATTATTTGCAGATTGGCGACGCTTTGGTTTGCGGTAGCAATTGGGCTGGTTTTCGTTGTGGGTATAGAGTTGTCAGGCTTTGGGAAAAAGGTGACGATGCAGCAGGAGGCCGGCCAGACGGGCTCCGGAGACTAGCGGCGCATGCAAAACGAAACGAACACCCGGAACTACAGCGTGCTGGTCGTCGATATCGACGGCACCTTGATACGCACCGATTTGCTGCATGAATCCGTATTCGCGTTGCTTAAAAGCAATCCCTTGTATTTGTTCTTGCTGCCCGTCTGGCTGCTCAAGGGCCGGGCGCATCTAAAGCAAATGATTGCCGAACGGGTCGATTTGCCCGTTGAGCTGTTGCCCTACCGCGAGGAATTCGTCGAGTACCTGCAGACCGAAAAGGCTGCCGGGCGCAGCCTCGTGCTCGCAACCGCCTCGAATATTCGTTACGCGGAAGGTATCGCCAGCCACCTGGGTATTTTCGACCAAGTTCTGGGCAGTGATCAGAAGGACAACCTGAAGGCGGCACGTAAACTCGCCCACATCAGCGAGGCGCTCGGCGGGGAACAGTTTGCCTATGCGGGTAATTCGGAGGCAGACGTGCCGATCTGGGAGCAGGCGGCAGCGGCCGTCGTGGTCGCGGCCCCCGATAGTGTGCACAAGAAAGCGGAGCGCATCGGCCGGGTCGTAAAAGTCTTCGAGGAGCAGAAAAATTACCTGACTGCGTTTTTTAAGGCAATCAGGCCGCATCAGTGGCTCAAGAACCTGCTTATTTTCGTGCCGTTGGGGTTGGCGCATCAGCTCGAGAGTGTTGTGGCGGTCGAGCATGCATTTTTTGCTTTCGTCGCATTCTGCTTTTGCGCGTCGAGCGTGTACTTGCTAAACGACATGCTCGATCTGGCCTCTGACAGGCAGCACCCGACCAAGCGCTTCAGGCCCTTTGCGGCGGGAGATTTGCCAATCACGTACGGCGTTATTGGCATGGGCGTATTTTTGCTTGCGGCAATACTCATCGCGTTGGCCCTGCCGCGATTTTTCTTCTGGGTACTGGTGCTGTACTACATTCTGACGTTAGCGTATTCGCTGTGGCTCAAAAGCTCTATGCTGATCGATGCGTTAACCCTCGCCAGCCTCTACACCCTGCGGTTGATTGCCGGCGCAGCCGCCATCAGCGTGGAGCCATCGTTCTGGTTGCTGGCGTTGTCGATGTTCTTGTTTTTGAGCCTTGCTTTTATCAAGCGTTATTCGGAACTGCTGGTATTAAATGAGAGCGGTCGTCAGAAACTTGTTGGCCGCGCTTATCGAACGGTGGATATGGAAACGCTGGCCAGTCTGGGCGCGGCAAGCGGCTATCTGGCCGTTATGGTTATGGCGTTTTATATCAACAGCGACAAGGTCTTTGAGCAGTATCGGCGTCCGGAAGCACTATGGCTGTTTTGCCCGATGATGTTGTACTGGATCAGCCGAATGTGGGTGCTGACGAGGCGAGGTGAAATGCACGATGACCCGGTCGTGTTCACCCTCAAGGACAAGCGCACGTACATATTGGGTGTGTTCGCTTTGCTGTCCCTGCTTGTTGCAAACTATTGGTCGGAATTGCGTAAACTGATTCCGGATTTCTTTTTGTAGTCATGGCAGCTTCAATCTACAGGTCCTGGGGCCGCTTTCCGCAAATAGACCAGCGCGGCGAGCCGCTGGTGTGGCGCACTGATCCGCTGCCCGGGCCAGGGGGTGAAGAGGACGCCAGTTTGCTGCCGTTCGGCAATGGGCGCAGCTACGGCGACGTCTGCCTCAATCGGGGCGGCAGGGTTCTGGATACCCGGGCCCTGGACAGGTTTATTCGTTTCGACCGGGAACAGGGCATCATTCGTTGCGAGTCGGGCGTTTTGCTTGCGGCATTGCTGCACCTGGTTGTCCCGGCGGGCTGGTTTTTGCCTGTCAGCCCCGGGACGCGTTACGCAACCGTCGGCGGAGCGTTGGCTAACGACGTGCACGGCAAAAATCATCACTACGCCGGTACCTTTGGTTGTCATGTGACTGCGTTTGAGTTGCTTCGATCTGACGGCAGCCGCCTGGTCTGCACGCCGGAAGAAAACAGCGAGTTGTTCAGCGCGACCATCGGTGGCATGGGACTCACCGGCCTGGTGACTTGGGTCGAATTGCAGTTGCGCCGGGTTCAGGGGGCGTTGCTCAAAGAGGAAAGCGTGAAGTTTTCCAACCTCAACGAATTTTTTCGACTTAGTGAGTTGTCCGACGGCAATTTTGAATACACGGTCGCGTGGGTGGATTGTGTTTCGCGCGGTGACTCGCTGGGCCGTGGTTTGTTTGCGCGCGCCAATCATGACAGCAGCGAGTACACGGGGCGCGAGCGAAGTGACAAACCCACGGTCTCGGTGCCGTTTTCCCCGCCGGTGTCACTGGTCAATCGCTGGAGCCTGAAAGCCTTTAATGCTTTTTATTACGCCCGCCAACGGGAACGAAAGCGGGTGCGCACGTTGCACTACCAGTCATTTTTCTATCCGCTGGACTCGATTGGCAACTGGAATCGTATATATGGGCCCAAGGGTATGCTGCAGTATCAATGCTTGCTGCCGGGCGATGATGGCAGGAAGATGCTGCACGAGATGATGTCGACCATCGCGGGTTCCGGTAACGGGTCCTTTCTGACGGTGCTCAAGGTTTTTGGCGACAAGTCTTCGCCCGGCATGATGTCGTTTCCGCGGCCGGGTGTGACGCTGGCGCTCGACTTTCAGAACAAGCCGGACGTTTTCCGGCTGCTCGACAGGCTGGATGCCATGACGCGCGAAGTCGGCGGCGCCGTCTATCCTGCAAAAGATGCGCGTATGAGCGCGGAAAGTTTCCAGGCTTATTTCCCCGCATGGCAAGAGTTTGCCGAACACATAGACCCTGGGTTCTCATCGAGCTTCTGGCGTCGTGTAGGCGGGGAGGTGCTGTGAGCCAGGTGTTGATAATCGGCGCGACGTCTGCGATCGCGCAGGCCGTGGCACGCCGTTACGCGGAGCAGGGCGCGAATTTATTTCTGGTCGCGCGCGATGCCGAGCGTCTGGATGCGGTGGCGGATGATTTAGTCGTCAGAGGAGCGGCCGGTGCGGACATGCTCGCCGCCGACCTGACCGATCTCGATCGTCACCCGGAAATCGTTGCGGCTGCGCTGGACGGACTAAGTGGTTTGGACACCATCCTGATCGCGCACGGCGTGCTGCCGGACCAGCATGCCTGTGAGCAATCAGCGCGCGAGGCTTTACACTCGATCGATGTCAATTTTTTGAGTGTCGTGTCCTTGCTCACGCCGCTCGCGAACCAGTTGGCGGATCGCAAGGCCGGTGTCATTGCAGTCATTTCTTCGGTTGCGGGTGATCGTGGCCGGCAGAGCAACTACATTTATGGCGCTGCGAAAAGTGGTCTGGATACTTTTCTCGAAGGATTGCGTAACCGGCTGTTTAAGTCGGGCGTGCATGTCTTGACGATTAAACCCGGCTTTGTTGCCACGCCGATGACGGCCCACATACCGGAACGCGGTGCGCTCTGGGCGCAGCCGGAGGATATTGCTGCGGGAATAATCAAGGCTATAGAGAAACGTCGCAATGTCGTGTACCTGCCGTCTTTCTGGGCGTTAATCATGCTGATCATACGCTCGATACCCGAGAGCATCTTCAAACGGCTGAGTCTGTAGCGTCAGCGCACCCTTGCCGTCACGAAAGCGTTGTTACGCATTTCGTAGCCAATCGTGGTGAGTGGGCCATGGCCGGGAATGACCCGGGTGCGTTCGTCCAGGGTGTAGAGGCGCTGCTGAATCGATTCGACCAGTTGTTGCATGTTGCCGCCGGGCAGGTCGGTCCGCCCTACGGAATTCTGAAACAGCGTGTCGCCTGCGATCAGGAGCTGTTCGTTAGCGAAATAAAAACTCATCGACCCGGGTGTATGCCCCGGTGTGTGCAGGCAAACCCCTGAACCGCACTGCAGGGGCTCATCGTGTTGCAGCCAGTGCTGGGGAGCGGGGACCGGCGTGTAGGGTACGCCGAACATCAGGCACTGCTGTTCCAGGGCGTCCCATAGAAACAGGTCGTCGTTTTGCAGACAGATTTTCGCGCCCGTCTGCTCATGAATGACTCCCGCAGCCAGAATATGGTCGAGGTGCGCATGCGTGTGAATTAGCGCGACAATGTGCAGGCCAAGACGCTGAGCCGATTGCATGATCCGTTCGGGGTTGCCGCCAGGATCGAATACATAGCCGTAGCCTGTTTCGGTGTCACCGAGAACGGTGCAGTTACACTGCAGTGGTCCGACGGGAAAGCTTTCGTGAACGATGGCCATAGGGGTTGCGCGTTATTTTGGGTTTTTCAGCCTCAGGGAGCAGGGTGTGTCAGCTGGATAATAATACCGCGTTTTGGCTATTCTGCCTGAAGTGCGCTGGCCGCTTCGGGTCAGGTAGTATTAACAGCCCGCTGGTTTTCGAGCGGGAAGCAGCGAGCCGCGCAGCGGTGTAGCATTGGATAGTGGAAATTTCGCCTTGGACAAGTATTTTTCAGAGCAGTTGAGTCGTCGCGCCGTGCTGGCTGCCGTGGGTGGTTTGGCCGGTTGCTCTTTGTTGCCGGCAGGAGGAGAGGGAAAAATGACTGAAGCACCGCAGAAAACTGCGTTGGAAATTGAAAATGAACGTATCGTGACGCAGTTTTGTCTGGACTGGGCGAAACGCGACGTCAATCTGCTCGCCGACTACCTGGCGGAAGACGTCCAGTATCAAATGTTCGAGGGTCGTCCTGACATCCTGGGGCGCGAAGCTTTTATCAAGGAGCTCGGTGGCTTTCTCGGCGGTCTGAAAGAAGTCGAATGGGAGATACTGCGTACGCATGCAATTGGTGAACTGGTTATCAATGACAGAATCGATCATTTTGTCGGCGAGGATGAAAAGCGCAGCATGCATTTTGCAATTGCCGGGTTTTTTCTGGTTAGGGATGGCAAAATAAAAATATGGAAGGATTACGCGCTGCCCGGCGGTGTATCGCAGGTGGGCGGCGCCTATGCAGGCGGTTAAGCCAGGGCATAGAATTGAACAATCAGCGCTTGGGCGCAGCGAAAGGACGGGATGGAAATGGTAGCTAACGAGCAGGATGTGCACGACGTCGTCGCCAGTCTGGCCGGGGCGATCGGCCACGACTTCGTCATTACGGACGATGCGGATCGCGAGTTTTACGCGATGGACGTTTATAGTTTTCGAGAGCTCCCCCTTGCGGTCGTGCAGCCCGGTTCTCTGTCGGACATGGTCGAAGTTTCCCGCATCGCTACCGAAGCGGGGGTTGCGATGGTGCCGCGCGGCGGCGGCGCGTCATACACCGATGCCTACCTGCCCGCCACGCCCCGTTCGATCCTGATCGACACCTCGCGTATGAACCGTGTCCTCGAGATCAACGAGGAGGACATGTACGTGACTGTCGAGCCCGGTGTAACCTGGGCCGACCTTACCGCGGCGCTTACTGCCAAGGGTTTACGAACGCCATTCTGGGGTCCCTTTTCCGGTCTGAAGGCGACGGTCGGCGGTTCGACGTCACAGAACAGCGTCAGCCTGGGTTCTGGTCTTTACGGTATATCGGCTGACGGGGTGTTGTCCTTCGAGGTGGTCATTCCGGGGGGCAAAATTATTCGGACCGGCTCCAACGCGCGCGAAAACGGCGGGCCGTTCTTTCGCTGGTACGGTCCGGATCTGACCGGATTGTTTACTGGCGATGCGGGCGTGCTCGGTTTAAAAGCGCGCATTACGTTGAGGCTGATCAAGAATCCTACCCACCGTGTTTCGTGTTCGTTCGGCTTTGATAGTTTCGATGAGATGGCGGCCGGTGCAGCCGCTGCGGCGCGGGAGGGCGTTGCTTCGGACAATTTCGGGCTGGACCCGAAACTGCAGCAGGGGCAGCTGGGAAGCGCCGATGCCGCGCAGAAATTCGAGGCGGCGAAAGCGGTCTTCAAGACGGCGCGTAACCCCGTAGAAGGTTTGTTCAAGCTTGCAAAGATGGGCATTGCCGGCGAGAAATTTCTGTCGATGTATCCATATGCCATGCATTTCAGCGTAGAAGGCTACAGCCACGCGGAAGTTGTCAATAGGCTCGAGTTGATTCGCAAGGCAGCGGGCGCGCACGGTCATGAGATAGCGAACACGATTCCGGAAGTGCTCATGGCCAACCCGTTTATCCCCTTGTACCCCATCCTGGGGCCACGCGGACAGCGATGGGTGCCGATGCACGGCATCATGCCCTTTTCGCGCCTGTCCGGCTTTCATGCCCAGTTGGCCGATCTGTACGCCGAATACGCGGATCGCATGGCCGAGCACAAGGTCGAGTACGCGGCCATGTTTACCACTATCAGCACCAACGGCTTCTTATACGAGCCGGTGTTCTACTGGGAAGACGATCGGACGGTCTACCACAAGCGCTACCTGCCGCAGGAATACCTGGATGTGCTGCCGGAGTACCCGGCGAATCCCGAGGGGCGTGCCCTGGTCGCTGAGATGAAGCAGCGCATACTGGATGTTTTCGCCGAGTTTGGCGCGACTCACATGCAGATCGGCAAGGCCTATCCGTACATGCGCGGCCGTGAGGAAAACGCGGCCGATCTGCTGAGAAGTATCAAGCTGAAACTGGACCCTGACGGGCTGATGAACCCCGGTGGGCTTGGTCTTTAAGTCGAGTCCGCGTGCGGTGGGAAATGATATTTCAAGGCGGTCTTTACTGATGGGTGCAAGCGGTCTTTTGATGAGCAGCGTGCAGGGTGCCCTTCCCGAGACGGGCCAGGCGGTTGCGCCAGGCACCCTGAAGCTCTCCAGCCCCGAGGCTAATCTGGCGGGCTTCATCCGCATGATGGCGAGTATCAGGGATGAAGATGTTCCCTGGTGGTACAACGGCACCGTTTACGCGGTAGAGGGCGAAACTAAAAACCCCCAGGCATTGTTCACGTTCGAGGGAATGGAGCTCTATCGTATCGCCGAGCTCGAAGACGGCACGTATGAGCTCACCGGCAATACAGTCACTTTTTTTCGCTCGCTCGATGGCGGCTGGCTAAAGGAATTTGCCAATCCGTATACGGGCAAACGCAATGCCGTCGGCGCCGCGGTGCAGGGCGGCGGACCCGGCCGGGGTTTCAACCTCTCCGTCAACGGTGTGCGGCCAACTAAATTGCGTGACCAGATACCCGACGCGCCGCTTAGAAAATGGTGGAGCGTCGCCGCCGGTCGCGTGTGGATGAATAACGACACGGTTTACCCGCCAGGGTTGCCGCCGCCGCGCGCCCAGAGTCAGTCGATGTTTGCCACTGTCAGTGAATTTAATAACGCAGACTTGCCCCGCATTCCGGCCGTATTCAGTTCGACCGTAACCATGCCATGGCTGGAATGGATGGAGATGGGCGACCGCCCGGGGCATTTACTCTGGCATGCGGCGGGAGCAAAGCTTGATTCACTTGCCGCGCTGCCGGCCGAGTATCGCAAGCGCGCTGAGGCGGAATACCCTGAGCGTATGAAGGTTGCGCGCGAGTGATAAGTTTCGAACTCAACGGGGCTGCAACCGACGTCGAAGCGCCGGATGATATGCCATTACTCTGGGTCATTCGTGACCGACTCGGTCTGACAGGGACCAAATACGCCTGCGGTATTGCCCAATGCGGCGCCTGCACGGTGCAGGTCGACGGGAAGCCAGTTCGCTCATGCGTCGTGCCGGTCGCGGCTGTCGTCGGGAAAAGCGTTACGACAATAGAATCACTGGCGAGTGACGAGGCGCTTGCGCCGGTTCAGCAAGCCTGGATCGAGGAGCAGGTGCCCCAATGCGGTTACTGTCAGTCGGGCATGATCATGGCTGTGGATGCTTTGCTGCGCGATCACCCCGACCCCGATGATGCCCTGATCGACAGCGCCATAACGAATATTTGCCGCTGCGGGACCTACCCGCGCATCCGCCGCGCGATACACCTCGCAGCGCAATTACGCCGATCTTCAAGCTGAGAGATAGTTTTTAAATACTGGGTAACACTATGAATTACATAAAAATAGTTTTATTTGCTGGCGCGTGCTTTTTGGCAGCCTGTGCTCAGGAGCCTGACGCATCGGCCACGGCGCCGGCGGCTGGGGACCAGGACATCGATACTGCAGTAGCAGCGCCGGACGCAGCGGCAGCCCAATCGGCACCCGGTCTTGCGCAGGGCGACCCGGACCGCGGCATGCGCGTCTTTATCCAGTGTCAGGCGTGCCATACAACAGAGCCGGGAGCCCCGCATAAACTGGGTCCCAACCTGGGTGCTTTGGCCGGCAAAGCGGCGGCAACTGCTGACGGCTATGTTTATTCGCCGGCGCTGGCAGAGTCAGGCATTGTCTGGGATGCGGCAACGCTCGATCAGTGGATAGCAAGACCATCCGACCTGGTGCCGGGTACTACGATGGTTTTTGCGGGTATACCGGATGCCGATGCGCGCGCCAATTTGATTGCCTATCTGTTTAAGGTCACAGCCGAATAATCGAACTTGTTTCCATGCCGGCTGCATGATCTGCAGGTTAGTGGCGTCATGAAATCCGCGTCGCTGTCATTAACCTGTAATATTTCAGTGACCAAATTGTAATATTAGGCTGCTGAAATAGGGTTCTTGATATCCATGCGGCATTTCAGATGACACACAAAGTTCTGATCGTTGAAGACGAGGCCCCGGTGCGACAGATGGTCGCTTTCAATCTGAACCGGGCAGGGTTTTCTGTGGTCGAGGCCGGCGATGTTGCGAGTGCCCGCAGTGCAATCGCCGATCACAGGCCGGACCTCGTTTTGATCGACTGGATGTTACCGGACTCCAGTGGTCTGGAGCTGACGCGCTCCCTGAAGCGCGATGAGGCCTACAAGGATTTGCCTATTATTATGCTCACGGCCCGGGCAGAAGAGCAAAGCAAGATACTGGGGCTGGACGGCGGCGCCGACGATTACGTGACCAAGCCTTTTTCTGCGCGCGAGCTGCTGGCGCGGATCAATGCCGTATTGCGGCGAGCCGGTGTCGAGACAAGTGAGCCGCTCAGTCTCGGGGTTTTGCAGCTGCGTCCCGACGAGCATCGTGTCTTTGCCAATGAACGTGAATTGGTCATCGGCCCAACCGAATACAAGTTGCTAAAGTTTTTTATGCAGAACAATGAGCGAGTGTTCAGCCGCGAACAGATACTGGACGCCGTGTGGGGACGCAATGTCTACATCGAGGAGCGGACCGTCGATGTGCATGTCCAGAGGTTGCGCAAGGCGCTGAGCAAATCCGGCGCCAATAGTTACGTTCAGACTGTGCGCGGTGCGGGGTATCGTTTTTCCGCCGGCAGAACAAATTAATGCCTCAGGTCTGGTTCACATTGTTCGCGCGCCTGGGTCTTCTGGCGGCTGCGGGTCTCGGTATTGGCTGGTTATACGGCCAGCCCGTATACGGTTTGCTATGTGCCGTGTCGATTGCATTGGGCTGGCAGCTGCTCTGGCTGTTCCGGCTGGAACGATGGCTGAACGGCGAAAAAATGGATTTTTTGCCGGAGGGCGAGGGTATATGGCCGCGACTGTTTGCGCGCATCGATTTTCTGCGTGGCCGCACCAAGCGCCGCGGTAAGCGCTATAAGGCGCTGGTAAAGCAAATGCGTCAGGCAACCCGGGCCTTCCCGGACGGGGGCATACTCGTCAGCCGCAACCATGAAATTTACTTTATGAACCATGCCGCTGAGGAATTGCTCGGGCTCAAGCGCAAGAAAGACCGCGGTGCGCGGATCGAGAACCTGATTCGCGATCCGGATTTCGTCGCTTATATGCAGGCGGGGACAACCAGTAAAGCAGTGCAGATACCGTCTCCACTCAACCACGGGCGCTGGCTTTCCTGTCACCTGGTGCCGTACGGCATGGATCAGCAGCTCCTGCTGGTGCGCGACGTTACGGCGCTGGTGCAGGCTGACAAGATGCGCCGTGATTTTGTGGCCAACGCGTCACACGAATTGCGTACGCCGCTGACCGTTATAACCGGTTACCTTGACGCGCTTGCCGACGATGACTCGCTTGCAGATGACCTGCAGGTGCCGCTGCAAGAAATGCAGCTGCAGGCAGCGCGGATGCGCACGCTGGTCAATGAATTATTGAGATTATCCGAGTTGGAATCAAAAGGTCCCGCAAAGCAGGGCAAGGCTGTCAATATCGCGGCCCTCATGGCGGCAGCCGCTCAGGAAGCCAAGGCCATGCAAAACTGCCCGCACGATATCCGCGTCAATATAGAAAGTGACGCCGACCTGTCGGGCGAAGTCGCTGACATTCAATCGATACTGACCAATCTTGTGTCGAACGCGGTTCGCTATACGCCGCAAGACGGGCAGATTAGCATCAGTTGGTCGACGGATGATGACGGCGGGTATCTCGTGATTGCTGACACGGGACTCGGGATTCGCAAGGAGCATTTGCCGCGCCTGACGGAGCGCTTCTATCGTGTTGAAGACGGTCGTGAGCGCATTGGCGGAGCTGGCGGCACGGGGCTTGGGTTGGCTATCGTAAAACATGCGTTGCAACGTCACGGCGCTAAGCTGGCTATCGAAAGCACGCCGGGCAAAGGCAGCAGTTTTACCTGTACTTTCCCTGTTGATCGCATCATTGCTGTTGCGTAATCAGTAACCGCTGTATGCTATCGTGCATAGAATTAATCAGGTTGTAGCGCTTATGGATAGCGAAATGTTTACACAACATATCTCCCGCCGTTTCAACAAGGACCTGGAAGAATTACGCACCCAGGTGAGCAACATGGGCGGCCTGGTCGAGCGACAGCTCGCGCAAGCTATAGAGGCTATTGTCTCCGGCGACAGCGATCTGGGTCTCGATGTAGCAAAACGAGATTTTCAGGTTAACCAGTACGAGGTCGACATTGACGAGGCGTGCAGCCGAATTCTGGCCACCCGTGCCCCCGCAGCGGCGGATTTACGACTGATAGTCGCGGTCATCAAGGTTATTACAGATCTTGAGCGTATCGGCGATGAAGCTCAGCGGGTTGGCATTTGTGCGGCGCGGCTGGCGTCCGAGGCTCAGCCGCGCGATCGTTACGACGAGTTGAGGTCACTCAGCGAGCACGTGCAGGACATGCTGCACGATGCGCTGGATGCTTTTAGCCGGTTGGACGTCGAGGATGCGCTGCGGGTCGTCGAAGAGGATAAGTACGTCGACCAGGAATACGAGGCCATCTATCGCCAGTGTATTTCAATGATGATGGAGGACCCCCGCACCATTAAGCGGTTCATGGACGTCAGCTGGGCGGCGCGGGCACTGGAGCGCATTGGCGACCATGCTAAAAACATATGCGAATATGTTATATACCTCGTCCAGGGTAAGGATGTGCGCCATACGGAACTGGAAGACCTGCGCAACCAGGTCGAGCAGGCCTCGAAAGGCTCCTAGCGCTGTAACACCCGTGTAACAATTCAGCCCCGAAAAAATCGCGGGCTGAAATATTTCCGCAACATTCAGTCCCTAAACTGCACCCTGCTTTAGTTATCAGTCACAGCAGGAGACGCAGCGTGAAATTATTCACCCGCAAGCCCGTTTTAGCCCCGGCCCTGGTTGCAGCGGCCACAGTCGTAATTGTTACTTCCAACGCAGCATTCGCTCAGGCCGCCAGAGATCAGATCAGCATCGTCGGGTCTTCGACCGTCTATCCATTCGCGACCGTTGTCGCCGAGCAGTTCGGCCGCACCACGCAGTTCAAGACGCCGACCGTCGAATCGACCGGCTCGGGTGGCGGCCTGAAACTGTTCTGCTCCGGTATTGGTGTCGCGACGCCGGACATCACCAACTCGTCGCGCCGAATTAAATCGTCCGAAGTGGCGACCTGCGCTGCCAACGGCATCAAGGAAATCGTCGAGGTCAAAATCGGTTATGACGGCATCGTAGTGGCGAATTCGACGGCGGCCAAGCAGCTTGAGTTAACCACCCAGGATATTTTTCTGGCGCTTGCCAAGCAGGTACCGAACCCCGATGGCTCGGCCTCACTGATTGCCAATCCCTACCAGAAATGGAGCGACGTGCGCGCCGGTTTGCCGAATTCGACGATTGAGGTTCTCGGTCCGCCGCCGACTTCCGGGACCCGGGATGCGTTTGTCGAGCTGGCAATGGAAGGGGGCTGCAAACAGTTCGCCTGGATCAAAGCGGTGAAGGACGAGGATGGGGATCGCTTTAAGGAAATTTGCCATACGATCCGTGAGGACGGCCGCTTCATCGAAGCTGGCGAAAATGACAACCTGATCGTGCAGAAGCTGCAATCCAACTCGAACGCGCTTGGCATCTTCGGCTTCAGCTTCCTCGATCAGAACTCCGACGTCGTGCAAGGCTCAAAAGTGAACGGCGAAGCCCCGACTTTCGAAAATATCGCTGACGGTGCTTATCCGGTATCTCGCCCACTTTACTGTTATGTGAAAAAAGCCCACGTGGGGACGATTCCAGGAATAGCAGAATTTCTGGCCGAGTTTACGAGCGAGCGGGCGATGGGCGAAGACGGTTATCTGGCCGATCGCGGGCTAATTCCCTTGCCTGCGGATGAATTCGCTGCGGTTAAGGGGGCAGTGAAAAGCTTGGCAAACCTCAATCTCGAAGCGGAGTAGCTAATTTAGAGCCTGCGGATTGGCCGCGGTACAGGTAGAATCGGGCGGCGGTCGATGTTCTGGCCGCCGTCTTTTCCTGATTTAAACCACAAAAATTACCGGTCGGGCAGAAATGCGTTTAACCACTATTTTGCTGATTTATGCGGCGATACTGTTCGCTGGTTACCTGGCCGGTCGACGCAAGGCGATGGTTATCAGCTACAGGGATGGTTTCGCTGGCATGCATTCACTGCCCCTGTACCACGGCTACAATGTGATGCTCTGGGGCGCCATACCGGCATTAATTTCAATCATCGCCTACCTGGCGTTCAGTGATGCTTTTATCATTTCCACTGTTGTGTCCGGACTGCCGGATGCTTTACGCAATTTGCCGGAAGCGCAGCTGAATCTCGCTATCAACGACATTCGCAACGCTGCCGCAGGAACGATGCTATCCGGCGCCAGCGAAGTGACCAGTGCAGCGGCCGAACAATTCAACTCGCTGCGTAATCTCAGCAGTATCGTTCTGGGTATTACGGTGATCGTGCTTTCCGCTTCCGGTTGCGCGTTGGGTTTTTTCAGGCTGAACGAAACCGTGCGGGCGCGCAACCAGGTTGAATCGACGGTGGTCGTTTGCCTGCTGCTGGCCGCTAGCGTCGCGGTGTTGACAACCGTCGGTATCGTGTTTTCTGTCTTGCTGGAAGCGCTCCGCTTTTTTCAGCAGGTGCCAATTACAGAATTTTTGTTCGGTTTGAACTGGAGCCCGCAGACGGCGATACGCGCTGACCAGGTGGGCTCTTCAGGTTCGTTCGGCGCGGTGCCGTTGTTTACCGGCACCCTGATGATCACCGGAATCGCCATGCTCGTGGCTGTGCCCATAGGCCTGATGGTGGCGATCTACATGGCGGAATATATATCGCCGCGCATACGCACGGTGGTCAAGCCAATGCTTGAATTGCTCGCCGGTATTCCGACGGTGGTCTACGGCTATTTTGCAGCCCTTACAGTCGCGCCGCTGTTGAGGGATTTTGGTTTCAACATGGGCTTTGAAATTTCCGCCGAGAGTGCGCTGGGTGCCGGCCTGGTTATGGGCATCATGATACTGCCCTTTATCAGTTCTATCTCGGATGACGTGATCAATGCAGTTCCGCAGGCTTTGCGCGACGGTTCTTACGGCCTCGGTGCGACCAAGTCGGAGACTATCACGCGGGTTATTCTGCCGGCCGCCTTGCCGGGCATTGTAGGCGGCTTCCTGCTGGCGGTTTCGCGCGCAATCGGCGAGACCATGATCGTTGTAATGGCTGCCGGCCTGGCCGCGAATCTCACGGCAAACCCGTTCGAGGCGGTCACGACCGTTACGGTCCAGATCGTAACGTTGCTGGTGGGGGACCAGGAATTCGACAGCCCTAAGACGCTGGCTGCGTTCGGTCTCGGGCTCACCCTGTTCATCGTAACCCTCGGCTTGAACATGCTGGCGTTGCAGGTTGTGCGTCGCTTCCGCGAAGAGTACGACTGATATGGCCGAAATCAATCGTAAGGAGTTAAAGTCGGCTGCCGAAACCAGAAAACTGGTTGAGTCGTCGTTGCGCTCGCGTTACGCGCGGGAGCGTCGTTTTCAGGCTTACGGAATCGCCGCTGTTGTCGCCAGCGTGGCATTCGTGGGTTTCTTCTTCATTACCATCATCGCGCAAGGGCACACTGCTTTTTTCCAGACCTACGTAAAGCTGGACATAGATTTTGACCCGGTCGTGATCGACCCGGAAGGCGGCCGGGAACCGCAGGCACTTTCGAGCGCTAATTATCAGAAGCTCGTAAAAACATCCCTGGAAAAGCTCTTCCCTGATGTGAGCGGGCGCAGTGACAAGCGTACGCTGAACAGCATGGTTAGCACGGGTGCGATATATGAGTTGCGGGACTTGGTGCTTGCAGACGCGTCCCTCATTGGTAAAACCCGTTCGCTATGGTTTCCCGCCGATGATGAGCTGGATATGTATTTCAAAGGCCGAGTCGACGTGGATGTCGACGAAACCAGCCGGCGTTTCAACGACAAGCAAGTTCTCTGGGCGGAGTCCCTGCGGGAGCAAGGGCGTATCGAAAAGCGCTTTAACACTATTTTCTTTACCTCCGGCGACTCCCGCGATCCCGAATTATCCGGTATCTGGGCCGCGGCCAAGGGCTCGTTTTTCATGCTCTTGGTAACGATCGTTATCGCATTTCCGATGGGGGTTGCGGCGGCGATCTACCTCGAGGAATTTGCGCCTAAAAACCGTTGGGTAGATTTAATCGAGGTCAATATCAATAATCTGGCCGCCGTGCCGTCGATTATTTTCGGCCTGCTGGGCCTCGCCGTCTTCATCAACTTTTTTTCGCTGCCCCGCTCGGCACCCTTAGTAGGGGGTCTGGTGTTGGCGCTGATGACGATGCCCACCGTGATTATCGCCTCGCGCAGCGCTATCAAGGCCGTGCCGCCTTCGATACGCGAAGCGGCGCTGGGCCTCGGCGCGTCGCAGGTGCAGACGGTAACGCACCATGTGCTGCCGCTGGCATTACCGGGCATGTTGACGGGGGCTATCCTCGGTTTGGCGCGCGCTCTGGGTGAAACGGCGCCTCTCTTGATGATCGGCATGGTCGCGTTTATCGTTGATATACCGCAAACGCCGCTGGATCCTTCGTCGGCGTTGCCGGTGCAGATTTATTTGTGGGCGGACAGTCCGGAACGCGCTTTTGTTGAGCGGACGAGCGCGGCAATTATTGTATTGCTGGCCTTCCTGTTATTGATGAATGCAGCGGCAGTGTGGTTGCGCAGCCGTTTTGAGCGACGCTGGTAGGAGCTGACTTTGAGTGCTGATGGATCAGAACTGGGTGAATTGCGCAGAACGGTAGGGCAACCGACCGTCGCCGACCCGATTTTTACGGTGAGGGACTGCAACGTTCACTATGGCGACACGCATGCCATCAAAGACGTGAGTCTTGATATCGGCCGCGGCGAAGTTATCTCGTTGATCGGCCCGTCCGGTTGCGGCAAGTCCACGTTCCTGCGCTGCCTGAATCGCATGAACGATACGATCGACATCGCGCGCGTGACCGGCGATATTCGGCTGGACGGCGAAGACATCTATGCCAGGAAAGTCGATCCTGTGTTGCTGCGTGCGCGCGTCGGCATGGTGTTCCAGAAGCCCAACCCGTTCCCGAAATCCATCTACGAGAACGTCGCCTACGGGCCGCGTATCCACGGGCTGGCGCGCAGCCGCGCTGAGCTCGACGATATCGTTTATTCCAGCCTGGACCGGGCAGGGCTGTACGGCGAGGTTAAGGATCGCATGGAAGAGCCTGGCACCGCTCTGTCGGGTGGCCAACAGCAGCGTCTCTGCATTGCCCGAACCATATCGGTAAACCCGGAGGTGATCCTGATGGATGAGCCCTGCTCTGCGCTGGATCCCATCGCCACGGCCAAGATCGAAGACTTGATGGAGGAGTTGCGCGAGAATTTCTCCATCGCCATCGTGACCCATTCGATGCAGCAGGCCGCACGAGTGTCACAAAGGACGGCCTATTTCCATTTGGGGTACCTGGTGGAGGTTGGTGAGACGAACAAAGTGTTTACCAAACCACTGCATCGCCTGACCGAGGATTACGTGACCGGGCGCATCGGCTGATCGCGTCCGCCGGTCGCCCACGGGCTTGGCCACCCACGACCCATTCATGTCCCACCTATGACATATGGGCTGAATGGCTGTGCTGCCGGGGAGGGCGCGGCGGGCCGGGCTGCTGCCCTAGCTCAACCATAGCAAGCTGATCGCTTGACCTTCTAGTAGGGTTTAACCTGATAATCGCGCGCCAGCGGCAACTTGTCGTGCCTATTCTCAGTGCGGGCCGAAGCGTTCGTGCGTAAACCGATTCGCAAAGGAAGACCCGTTATTTTAGCCCGCATTTTTGTAAAACCAGTCTTACTATTGTTAGCTATTGTATTGATATCTATCAATTTTAGTGATGTGCATGCTGGGCCGCCGCTGGTTACCGACGATACCGGTATCGTTCCCCTGAATGACTGGCAGGTCATACTCAGCGTGCAGGGTGAATCCCGTCCCGTCACGGATTCTGCCCTGTTGCCTGCGCTGGAAGTGACCTACGGCTTCTACGAGGACATGAACCTGACTGCGGTCGTGCCCCGCCAGTACGTAGAAGATCGTGGGCAACCGAGCAAGACCGGCTTCGGTAACGCGCAGATCAACTACAAGTGGCTGTTCTACGACAACGAAGACGGGTTGACGCTCGCAATATCACCGATCTACTCGTTTCCGCTGACACGAACCTCTCGAATTCGCGGGCTAGCCGAGGATGTCCGAGTGCTCAGCATGCCGGTTATCGGTTCGCTGGTGCGAGGCAAATGGGAGTTCGTCGCGCAGGCCAGTTACGATCTGGCCTCGGTCAGCGTGGATGGAATCGGTTATGGCGTCTTTGCCGTCTACAGTCAGACCGACAATTTGCAGTGGATGGCCGAAATTTATGGGGCAGAACTGTCCGGCGACGATTTCGACAACGAAGGCTTTATGAACTGGCGATTGGGGCTCCTTTGGCAGATGGGCGGGGGCTATAGCCTGATCGCGGCGTACGGTGGCCCGCTGGAGTCCGACTTGCCGAGCGACGAGAAGCTCGACTACGACTTCTTCCTCGGCCTCCAGTTCGATACCGAATAAGCGGCACCTCAGGCCCGCAAGGGAGCAATGGAGTCGCCGAGGTGGGTTCGAGTCAGCGAGCGGATGCGGTCGGCCAGCTGCCGGAAGAGAACCCTGCCCGGCGACGTCGGGCGCCAGACGAGAGCATGATTGCGGAAAACGCTGACGCCATTGACATCGGCGATGCGCAGCACGTCATGCGGCCGGATTTCCGATTTCACGTACAAAGCCGGCAAGAAGGCGAGGCCCATGCCCATGACAACCATGTGACGGAGGGTGTCCAGGCTGGTGCCTTCGTAGTCGCGGCGCATATTCGCGCCCAGGCGCTCGCAAAGATCGGATATCTGCCGGTGAAACAGATGATGCTCGCCGATTGTCAGCACTTCCTCGCCGCGCAGATCCATTCGGCTGATGCGCGTCTTTTTCGCAAGCCGGTGCTCGCGGGCAATGGCCAGCTTGAGCGGTTCTCGAAAAAGCGGAGCAATCGCGAGTTCACGCGACATGATTGGCAGGGTCGTAAGTATCAGGTCGTGTCGGGCGTCCTTCAGTTCTTCCTCGAGGTCGCTGGGCGGCGCCTCGCGCACATAAAACTTCAGTCCCGGGAACTCCGCATGAATCTTAGGCAGAATGGCGGGCAGCAGGTAAGGCCCGAGAGTCGGCGTCACGCCGAGTCGATAGGTACCGCCGGCGGTGCCTGCGAGTGTGCTGGCCATATCGAGAAAGCCTTGTGATTCCTCTATAACCCGCCGAGCATGCGGCAAGAGCTCCCGCCCGGCCGGCGAGAGCGTGGTGCCGGAATGTGAGCGCTCGAGCAGGCTGACTCCAAGGACCTCTTCTAGTGCGCTTACCTGCGATGTCAGGGTCGGCTGCGTTACGTCCAGATAATCGGCGGCGCGCCTGAAGCTGCCGTATTCGGCCACGGCAATGAAGTAGTGGATTTGGCGTAATGTCGCGCTGCGAAAAGTACCCATGAGGCCGCCCCGGTAGAAGGTATATAGATAAAAGCTATCATAAAACACGATATTTCATCTATTCACTATCGCTTCGAATCCGCTAGTCTAAATTAAGCGAAGTGTATATAAGGACTTTGGTCCGGTCTTGTATGGACTCAAAAAGGAGCTAGGGCATGGAAAAGCTTGTGTCGGGGCTTGTGAGTTTTCAGCAGAGCGATTCCCAGGAACGCAAGGCTTTGGTGGCCGCAGCAGCCAACGGGCAAAGGTCGGAGGCCCTTTTTCTTACCTGCGCCGATTCGTGTATCGATCCTAAGCTGCTAGCCCAGACCAAGGCCGGGGATCTCTTCACAGCGGATTCCTTAATTTGGAGTAACGCGGGCAAGATTGTGCCGCCGCATATGAAAGTGGCTGGCAAGCTAACATGGCCGGTTAATTCGGTTTGTAATTAATATTTTTGGCCGGCGCTGTCGGCCCAGGGGAGCAACAGTGAAATTCGATCTGTCCAATCTGCGCGGCGATATATACGGTGGCGTAACCGCGGGTGTCGTGGCTTTGCCGCTTGCGCTGGCATTCGGTGAGGCATCCGGGGCAGGGCCTATTGCTGGCTTATACGGCGCCATCATCGTAGGTTTCTTCGCCTCGCTGTTTGGGGGGACCGGGGCGCAAATTTCCGGGCCTACCGGGCCGATGATCGTAGTTTTTGCAGGCGTATTTGCGTCGCTTTCGGGCGACATCCGTCTGATATTCGCATCGGTCGTGCTGGCAGGTCTTTTGCAGATCGTCTTTGGCCTGCTGAAACTAGGGCAATATATAAGGCTCGTCCCGTATCCGGTCGTGTCCGGATTTATGAGCGGTATCGGCTGCATCATCATCGCACTGCAAACTGCCCGCCTGTTCGGTCATGAACCGGAGAGCGGCGGCACTATACCCGCACTCATGGAAATACCGGGCGCCGTGCTGGATCCGAACTGGGCGGCTCTGACGGTTGGCGTCTTGACGCTGGTGATCGTGTTTACCTGGCCGAAGTCATGGGGGCGCATCGTTCCAGGTCCGCTGGCAGCACTCGTGGCGGGAACGCTCCTTAGCCTGGTGTTTGCGGGAGCGCCCGTGCTGGGTAACATCCCGACCGGCCTGCCGTCGTTCATCATGCCGGGATTTTCCATGGAGGCCGGGTTCGTAGTGCTCGAGGCGGCCTTGATACTGGCCTTGCTGGGTGCGATAGACAGCCTGCTGACCTCGCTGGTTGCGGATAACATGACTCGAACGCGACACGATTCCAACAAGGAACTGGTCGGTCAGGGTATCGGCAACATGGTGGCAGGGTTTTTCGGCGGCATCCCGGGTGCCGGCGCCACGATGCGCACGGTTGTAAACATCCGGACCGGTGGCCTGACCCGCATTTCGGGCATGCTCCATAGTCTTTTGTTGCTGGCGGTCGTCGTAAGTCTTGCACCGCTTGCGGCCAAGATACCGCACGCCGTGCTTGCCGGCATTCTTGTGAAAGTGGGCTACGACATTCTGGATATCTCCTATCTGAAGCGCGCGCACCATGGTCCTCGCTGGGACCTGGCGCTCATGGCCATCGTGCTCACATTGACTGTTTTTGTCGACCTGATAGCGGCCGTTGGCGTGGGTGTCGTGCTTGCGGCTTTGGCGTTCGTTAAACAGATGGCCGACGCTCAGTTAAAGGCCTTCGGTGGTGCGCTGCCTATCCCGCTGGACACGACAGCGGAAGAAGCAAAATTGCTGCGTGAGGCAGACAATCGTGTGACCCTGTTTGATTTCGGCGGCCCGCTAAGCTTCGGCGCGGCGGCTGACCTCGGTCACCATGTGCGAGAGCGGGTGAAAGGCAAGCGCGCAGAGGCGATCGTGCTCGACTTCTCACGTGTTCCGTTTATCGACGTATCCGCGGCCCGTGCCGTAGAGACTATTGGTTGCGATGCTCGCCATGCGGGTCGTCGCGTGTTTATGAGCGGCATGAATACTGAAATCCGTAAGATGCTCGCCGGGCTGAATGCCGATCACTGTTTGCCTATAGACACGCATTTCGAAACACGGGTCGAAGCACTCCGGGCTGCACTGAGTTATGTCGAGCAAAATGCTGCCGACAATACCAATACCAAAACCAAAACGGCTCGAAAGAAGAAGGGCGCAACCGGAGGCAAGGCCGCCCTCAGCGGAGTCTAGTTAATACCGCGATATGAATGCCGTGAGAGATTCAGTCCGGCCGGGTTTCTGAACCCGGCTGAAGGTGTTGGGTTAAATCAGCGCCCTCTTTTTTAGTCCAGTTAAAACCGTCGCCATAGCCCCGGGGTATTCATTCGAACTGACCTCGGCAGAATTTGCGGCGGCGGATCTGCCTGCTGCGCAACTGCCAGCGGTTCTGCGGAGTGATGGGCTTCTGGCGGCTAACGCTTGCGACTGTAGGGTTTCTGCCCGGGCGGACCCTGCGCTTCGTTCACATCGAAGCCGAGGAATTTCCAGCCGGCCTTACCATCCTCTGCGTCTGCTTCATCCGCTAATTGTTCTGCCGCATTTTCTGATTGGTTGCCGTTTGCATTTGCTGGCGGCTCTGCTTCCATGTCAGCGGCATTTTCAGCCTTCGCTTTCACGCAGGCGGCCCCCGCGGCGCGGCGAACGAGCGCCTCTGCACGCTCGTCCCAGTGCTGTTCGCCGGCCTTGATTTCGGCGACGGTCGCCGAGGTAACGCTGCTGCAGTCCTGGGCGGAGGCTGGCGCTGCAAAAGCGGCGATCAACGCCGCCAAAAGTGTGATAGGTCGCATTATGGGCCTCTGTATTGCTTGCCGAAATTATAGCAATTGCGAATCCGTGCCGCCCCAATGTCTGCGGCTCTGAAAAGGTGCAATGGCCGAGCCGTCTGCACCCTGATGGCGCAATCACCCGGCCGGTATTTTGCTCCGGGCCCCGCCACGACTCGCCGGCCTCGCTTCGAGAGTCTGGCACGGAACTTGCAAAAGACTTCAGGTCGAACCCGCTCGTGGATGAGGAAGTGCCGGCGGGAGCTCATACAACGAACCTGGAGCAATACCCAAATGAAAACAAGCAAGCCCCTAGTCCTGGCCGCCCTGCTGGCCGGGCCGGCGCTGATGTCGCCGGCGCACGCCGACGATTTGTCGGCCAATGTCAACGTCACCAATAATTACATCTGGCGGGGCCTGACCCAGACCGAGAACAACCCGGCGGTGCAGGGCGGCATCGACTGGACGAGCGACAGTGGCTTCTATGCCGGCACCTGGGTGTCCAACGTCAGCTATGCGCCTGCCGGTGTATTCAACTACGAAAACGACCTGTATGCCGGCTTCGCAGGCGGCAGCGAGAAGTTCAGCTGGGACGTAGGCTATCTCTACTATAATTACGACAGTGACGCCGAGTTTGACTTCGGTGAGATATACGGCAGTGTCAGCTTCGCTGGCTTGTCGCTGTCGGCGAATGTGCTGGCGAATACAGAGGCGGATGAAACAAGGCCGGGCGACGATTTCGGCTTCGGTAAGGCCGTCTATCTCGCAGCCGATTACGGCTTCGAGATACTGGACGGGCTGATACTCGGCCTGCACCTCGGCTGGCACGACGGCGATTTCGTAGACGCCTTTAACGGTGTCGATGGCGATTACTTCGACTACAACGTGTCCCTGTCGCGCGGCGGGTTTGCTTTCATGGTAACCAGTTCGAACGCAAACGGCTGCTTTGATGACGGTGAGAATCCTGAGTTTTGTTCAGCAGATATTGCTAGCCTGGACAACGATGCTCCGAAGTTCGTCGTGTCCTACACCGTGGACTTCGACCTGCTCTCACAATGATCCATGTCGGGCTGGCAGCATCGGCTGCCGGCCCGTCTCGTTCGGGTGAGCCTGGCAGCGAGAGCTTTAGGCCAAGGTCGCAGCAAAACCACTCAGGGGTTGATGCCCCAGCCGATCTCGCCGCCCTCACCGTAGCCTTTAGGCAGCCCGGCGTCGGGTGTGAATCCGTACATTTCTTCGCCGGGGAGGGCGGCAGTCACGATATCGCGCACCTGCAGGAGCTTGTCGAGGTCGATGCCGGTCTTGAGCCCCATGGCATCGAGCATGAAGACGAGGTCCTCGGTCACGATGTTGCCGCTGGCACCCGGTGCGAAGGGGCAGCCGCCGAGGCCGCCCAAAGAGGAATCGACGGTGGTAATGCCTTCTTCGAGTGCTGCCAGGGTGTTGGCGAGTCCCAGTCCCCGAGTGTTATGCAGGTGCACGCCCTGCAGCTTGTCATCGCCGATCTCGGCCCGAATCAGTTTGATCAGGCGGCGGAGCTGGGCCGGGTTGGCGTAGCCGGTCGTATCCGAGAGCCCCACCTCATCGCAGCCAAGTTCTATAAGTTTTACAGCAACTTCCACTACTTTCTTTTCCGGTATTTTACCTTCCAGCGTGCAGCCGAAGGCCGTCGACAGGCCGCCCTCGAAGTCCGGTCGCTGGTCTTCGGGCAGGCTGTCTAACAGGGCCTTTATGTTGCGGACTTCCGCGTAAACCTGTTCGTGGGTCTTCTTCAGGTTGGCGAGGCTGTGAGTTTCGCTGACCGACAAGGGGAGCGTTATCTTGTGTGCGCCGGCCTTGACAGCGTTTTCAGCACCCTTGAAGTTAGGTACCAGCGCCGCCACGGCGAGTCCGGGCAGCGTGCGCGCATAGCCAACAATTTCCGCCGTATCAGCGAGTTGCGGCAGCAGTTTGGGCGGCACGAACGAGCCCACCTCGATTTCCGGGACGCCGGCTTCGGCTTCTGCCTTGATCCAGGCCTTCTTGGCCTCGGTCGGCATGATGGCCTTGATGCTCTGCAGGCCATCGCGGGGGCCGACTTCACTGACGAGTATGTCGATCGCACTCATTACTGATTCCTTCTACCGAGTTGTAGCCCGGGCAGGTCCTTGAATCCAAGAGCGACCTTCGGGCTGTCAAATGATCTGCCGCTGGGCGATAATTCGCCGCCGAAAAGGTTCCTCAGCGGGCCACGAATTCTAACGGAAAAGACCGTCCGGCGCGTGCCGTGCCGGCAAAATTAAGGAAGCACAATGACGGACAAGCAGTCTTTGCCTCTCGCGGGCGTTCGGGTTATTGAATTCACCCACATGGTTATGGGGCCGGCTGCCGGCCTGGTGCTCGCGGACATGGGGGCCGACGTTATCAAGATCGAACCCGTCGGCGGCGATGCCACGCGGCGGCTGCTCGGCTCCGGCGCCGGCTATTTTCCGATGTACAACCGCAATAAGCGGTCTTTGTGCGTAAATCTGAAGTCCGAGAAGGGCAAGGCAGCGGTCCTGAAACTCCTCAAAAAAGCCGACGTGCTGATCGAGAACTTTCGGCCCGGCACGATGGATCGCCTCGGTTTTGGCTACGACGATCTGAGCAAACTCAACCCGGGCCTGATTTACTGTTCGGAAAAAGGCTTTCTGGCCGGCCCTTATGAGCACCGCACGGCCCTGGATGAGGTTGCGCAGATGATGGGCGGGCTGGCTTACATGACGGGGCCCCCCGGGCAACCGCTGCGTGCCGGCGCGTCGGTCATCGATGTCACGGGCGGCATGTTTGGCGCCATCGGTGTGCTGGGAGCGCTGCACCAGCGCAACGCGACGGGCAAGGGCCAGAAAGTCATCGCCTCCCTGTATGAAAGCACTGTGTTCCTGGTCGGGCAGCACATGGCGCAGAAAGCCGTAACGGGCCAGGCGGCGGCACCGATGCCGGCGCGCGTGTCGGCCTGGGCGATTTACCAGGTGTTCCAGACCAAGGACGAACCGGTGTTCGTCGGCGTCGTCAGCGACAAGCAGTGGCTTTTGTTGTGCGATTCGTTTGGTTTGGATGACCTTAAGAACGACGAGACCTTAAAGACGAATAATGACCGCGTGCGCGCCAAGGAGCGTCTCGTGCCGCTCATTCAGGACGTGTTTATGCAGTACACCAAGGCCGAACTCATGGCAAAGCTGGAGAAGACCGGCCTGCCGTTCGCGCCGATTGCCAAACCGGAAGACCTGTTCGACGACCCCCACCTGAAGGCGGGTCAGGGCCTGGTGCCGTTTACCGTGACTGACGGTGAATTCAAGGGGCACCAGGTCGAGTTGCCGGCCTTGCCGTTGGAGATGGGCGGGCAGCGATTCGGCCTGCACCAGCCGGTTCCGCATGCGGGCGAGCACACCTGGGATGTGCTGCAGGAAGCCGGGTATTCAGATGAACAGATACAGTTAATGCTCGACGCGGCCGATGTCAGCGGCATGACAGAGTGACGGTACGCCGGGGCAATAGCCTCGGTTGACTGGAAACCGCCACCAGCCGGGCAGGTCGAGCGCTCAGTCAGACAGCCATGCGGCGGCAGGAGGAGACATCACGTGCTGGCCGAGATCTGCAACAACGAGATATGTAGAAACGAGATCTCTGGAAACAAGAAGTCTCCGGCACAGATCATTGCGCGTGTGCCGATAACGACGGCAAATTTCCGGTCGCGAATATTGAGAGGCACTGCCCGCAGCCGAATATAAGCATAGGCAGCCGCAATCTCCGTTGACGCGGTAGGACCCCGGTAAACCCGGCACAATTGCGATCAGATGTAGATCCAGGGGCGCTTGAGCCGGTCACGTGCCTGAAAGGCCAGGATTTCATCGTCGCGGCGCATCGTGACGGCGATTGCGTCCAGACCTTCGAGTAGCATTTCCCGATCGGCGGGCGCAATGTCGAACGCATAACTTTGACCGTCGGGTGCGGTAACCGTGCACTTCGTCAGATCGATTTTGATTTAGTTGCCCGCGGGGTCTGCTTCGACCTGTCGCGCGAGGTGTTCGACGATCTCGTTGTCCAGCACCACCGGCAAAATACCATTGCGGACGCAGTTGCCGTAAAAGATGTTGCCGAAGCCGGGCGTGACAATTGCACGGATTCCCCATTCGGCCAGCGCCCACACCGCGTGCTCGCGCGACGAGCCGCAGCCGAAATTGTCCCCGGACAGCAGTATTTGTGCGCGCCGGTAAGGCTCCTGGTTGAGCACGAACTCGGGGTTCTCTTCGCGGCCGCCGGGCTCCTTATAGCGCCAGTTCGCGAACATGCCGTCCGATAAGCCTTCCTTGGAAACTCGCTTCATTTCCCTGCTAGGGATGATGACGTCAGTGTCGATGTTGATGCGCATCAGTGGCGCGGCAATCGCTTCGAGTACGGTGAATTTTTCCATGTCTGCCAGGTCACCTAGTCCAGGTTGCGCACATCGGTCAGGTGGCCCTTGATAGCAGAGGCCGCGACCGTGGTTGGGCTCGCCAGATGGGTGCGGGTTCGAGGCCCCTGACGATTTTCAAAATTGCGGTTGGTGCTGCTGACCACGCGCTCTTCAAGGCCGAAGCTTTCACCGCCGGCGTAAAAACACATCGAGCAGCCAGACTCGCGCCACTCAAAACCTGCGTCCGTGAAGATTTTGTCGATGCCCTCGGCCTCTGCCGCCGCCTTCACCAGTCCCGAGCCGGGGACACAAATGGCCTTGACGCCACTGGCCACTTTGCGGCCGTTGAGTATGGCCGCAGCCGCACGCAGATCGCTAATGCGGCTGTTCGTGCAAGAACCGATGAACGCGGCATCGATCGGAATGCCTTCCAATCGAGCGCCGGGTTCGAGATCCATGTATTCCAGCGCCTTTTCCATGGCTGCGCGCCTGGCTTCATTAGGCTCACTGGCAGGGTCGGGTACACGCTGATCAATACCCGTTTCGTGCATCGGGCTGGTGCCCCAGCTGATTTGCGGCACGATATCCGCGCAGTCGATGGTGATTTCCTTATCGAAGGTCGCGCCTTCGTCGGTGGCAAGCGTCCGCCAGTATTTGACGGCGGCATCCCACTGTCCTTCGGAAGGTGCAAACGGCCGCCCCTTGACGTATTCGATCGTCTTGTCGTCGGGGGCGACCAGGCCGCTCCATGCACCAAATTCTATGGTCATGTTGCACAGGGTGAGGCGTGCCTCCACTTCGAGATCCCGCACGGCCTGGCCGGCGAACTCAATGGCGTAACCTATGCCGCCCGATGCCGTGTGCTCGCCGATCAGCTTCAGGATCATGTCCTTGGCAGTCACACCCTGTGGCAATGCGCCTTCGAAGGTCACCCGCATGGTCCTGGGTTTCTTGACGACCAGCGTCTTGGTCGCGAGCGCGTGCTCGGCTTCCGTGGAGCCAATGCCCCAGGCCAGCGCCCCAAGTCCGCCCAGCGTCCCCGTATGGCTGTCAGGGCAGACCAGCGTCACGCCGGGCAGGGCGATGCCCTGCTCGGGCGAGATTACGTGAGCGATACCCTGACGCGGGTCGCCCAGGTCGAACAGGTTGATGCCTGCCTTCAGCGCCGCTTCGCGAGTTGTCTGAATAAATGCGGTACCACCGGGCATTCGGGTCTCGTCCGTGCGGCCGGGGAAAGTGTCGACGATATGATCCATCGTGCAGAAGGCTTGTTCCGGGTTTCGGACGGCCCGACCGGTCGCCTCCAGACCTTTGAGCGCGACGCTGCCCGTGCGTTCATGCAAAAAAACGCGATCGATATAAATAAGGCAGGTCCCGTCCCCAAGGTCCGCGATCTGGTGCTCGTCCCAGATTTTCTCTATGACGGTGTATGGCATATTCGAGTGTGTTTTCTCGGCAAAACCCGCTGGCGGGCCCTTTTTGTGTTTGCTGTCAGCGGCAATATGCCGTCCGACGCTGGTATGCTTCGGGCTGGAATAATAGCAGTTGGCCCTGCAGGTGTAACAGTTTAGCTGGTTTGCTGTTGCGTACCGCGCCTTTGGCGCAAGGTTCGGCGCGAATAAAACTTTCTGCCCCCGGCATATAAGGGCTAACGGATGGCAACGTGTATAAAACGTCTTTTATTGGTTTAGTCGGCGCGTTTTGGGGCGCCGCAGGCTTGAGTATCATCCTGCTGGATGCCATCAATCGTCTGGCCCGCATAGCCCTGCATGCGCTGGACACTGAACTGCTTGCCGTGCACTGGGTGTCATTGGCCATCGTCGTGGCCTTGCTGGCATATTTCGAGGGATACAGAGGGTTTCAGAAGAGTTTTTCGCCGCGCTGCGCTGCGCGCACCCGCTACCTTTACAGACACCCCGACTGGTTGAGCGTACTTCTGGCTCCGCTATTCGTGATGGGCTTCTTCCGCGCAACCCGCAAGCCGCTGCTCTTCGCCTGGGTGGGCACCTCGCTGATTGTTTTGCTGGTCGTCATTCTGCATCGTTCGCCGCAGCCCTGGCGGGGCATTATCGACGCAGGAGTCATTGCAGGGCTTAGCTGGGGCCTGGCGTCATTTTTGTATTCGACAGCACAGGCGTTTGCTGCGGACCGCTATCCGGTATCGCCGGAGGTGCCGGGCCCGGTCGTTGACGACGCATCCGCAAGCCCGGAAAAAGCGTGAATAAGTATCTGTAAATAACTGGTTATTAGAATGTTTTCCCATATCGATAAAGACAATCAGCCAACCATGGTGGACGTCGGTGACAAAGCGGTTACGCAGCGCACGGCCCACGCCAGTGCCTGCGTTTTTCTCACTGATGCCATCCGTGAGGCCATCGTCGGTGATGATATCCAGACGGCAAAAGGTCCCGTCTTTCAGACGGCTATCATCGCCGGCACGATGGCCGCCAAGAAGACCCATGAACTGATCCCGTTCTGCCACCCGCTTGGGCTTGAGTCCTGCAAGCTCAGCATTAGCCTGAACGAGGCCGGCAATGCATCGATAGATTGTCGAGTGCGAGTAACGCATAAGACGGGCGTAGAGATGGAGGCGCTTACCGGCGCGAGTGTCGCAGCGTTAACCATCTACGACATGTGCAAGGCGCTGTCCCACGACATGGTGATCGGTGACATTCGGCTGTTATCCAAATCGGGCGGTAAAAGTGATTACCGGGCGCCGGACTCGGTCGGCGGGTCCTGATTCGTGTATTTATGCTAGCCCCGTTAAAAGGTCTCGTATTGACCGGCGGCCGAAGCTCGAGGATGGGGGTGGACAAGGCCGCTCTGGAAATCGCAGGCCAAAGTTTGCTAGACCGGTCCATGCGCCTTCTGCGGTCCCTGCTTGCCGAGGTCTACGTCTCCGTCAATCCTGATCAGGCAGACGATGCAGCGCGCAGCGTTTATCCGGTGATCGCCGACCGGCTGCAAAATGTCGGTCCGGCGGCCGGTATCCTGGCGGCCCACGAGTTATTCCCTGCTGCGGCTTGGCTGGTCCTTGCCTGCGATATGCCTTTGCTGGATGCGAACACGCTTGCAGAGCTCATCGCAGCGCGTGATTCCGATGCGGACGCAACGGCTTTGGTCGCGGCCTCAAGCGGACGCGCCGAGCCATTGTGCGCCATCTATGAACCCGTTACCCTTGCCGCCTTTCTAAAGCACGTTAGCGGCGGCGGGCCACCCGGCCCCAGCACCTGGTTGGCGGGAGCGCGAGTAAAGTTGTGCGAGGTGCCTGACGACCTGCTTGCGAGTGCGAATACGCAGGAAGTACTTGGCAAAATGCGCAGCCGGTTGCAGAGTGGCAGTAGCACTGCCGACGGGAAACAATAATGGCAGATAAAAAAACGGGCAGTGTGACTAATTCTGAAGCGGAAGCGGCAGTAAGAGTGTTGCTGGAATGGATGGGCGAAGATCCTGATCGCGGTGGTCTGCGTCGCACGCCGGCACGCGTCCTCAAATCCTATGAAGACTGGTTTGCCGGGTACCGGGAGGATCCGGCGGCCATACTAGGGTCAAGTTTCCCCGATGCGGAGGGCTACCAGGAAATGGTGGTGCTGACGGATATCGACTTCGAGTCGCATTGCGAGCACCACATCGCGCCTTTTATCGGCAAAGCTCATATCGCGTATATGCCCGACAAAAAAGTCGTCGGCATCAGCAAGCTGGTCCGGGTCGTCAACGCGTTTGCCAAGCGTTTACAGGTGCAGGAAAAACTGACGCAGCAGATTGCTGAATGCATCAATGAGGTACTGCAACCCAAGGGCGTTGCGGTAGTGATGGAGGCAAAACACCAGTGCATGACGACTCGTGGTGTCTATAAAAAGAACATCAAGATGGTCAGTAACGTCATGCTTGGGTCCTTTCAGGATAACGATCGGGCTCGGGAGGAATTCCTCGGCATGATCCGGGAAGGGCAAAGTCGATAAACGATCGCTGATTGAGCCTTGTTGCCGCTGTAGATAAAGTAAGCGAGTTGGCCCTAGTTGATTTGTACGAATACGAGAGACTGATTAATGACGTATGTGATTGAAACTCTGGAAGACGCCAAGGCACTGGAAGGAAAGGAAGTGGGTGTTTCCAACTGGATACTCGTCGATCAGAAACGTATCAACCAGTTCGCCGATGCCACGGATGACCACCAGTGGATCCATACGGATCCCGAGCGGGCGGCCAGAGAGTTGCCCCTGGGCACGACATGCGCGCACGGCTACCTGACCTTGTCGCTGATTCCGGCCTTGATTGGTGATGTGGTTCAATTTAAAGGCCTGCAGCGCCTGATCAATTACGGCATCAACAAGGCGCGCTTTCGTTCGATGGTTCCGGCGGGTGCCCAGGTGCGCGTCCGAACTGTGCTCAAGTCGGCCAAGAAGCGAGCCGGAGCATTGCAGGTGATACTGGAATGTGCGATCGAAATGGACGGGCAGTTGCGCCCCGTCGCATCGGCTGAGGTCATCGTGATGTACTTTCTGGACGGCGTCTGAGCTTCACGCTTACCTTGCCGCGCCGACATCCTCCGTGCGGCTAAGACCTTGCGATGGCTGGCAAACCCGTGCCTCCGGATTAAGGGTTAGCCGCCTCGATTAGCTTTGCGCTGAATTCGCGAATGCGTTTTGCATTCGCGCCCATGTCACCTTTGCCGATCCGTGATTTGGAACGCACGTCAACGTAGGTCTCTGCGCCCTTGGCGGTGATCCGTATGACCACGTCGTCTTTGAAGCCCACAAACGAAGTGGTTGCGGTGGCCTCGATCCGGCCTTCGGTAGCATCTTCTGCAACGATCTCCCAACCCATATCTTTCGCGGTTTGCAGGGCTGTAGTAAATACGAAAGTGCGTGGGTCGAGGAGCACTATAGTTTCAATATCCGGGTAGGCGGCACGCTGTTGCTGAGCCGTTTCGGGGCCTGAGTACTCGACGGGGTTATCGTTCGGTCCGCGCAATTCAGCGACAGCAACGAATGCCGGCGGGTTATCGGTGTCAGTCGAAATATCGTGAATGGGCGCGCCGCCGCCGCTCATCATCATGCCGGCGTTAATGACAGTGCCAATGCCCAGGGCGACCGCGAGCCAGGCCAGCGGGGCGGGATGATTGCCCGCGGTTCCGTTGCTGACAATGAGTCCTATGGCCCCGCATATACCGCCGACTATAAGGCCTAGTGAGCCAATCGAGATAAGCAGCATGGCCAGCATGGGCATCAGTCCGGCGCGCGCGCCGATAAGGGCCAGCACGATCAGAGCTATGCCCGATACGGCTAGTCGCATTGACCAGGCGCTGGGTTTGGTTCCTTTGGCGATACTGTCGTTCATTGGCATACCTCGATTTTTTTCGAAAGGGTTTACAGGCGGTTGTGGAATGCTGCGCAAACTTACCATAACCTGCCTGCAGACGCGCGGCGCCCGCTGTGAGCACAGTGGCTTACACTGGGCCCTTTCAGGCTGTTTAGTAATAAAGGAAACGAACCCCCAATGGACCCGGTGCTGGCGGATCTGATCGACTTGCTGCAAATCGAACGGCTGGACGCCGACGTATTTCGCGGCGAGAGCCGCGATATCGGCACCCCACAGGTATTCGGCGGACAGGTGCTCGGTCAGGCGTTGTATGCGGCCGGTCAGACGGTGGAGGGGCGGCTGCCGCACTCGCTGCACGCTTATTTCCTGCGGCGCGGTGATGTTGAAGCTCCGATAAGCTATGAGGTAGACCGGGCGCGTGACGGGGGCAGTTTCAGCAGCCGTCGGGTCGTGGCCATTCAGCATGGTCGGGCCATCTTCAACATGTCGGCCTCTTTTCAGGCGACCGAACCGGGTATCGAGCACCAGGTGCCCATGCCGGAAGTGCCCGGACCGGACGGTCTTGCCGATCGTCGTGACATAGATCGCGCGGTCCTCGAGCAGCTGCACGAAAAAATGCGCGCTTACCTTACGCGTCAGCGACCTTTTTTCGTCCGGCCGGTTCAGCCGACGAATCTGCTGAAGCCGGAGAAAACGGACCCGGTCAAACACGTTTGGATCAAAGCCGCGGATACCTTGCCTGATGACCCGCTGCTCCACAGAGTGCTGTTTGCCTATGTGTCAGACTATGAATTGCTGGGCACGGCGACCTTGCCGCATCAGATAAATTTTACGGACAGCAATATCAAAATGGCGAGCCTCGATCATGCCGCCTGGTTTCATCATCTCTTTCGCGTGGACGAATGGCTGCTGTTCTCGTTTGATAGTCCCAGCGCTTCCGGTTCGAGGGGGTTGGCTCGCGGATTGATCTTCACCCAGAGCGGCAAACTGGTCGCTTCAACCGCGCAGGAAGGGCTGATTCGTCTGCGGCGGCAGGTTTAGTGCCAGCTCGTTCAGGATATTGGCTTGAGTTCCGACTGATACCGCCTGGCTCGCTGGACGTAGCGGTCTGCGTTCGCGCGCAGCCGGGCCCGGTCCTCATCCGTGAGGTCCCGCACGATCTTGGCCGGCGCGCCCATGATGACGACTCCGTCCGGAAACTTTTTCCCTTCTGTGACAAGCGCGTGTGCGCCCACGATGCACTCTTTGCCGACGACCGACCCGTTCATCAAGGTTGCGCCTATGCCTATTAAAGAATTATCGCCGATATTGCAGCCATGCAGCGTTGCCATGTGACCGACCGTGACGTATTGACCCAGCGTGCAGGGGTTGGTCGGATCCGTATGGCAGACTGATCCGTCCTGAATGTTGGATCCGCGGCCGACCGTGATGCGTTCGATATCACCGCGTAAAACCGCGCCAAACCAGATGCTCGATTCCGCATGCAGATGCACGTCACCGATGACCGTTGCCGTCGGCGCAACGAATGCATCGTCCGCAATGTGCGGCCCTTGTTCGCCGAGGTCATAGATCATTAGTGCCTAACCCTTCGCCTGGTTGGCGACGGCTTCTGCCGCGGCTTTGGCCGCTTCCTCATCGCCGAGGTAGCGACTACTGATGGGGCGCAGCTCGTCGTCCAGTTCGTAAAGCAGCGGAATTCCAGTCGGGATGTTGAGGCCGGTGATCTCGTCATCGGAGATGTTGTCCAGCATCTTTACCAGGGCCCTAAGGCTGTTACCGTGGGCCACAATCAAGACGTCTTCGCCTGCTTTGAGTCGCGGGGCAATGTGTTTTTCCCAGTACGGTTTGACCCGTTCCAGCGTCGTCTTCAGCGACTCCGTGGCCGGCAGGTTTTCGATGCCGGCATAGCGCGGATCAAAACGCGGGTGCCGTTCGTCGTCAGCCTCAATCGGGGGCGGGGGAATATCGTAGCTGCGTCGCCAGATCAGCACCTGGTCATCGCCATGTTTGGCCGCCGTCTCGGCTTTATTGAGCCCCTGAAGCGCACCGTAGCTGCGTTCGTTGAGTTCCCAGGCGCGGATCACCGGCAGCCACATCTGGTCCATTTCGTCCAGGATCAGCCAGAGTGTGCGTATCGCGCGCTTCAGAACGGAGGTATAGGCGACATCGAAGCGGATGCCCAGCTCTTTGAGGTCGCGGCCTGCCTGACGGGCCTCGGCGATGCCTTTTTCGGTGAGATCAACATCTTTCCAGCCCGTGAAAAGGTTTTCCAGATTCCAGGTACTTTGACCGTGCCTGCACAGAACCAGTTTGCCCGCCATCAGTTCACTCCGCTCAAGTCTTAAAAGGCCGCGTAGTTTAACCCGGATTTTCGGGCGGGTAAGTCCCGGATTACCACTAGTTCGGCGTTGAGTGCTCTCATTTGTGCCGGTTAGCCGATTATCAGGGGACGTGTGAGGCTGCAAGATAAGCCTGCGACTGCATTTCCATCAATCGGCTGACGGTGCGCTGGAACTCGTGCGCTAGCCGAGTGCCTTGGTAGATTTCGGCTATCGGCAATTCCGCCGATATGATCAGTTTTACGCGCCGGTCATAGAATTCGTCTACGAGCGCGATAAAACGGCGCGCCTGATTTTCTTTCTCGACTGCCAGCACAGGGACGTCCGCAAGCAAAATCGTCTGAAACGCCCGCGCGATTTCAATGTAGTCGTCCTGGCTGCGAGGGCCGTCACACAGCGCCTCGAAACTGAACCAGGCTATTCCGTCAGCCCGGCGACGTGTCGCTATATCGCGGCCGAGTATTTCGATAGTTTGATCTTCCGTTCCATGATCCGGGGCGATGGCCGCGAAATAGCGCTGCAGATTTTGTTCGGCTTCGGCATCGAGGGGTGCATGCCAGATCTCTGCTTTTTCGAGCACCCGCAGGCGGTAGTCCTGTTGGCCGTCCATATGGATGACCGTCGTGTGCTCTTTGAGCAGGTCGATCGCGGGCAGGAATTGCTGTCGCTGCAGGCCATCCCGATAGAGGCTGTCGGGCACGATGTTCGAGGTCGTAACGAGGCATACGCCGCGGGAAAATAGCCCGCGCAGCAAGCGGGCGAGAATCATCGCATCGCCGATATCTGAGACAAAAAACTCATCGAAACAGATTTGGTGAACGTATTTTAATGATCAAAGAAGATAGGTCAGTTTTGGTACATAGACCGTTTGGGTATGAACCTGTAAATTGGCAACCAGCTGGATGTTTGTTCCAGACTCGAGTAATTGACACCTCAAAAAAACGTCCATGACGAATGTCTTGCCTCGGCCCACGCCGCCCCACAGGTACACGCCTTTAACCGGTGTGCTGGGCCGCAAGTTTCCGGGCAGCAGCCGTTTAAGGCGAGTGGTCAGAGCGCCGGCAGAGTTTTGACTGCAGAGCTGCTCGTATACCTGCTCCAGCGCCGCGACGGCGGTCGCTTGCGCCGGGTCGGCTTGAAATCCGTGTTCGGACAGCGCTTTATCAAAATGGGCTTGCAGAGACATGAGTAATTGCAGTTAGCAGTTATGGGTTATCAAGGGTGGCGGGCGATTCTAGCAGTACCGGGCCAGTCCGGGTCTTGCGGGCTGGCGATGCTGCTAATTTTATCCGCTACAATAGCGCCCCGATAAAACCCTCACCACTAGTTTTAATGCAGTATCAAAGCTGCCGCGGAGAATCGTTAAGTGTCGGAACGAGAGTGCATGGAGTTTGATGTCGTTATTGTCGGTGCCGGCCCTGCCGGTCTGTCCGCTGCAATACGATTGATGCAGCTGGGCAGTGAGTCTGGCAACGAATTAAATATTTGCGTCGTGGAAAAAGGCTCGGAAGTGGGTGCTCACATCCTTTCCGGCGCTATCTTGGAACCGACCGCACTCAACGAACTGTTCCCCGACTGGCGGGATCGGGGTGCCCCGGTGAGAACAGCCGTAACCCGTGACGACGTCTATTTTCTCGCCGACGAGCAAAAAGCCACCAAGGTGCCGGGGTTATTTGTGCCGGCGCCGATGCACAATGAGGGTAACTACATCATCAGCCTCGGAGAGTTGTGCCGCTGGCTGGGCGACCAGGCTGAGGCCCTCGGCGTCAATATTTTCCCGGGTTTCGCCGAGTTAAAAGCGCGGTATACGATTTTCAGCGAAGGTTGTCGCGGCAGCCTCGGTAAAGAGTTGATGCAGAAATTCGAGCTGCGCCAGAACAGCGACCCGCAGCATTACGGTATAGGTATCAAGGAAATCTGGGCGATCGATTCGGCGAAACACCAGGAAGGCCTGGTGGTGCATACGGCCGGCTGGCCGCTGGACAACAAAACGGAAGGCGGAGGTTTCCTGTATCACGCTGGGGGCGACCAGGTTTACGTCGGTTACATTGTGGCGCTAAATTACAGCAATCCGCACCTGCATCCGTTCAAGGAGTTCCAGCGCTGGAAACAACACCCCAAAATTCGCCAGTATCTCGAAGGCGGTGAGCGCGTCTCATACGGCGCCAGGGCCGTTAACAAGGGCGGCCTTCAGTCTTTGCCCAAATTATCTTTTCCCGGCGGCGTGCTGGCAGGTTGCGAGGCCGGGTTTCTGAATGGTGCGAAAATAAAGGGTTCGCATACGGCCATGAAGACCGGCATGCTCGCGGCAGAAGGAATTTTCACGGCGCTGCAGTCGGAGCAACCTGATGACACGTCGGGTAATTACGAGCAGCGGGTGAAAGATTCCTGGGTCTGGACGGAACTGCATCAGGCCCGTAACTTCGGGCCGGCCCAGCATAAATTCGGCAATCTGCTGGGTGCCGCATTTATCTGGCTGGATCAGAATGTATTCCGCGGCAAACTGCCGTTCACGCTGCACAATACCGATCCTGATCACGAGGCACTGGTTCCCGCGGACAAGGCGCAGCAGATCAATTATCCGCCGCCGGACGGAAAAATCAGTTTCGATTTGCTGTCATCTGTCTTTCTGTCGAGCACTAACCATGAAGAAAATCAGCCCGTGCATCTGAAGCTGGCCGATTCGACCGTACCGATAGAAAAGAATTTGCCGCTCTATGACGAACCTGCACAGCGCTATTGTCCCGCCGGCGTTTACGAAATAGTCGAGGAGGGCGGCGTCAAACGGTTCCAAATCAATGCGCAGAATTGCGTGCACTGCAAGACCTGTGACATTAAGGATCCCGAGCAGAACATTACCTGGACCGTTCCCGAAGGTGCGGGCGGGCCGAATTATCCGGGGATGTAGGCTGAGGTCAGTGCAAGCGGCGCGCTCGCCGGCTATGCAGCCGCCGGAACAGGCCGTTCAAGCCAATCGCTCAATCTGCTGGATCAGTCACTGAACGTGCAGGCTTCCGGGAACTGGCTAGACGGCCTCGATGGCGATCGCGACCGCTTCGCCGCCGCCGATGCACAAAGATGCGACGCCCGTCCGCAGCCCGCGGTTACGCAGTGCGTGAATCAATGTCACGATGATTCGCGCACCGCTGGCACCAATCGGATGGCCCAGTGCGCAGGCCCCGCCGTTGACGTTAACCCTGGCGTGATCGAGTCCAATATCCTGCATGGCTGCCATCGTCACACAAGCAAAAGCCTCGTTGATCTCAAACAGATCGACATCGGTGGCCGACCAGCCCGCTTTTGCCAGCACGCTTTTGATGGCCCCGACCGGCGCCGTGGTGAACCATTCCGGCTCATGCGCGTGGCCCGCATGAGCAATGATCCGCGCGAGTGGCTGCAGGCCACGGCGAATGGCTTCCGACTCGCGCATTAGTATCAGCGAGGCTGCGCCGTCTGAGATCGACGAAGACGAGGCTGCGGTTACGGTGCCATCCTTGGCAAAAGCCGGGCGCAGGTCGGCAATGCCGTCCAGATCACAGCGCGGCGGCTCTTCGTCTTGGGATACGACGCTTTCCGTGCGGCGGTTAACCACAGTGACCGGAGCGATTTCATTGCTGAAGGCCCCGTTATTGATGGCGGCCATCGCGCGGCTTACGGATTCGGTCGTAAACGCGTCCTGATCCTCTCTGGAGAAGCCGTATTTTTTTGCGGTTTCTTCCGCGAAATAGCCCATCATGTTGCCGTCATAGGGGTTTTGCAGGCCATCGAAAAACATATGGTCCAGCACCTCCTGGTGGCCCATGCGATAGCCCTGGCGAGCTTTGGGCAGGAGGTAGGGTGCGTTCGTCATCGACTCCAT
>JARRLL010000005.1:0-51539 GCA_037387125.1 Gammaproteobacteria bacterium | reverse complement strand
GTTAACGAGCTAATGGCCATGCTGCGGTCCGGTGTCGACTATCTCGGTCCGGCCGAAGCGGACGGTGACTTCCATATCGAAGTCGCGGAAGTGGTTGCGCTGCTCGAAGGGTTGCACGCCGAGTTGCAGCAACAAACGCAAAACGCAAAGGGCGCGAGCGGCCCTAACGCGCCTGAGGGTTCAGCGAATCATGAGTCCGCCGAACATGGAAATCTGCGGAGTCAGTTAACTGAAGCTCGCAGTGAAATCGAGATGCTAAGTGCGGCGCTGCTGCGCTTTAAGGAGCTGGAAACTGCCAACCAGGACACCATTGTTGGATTGGAAGAGCGCCTGGCTGACAGTCAGGCGGCCGTAGCAGCTGCGAACAAACAGCAAACCTCCGGTAAAGCCTTTAGGCCATCGAGCGTGTCTCCGGGCGCAGCTTCCGATGCGCGCCTTGTTATGCGTTATCCGGGGCGCGATGTTATCGAAATGCCGCTGCTCGGCGATTTGCGTATAGGCCGCAGTGAACCCAGCGAAATCCGCGTTGGCGGCCAGACCGTAAGTCGATTGCATGCGATTCTGAAATGGGACGGCATGACGGCGACGATTGTAGATTGCAACAGCACTAATGGAGTCTACGTAAACGGCTCACGCGTTCATGAGCAAAAACTCCACGATGGCGATGAATTCCGCGTCGGGTCACTGCACTGCATTTTCCGGAGCCCGTCGGCAGGCTAGAGTTTCAGCTATTGCAGATCGCGTCGATTTCTTTCAGCTGCTCAGGCGTCAGGTCGACATTGCCGGCGGCGGCGTTCTGTCGAATTTGCTCCGGCTTCGTGACTCCAGCGATCACCGACGCCACAAAGGGCCGGTTGGTGAGTCCCGCCATCGCGAGATCCAGCATGCTGTGGCCGATCGAGTCTGCATAGTTAATCAGAGCTTCGACTTTGTTCATTTTCTCATCGGTCTTGAATGCGCCGCCCCATTTAGCCAGGCGTGAACCCTCCGGGTCCTCCTGGTTCTTGCGGTACTTGCCGGTCAACAGTCCCGATTCCAGTGGAAAGTAGGGGATGATGCTGATGTTGGCTTTTTCGGCCACCGGGAGCAGATCTTTTTCAATTCCCCGGGTTAGCAGGCTGTACCAATTCTGGGCCGAGACGTAGTGGCTCGTGCCCGCGGCTTCGGCTGCATCGATGGCTTCCTGCAGTTGTGCACCGTTCATATTTGAGCAACCGATGTAACGCACCTTGCCTTGTTGTACCAGGTCCTCGAGTGCCCGCAGTGTTTCTTCTGCAGGCGTATTCACGTCGGGGAAGTGATATTGGTACAGGTCCAGGTAATCAGTGCCGAGGTTGTGCAGACTTTGCTCGATGTGGCTCATGATGTAGTCGCGTGTGCCGCCGCCTTCGGCGCTGCCGCCGCGACCGCCCGATTGTGCGCCGAACTTGGTGGTTAGCACCACGTCTTTGCGTTTCGGCCCGAGCGCCTTACCCACGTACTGTTCAGACGTCCCCGGGGGCGCTCCATAGATATCGGCGGTGTCAAAAAAGTTCACGCCTTCATCGAGTGCGGCATCGATAATTGAAGCGGTTGTCTGTTCATCGCACATGGAGCCGAACATCATGCAGCCGAGGCCTACGACTGATACTTGCAGATCCGAATTGCCAAGCTGTTTCGTTTTCATTCAAAAATCTCCGGGTTTAAACTTGTTGTGGCACTGGTTCGCCGTTGGTCGAGCGCACATAGAGTGCTGCGGCCATCAGTATAAGGTTTAAAATACCCATCATCAGGAACGGGGCAGTGCGGCCGACTCCGTCGAACAGGTAACCGCCGATAAATGCCGTGGCGAGTATCCCGATCCCGCCTATCTGGCCAAATAGGCCGACTATAGAGCCGCGATAGCGAGCGCTGGCCTCCTGACCCAACAGCGCGCCCACTGAGACGATAACACTCGTTTCTCCCATGCCTAGCAGAATGGCCGCGGGAAACATCAGGGGGCCGAATGGGTCCGGTACCTGGCTCATCGCGATGTAACCGGCGCCGGCGATCAGGAGCCCCAGGCTAGTCGCCGTTAGCCGGTTAAGACGGTCGGTTATAAAGCCCATGACGGGCGCCCAAAGCATGGCGCAGAACTGGATAAGACCAAACAGCGGCCCGGCCTTTGCCAGCGCCTCACCGGCCGTCATTCCCCTGTCCAGGCCTTCCTGAGTCAGCCAGAGCCAGAAAAAGGTTCCCACGACGTTGAAATCGCCGCGACCGATAAAGGCCCCACAATAGGCGATGGCGAGCCGCGGATTTGCGATGCCCAAGGCCACTCCCTGGCTCATCTGATGCAGAAACGAATCGGTCTTTCGCTGCCGCGTGGCGGCGCGATAGAGGCCGAAATACAGTATTGCCCCGATCAGCAGGCACATGGCCGATACGGTCCAGAAAGCATAGCGACCCGCCAATACCGGATCCAAACCGCTGTCGCTATACAACGTCGGCAGGCGCGTGAGTCCGAGTGACATCGCAAGTATGCCCAGACCGTTAAACAGGCTGGTCACCCCGATCCAGCGACCGCGCGAGCGCTCCTGTATGTAATCGACAATGCACGTGCTCAGCATGATCGCGACACCGGTAGCGCCCACCGCATAGAAGCCGCGAATCAGGTAGAGTTGCAGAACCGTGTCGGCCATGGGGTAAATGGCATAACCCGCTGCGGCGACGACGAAACCTGCCGCGTAAACGGGCGGCCGGCCAATTTTTTCCGACACTACGCCGGCGAATCCCGCCAGAGCGATAAAAAAGATTTCCTGGAACGTCTGCAGGTTTCCGGTCAGCGAACCTTGTTCATCCTGGGGAATATGCAGGATTTCCGTCATGACGTAGGGCTGCATCGAATTCATGAAGCTCACCATCATCATGGTGCCGAATGCAGCAAATAGCATCGTACTCAGGTTGATGCCATTTACGCCTGGCGTAAACCACCAGGGGCCTATCCGGAGCTCTCTATCGTGACTCATTTCGGCCCAAAGGGTCTATTGGCCATCGCATGACCGTGGTTCGATTGCATTTAATTACCTAGCCAGCCTTTTTCGAGAGGCGTTGCAATTCTCTGCTTGTTTCCGGAGAGACCGGGGCGGCCATCGCGCCTGAAATGCAGTCAACCAGATTACTGACAAACAATGCTGAATTAACTTCGAACGAATGTTTGGCACTCTTCCGAAGCTTTTCTCTGTCCGCAAGAGAGTGAACGATCTGTTCAAAGGCCAGGCCAAAGCGCTGGCCAACAATTGCGTTGGGTATATCAGGCAGCGCCTTTCGTATCAGGTCAATGGTTCTTGACAGCCCGCCACTGTGTTCCTGCTGCCACAATTCGATAAGGTCAAGCTGCGGATGCCCGATCGCCTGGGCCATGAAGCGAATGTAATGCCGGCCAGACATATCCGAATCAATTTCTTCGACGATGGGGTAGACGATAGCGCCAACCAGCGCGCGGATATTTTTTTCGTCGCCGGATGATTCAAGCTCAGAAATTTTTTTCAGGCGTCGCTCATTTACATTCTCCATTCGGTGCTGATATATCGCCATAATCAGGGAATCTTTGGACCCGAAATGGTAGTGAGCGGCCGATGAATTTTTTTGTCCCGCTTCCAAATTAATCTGGCGAAGCGATACGCCATCGATTCCATCTTTGGCAAAAAGCTTCTCCGCAGCGCTGATCAGCTGCTTTCGGGTTTGTTCGCGAACACTTGATTTTCTGTGGGTTTCCGGCATGTTTAAATCATGCGATTTAAATCACTGGCTGTCAATTGCTGGAGGGCCTTGGATAACGGACTCTTAAGGTCAGGCTGACCTAAAATCGCGGATAACCGGGTGGAGATAATCCCAGCGCCAAGGTCACAATATTATCCGAATGGAGTTTAGCGGGGCGCCTTAAACAGCAGGTTCCCCGTGTCCGCTGATTAGTTTATTCGGGTGGCCGAAAAACGCGAGCAAAGTACTCGCTTAAATCTTTGCTGATTTCCTCGCGCACTTCGTCATCTATGCCAGCGAGCTTCTTGGCCAGACCCTTTTTAAAATCCAGTTGCATTTGGCGCGCGATCTGGATTCGCTGCGCCTGGGGTGAGCCGGCACCATGCATCGACTCGGTAAGGTAACCGACAGCATTCCGGCCGAGAGTCATGTTTTCGATTAGCCGCAGGATGCGCATTCGGTCTTCGGTAGAAATGTCTGCGCGACCCTGCAGGTATTTGCGGATCATTGGGCCGATCTCCGGGTGCTCGAGGTCTAGCTCCGAAGGTAATGTCACCATGAGGCCTCCGGCCAGATCCTGCGCAAGCCGGCCGATTTCGTAGGGCATTTTGGTGACGTGGTGCTTGCAGACGTTGGCAATCATATCGTCGTTGATATAAGCGCCGGATTTTGTTGCGGTTGACTGGTAACTCGATGCGATTCCGGTGCTATAAATAGTTTCATTCAGGTGGGTCATTTCCACCAGTTTGTCTTTGATATGAGATGCCTTGTCTGCGCCATTGTATTCGGCGATTGTTGCAGCAGCGCCGATCAGTACATCTCCGACGCCGGATTTACAAACGTAACTGCGACGGTGGTAGCACGTAAAGCGTTCAACCAGCATCGCCGCAAAGTCGTACTCTCCGTCCATGAAGATGTAGTCGTTTGGGATGAAAACATCGTCCAGCACGATCATCGCTTCTTGGCCGGCAAACTGCGCATTGCCTGCGTCCAGCCCATTGCCTTCCATGCTTCGGGTGTCGCAGGACTGCCGGCCGTAAATATAGGTTATGCCCTTGGCATCGACCGGAATGGCACCGACGATGGCATAGTCCTTATCTGCTTCGCCCAGCCGTATGGTAGGCATGATGATAATCCAGTGCGAGTTTACGCAGCCCGTCTGATGAGCCTTCGCTCCACTGACGTAGACGCCATCTGCTGTGCGCTTGGTGATGTGCACGTAGAGATCCGGGTCGTCTTGTTCGTGTGGTGCTTTGCTGCGGTCGCCTTTTACGTCGGTCATGGCGCCGCCGATTACGTAGCCTGCAGATTGAGCGGCTGTTACGAAAGACCTGAAACGTTCGTGGTAACCGGTGCCGTACTTCTCATCAACTTCAAAGGTGACTGAGTAAAGTGAATTGAAGGCATCCATGCCTACGCAGCGCTGAAAGCAGGTGCCTGTCAGCTGGCCGAGCCGGCGCTGCATCTTGTTTTGCAGCACGAGGTCATCGGCGCTTTCTGCGATATGCAGAAAACGATTTATGCGCTCGCCCGTGAACTGCGATACCGCAGTCGCCAGTTCCGGATTGCTCACAGCCAGATCATAGGTCTTGGCGACGGCATTGATGGACGGTCGAATGATCGGGTGGTCGACCGGTTCGTCAACGCGCTCGCCGAACAGATAGACTTCGAGGTTTCGGCTCCTCAGGCTTGCAATGTATTCGTCACCTGTGCGGATCCTTGTGGTGGGGTGGTTTTCAGAGCTTGGTGATTTTGCAGGCATGGCTATCCGGGAGTTGGCAGAAGCATCAATAACACGATTCTAGCACGCAGCAGGGTGTCGGCAGCTCTTCTGCTGCCGAGCTGCACCTTGCGCTGAATTTGCAGGCGGCGCAGAATGTTCTTCGCTTCTTAACAGTGGATTAGGTGTTGCAGTGGGAGTCGATATTACTTCCGGATCACCGTTGGGTAACGCAGCCTTCCGGAGGCTGTTTCTGGCGCAGGTCATTGCGCTGGTCGGAACAGGGATGAGTACGATAGCCCTAACCCTGCTGGCTTACGACTTAGTAAAAGAGAATGCGGGCATCGTTTTGGGGACAGCACTGGCCTACAAAATGGTCGCTTACGTCGTGTTTGCGCCAATTATCGGTGGCGTGGCCCATCGTTTTCCGCGCAAAGCGTTACTTGTCAGTCTTGATTTGGTTCGGGCGATAATTGTGTTGCTTATGCCATTCGTTACCGCAGTCTGGCAAATCTATGCCCTGATTTTTTTGCTCAATCTGTTTTCGGCAGGCTTCAAGCCCGTTTTTGCGGCTACCATCCCTGAAATAGTTCCGGATGAAGCGCAGTACACTAAAGCGTTGGCCTATTCGCGCTTGGCCTATGAACTCGAGAACTTGCTTAGCCCGACACTGGCGGCTATCGCACTGCTGTTTTTCACTTATACGGGTTTGTTTGCGGCCAATTCTATTGCTTTTCTGATTTCTGCCTGGCTGATACTGATCAGCATACTGCCAGCGGCGGAACGCCGTGACAGGCTGGGAGGAGTGTGGGGCGAAATAAGTTTCGGCGTCATTGCCTATATGCGCACCCCGCGCTTACGTGCTTTGCTGACGATGTACCTGGCCGTTGCTGCGGCCAGCGCGATGGTCATAGTGAATACGGTCGTCTACGTGAAAGAGACGCTGGCGGGTACGGATGCCCAGGTTGCGGCTGCGTTCGCTGCAGCGGGGTGCGGTTCCATGCTCGCAGCTATGGCCATGCCTCGTATGCTTGCGCGGTGGTCAGATCGCCCGGTGATGCTGGGTGGTTCGCTGGCGATGGGTGCCGGCATCCTCGGGATATGGCTGAGCCCTGATAGTGCTGGAATTTTGCCGGTATGGTTCGTGATCGGTTTCGGCTGGTCTCTGGTCCAGACGCCGGCCGGGCGGCTGGTTAATCGTTCATCCTCTGCCGGCGATCGTGCAGCCTATTTTTCTGCGCAATTCGCCCTGTCCCACGCTGCCTGGTTGCTGATGTATCCGCTGGCGGGGCAGTTGGGTGCTCGCTTTGGTATAGAAACGACGGCGCTGATTATGGCGGCCGCAATAATCCTCTGTACCTTAATTGCCGCTGTCAGCTGGCCGCGTGAAGACTCAGTGAGCCTGGCTCATATTCACGACCCGGTGGATCACGGCCATCTCCATACCCATGGCGCCCATCATCAGCACGAGCATGCCGGCGACGAAGGTCCTGAGCCGCACAGCCATCCGCATCATCATGCGAGCGTAAAGCACGAGCATACTTTCGTGATTGACGAACATCACATGCACTGGCCGAAAGCCGGCGGCTGAAATTATTTTTTAGGCGGGCAACACAACAGTGTTGCCGTATCGCGAGGCAGAAAAGCTTATCGATCGCTTAGGGTCATAAGCGACTTGGGATTGCCAGAAGCCGATTATCACCAGATTCAGTTGCCGAAGCGCCAGACAAGCTCAGCGCCTACTTGTCGGCCGGGTGTTGGAGTCAGCGCATATTGTGTCGGATTGGTTCCGCCAGCATTCGATTCGCCCAGGGCAACGAAACCAATGATCGCCGACGGAGTCTGGTTGTCCAGAATGTTGTTGACGAAGAGGGCAAGACGCCAGTTCGCGTGATCCAGTCCGGCACGAATATTCCATAGCTTCCGCGCATCGATTTCCTCAAAGTTGGTGCCAGAGGTATATTTTTTCGACTCGTATATGAAGTCCGTTCGAGCGAACCAGCCCAACTCGGCCGTAAATTGATCATTATACGCCAGCGATGTTACGAAATTGTGCTGCGAGCTATTGGGAATGGCTTTGCCCGCCAGATTATTCACGCTCTCGTCCCACTGAATATAACGAGGGTCGAAGTCCGTCGTGTTATTTGGGTCGGGGTCAAAGCCTTCCGGGGGCGCGTAAATGAGTCCGTCGCCGGTCGTGTTGGCATAAGATTTACTTGCATATTCTGTGTATTGTCCGTCATTGAATCCGTAATTGAATGTCGCCGTCAGTTTGGCGGTGATGGCAAACGTAGTTTCGATTTCTAAGCCTTTTACCTCTGCGTTACCTGCATTTAGGCCCAGACTCTGCGGAATAGGAGGAGAGAAAGCATTGCCGGTTTCGAGCTGAACCTGACGAGTTTCAAATGCCGTCAGATTATCCCAGTCGATATAAAACACAGCGATGTTCGCTCGGATCCTTTCATCAAGCCATGAAGTCTTACTGCCAATCTCCCATGTCCAGGCATTTTCTTCTTCCACAAAAGCAATAGGTGTAACCGGTATGCGCGTCACACCATCATTCGCTAGTTGCTCGCCGCCAAAGTAATAGAGTTGGGTCTGGCAGCCATTGCGCCCATCGCTGTAGATCCCACGGTTGAATGCGCCTGGCTTATTGCCTTTGGCGGCCTGAATGTAAACCATAGCTTCGCTTGTAGCGAAGTAGCGGGCGGTAAATCTTGGCGTTACCGCTGTGGTGGTTTCTTCGTGCTCTATAGGTACCCCCGGAGCAAAAAATTTGCCGTCCGGGTCATACGTGCTAGGGGGAGCATCGTTACACGAATTAGGTGATTTGATTTTTTTCGTATCTTCTGCCCACCTTGCTTCGGCCGTCAGTGTCAGTTTTTCCGTGGCATCAAATTCCAGGGCTCCATAAACAGCGATGTTTTCCGTGTTTTGAATGGTCGGGCTACTAAGCAGGCCTTGATTTATGCCGACATGACTTTTCTGCCGGGCATCCTCCTCGAAGTCAAAATAGTAGAAACCAAGAGAGCCGCGTGTTCGGCTTTCAGCGGGACTGTCTATGCGCAAATCGAAAGATGAATCTTTGCGCACGACCTCCTCGTAGAAATGGAACAAGCCCAGGAAGGTTCTTTTGGGCGTGCCCTCAAGGTCATAGGCTGTTTTGAGCTCGTCGCGGTTGGCAGCCAACCGCGCTGTCATATTCCAGTTGCCGAAACCCTGGTCGTATTGCAGCAGCGCATTATATTGCTCGCGATCAAGGCCCGCTTTAGTGGCCTCGGACTTGAATCCCGCCGTAGCAGGGTCATCGGGGTTGTAAAAGGTCGACGTCATGCCCGAGTTGAGGTCGGGGATGTTCAGGCTACTGACTCTGCCCTTGTAGTCAGGCGCACCACAGTACTGACCCGGCGACTTAAAGTAATTCAGGTTGCGAACGCCGTTCTCGAATTCCTGCAAGTCTGCACCTGGAACGAAACAATTTAGTTCATCGGGGCTTACAATAAGTTGGGGGTAATGAGAATCCTCGCCCTCCAGATAGCCCAGCTTAAAAGTAATTTCGGCGCTATCAGTTACATTCCATAGCAGCTTGCCAACCGCCTGGCGGGTCTCCGTCGCTCCCAAGTCGCTGAAGTCCGCCTGCTGGGGCGGATCAACAAAATTGTCTGGAATGCTGGCAGTGCCTTCCGCGAGGGCATTGTTCCATTGACCGCCGTATTGATCCCAGCTTGCGGAAGCAAAAAACAACAGTTTGTCTTTAACGACGGGTCCGCTGCCCCACGCGGACACGACACGGGAATCGTTATTACCGCCACGAACGAGCACTTCACCGGTGTATTCGTTTGTTGGTTTACGCGTCACATAATTGATGGCGCCAGAAAAGGTGGCCCGGCCGAACTGTGTGGATTGGGGGCCGCGCAATATTTCGACTCGTTCCACCGGACCAAGGGTGGCGGCGGCGATGGTTCCCGATACATAGACTCCATCGATAAAATAAGAAGCATTAGGTTCGCCGAACGTTGCAGGAGCAGCTTGCCCCCTGACAACAGGTCGGTCCAGCCGGCGGCCAATTTGCGATACGGAGTTGAAGTTAACCGTTAAAAGAGCGACATCTTCGTTGTCAAACGCGCCGATTTCCAACAATTGATCTGCGCTAAACGCGGTAATGGAAATCGGTACATCTTGCAGACTTTCCTCGGTCTTGCGGGCCGTTACCGTCAACTCTTCCAGGGCCTGAGCCTTGGCAATGTTGGTGCCGGAGACGCAGGTCGAAAGTGCGACCATGACCGGCAGTGCGGCCGGCGATTTACTTCGCGCCAATGTTTTCTCCCCCGAGACTATCTAGCGTTTATGGCGTATGCGATGCTGTATTAGCACTGCTGCCCGAGGCAAATTAGACCATAAGCAAATTTAAATCAAGCTCTTTAATTTTTGGCGCCCAGGCTCATGGGCTGCTTCGAGTGCTTGCCTGCCGGCCTGCTGTCAGTCCCGTTCGATCAGCTTAACTAGATGTTATTAATGGGGTATTTCTGATCAGTGCTGCGAAACTTCAGCAGCACTAAAACCCCGCCTGCAGCAGCAGGCGGGGCGATCATTTCAGACGGTGTCGGTAATTAACCTACTTTGGACAATTTGCGGTCGGCCCGGCTTGCAACCAGCGGTACCGATTCGACTACCCAGTTCTTGGAATCGCGCCGGGCGGGACTCGGGATCGCAAAAGCGGTGTCCTTGCTATTACGACGGTTGAATTCCTCCAGATCAATGCGCCAGCCAGCGTCGTCGAATCTCTCCAGCCACTCACGGTAGGCAACGACGGCTTTGTCGGCCGGCATCAACACTTCCTTGGTGTTGCTCACAGGCGTTCGCGTGGGGTACACCTGTTCCAGAATGTCGATGTCCTGTTGCGCGATACTTTTGTTCGTAGCATGAATCGGACCGTCATGTTTCGGGTCGGTCATAAAATTGCGCATGTTCAGGAAAAATATTCGAGTATGGTTTTCATCGACCGGTTGCTCAAAGAAGTATTGCCTGAAGCCTTTGTCGGGCTGCGGATTTATGTGGGTGACAACAACATTCGGGCCATAGGTGCCGCCGCCCGCCCACAGGTCGCCCGAATCGGTGCGTGCGTCGCCCCACTTTTTCTTGTCGAGCGGGGGCGCGTAGAACTTGTGCATAAACCACATGCCCCAGCCCTGTTCGTGGTCCTGGGTGTCGTATTCGCGCACATGGTAAGTATCCCGATTCATTGCCGTGAAGCCGTGGGTGGGATGCACGAATTCATTGTGCGCAGGGTCTAGTGCGTTCTCGATCGAGCGTTCGTAATAGTAGTTGACCTCCAGTACGAGTATCGAGTTCGCTCGCCAGCCTTCTTGGCCGTATTCCTCGACTTCCAGCAGGGGAGGGCGCTCCTCTGCGGGTAAATCGCCGAGAAATGCGAAGACGATCCCGTATTTCTCCTGCACGGGATAGGCATCGATTTTGGCTCGAGCCGGCGTCTTTTTGCCGTAGCCAATGGATGGAATGTTTACGCAGTGGCCTTCGCCGTTAAATTCCCAGCCGTGATACGGGCAAACCACACACCCGTTCACAATCCGCGGAACATTGCCGGCCGACCATGCACCACCCAGTGATCCGCCGCGATGGACACAAGTATCGCTGAGCACCCTCGCATCGCCGTTCTCGTCTCTGAATGCAACCAGATTGGTGCCGAGAACTTTTACTTTTTGGGGATCATCCATTGACAGGTCTTCGCTGCGGACGATCGGGTACCAGAAATTGATATACATTTTTTCCTCCGGGGTTCGCTCACGCTTGCTCCCCCACATAGCTCAGCCTGAGGTAGTAATCGTCCTTTCGGAGGGCGTCTGGGTCTATAAGTAAAGGTACTTAGCGCACTGCATTAGCGGGGTTGCAGCTATTAATGGGCCTATTCGTATCGCAGTGCGGCTATCGGATCGAGGCTCGCTGCTTTGCGAGCGGGCAGCAGTCCGAAAATAAGACCTATGCCGGCACTAAACCCAAAAGCGATGCCCACCGCGGCAATGCTGAGCGGTGTCGACCACCCGAGTATCGAGGCCAGCAGGCTGGCTGCTGTGGCCCCGAGCGCAATGCCGAGGATGCCCCCTGCTATGCAAAGCGTCATGGCTTCTATAAGAAACTGGAGGAGGATGTTCGTTTTGGTTGCGCCAAGCGCCTTGCGAATACCTATCTCGCGAGTTCGTTCAGTGACCGTAACCAGCATGATATTCATGATGCCGATACCTCCGACAATAAGGCTGATTCCTGCGATGCCGGCTAACAGGTAGGAGAATATTTCTGCCGCTTCCTGTTGCATGCTAAGAAACTGTTTACGATCATTTATAGAGAAGTCATTTTTCGCACCTGGAATTATCTGGTGCTCACGGCGCATCACCCGTTCTACATCGATGATTGCGATATCCATCGGTATATCAGGGTCAATCTGCACGCCTATGGTAGTGATGTCTTCTGATCCGGTTAGACGGTACTGGGCCGTTTTCAGCGGTACCCAGGCGTATTCGTCCGTATTAAAAAAGCCAACGGATCCTTTCGGTTCAAATACGCCAATAATTTCGAAAGAAGTCCCTTTGACCAGCAGAGTCTCGCCGATGAGCATCGTCGGATCGGTTTCGAACAGAGCCGGCACTTCCCCACCGAGAACTATGACCCGTTTCTTGGCCTCGTTTTCCGCTGCGCTAAACATGCGGCCGTACATCAGGTCGTATCCGTTTACGTCGGAATAATTCGGCGTTGTTCCTACGATTTCGATATTGCGATTCTGGTTGCCTAACTTCACCTGAATCCGGCCTGAGGTTTCAGGCACAACTTCGGTCACTACGGGCACGTCTTTTTCTATAGCTTTCGCGTCATCGATACTCAATTTCCTGTCAGTACCTGATACACCGCGATGCATGAAGCTGCCAGATCGGATCGACAGGATGTTGCCGCCAAGATTCTCCAGCTGCTCATTGACGGCACGCTGCGCGCCGGTGCCCAGGGCTACCATCGTAATCACTGCGGCCACGCCGATGATGATGCCCAGCATGGTCAGTATCGCCCGAAAGAAATTGGCCCTTATGGACTGCATTGCTACCCGGATCATTTCCCAGAACAGCATCTTATTTGTCCTTGTCTTTATCGTCTTTTGATTGGGTGCCGGGCACGCCGACCATCTTGCCCATCCACTGTTTGAATCGATCCTGACTCATAATCAGATCGGAGCTGGGCAGCAGGATGATCTGGTCATCGACGGTCAGTCCCGACAGGACTTCACTGTAGTCGAGGTCGGTCAGTCCGGTTCGTATCTCCCGGGCGACGGGGACCCCGTCCTGCAATACGAAAACCCAGTACTCCCCGCCGAACATGTAGCCCTGGCCTGCAACCGGAGGTTTTTTGGCTCCCGGACTGGACCACTCACCTTCGGTATCTGTGCTCGCGCCGGAAACCATATCCGGCATGTCCATTCCGCCGCTCCGCAACTGTTCGCGGATCTGCTCTTCCTCGATCCCCGTAAAAATGGCTGCCGCTGCAACGTCCTTTGGCGTGCGCAGCGCGATAGTTGGTATAGCGGCAACTCCATAGCGACTGGCGATGTCCACTTCCACCTCCGCATTCATCCCGGGTTTGAGCAGGCCGCCTTCGTTCTCGATCGTTACGATAACTGCGAACAGGGTCACTGTCTCTTCTTCCGCCGCCTGCGGTTCGATCTTCAGCACTCTCCCGGAGAACGGCTGATTAGGGTAAGCCGCTACGGTGACCACCGCTTCCTGGCCGGCAGCGATTTTGCCTATGTCGGTTTCGTCGACCAGGGCGCGGACCTGCACGTAGCGCAAGTCCGCCATGTACAGCAGGATGCTGCCGCCGCCCACGTCCATGGTCGGCGACGAAATGACCTGACCAACCTCGACGTCCCTCTGTATGACCGTTCCGCGAATAGGCGCCCTGACTTCGGTGTCATCGAGGGCGATGCGGGCGTTTTCCACGGCCACCTCGGCGCGGACCACTTCGGCCTGGGCATTGGCGTATTCAAGTACGCTCTGCTCAAGGTCGACCTGGTTGAGGGTGCCCGACTTAAACAGCGTCTGGGTGCGGTCGCGTTGCGATTTGGCGATATCCCGTCTGGCCTGCGCTGCAAGGAGTTCCGCTTCAGCCTGGGCCAGCGCGTTTCGCGGCGTGCGCTTGTCGATCTGGACGAGCAGCTTGCCGGCTTCTACCTCGTCGCCCGTTTCCGCACCAATTTCCAGTATTTCTCCAGACGCCTTTGACTTCAGTTCGACGCGGGTTACCGGTTCGATGATACCCGCCGCCTGCACGGCTACGACGATATCCCGATTCTGTATTCTGGCAAGGTTCCAGGAGCGGGTTTCCGTTTCTTGCGCGCAGCCTGCCAGCATTACGCCACCGACGGCAAGATAAATCGCTATACGTTTCAATGCACTTTTGCTCCGCTGTCAGATTCGACCTTGCCATCGCGCAGGAATATTTCCCGCTGGGCATGCTCCGCAATGTCTGCTTCATGAGTAACCAGAATAATAGTCTGGCCATCACTATGCAGTTCATCGAACAGGCGCATAATTTCCACGCCCGTTTTGGTGTCAAGATTGCCCGTCGGCTCGTCTGCCAGCAGTATGCTGGGCCGAGTTACCAGCGCTCGCGCTATCGCGACTCTTTGCCGCTGTCCGCCGGACATCTCTCCCGGGCGATGTGATTCGCGATCACTTAACCCGACCTGCTCCAGTGCCAGGCGGGCCCGCTTTAGTCGTTCTTTATGGCTCAGACCGGTGTATATAAGCGGCAGTTCCACATTGTGTAATGCCGTAATGCGAGTTAACAGGTTAAACGTCTGGAACACGAAACCGATTTCACGGTTCCGGATTGCCGCTAGCCGGCTGTCACCGAGATCCGACACGACGGTGCCATTCAGTTCGTAACTCCCGTCGCTGGGACTGTCGAGGCAGCCTATCAGGTTCATCAGCGTGGTTTTGCCGGAACCCGATGGCCCCATTATGGCGACGTACTCATTCGGGTATATGTCTATGTCGATGCCGCTTAGCGCATCAATGGTGCTGTTGCCCATCTGGTATGAGCGTCGCAGTTTCCTTATGCGAATAAGTGGCGGTTCTTGTTGCATGTCGTCCAATTGTTATCAGTGTTGTTCTTGGTTGTCTTTGACCGGCCATTACTAAAGTGAGAATCTCGCCGATCTATTATTGTGGTGTGCTGTGATTTGCAGCTTGTAGCCCATTATTTATGAAAATGGCACGCAGATGTGTAGCAAAATGTAACGGCAGACCATTGAATTGCCGAGTTATTTTATACGGCGGCTGTTAAGCCAGCGGGAAAAGGCCAGCATGCGCCTTGAAAGGTTTGCCTTGCGCCAGTTGCCGGCGGCAAACTTGTTCGCTTCCGCCAGGGTCGGATAAATATGTACGGTGCCAAGTATTTTGCCCAGACCGAGATTGTTGCGCATAGCCAGCACGTACTCACTGATTATGTCACCTGCATGCGGGCCGACGATCGTTACACCCAGGATTTTGTCACTGCCGGGCCGCGTCAGCACACGCACAAAACCTTTGGCTTCGCCGTCCGCGATCGCTCGGTCGAGGTCGTCGATGCCGTAAGTGGTCAGTTCGTAGTCGACGCCCTGTTCGCTTGCGCGGTCCTCGTTAAGCCCGACGCTGGCAACCTCCGGATCGCAGAAAACAGCGCGGGGCAGAACTGAGTAATCAACCCGGAACTTCCAGAATCGACCGAACAGCGCATTCATGGCGCAATACCAGGCCTGGTGAGCGGCGGCGTGGGTCAGTTGATAGGGCCCTGCTATGTCACCGCAGGCGAAAATATTAGGGTATATCGTCTGCAGGTACTCGTTAAGCTGAACCGTGCCATTTGGGCGAATTTCTATTCCGAGCTTTTCAAGCCCCAGGCCTGCGGCGTTACCGCGGCGTCCCGTAGCGACCAAAACGCGGTCGAAGATAAGGCGCTGACGGCCTTTGTCTGATTCGACCACGACCTCGTTACCGTTACCTGTTTTCTCGAAAGCGATCGCTTTGGTCCCGGTCAGGACTTTGATGCCCTCTTTGCGGAATGCTTGCAAGACAGCTGCGGATACTTCCCGGTCTTCGCCGGCCAGCAACCGCGGCAGCATTTCCAGCTGCGTGACCCTCGAGCCGAGCCTGCTGAATGCCTGTGCCAGTTCGCAGCCGATCGCGCCACCACCAAGCACGAGCAGATTCCCCGGCAATTGCTCCAGCTGCCAAAGGTTGTCGGAAGTCAGGTAATCGAGATCGTGTAAACCCGGTATCGGCGGAACCGCCGGGCTGCCGCCCGCAGCTATGACGATGCTGCGTGTGTTCAGGCTCTTTCCTTTTACCTCAACGGTCCAGGGTGACACGATTCGCGCTTCTCCCTGCAGGCAATCGACTCCGAGCGCGGTATAGCGTTCCACCGAATCATGCGGCTCGATCGCGGCAATAACGTCTTGCACACGGCTCATCACAGCGGAAAAGTCGACGCCGGAGCCCCGCGAAATCAATCCGAACTCACTCGATCTATCGATATACGACTTGATTCGTGAGGAACGAATCAGGGCCTTGCTGGGCACACAGCCTGTGTTCAGGCAGTCGCCACCCATCTTGTCTTTCTCTACAAGGGTGACCTTTGCCCCTGCAGCGGCAGCGATGTAGGCAGTGACCAGGCCGGCGGATCCGGCTCCGATTACGACCATGTTTGTATCGAAGCTGGCCGGCTCTTTGAAAGTTCCTGCCGCACGGCGCTTGCGGCGTGCCGCCAGCGCATTGAGAACTTTTTTGGTTAGCAATGGAAAAATGCCTAATAGCACAAACGAGCCTATCAACTGGGGTGACAGTATCCCCGCCACAGAGTCAATTTGGCCGATCTGGGTTCCTGCGTTCACGTACACAACCGTTGCCGGCAGCATGCCCACCTGGCTGACCCAGTAATAAGTGCGCGCCGGCAGGCGGGTCAGGCCCATCACCAGGTTGATGATAAAAAAAGGAAATGCCGGAATTAGCCGCAATGTAAAAAGATAATAGGAGCCTTCTTTTTCGATGCCCTTGTTAATGCGCGTGGCTGCTGACGCAAATCTGCCTTCCACATAGTCGCGTAAAAGATAGCGCGCTAAGAAAAAGGCCAGGGTTGCGCCAAGTGTGCTCGCGAAAGAAACGATTACCACGCCCTGCAGCAGGCCAAACAGCGCCCCGGCTGCCAGCGTCATTATTGCGGCGCCGGGAATGCTAAGCGCAGTCACCAGGACGTAAATGGCAAAAAAGCCGGCGCCGGCAGTAAGGGCGTTAACCTTTACCCACTCCTCTAACTCGTTCTGCCGCGCACGAAAGTTATCCAGGGTAATAAACTGGTGCAGATCGAGCCAGAACCCCACTGCTATCAGAAGTGCGAGGCCGGCGATGACAAGGATGCGCGTGCGCGTCATGCTATAACGCGCTCGACCAGGCGCATGACGTTGCAGCCATCGCCGGTCGTGAAGATCCGCCGGGGAAAAACTTTAATAAACATGAGTTACGTTATAGCCCCGATAGCACAGATGAACAGGCATTCTTGCAAAAATGGCCTGCGCATTAAATAGGCGGCGGAAAAAGCTCAAGAGTCATCTGGCGATCAAACTGAATCGGTTGCTGATGCGCGCCGCCGGTTGCGGTATCGTCGATGATTGGCGAGTCAGGGGAAATGGGCATGTTGGCGGAAACTGACCGGGTAGGACCCATAGCGCTGATGCCCGGCGTCCGGAAGCTCAATTTCTGGACGTTCATGTACGCGGCATTCATTTGCATTGCCATGCTGGCGGGCATGAACTTCCTGCAGGTCTATTTGCTCGAGGTCAATCTGGGCGTTGCGCGTGAAGAGCAAGGCTTCGTTACGGGTATCCTGGCCACTTACACGGAAATAGTCGCAATCCTGTTGATAATCCCTTTCGGGATGTTGTCCGATCGTATTGGCAGGCGCCCACTCGTCGTGTCTGGATTGCTTTTGTGCGGGTTGGGCTATGGTCTGTTTCCGTTAGCCAGCACCGTCAATGAGCTTGTTGTTTACCGCATTATTTTTGCGATAGGCGCTGCTGCATTATCAGCCCAGATTCCCACGGTAGGGAATGATTACACGCAGGAAAAATCCCGCGGTCGGCTGTTCGGTTTTAGTGGTTTGATGAACGGGCTCGGCGTCATCTTTATGAGCGCCGGGTTGGCGCAGGTTCCGAAATTGCTGTCCGGCTGGGGTGCAACGCCAGTGGAGGCGGGTGCCGGAATGTTTTTGCTGGCGGCCTTGTTATGCGTCGTATCTGCGATCTTACTTCGTATTGGCTTGCTTCCCGGCGTTCCCGATCGCAGTGCAGTCTTTAGCAGACCGCCGCTGCGCCAGCAGTTTGTTGCGGGCTTGCGGGCCGCGCGCAACCCGCGCATCGTGTTGTCCTACCTAGCCGCGTTTGCCGGACGTTCCGACAATGCGATCAAGGGTTTGTTCGTGTCTGCCTGGGTTATACAAGTAGCACCCGGCGCGGGGGTCGCTATACCCGATGCGATGGCTCAGGCCGGCAAACTGATGGGGCTTATGGGTGCGGTCACGCTCCTGTGGACGCCGCTGTTCGGGATCGTGCTGGATCGACTGAATCGGGTGAGCGGTATGGCGCTGGCGATGCTGCTGGCGGCGTTGGGATACGGCTCCATGGGCTTTATTACGTCCCCGCTCGACAACGCGATGCTGCCGGCGTTCGCATTGCTGGCGATCGGTCAGGGCAGCGCCATCATAGCCTCGGTGACCTTAGTCGGTCAGGAGGCCGGCCCGGCCGAGCGCGGGACGGTGATCGCAACCAATGGCTGGTTTGGCGCGGTCGGAATTCTTATTGCGAGTTTGCTTGGCGGTTATCTATTTGACGTGTTGGGGCCGTGGGCGCCATTTGTCATGATCGGCGTGTTTCAGGCCGCGGTCTGCTGCTTCGCCATTATTGTCCGTATTACCGCTCCGGGCGGCAGGGTCGATTAGCTATAGCAGCCATAGTTAGTGGCGAAACTCAGACATAAAAATGTGCAGCGATCCCGGCGCATCTAGTTCGTCCTGCAGGCAATCGAAGCAGCTATATGCGAGTCCGAGTCATCCGGTTGATTGCCTGGTTGCGATCATTGTGCCGCACGTGAATGCGTGGGTACGATTAGTATCGGGCGATCCGTGCGTCGAAGCACGGCTTCGCTGACACTGCCCATCAGCAGCCGCTGCATGGCGCCTCTTCCATGAGAGCCGACGATGACCATGTCTGCATTTAGTTTCGACCCTTCGTTGAGTATCGTTTCCGCAGTTGGGCCCCGAATGAGCAGGGCGGTCGTTTCTACGCCGTCTGCCCGTAATTGCTTTGCTAAAGTCTGAAGTTCGGTATGCTCCCGATGAAAAATTTTAGCAATAGCATCACGCTCTGATTGCGGGCCTGCATCGTATCCTACGAAGTCGGGTTCGGGTTCTGCTACATGAATAAGCCAGACTTTTGCCGATAGCGCTTTTGCGAGAGCCTTCGCTTGTTCAATAATTGTGTCTGTGCATCCGGATAGGTCAACTCCAACGAGTATATTCACGTAAGCTTCTCCGTCGTTAGCGTACAGCTATCATTTTAGCTTGCTCTTTTAAATGCAGCAGTATATGCCTGTCAGCATTCATCCGGCAGGCGCGAACGCAGCGGGGGGTGGATTTTCGCCTAGAGTCGCAGCCTCGTTAAATGCGGGGCGATAATCGGGGCCCGTGCAATTTTGTAGGTGGAGCAATTACGTTACTTCAGTCTCCGGTCCGAGGCTGTGTCGATTGCTGTCCCGGCTGCGGATACTGGCTGAAGCACCATTGGACGGACGTGCCTTCTGACGGGTAAATTCAACAGTCACAGCTATATGTTTGCGAGCGGAGCAGCAATATGCGCGATCTTGTAAAGCAATACCTGGATGCAGGTTTGTCCCGGCGCGATTTCGGTAAGGCGCTAATTGCGCTGGGTCTGACTGCAACGGCGGCGGAGTCTGTTGTGAGCGCTGTCGCAGAAGCGGCCGAGCCTGATTCCCGGGATGGGTTCAAATTCACCGGCACCGGCGCCGAGGTGCTGGTCGAGACGCTTCGCGCTGCGAACGTTCAATACCTTTTCTGTACTACGGCAACCGGTATGTCATCACTGTTCGATGCGCTGTCATCGCGTATGGACGTCAACCTGATTTTGTCGATCGCAGAATCACAGGCCACGAGCATGGCGCACGGCTACGAACTAGGCAGCCGCGAGACCGCCGCTTTGTTTTTGCCCGGCGTCGCTGTGCCGAGCGCCATGAATAATCTCTACAACGCATGGAAAGACCGTTCAGCCATCGCGGTTTATTCTGACAGCCCGCGCAACGTATTCCGCGGCCGCAACATGTTTCAGCAGATGGATGACTGGTTGAGTCCGATGGTGGAGTTCACCAAATGGCGCTGGCGAGTCGACAGCACTCGGCAAATCGGTGAAATGACCAGGCGCGCGATCAAGATGGCCGGCACCCCGCCGGGAGGCCCGGTCCATATTCGGTATCCGCTGGACATCCTGGCTACCAAGAAGGTCAGTGAGACGATTTATCCGCAAAGCCGCTTTACCGTGAATGCCAATATGCAACCCGATCCGGGGTTGATAGAACAATCGGCCAAAATGCTGCTGGAAGCAGAGCGACCGCTTATCCATGCAGGAGCCGAGGTCACGCGTGCGGGGGCGAACAGGGAGCTGGTGGAGCTGGCCGAACTGTTGGGTATTCCGGTGGCGCAGGGTTTTAGCTGCTACGGCGACTTCCCGTTCCGCAACCCGCTGTTTGCCGGATTCTATGGCATGGGCGTGCCGCGTGGGCTGGCGAAAACGGATGTTTACCTGAACCTCGGCACTCAGATGCCTGATCCCGCGATTTTTACAGCGCCGGTGCCGAAGAAAGCGAGCGTTATCCACGCGCGCATCGAGTACGAGGATATAGCGAGTATCTACCCCACAGACGTTGCGATTGCCGCAGGGATTAAGGAAACGATCGTTGCGCTGACGGATTCAATCAAAAGCATGGCAACGGCCGATCGGCTTGCAAAAATCAGCGAGGCGAGGATGGAAGAAGCCCGGCGCCTTGCGGCGGAACGGGATGCCGGTTACCAGGAGCTGGCAAAAAAGAACTGGGATGCGAGCCCGCTGTCGTGGGAGCGTGTGTCTATGGAGTTGGAAGACCAGCTTGAGCGAAATGCCATACTGGTTTCGGAGCTCGATTACCGCACTCCGTATAAGTACATGAACCTGGGTCCGGACCCCGAGAACGAAAAGTGGCTGATTGGCCCGTCCACCGGTTTCGCGCTCGGTTGGGGTATCGGCGCGGCGCTTGGCGTAAAGATTGCCCAGCCCGATCGGCAGGTAATCTGCATGCTGGGCGACGGGGCGATGCTGTTTGGTCAGATCGAGGCCCTGTGGAGTGCCTCGCGCTATGAGATACCCGTCATGATCGTCGTGATGAATAACGTGAGTTATGACGGCGAACGCCAGCGAATCTGGGAAAATTCTCCGCTGGCGTCGCGCAAAGACACCCGCGAGCAATGGAAAGACATGACGTGCTACCTGGGTGATCCGGAAGTCGATTTCGTAGGGCTGGCAAAAAGCTTTTCGATACCAGGCCAGCGTGCGACGAACCCGCGTGAATTTAAGAAAGCAGTCAAACAGGCACGCGCAATAACCGCAGAAGGCCGTCCGTTTTTGATTGACGCACGAATCATGCAGTTGGGCGTTGCGGCCGACGAGAACTGGTACCCGGATATTTCCATCGCGGCGGGAAGAGCGATTGACGTCTAGTCCGGCTCCAATTTCGCTTGATGAGCGCATACATGGTTTTCCACCCCTCGTGGGTGAGCGCCCGAAGGTTTTGATACTGGGGTCTATGCCCAGCGTGGCGTCGCTCGCCAAGCATCAATATTACGGGAAAGCCCAAAATGCGTTCTGGCCGATCATGGGCGAGTTGTTTGGCGCTGGTCCGTCGTTAACTTATGAAGAACGAACCCGGGTGCTCGCGGACAAAGGAATTGCTATATGGGACGTGCTGTCGTCCTGTGTTCGAGCCGGTAGTTTGGACAGCGCCATACAGCGGGATACCGAAATAACAAATGATTTGGCGGGCCTGCTGAGTCAGCATTCGAGCATAGGCCACGTGTTTTTCAATGGCCGCAAAGCCGAGCAAGTGTATCACCGCCGCGTGCGCGCAAACATTGATCAGTTTCGGCCCGACATTGTATACGCCTGTCTGCCATCCACGAGTCCGGCAATGGCCACACTGGATTTTGCTGCCAAGCTGCAGAAGTGGCAGGCAGTGGGCAGAGCTCTAAGGGAAACTAAATGACAGCTGCAGCTGGCAGTGGCGTTGACACTTGCTCGCTGGGGGCGGCGCGCAAGGCGGGTGAGCGCGTGTTTAAACCCAACTGCCTTGTTGTCTGGCTGTTTTCGTTATTGCGAAGGGCGGTGAAATACTGCGGCTCTTTCGCGCCGGATGGAGCACATTAGTCGGCCGGGGCGCGCGGGTGCTGTCATGTGCCTTAGTGCTGGTGTATCTTCCCGGCAGCCCGACAACACTACAAAAGGTATTTGATGGCTTCCTGGTCTGAATTTGGAGAGAGATTTACGCGGCGCACCGGCGCCCGTGAGCTCATGGACGATCTTGGCGATGCCTTGTCGAGCGATCGGCCGGTGTGCATGCTGGGCGGGGGGAATCCTGCGCATATACCCGAGATAGAGGAGCTGTTTAGCAATCAGTTGCGTGAGGTACTGAATTCCGAGGGCGAATACCGCCGCATGCTGGCTAACTACCCCTCTCCGGCCGGCGAGGAACGTTTTCGCGCAGCGCTCGCAGACTTGTTTGCACGCGAATATAACTGGCAGGTAAGCGCTAAAAACATCGCGCTGACTAGTGGCAGCCAGGCGGGTTTTTTTCTGCTGTTTAATTTGCTTGCAGGTCCGCAATCCGATGGGGGCTTCAAGAAAATCCTGTTGCCCGTTACTCCCGAATATATCGGCTATCAGGATGTGGGTGTGCGCGCGGGAATGCTTACGGCGTTGAAACCCAGTATAGAGAAGTACGCGGACAGGACATTCAAATACAGGTTGGATATCGCCAACCTGCATGTGGCGGACGACGTTGGCGCGCTGTGCGTTTCACGGCCGACAAATCCGACAGGTAACGTGCTTTCTGATGCAGAGATGGACAGCCTTGTCGCTGCGGCGGCGGCAAAGAATGTTCCGCTGATCGTAGATAATGCCTATGGGCTGCCGTTCCCGAACATTATTTTCACGGACGTGAAGCCGGTGTGGAACGACAACATTATTATGTGCATGAGCATGTCCAAGTTGGGGTTGCCGGGCATCCGTACCGGTGTCGTGGTGGCCAGCGAGGAAATCATCGATGCGCTGGCAAGCATGAACTCCGTGCTGAGTCTGGCGGTGCCCAGCGTTGGTGCCGTGCTGCTGCACGAGTTGGTTGAAAGTGGTGAAATCCTCGAACTGTGTCGCAATACGATTCAGCCTTTCTACAAAAGCAAGGTGGAGGCTGCGCTCGGCTGGGTGCATGAATATTTCGCGGGCACCGATTACCATGTTCACCGGCCGGAAGGGGCGCTATTCCTCTGGCTTTGGTTTCCCGGCTTGCCTATCAGCAGTCATGAGCTTTACCAGCGACTTAAAGAGCGTGATGTGCTTGTTCTGTCCGGGCATCATTTTTTCCCCGGCCTTAAAGAAGAGTGGCGACACCGTGACGAATGTATACGGCTGACCTATTCGCAGGACGGTGAAAGTGTGCGCAAGGGCATTTCGATCGTCGCGGAAGAGATCCGCAAAGCCTTTGCCGAATGAGTCCTGATCGGCAAGTTATCCTGCTGAGGCGTTGGCTAGCAGGGCCATATGTTTGAAAGTAAAACACAATGTCGGGTGCCGCTTGTTCACGGATTTGCATCTGCGTATCCTTTGCACCTGGTTTCCTGGAGTGATTGATGTCAGACCAAAAAATAATGTTTGTTTTCCCGGGGCAGGGCGCTCAGTACGCGGGCATGGGCGGCGATATCTGCGCTGAATTTGCTGTCGCGCGTGCGGTCTACGAAGAAGCTAACGAAGTGCTTGGTTATGATATCCGGGCTCTTTCGGCCAATGGGCCTGAGGAAGAACTAGGTCTGACCCGGCATACACAGCCGGCGCTGCTGACCCACGAGATTGCATGTCTCGAGGTGTTTCGCGAATTAAGCGATAACGGGGTGAAGCCGGACCTCGCCGCGGGTCATAGTCTAGGCGAGTACACCGCGCTCGTTGCGGCTGGCGTCATCAGTTTCGCGGATGGTTTACGGCTGGTAAAGCGTCGTGGCGAATTAATGGGCGAACACGGTGAGGGGGGGATGGTCGCTCTGGGGCTAACCATAGAAGAGACGGCTCCGCTGGCCGACCGATTCTATTGCCAGATCGCCAGCTGCAATTTGCCGCAGCAAACGGTCGTGGGCGGCACAGATGCGGACCTCGATGCACTGGAGGCCGCCTTGCCTGAAATCTATCCTCGCAAGCGGGCCACGCGGCTGAAAACAGAAGGTGCATTCCACACTTATCTTATGGTTACAGCGGCACGGGAATTCAGGGCCGTCCTGGAGGGTGTGGATTTCGCTGTTGGGAACTGCGCCGTGTTATCGAACTATACGGGTAAAACGCATGATGCGGATCCGGATTCCATTCGTACCCGATTGTTTTATCAGCTTTTTAACCCGGTAGATTGGGTCGGCTGTATGCGCACTGCGGTTGCCGCCGGAGTGACCCGAATCTTTGAGTTCGGCGGCGGGATCGGGGCCGGCGAAGGCCCGCTTGAGAAAAAACCCAATTTACAGGGTATTATTGCCAAGAATCTGCGCGCTTTGGAGCATGACGCAGAGTACTTCGCGAAGATTAATGTGCAAACGCTTACAGCGGTTTAACTGGGGGCCCGATGGCCCGCCTCGGTCCCTGCTATAAATGATTATTTCGTTTCAACGTGGTTATATATTTTTTGGTATGCCTAAAACCGGCAGTACCACGCTTCATTATTTGTTGGGTAATCGAAGTGATAGTGACATAGTTTTGTCGCGCGTCGATCATGGCAAGCATCATCACTGCGCAGCCGCTGTTCGCGATTTCAAGGAAATCTTCGCCTTGTATCCCTATTCGAACTTTATCAAGTTCGGGGTTATTCGCGACCCGGTAAAACTTATTTCCTCTTGGTATAGAATCTGGTCAAGTGACAAGCTCGCCGACCCCACTAACGCCAATCATCACTGCTGGCTTGAGGGGCGTACTCTGGAAGAGTTTGTAGCCGAGCTTGAGTCACCGGAATATAACGGTCCGCGTCGTTACCCGAGCGCGCAAGACTTTTATACGCTGGATGACGGCACGCTGGGCGTTGATTTCCTGGTGCGAAACGAACATATGTCCGAGGATCTGGCCGCGCTGGAGACCGTGCTGCCGCTGGGTTTGGCAGAGGTGGTCGATAATACGCGCCTGAACGTGCAGTCGAATCAGCGTGGCGTGGCTAAAAAACTCGATATCGGGCCCGAGTTGCAAGATCGTATCTACAGGCTGTTTGCTGCCGACGTGCAGTTGTATAAGGATACGCCTGAAATAAATCGCAAGTTCCTCGACAGTAATCCCATCGCGCCTGTCTGGTTCGAGGGAGCGGAGCATTTTCGCCAGACCTATCCCGATCTCTATCGTGCCAACAAAAATGACAAGCTGCGCTTGCGGGTTAAGCGCAGTCTGGTCGGTATAGGCTTATACAAAGACTAGCATTCGCTAGCTATCGGGCATCAAAGCAGCTCAGCCGCCGGCAGTTCCACAGTGACGATCAGGCCGCCTTCTTCCCGGTTCGCCGCGCGTACGTTGCCCGCATGCTTCTCGACAATCCGCCTGACTATTGCCAGACCCAACCCGGTGCGATTGACGTCGTTATTACCATCGTTAATGCGAACGTAGGGCAGGAAAATCTTGTCGACCTGCTCTTTCGGCACGCCCGGGCCGCGATCAGAAATCTTTATCAGAACAGAACCTGAGCTTCGATTCGTGTTCTTGTTTTTGTCTATGCTCCGCGCATTGATTTCGATCACTGAGTCTGCCGGGCTGTGACGAATGGCATTACGCAGAATATTTTCGAAGCAGCTCTGCAGCATTTCCGGGTCGCCGGCAACGACGATGTCCTTGTCAGTTTCCAGTTCTATGACGCAGCCGGCGTTGCGCGCTTCGATCTCTTCGACATCGACCAGTTGTTTCAGTAACTTGTCCACACGTATGAGGCGCAGTCGATTATTAGCGCTTGCTTCTAGGCTCGAATAACGCAGCATTTCGCCGATGACCTGATTCATGCGACCTATTTCCTGATCGATGCGATCCCGTGTCTCCGGTGCCAATGAGTTTCGTTCTGCAGCCAACGCAATTGCGGCCTGCAGGCGTGCCAGCGGAGAGCGCAGCTCATGTGACATATCGCGCATCAGTTGCTCGCGCGTCGCAATAAGTTCCTCGAGCCTTCTCGCCATGATGTTGAAATCGGCGGCCAGTGCGCCTAGTTCATCACCCCTCTCGGCAATGGCCGCCGGAACCCTGGCGTCAGTATCGCCGGTGGCCAGCTCGCGTACCGCGAGTTGCAGCTCGGCTATCGGCCGACTGAAAGCTCGTGCGATCAGCCAGGCGACACTCCCAATGACAATCAGAGCGACTGCGAGAAGGCCGAAGGCGGTTGCAGGGCTGCCCCAAAGTGAGATGCCCCGTGGCAGAACCAAAAGAGAGTATAGGCGTCCGTCCGGGCCTATCAGCTGCGGGGCGAGGCGGACGGGCCGGAAATTACTGTCCGGTTTTGCCGGCAGACCGACGACGGAATTGCGGATGAATTCTGCGTACTGGCTGGGTACGTTGCGCCCCAGTATGTCGTTGCTGTATTCGTCGAGTATATAGACGCTCACATCTTCAGGAATTGTGGCCTCGTTACTGATCCAGTCGATCAGAGCGCTTTCGCCGCCCGCGGCCAGGACGCTCGCCGCTCGCTCGCCGAGCGTGCTGTTGCGCGTTTCAATGTAGCCGCGCAATTCCGCGGCAGCGATCAGGCCCAGACTGGCTGCACCAATGAGCACGAAAGCGCCCAGTGCAAAGCCTATATGCATAGCCATGCGCAGGAAAAGGCGGGGATAGGGCATCTGGGTCATTCCGCGGCTCCGAGTACTTCGCTGTCCAGCACGTATCCGTGTCCCCGCAAACTCCGTATGCAGTCGCGACTGATACCGCTCGCCGCAAGTTTGCTGCGCAGCTTGCTTACCAGAGTGTCGATGCTGCGGTCATAAGCACTCAGTGAGCGCTTGAGGCTGAGTTCTGTCAGCCGGGCCCGCGAAAGCACTTCGTCCGGATGGCGCAGCAATTGCTCGATAACCCGGAGCTCGGCTGCCGTCAGCGCCACTGTTTTTCTGTTGCAGGTTAGTTCCCGCCTCTTCAGATTGAGCTCCAGCGGCCCTGCAGTGATTTTGTCTGATTCATGTTTTGGGGGTCCGGATCTTTTCAGTACCGCCTTGACACGGGCAGAAAGTTCCAGCGGGTTGAAAGGCTTCGGCAAATAATCATCGGCGCCATGCATGAGCCCCAGTATCCGGTCGGATTCCTCGCCTCGGGCGGTCAGCATGATCACCGGCAAGTCGTAGCGTTCGCGGAGCTCCCGGAGCACGGTAAAACCATCTTTGCCTGGCAACATAACGTCCAGAATGAGCAGGTCAGGCGCGAAATCGGCTATTTCGCCCTCTACTGATTCGCCGTCACCGATCACCCTGACCGCAAAGCCCTGTATTTCCAGGTACTCGTGCAGCATTGCGGCAAGATCGGCGTCATCGTCTGCCAGCAGCAGTCTGGGCGGGGTTTCCTGCATTTGGGCCTGGTCCTGAGGTTACCAATTGTTGCTGTATGTTAACCGTCTGTTGACACACGCAAGGTGTTGTTCGCGCTAGAATTTCTCTATCCGTTATTCGGTCGCAGTATCGCATGCCCGGGATTGTGACGAAACCGCAAGCTTTATCCCGGAACTACCGGGACGATAGTGGCCGAGACCCGTGAATTGCCGCAGGAGTTGAGCAGATGAGTGCCAAAGCAATGGAAATCAAGCACGAGGGCGGGCTGAAGAGTCTGATGTACAGGCCCCCTTGGGTCGGCCTGATGGCGTTTTTTATTGTGTTTTTGTTCCAGGGGCTCGGGCATACCATCATGATCGTGATGGAGGAAGTCTGGCCGGGCGAGCACTACGTGTATGAGTCGGCGTTTGCCATGGGCCTCGTCGGCGCAATTTTGCTGTTTATAGGCATGCGCAGCGAGAAAGAGGTTGCGGCAACCTGGTTGGGCTTCTGGGCCGGCAGCTTTTTGTGGACCGGCTGGGTAGAGTTTTCTTTTGTTTGGGCCGGCGAGTTTTTGGCCGTTCCCGATCTTATGGATCCGAATGTACAAGGTGAAATCGCTACCAAGGCAGAATACCTGGTGATGATGTCGTCGGTTGGCGTGTTGGGCGCTACCCTGATTTACTTCCTGTTCAACCGTGAAACCAAGTGCAACTTTTTCCTTTGGTTCCAGCGCAATGCCGGTTTGCGGACGGGTAAGCCGACCAAGGGTTACAAGAGAAACTTTGCATCGATTACCGCGCTGGAAACGATCTATGTGATCTGGTTTTTCTACCTGGTGCTGCTGTTCCTCTACAATCCGGACATTGCGGGAGAGAACTCGCCTGCCGCCTATGTGTTTTTCTTCCTGAATACGGTCTGGGCTGCATACTTACTGCAGCGCTTGGTTAAGTTCTGGAAGGTAACGACCGCTATTCGTTACGGAATCCCGACCGCAATCATTGCCTGGAATACCATTGAGTTGATGGGCAGGTGGAATGTATTCACCTCGTTCTGGGAGCGTCCGCAAGAATTCTGGTTGGAAATGACCTTGTTCACGATTGCTATCGTGATTGCGGCTTTCCTGGCGGTTAAAACTCCTGCGCATAAAAAAGCCGAATTGTCCCGCCAGCAACTTGAGTCAACCTGACTTAATCAGCTGAAGCCGCAGCATATCGCGCGGTTTTGCGGTCGCGGCGGGCCATAGTGTGCGCCGGAGCACGGTTTACAGCGCTCCCTGCGGGTATTTTGAAATCCTCAGATATTGGGGTGTTTCATGGCAAGCAAGACTGGTTCGGCTCGCAAGGTGGATTATTCATTCCTGCACAGGTTTACTGAGCTGCTGATATGCAGTCGGTGTTTCAGTAAGCGGGTTCGGCAGCCCGTGCGTCAGTTGTTGTCGGGTCGCCATCGTCCGTTAACGCTTTGCCATGAATGCTGTCGCGAGTCTCGAGCGGACTACCGGGCCCCCGTCCACCCCATCAGTCAGCACTTCCACTATTAGCAAGCGCCGGCCCGGCCAACGAATAGCTTTAGATTTGTTCTAGCTCGACGAGCGTCCCGCAAAAGTCTTTAGGATGCAGGAACAATACCGGCTTGTTATGTGCCCCGGTTTTGGGTTCGCCATCTCCCAGTATGCGTGCGCCGGCTGCAACCAGCTTGTCTCGCGCCGCGATGATGTCATCCACTTCGTAGCACACATGGTGCATGCCTCCGGCTGGGTTCTTCTCCAGGAACCTGGCTATTGGCGAGCTGTCGCCCAGCGGCAGCAGCAGTTCAATTTTGGTGTTCGGCAGCTCTACAAAGACCGTCGTTACACCATGCTCTGGCAGATCCATGGGCGCAGAAACCTTTGCGCCTAGCGTGTCGCGATAGGTGGCTGTTGCTGTATCCAGGTTCGGGACGACTATGGCTACGTGATTTAATTTACCGATCATTGTCTTTCCTGCTAACAAAAATATCCATTAATTCATCTGCGGCCGACGTTGGCGACAGGCGATTGTCCTTGACCGCCTGCTCCAGCTCCCCAGCTCGTTTTGCGACATTCGGATCCGCTTTCAGGCGTTCAACCAGTCCGTTGCTTATTTCATTCCACATCCAGTTTTGAGCCTGGTCCGCCCGCATGGCATTTATCAGCCCTGCCGCCTCGCGCGTTGCCCTGAATTTTTTCATCGTCTCCCAGATATGAGCGGTTTGCTCGCCCGTAACGGCCGAGCACGCCTCGACCGGCACTTCCCAGTTAGCTGAACGAGGATGCATAAACATCATAGCTTTACGATAGTCTGTTACCGATTGCTCCGCCGTTAGCGCCAGGTTTCCATCAGCCTTGTTGACCAGGATCATATCGGCCAGTTCGACAATGCCGCGCTTGATTCCCTGCAGCTCATCGCCACCTCCCGGCAGCAGCATGAGTAAAAACATGTCGGTCATGCGCGAGACTGTCGTTTCAGATTGCCCTACACCGACGGTTTCAACCAGGACTATATCGAAACCCGCGGCTTCGGCTACAAGCATGGTTTCCCTGGTTCGTCGGGCGACGCCGCCCAGGGTTCCACCTGCGGGCGAAGGGCGAATAAAGGCTTCGGTACGCTGCGCAAGTTTCTCCATCCTGGTTTTGTCGCCGAGTATGGAGCCGCCGCTGACCGCAGAAGAGGGGTCGACAGCCAACACCACCACCTTGTGGTCTTCATCAATCAGGTGATTTCCGAGACTCTCTATAAAAGTCGATTTGCCAACGCCCGGTACTCCCGAAATGCCGATGCGAAAAGAATTCCCGGAGCAAGGCACCAGTTTCTCGAGGAGCACTTTTGCAGCTTCCCGGTCCTCACGCCGGTTTGACTCGACCAGCGTTATGGCGCGAGCCAGTGCACGGCGATCTCCGTCCAGTACCCGCTGCGCAAGCTTGCCCGGGTCACCTTCGTGCATGCCTATTCGAATTCCAGAATAGGCTGGTCGACCACCAGGCTGGAACCTTCATCCGCCAGAACTTTTGCGACGATGCCGTCTTCTACGGCGCGTAAGCTGTTTTCCATCTTCATTGCTTCGACAACCGCGAGCTCTTCACCCGCCTTGACTTCGTCGCCCACCTGCGCGGAAAGTTTTACCAGCAGTCCGGGCATGGGCGAAAGCAAAAATTTCGACAGATCCGGCGGAATCTTTTCAAGCATGTGCCGGTTTAGTTCGGCCGCCCTTGGCGTGCAAACCATCACGTTGATTTGTGCGCCGCGCCTGAACAAACGGATTCCCGCGCGGACTTTGTCCTGCTGGAATGTGATCGCCTCGCCGTTGACCGTTGCCCGCACCAGCGGCTCGCCCGCTCGCCATTCGGTGAGTACATGGTAGTCCTTGCCGCCGAGCGTGATGTCATAACCGCCCGGAATAGTCTTGGCGCTGAATGGCGTCTCATCTCTGCCAATGATCGCTACCCAGTCGCGGGGCACTCGTCGTTCATGGCTGGGAACCTGACCGGTCAGCTGGGCGGCCCGGTCCATTAATCGCATGTTCATCGCGCCCGCTACGACGACGGCGAGAGCCGGATCATCCTGCGGAACGTCCGCGGCATGGAAGCCGTCCGGGTATTCCTCGGCAATGAAATTTGTAGTCAGCCTGCCTTCGATGAAACGCGGATGGCTTATCAATGCATTCAGGAAGCTGATGTTATGCGACACGCCCCGAATGTAGTATTCGTCCAGAGCTTCGCCCATGTGCTGCAGCGCTTCGTTGCGGTCTGCGCCATAGGTAATCAGTTTGGCGATCATCGGGTCGTAGTACATCGAGACTTCGCTGCCTTCCTCGATGCCGGTGTCCACTCTGACGTTAGGGTTCTCAACCGGCGGCTTGTAGCGCCGCAGCCGGCCTATCGATGGCATGAAGTGCCGGAACGGATCTTCAGCGTAGACGCGTGTTTCTACGGCCCAGCCATTCAGTTTTACGTCTTTCTGTTTGAGGGTAAGTTTTTCGCCGGCAGCGATTCGAATCATCCATTCAACCAGATCCTGGCCGGTCACGAACTCAGTTACCGGGTGTTCGACCTGCAACCGCGTATTCATCTCAAGAAAGTAGAAATTCTTCTCGGCATCGACGATAAATTCGACGGTGCCTGCAGATTTGTAGTCCACGGCTTTGGCGAGCGTGACGGCCTGCTCACCCATTGCTTTACGGGTTTTTTCATCGAGGAAAGGTGAGGGGGCTTCTTCGATTACTTTCTGGTGGCGGCGCTGAATGGAGCACTCGCGTTCGCCAAGGTAAATTGTGTTGCCGTGGCTGTCGGCGAGCACCTGGATTTCTATGTGCCGCGGTTCTTCGATAAACTTTTCAGCGAAGACGCGATCATCGCCGAAACTCGATATCGCCTCGTTACGTGCGCGCTCGAAGCCATCGCGGCATTCGGCGTCATCGTATACAACGCGCATTCCCTTGCCGCCGCCGCCGGCGCTTGCCTTCAGCATGACCGGGTAGCCTATTTCGCGCGAAATTTTTACCGCGTGTTCACCGTCTTCAATAATCCCGGTGTAACCCGGTACGGTGCTCACGCCGGCTTCTGCCGCCAGTTTCTTGGAAGTTATCTTGTCACCCATCGAGGTGATGGCGTGATTGCCCGGCCCGATGAAAGCGATCCCTTCTTCGTCCAGGCGTGCCGTGAACGCGGCGTTCTCGGACAGGAAGCCGTAACCAGGGTGCACAGCCTGCGCCCCTGTCTGCTTGCATGCGTCGATGATTCGCTCGGCAACCAGGTAGCTTTCTGAAGAAGGTGCGGCGCCAATATGCACTGCCTCATCTGCCATGCGCACGTGCAGTGCATTCTTATCTGCGTCGGAATAGACCGCGACTGTTGCGATGCCCATCTTGCGAGCTGTTTTGATAACGCGGCAGGCAATCTCGCCGCGGTTAGCTATAAGAATTTTTTCAAACATCTTCTGATCCGCCGTGCTCAAAGAGGGATATTGCCGTGTTTGCGCCACGGGTTCTTAAGGTCCTTGTTGGCCAGCATTCGTAATGAACGGGCTACACGGGCGCGTGTATTGTGCGGCATGATGACGTCATCAACGTAGCCACGTGCGCTGGCGATAAAGGGGTTGGCAAATTTTTCCTGATACTCTGCCGTACGGGCCGCTATTTTCTCTGGGTCACCTATATCGCCTCGGAAAATAATTTCGACCGCGCCCTTCGAGCCCATCACGGCGATTTCCGCGCTTGGCCAGGCGTAATTTACGTCGCCGCGCAGATGTTTCGAGGCCATAACATCGTAGGCACCGCCGTAGGCTTTGCGGGTGATTAGCGTCACCTTGGGCACCGTGCACTCTGCGTAAGCGTAGAGCAATTTCGCGCCGTGTTTGATAATGCCGCCATATTCCTGCGACGTTCCGGGCATGAATCCGGGCACGTCCACCAGCGTCAGCACGGGTATATTGAATGCATCGCAGAAGCGAATGAACCGCGCGCCCTTGCGTGATGCATCAACGTCGAGGCAGCCGGCGAGCACCATTGGCTGATTGGCGATGACACCCACGCTCTGGCCCTCTATGCGGATAAAACCGATGACTATATTGGGTGCATAGTCGGGTTGAATCTCGAAAAAGTCATATTCGTCGGCAATTTTTACTATGAGTTCTTTGATGTCATAGGGCTTGGCCGCGTCTTCCGGGACCAGCGAGTCCAGCGAATCCTCGACGCGGGTCGCAGGGTCCTGGGTCGGCCATATCGGCGCGCGCTCTTTATTATTCGAGGGAATAAAGTTAAAGAAGCGGCGCGTCAGCATGAGTGCTTCGACATCATTTTCAAACGCGAGGTCGGCGACGCCGGATTTCGTGTTATGTGTAACAGCGCCGCCCAGCTGTTCTGCCGTCACTTCCTCGTGAGTAACTGTCTTGACCACATCCGGGCCCGTGACAAACATGTAGGAGCTGTCTTTCACCATGAAGATGAAGTCAGTGATGGCCGGCGAGTAAACCGCGCCGCCAGCGCACGGCCCCATAATCAGGGAGATTTGCGGGATCACACCCGATGCCAGCACGTTTTGCTGAAATACGTCGGCGTAACCCCCGAGGGATGCAACGCCTTCCTGAATGCGGGCACCGCCCGAATCATTCATGCCGATGATGGGTGCCCCGACCCGCATCGCCTGTTCCATTACCTTGCAGATTTTTTCAGCGTGTGATTCTGAAAGCGAGCCGCCGAAGACCGTGAAATCCTGTGAATAGACAAATACCAGCCTGCCGCTGATAGTGCCGAAGCCGATAACGACGCCGTCGCCAGGAATCTTCTGCTCGGCCATACCGAAGTCGGTGCAGCGATGCTCCTTGAACATGTCCCATTCTTCGAAACTGCCTTCGTCTAGGAGCAGTTCGATGCGCTCACGCGCCGTAAGCTTACCTTTCTCGTGCTGTTTTTCGATGCGCCGCTTGCCGCCGCCAAGTTTGGCCGCTTCGCGCTTTTTCTCCAGCTGCTCAATAATTTCCTGCATGATCGCTCCACAATGTCTGCAACCGACTGTTGCGGTTAAGATTTTTAAAAGCTATTGCCCGCAAAGGTAACTTGCCCGGTTTAGCTCTGCTCGGAAAGGCTATTTCCCGCCCCTCAAAATGAATGAGTATCCTTTATTGCGTCGCGCTAGGCTACTTTGTGCCGGCGCGAATTATGCTGCTTTATTGCGCTCCCGGACGATATCCAGCACCTGGCCAGCGGCTTCCGGGATATTTGTCCCCGGTCCGTAGACTGCAGCCACGCCTGCCGCCTTGAGCTCCGCGTAATCCTTCGGCGGTATGACGCCGCCGCAGACCACCACGATTTCATGGGCGCCCTGCGCCCTGAGTTCGTTGATCAGTTGCGGCACCAGCGTTTTATGGCCTGCCGCCTGCGAAGAGATGCCGACCACATGGACGTCGTTTTCTATCGCGTGGCGTGCTGCCTCTTCCGGTGTCTGGAACAGCGGTCCGATATCTACGTCGAAGCCGATATCGGCAAATGCAGTCGCAATCACTTTGGCCCCCCGGTCATGGCCGTCCTGACCGAGCTTGACAACCAGTATGCGTGGCCGGCGACCCGTTTCCTGCGCAAATTTTGCTACGTTCTCCTGGATGTCCATGAAGTCGCGGTCTCCTTCGTATGCTGAAGCGTAAACGCCGCTGATCGAATGAATGACGGCTTTGTGGCGCCCCCATGTCTTTTCGAGCGCATCGGAGATTTCCCCGACACTGGCGCGCGCGCGTGCGGCGTCGACGGCTAATGCAAGCAGGTTGCCTTCGCCTGACCTGCCCGCATTGGTCAGTGCTTCAAGCGCGGCCTCGCAGGCTGCTTCGTCGCGCTTTTCGCGCACTTGCTTCAGCCGTCGAATCTGGCTGTCGCGCACCGCGGTGTTATCGATATCCAGTACGTCGACGTCAGGTTCGCTATCCAGCTGGTAACGGTTAACGCCGACGATCACCTCTTCGCCGCGGTCGATTTTAGCCTGGCGCAGCGCTGCCGATTGCTCGATCCGCATTTTCGGCAGACCGGTCTCGACGGCCTTCGTCATGCCGCCGAGTTCTTCGACCTCATCGATTAGCTTGGTGGCTTCTTCGACGAGCGAGGCCGTCAGGCTCTCGACGTAGTATGAACCGGCCAACGGGTCGACCACCTTGGTGATGCCGGTTTCTTCCTGCAGGACGAGCTGGGTGTTGCGGGCAATTCGCGCCGAGAATTCAGTAGGCAGGGCCAGCGCCTCGTCGAAGGAATTGGTATGCAGTGACTGCGTGCCGCCCAGCGCCGCAGCCATCGCTTCGACGGTGGTGCGGATAATATTGTTGTAGGGATCCTTGCTCGTAAGGCTCACGCCCGATGTCTGGCAATGGGTGCGCAGCATCAGTGACCGCGGATCCTTGGGCTGGAAATGCTTTTCCATCAGCCTCGCCCAGAGCAGGCGGGCGGCGCGCAGCTTGGCCGCTTCCATGAAAAAATTCATGCCAATGGCAAAGAAAAACGAGAGTCGCGGCGCGAATTTGTCGACGTCCATACCGGTGTTCAATGCAGCGCGCACGTATTCGATGCCGTCAGCCAGCGTGTAGCCGAGCTCCTGCACGCAGGTCGCGCCGGCCTCCTGCATGTGATAGCCGGATATAGAAATCGAGTTGAAGCGCGGCATGTGATTGGCCGTATAGCCGATGATGTCGGCGACAATGCGCATCGACGGCTCCGGCGGATATATATAAGTGTTGCGCACCATGAATTCTTTAAGAATGTCATTTTGCAGCGTGCCCGAGAGTTGTTCGGGGCCGAAGCCCTGTTCCTCGGCGGCCACGATATACATGGCCATGATCGGCAATACGGCGCCGTTCATGGTCATGGAGACCGACATCTTGTCGAGCGGAATGCCGTCAAAGAGGATTTTCATGTCTTCTACGGTGTCGATTGCAACGCCTGCCTTGCCGACGTCCCCGACGACCCGCGGGTGATCCGAGTCGTAGCCCCGGTGAGTCGCCAGGTCGAATGCAACCGACAGGCCGGTTTGTCCGGCGGCCAGGTTTTTACGGTAGAAGGCATTCGACTCTTCGGCCGTTGAAAAGCCCGCGTACTGGCGCACGGTCCATGGCCGCCCGGCATACATCGTGGCCTTGGGGCCGCGGACAAAGGGCGCAAAACCCGGCAAATTACCCAGGTGATCCAGTTGTTCGAGGTCTTCGGCCGAGTAAAGCGGTTTTACGTCGATGCCTTCCTGCGTGTGCCAGACGAGTTCATCCGGCGACTTGCCCTTCGATTCTTTGGTAGCCAGTTCGCGCCACTGCTCCGGCGTTTGTTCGTTGCTATCAGACATTAGTCACCTATGTTTCGGTATTTTGGCTGCGCGCCCTGAGACGCCGGCCTGCGTTTTATTCCCCGGCCTGAATATCCTGAATGGCCGTGTGTATTTTCAGCGTGCGTTCCGCTTCATCCACGTGCAATTGTTCGATCAGTCGTCCGTTCATCACCGTAATGCCTTCCCCGCGGGCGCGGGCCTGTTTCCAGGCCGTTACGATTTCGCGGGCGGCCTCTGCAGCTGTGTCAGAAACACCGAATATCTCATTGGCCGCCGCTATTTGTTCGGGGTGAATCAGTGACTTACCGTCAAAGCCCAGTGCTTTGCCCTGTTCGCATGCTTTCCGCAGGCCGGCTTCGTCGCCTAGGGCGAGATGAACACCGTCAATTATATCAAGCCCTTGCGCGCGAGCGCAGAGGACACTGTGCGAAAGTGCCTGGACGAGGCCTGTTCGGTCGACCGATGCCTCGATACGCAGTTCCTTGGCGAGATCGGATGTGCCCATCACGATGGCGGCGAGGCGCGGCTGATCCGCGATGATGTCCTCGAGTTCCAGCACGCCGCGCGGCGTTTCCGTCATGATCCAGATTGCCATGTCGGCCGGCGCGCCCGCTTGCGACATTAATCTGACGGACTCTTTGAGAGTTTTGGGGGAATCGACTTTGGGAAGCAGCAGCGCATCGGCTCCGCAGGTTGCCGCCGCAGCTATGTCCTCCGCGAACCACGGGCTGTCAATCGCGTTTACTCGGACTGCAACCTCGCGGTGTCCGTAGTGCCCGGCCCGCACCGCTGCGGCAACCTGAGTTCGGGCGAAATCTTTAGCTTCCGGCGAGACCGCATCTTCGAGGTCGAGGATCAGGCAGTCGGCCGGCAGCTCGCGAGCTTTTTCCAGCGCGCTTTCATTAGAGCCCGGCATGTAGAGCACCGAGCGGCGTGGGCGTGTGACTTTTTGCATAGCGGCCGGGTTTTCTTTCCTGTCGTTTATTTTCTAATTCAGCGACTTAGCCTGTACTTTTCGCATGCTTATGGCTGCGCGCGGGCCGGAATTATAACGGATAGCCACGCTGCGGTGCTCCGCGGTTAGCCGGCTCGCCGGGCGTTCCAGGCCTGCAGCTATACCACACGCTACAAAAGCTTTGTAACACATTGAAAATAATAATAATATGTTTCTTTAAAGCTCAGCTCGGGGCGGCTTGCAGGTCGCCCGAGGTGCCGGCACGGGTGAAGCTGTCTGCGTAGTCTTCGCGCAACCGGCTCTTGAGAACCTTGCCCATGCTGTTGCGCGGCAGCTCGGAAACGATATGAACCCGCTTCGGCAGCTTGAAGGCGGCCAGCCGCGGTCGCAGCGCTTCGATCAGATCCGTGTCCTTCAGCTGGGCGGCTGCCTCGAGTACCACGATTGCTATGACGCCTTCACCGAAGTCCGGGTGCGGTGCACCGATAACGGCCGATTCGGCCACGCCGGGCATGCAATCCAGAACCTTTTCCACTTCCCGCGGATAAACGTTGAGTCCGCCGGTGATGATGAGATCCTTTGCACGGCCGACGATAGTGACGTAACCGTCTGCGGCGATCTCGGCCTCGTCGCCGGTCTTGAACCAGCCGTCCACGGTGAATTCTTCAGCCGTCTTTTCCCGCATGCGCCAGTATCCTGCAAATACGTTTGGCCCCTTGACCTGCAGATGCCCGATTTCGCCCGCGGGCAATTCGTTGTTGTCGTCATCGACGACCCTGAGGCTCACCCCGGGCAACGCCGGGCCCACGCTGCCGGCCCTTCGTTCGCCCTCCAGCGGGTTGGAGGCATTCATGCTGGTTTCGGTCATACCGTAGCGTTCGAGTATCGTGTGGCCGGTTCGGGCTGCGAAGTCATCGAAGGTCTCGGTCAGCAATGGGGCCGACCCGGAAATAAACAACCGCATATTGGCGCAGGCTGCTGCGTCGAAACGCGAGTGTGCGAGCAGGCGTGTGTAAAAAGTGGGTACGCCCATCATGACGGTGCATTCGGGCAGCGCATCGATAACCGCGTCGGTGTCGAAACGCGCCAGAAAATGCATGGACGAACCGCTCAGCAGCGCGCAGCCCAGCGCGACGAAGAGTCCGTGCGCGTGGTAAATGGGCAACGCGTGCAGCAGCCGGTCCTCGGGCGAAAACCCCCAGTAGTCGACCAGGGTCTGAGTGTTGGCGGCCAGGTTACCGTGAGTCAGCATCGCGCCTTTCGGGGTGCCGGTGGTTCCGGATGAATACAGCAGTACAGCAGTATCGCTTGGCTTGCTGACGCGTGTATTGAATTTCGCAGCGGTCTCCTGAGATATGTTCGTCAAAAGCCCCTGGCCATTCGCATCGAGTGTCAGCAGCTCGCACTTTTTGCCGCCGATCAGCTCGCGGAACAACTGCTCACGCTCAGGGGCGCACACAACGACCGACGGCTCCGCGTTATCAAAAAAATAAACCAGCTCGTCCAGCTGGTAGTCTGTATTGAGGGGGTGAAATATAAAACCCGCACGCAGGCAGGCCAGGTACAAAAACACCGCCATCGGTGACTTTTCCACCTGTACCGTTACCCTATCACCGGGTTGCACACCCATATCGGAGAGACAACTCGCGATGCGCGCAGTCTCGTCGAGTATGTCGGCGTAGGTGTAATCGTGTTCACCGGGCGCAAGCAACGCGACGGTGGTCAGGTCTTCGGGGAACTGTCGATTGAAGAGCGCGAACAGGTTCTGGTTACGTCGTTCCGATTTTTTCGTCATGGCCGTTTAACGGTCCTCCCGGTCATGCCTGTGTCTGCGCGGGTTGGTGCTTCATGGTCGTGTTGTTATTTCTGCCCGCACGCTATGATGGTTAGCGAGCCGCTATTGTAGCGAATCGTTTTACAGGTATGAGCCTGTTGGAGGTGGAATGTCTGAAACAAGGCCACAAAAGCCTGCAACCGCGCCAGCCGGACGGGTCGGTTTATTGGCGACCTGCCTGATTGATACGTTCAGGCCCGCAGCGGGCTTAGCGTCTGCACGCCTTCTCGAGCAGGCCGGATACGATGTGTCTGTTCCTGAACAGGGATGCTGCGGGCAACCCAACTTTAATGGTGGCGATAAAAACGGTGCGCGTAAAATGGCGCTGCGCACGATAAACGTATTCGCTGGCTACGATTACGTGGTCGTGCCTTCGGCTTCCTGTGCCGCCATGCTTCGCGTTCACTATCCTGAGTTGTTTGCCGCCGACAGCGATGAGAGGGCCCAGGCTGAAGCTCTTGCGCGACGAACCTGGGAGCTGACCGAGTTCCTGCATGATGTAGCCGGCGTCAATAACCTCCCGGCTGAATTCCGGGCCAATATTGCCGTACACGATTCCTGTTCGGCATTGCGTGAACTTGGCGTACGTGAGCAGCCGCGTGCGCTGCTTGCGCAGGTCAAGGGTTGTAAGGAGCAGCCGCTTGCCAATCCCGACGTGTGCTGCGGTTTTGGCGGGTTGTTTTGTATCAAGTACCCCGATATATCGAATCGCATGGCGCAGAAAAAAATTGCGGACTTGCTGACGACCAAGGAGCCGGTAGACGCACTCGTGTCGACGGACCTGGGCTGTCTGTTGCATCTCGCCGGCAAATTGCATCGCGACGGCACGCCGATGGATGTCTGGCACATCGCCGAGGTGCTCGATGGGCAGGCCTCTTTGGTTAAAGGTGAGTCGCGGTGAGAGCTGAGCGAGATTTCCCCGGCCTGGTCGAGAAAGAAATGGCCGACCCCGTGCTGCGCGAATCGCTAGGTGCGATGGAAGCATCGCGGGCCCACATGTACAAGCTGGCTTTCGATGAACTCGATGACGCCGGCGACCTGAAGGCGCGTGCAACGGCCGTGCGCAGACGGTCGATCGCCGGCATGGCTGAGTATCTGCAGCAGTTCGAGCGCAATGTTCTGGCGAATGGCGGCCGCGTGCACTGGGCGGCGGACGGCAGCGAGGCCAACGAAATTATTGGCCGTATTTGCCGGGATGCCCAGGCGCGACTGGTGACCAAGAGCAAGTCGATGGTTACCGAAGAAATCGAACTGGTGCCCGCGCTGGAGCTCGCGGGATTCGAGGTGGTCGAGACGGATCTGGGCGAATACATCATTCAGTTGCGCGGTGAAACGCCGAGCCACATCACCGCGCCCTCACTGCATGTATCGCTGCAGCAGGTCATCGACACATTTAATGAACACCATCAGGTACCGCGCGACCGGCCGCTGGAAACCGCCGATCAGTTGCTGGCGGAGGCGCGGGCGGTTTTGCGTGAAAAATTCTTGCATGCCGACGTTGGTATTACCGGGGCCAATTTCCTGGTGGCCGAAACCGGGAGCGTCATTGTGGTTACCAATGAGGGCAATGCGGACCTGACGACCACGCTGACGCGCACCCACATTGTGGTGACTGGTATCGAGAAAGTGGTGGCGACGCTCGAGGATGCCGAGGTGTTGCTGCGCATCCTGCCGCGCGCTGCGGTCGGGCAGCGGCTGACGAATTACACGAGCTTCTTTCACGGACCCCGCGGCGTCGCCGATGCGGACGGCCCGAATGAATTTCATGTGGTGTTACTCGATAACGGGCGCAGCGCGATGCTGGGCACGGAATTCGAGGACATGCTGCGCTGTATTCGATGCGCTGCCTGCCTGAACCACTGCCCCGTCTACACCGCCATCGGCGGACACGCCTACGGTTCCGTTTATCCCGGGCCGATGGGCGCGGTCCTGACGCCGCAGCTTGCGGGGTTAGCCGCTAGCCGCCATTTGCCGAATGCCTCCACTTTCTGCGGCCGTTGCGCGGAAGTGTGTCCGGTAGGCATTCCCTTGCCCAAGCTGATGCGGCATTGGCGCGAACGCGAGTTTGCAAATCATTTGCGCCCGGCGGGGGAGCGCCGCGGCTTGCGTTTGTGGGCGTGGCTGAACGATGGCGGCGTGCGCTATCGGTTGGCGCAAGCAGTTACGCGAAAATTCCTGCGTTGGTATGCCGGGCGTGCGCTCGCGACAGGTTGGTTGCGCCACTTGCCGGGACCGGGCAGAGCGTGGGCCCAGACTCGAGATTTTCCGGTGCCGCCCGAGCAGAGTTTCCAGCAACTGTGGTCGAAGCGGGAACGGGACACGTGAGTTCGCGAACCGACATCCTGGAGAGGCTGCGTCGTGGCGCTGCGACGTCGGACTACGTGACTTTAACGGAACACTCCGCGGAGCCAGCCGCGCAAACAGTCGCCGGCTTTGCGCGCTTTGCGGAACTGGCGGGTGCCACGCAAATGACGACAACGCGCGTCGCCGGGCAAGGCGCCGTTCCGAATGCCGTCCGGACTTATCTCGCTCAGCAGCAACTGCCGCCGAATGTGGTCACGGACCCGACGCTGAAGCTGCCGATAGAATCTTGGTTGGCCGCGGGAGTAGGGCAGGTTTCGGGCGACGTGCAAGCGGACGGCGATGTGTATATCAGTGCAGGACTTGCTGCTATTGCGGAGTGCGGCGCCGTGGTCATCGCGAGCGGGCCGGGCAGGGCTTTGCGCAATGATTTCCTGGCGCGCACGCATATCGTCGTGGTGCCCGAGGCCAGATTATTGCCGTCTTTTTCCGGCCTCTGGAACCTTTTACGGGCTGACGGTTCGGCGGGCCGACTGGCGCGAGAATACTGCCTGGTCACGGGGCCTTCGCGAACGGCGGATCTGGGCGTTCCTGCTAAACTCGGCGCACACGGTCCCGAGCGTGTCCACATTATTTTTTTCGGCGACTGAGCCGACGATGGTTACTAATTGTTACCGCATAAGCCTGCGTGCGCTGCTAGACTCACGCGCAACCCGGAAGCCGCAGCCCGGCACTGTGAAGTTATGAAGGACGTATAAATGGGATTAATGGATATTTTTCGTCGTCACCCGAACACGATTAACGAAGCCTTTGTCGAAAGCCCGATGCGCGATAACTGGTACCAGTCCAGTTCCTATTACCCTTCGCCCTTCGCGCTGATCACCACGGTAAACGAGGACGGCGAGACCAACATAGGCCCCTACCAGCTGACATTTCCGTTCGAAGTGATCGGTGGCCGTGCCTTCATGCTGTGCAGCCGACAGAATTCCAACACCGACCGCCACCTCAAGCGCACCAAAGTCTGTGCGCTCAATTACGTCGAGTTCGACAAGGCGAAGCTCAAGAAAATAGTCAGCCTCGGTTATCCCGGGCAAACCACGGAAGAGAAGATGAAGGACAATCCCTACACGCTCGTCAGCAGTCCTACGCCGGGCAGGGCAGCGGACGGGGATATCTACCCGCACATTATTAAAGAAGCCTTCCAGGTCTATGAATGCGTGGTCGACACCGAGCAGCCGATCCGTGATGACGGCAAGACGCCCGAGTATTTTGTTTTGCGGATAGAGCGCATCCTAATGAAGGAGACCTGGCAGAAGAACCTCGCGGAAGGCGCGACCATGCTCCCGAACATGCCGCTGGCCTACGGTTTCCGCGACGGCTCGAAATTCTGGTTTGCCGAGCACAAAACGCCGTTCTGGTTCCCGATCCCGACGGACAAGGGGCCGAAGGAAGAATCGGTTCTTTACGAGGCCAACCGGCTAGATCCCGACCACGTGCAGTTCACCCGCGATGCCTGCAAACAACTGACCGGCATACCGAAGCCTTTTCTAAAGACGGCGCTCAAGGGCATTATCAAGCGCGCGAAGGAAGACGGCGTGTCGCTGGTTGATGTGGAGTACGTTAAGAAGTTGAACGCCGAGCGGGAATAGCTAAGGTCTGACCCTAATTGCCCCGTGCCGCTCGCACCTGAGCGGGACCGGCTTTCGCAGAATCCAGCTTGTTGCGATTGATGTTCAACTTCTGCGTCAGCGCATCGAGATCCTGTTCGACGCATTTGCCTTCATCCACCAGTGCGGCGACGGCCGCGTAAGCGATGTGTTCGGCGCTGACCTCGAAATGATCGCGCAGGTCGGGGCGCGACTCGCTGAGCCCGTAACCGTCGGTACCGAGCGCCGTAAATTTGCCGGGCACCCAGGGTGCGATGCTCATTGGCTGGGCTTTCATGTAATCGCTGGCAGCGACGAACACACCCGTTTCATTGGCCAGCAATTCTTCGACGTAGCATGACTCTGCTTTACCCTGGCGCAGGCGGTTGCGGCGCTGGACTTGCAGGCCGTCGCGGGCCAGTTCGTTGTAGCTGGTTACGCTCCAGATGTCCGTTGAAATGCCGATTTCCTCCAGCAATTCTGAGGCGCGTAAAACCTGCGTCATGATCGAACCGCTGCCCATCAGATGTGCCTTGCGTTCGCCGATCGTGTCCGACTCTTTGTACCGATACATGCCGCGGATGATGCCTTCTTCGACACCGGCCGGCATCTCGGGCATCGCATAGTTTTCGTTGTAGACCGTGATGTAATAGAAAATTTCTTCGTGGTTCTGGTACATCCGTTCGATGCCATCGCGGATGATTACGGCCAACTCATAGGCAAAAGCCGGGTCGTAGCTGCGCATGTTGGGCACCGTGCTGGCGATCACATGCGAATGACCGTCTTCGTGCTGCAGGCCTTCACCGTTCAAAGTCGTGCGTCCGGCCGTGCCGCCGAGCAGGAAACCTCGGCAGAGCATGTCGCCGCAGGCCCATATCATGTCGCCCACGCGCTGGAAGCCGAACACGGAATAGAAGATATAAAAGGGGATCGTCGGTATACCGTGCACGGCATAGGCAGTGCCGGCGGCGAGGAAGGATGCCATGGCGCCCGTCTCGCAGATGCCTTCCTGCAGGATCTGGCCGTCCTGCGCTTCGCGATAGGGCATGAGGGTTTTTTCGTCGACCGGTTTGTATTTCTGTCCTTCAAAAGAATAAATGCCGGCCTTGCGGAACAGGCCCTCCATGCCGAAGGTGCGGGCTTCATCGGGCACGATCGGCACGACATATTTGCCGACTTCCTTGTGCTGCAGGAGTTTCGCCAGCATGCGCACGAAGGCCATCGTGGTCGAAATTTCGCGCTCACCCGAGCCTTTTAATTGGTCCGCGAAAAATTCGAGTTCCGGCGCTTGCAAGGTTGGGAAGTTAGTCAGCCGCTGCGGCAGGTGGCCGCCCAGTTCCTGCCGCCTTTCCCGCAGGTAGCGCATTTCCTCGCTGTCTTCAGGCGGTATATAGAACTCAGCCGCCTTTGCCTGCTCCTCGGTGATAGGAATTCCCAGTCGCTTTGCCGCCGCTACGCGCTCGTTGGCTGCCAGGTCCTTTTTCTGGTGGACGATATTCGAGCCTTCGTGGCCTTCCATGCCGAAGCCCTTGATGGTCTTGATCAGGATGGCTGTGGGCTTGCCTTCGGTCTCCATCGCTTTTTGGAAGGCCGCGTATATCTTGCGCTGGTCATGGCCGCCGCGACGGATTGCACGAATCTCTTCGTCCGACAGCACCTGCATGATTTCGGCAAGCTTGGGGTTGCCGTTGTTCCAATGCTCACGCACCTCCTTGCCGCTGGACACGGAGTACATCTGATAGTCGCCGTCGACGACCTCGTCCATGCGGGCCTGCATGATGCCTTCCTTGTCGCGCGAGAACAGCACGTCCCATTCGCCGCTCCAGATGACCTTGATGACATTCCAGCCGGCGCCGCGAAAGCTGCGTTCCAGCTCCTGGATAATCTTGCCGTTGCCGCGCACGGGCCCGTCCAAACGCTGCAGGTTGCAGTTGGCGACGAGCACCAGGTTATCGAGTTTTTCACGTGCGGCGATATTGATTGTGCCGAGCACTTCGGGTTCGTCGGATTCGCCGTCGCCAATGAAGGTCCAGATCTTGCCGCCGTTGGCTGGTTTCAGGCCGCGGTTCTCGAGGTATTTCGCGAAGCGAGCCTGGTAAATGGAACTCGGCGTCGACAGCCCCATCGAGGCGCAGGGCATTTGCCAGTAGTCCGGCATGTTGCGCGGATGGGGGTAGGATGACAGGCCGCCTCCCGGCTGCAGCTCGCGACGAAAGTTCCCGGCCTGTTCAGCGCTGATTTGTCCGGCTAACAGCGAGCGCGCGTAAACACCGGGTGCGGCATGCGCCTGCACGGTTACGAGGTCGCCGCCATATTCTTCGCTGCGGGCACGGAAGAAGTGGTTCATGCCGACTTCGACCATGGTGGCGGCCGATGCATAGGTGCCGATGTGGCCGCCCACTCCGGTGCCACTGTCGTAGCCGCGCAGGACCATCGCCATCGCGTTCCAGCGAATAATGTTTTCGAGTTTTTCCTCGAGCTTGATATCGCCCGGATAAACCGGCTGCTGGTCGAGCGATATGGTGTTGCGATACGGCGTATTCAGAGTGGCGTCATCGACGATGACGTTCACGTCGGTAAGATAATCCCGCAAAGCGCGAAAAATCTGTTTGGCCCGATCCGGGCCGTCGGCCTGCAGCAAGGAATCCATAGATTCCAGCCACTCACTCAGTTCAATATCATCGGGCAGGCGCAGGGCAGATTTGGAAGACATATAGCTATTATTCTTGTGTAGGTTGTTCGACAGTGGTCTATTCTAGCGAAACCGAGCCGGCAGGGTAGTTTCTTATGTCTGGTTTGGGTCAAAACCCGCGAACGAGCGCTAAGGCGGGCGATTGCAGGTATGACTGCCTGCGGGCAGGCGATATACTAAAGGCAGCCAGTTGCCAAGCTCCGCTGTAGTGCGGAATTTGCACGCTGAATCAGAATGTTACGGGCCCCAGGCCCCGGAGTTAGAGAGTTGAATCAGTCGAGTCCGCAGATTTCCGAGCCGGAATACACGCCGGAAGTCGAACGCATTACCGCGCCCATCCGTGAGCGTCTCAAGGACGTTATCCCGGACGTCGAGTGGGCTGTGCATGCGCCCTATATTGCGGCCATCAATAAACTGAAGCGCGAAAAGAACGCCGTGTTGCTGGTGCACAATTATCAGACGCCCGAGATCTATCATGGCGTGGCTGACTTCGTCGGCGATTCGCTCGCGCTGGCCCGCAAGGCCACGGAAGTGGATGCCGAAGTCATCGTGCAGTGCGGTGTCCATTTCATGGCTGAGACCACCAAGCTGCTTAATCCGGAAAAAACGGTGCTGATCCCCGACCTGGCGGCGGGTTGCTCGCTGGCGGCATCCATTACCGCTGCAGATGTGCGCAAGATGCGTGCCGATAATCCCGGTGTGCCGGTCGTCAGTTACGTCAATACAACGGCTGAAGTCAAAGCCGAAACAGATGTTTGTTGCACATCCGCGAATGCCGTTGAAGTGGTCGAGTCGCTGGGCACCGACAAGGTGATTTTCACGCCCGACGGTTACCTCGCTCGCTACGTGCAATCGCAAACCGATGTTGAGGTCATTTTCTGGGAAGGTGCTTGTGAGGTGCATGAAAAGTTTACCGGTGACGAGTTGCGCGATTACCGCAAGAGTTACCCGGGTATCCACGTTATCGCCCATCCGGAATGTCCGCCCGATGTGCTCGAGGAGGCGGACTTCGTAGGTTCGACGTCGGGCATGATCAGGCACGTCGGTGAAGTGAAGCCCAAGCAAATCGTTATGATCACGGAATGCTCCATGAGCGATAACGTCGCGGTCGAGTATCCCGAGGTCGACTTCATCAGGCCATGTAACCTGTGCCCGCACATGAAACAAATAACCTTGCCGAAAATTCTTAATTCGCTGCGTAAGATGCAGTACCAGGTTGAGATAGATCCCGCGATAGCCGAGCGCGCGCGCCGCTCGGTTGAGCGCATGCTGGAAATAGGTCGCTAGAATATTTTCTGGCAGAGCATTTTCTAAAAGAGCATTTCCTACCAGAGCAATTCTTATGAGTAGCCATGAGTAATCCCGCGGAAGGTCGGGTGCTGATACTGGGCGGTGGCGTAGCCGGACTGGGCGTCGCTTTGCGCCTTGCGGCTACCGGTAAGTCAGTGGTCGTGCTGGCCAAGCGGATGCTGACTGAAGGTTCAAGTAACTATGCGCAGGGCGGCATTGCAGCCGTAATGACAGCAAGCGATTCCATCGAGGATCACATTCAAGATACCCTGCGCGCCGGGGCCGGGCTTTGTCGTCCAGAGGCCGTGAAATTCATAGCAGGCAACGCTCGCGAATCCATCGAATGGCTGCTGGAGCAGGGCGTCGCATTCACGCATGAAGAAGGCAGCGGTCAGTTGCACCTGACGCGCGAGGGCGGCCATTCCAGTCGACGGATTGTGCATGCAACGGATGCGACCGGCGCCGTGGTGATGCGCGTGCTGGAAGAAAAAGTCCGCGCGTGCCCGAACATCGAAGTGCGTGACCACAGTATTGCGGTCGACCTGATCACTTCGGTAAAACTCGGGTTGCCCGGCGGCAATCGGGTTCTCGGCGTTTATGCGCTGAACAAAAATACCGGCCGAGTTGATACGCTCGAGGCCGGGACCGTGGTCTTGGCAACCGGTGGCGCGTCAAAGGTCTATCTGTATACCAGTAACCCTGATACCTCCACCGGGGATGGTATCGCGATGGCATGGCGCGCAGGTTGTCGGGTGGCGAACATGGAGTTCGTTCAGTTTCACCCGACCTGTCTTTATCACCCCCAGGCGAAATCATTCCTGATTTCCGAGGCCGTGCGCGGTGAGGGCGGCAAGCTCCTGTTACCGAATGGTCACCGTTTTATGCCTGAGCATGATGAGCGCGGTGAGCTAGCGCCCAGGGATATCGTGGCGCGCGCCATCGATTACGAAATGAAGCGTGGCGGTTTTGATTCCGTTTACCTGGACATCAGTCACCGGTCGCCGGAGTTTATCCGCGAGCATTTCCCTAATATATCGGCCCGGTGCGAGACTTTTGGGTTCGATATGACCCGTCAGCCGCTGCCGGTAGTGCCTGCAGCGCACTACACCTGCGGCGGCATCCTGACCGACCTCGACGGGCGCACCGACGTCGGGGGCCTTTATGCCGTGGGCGAATGCGCCAACACGGGTCTGCACGGCGCGAACCGCCTGGCGAGCAATTCCCTGCTCGAATGCCTGGTAATGGCGGCCGCGGCCAGCCGGCATATTCTTGCCAGTAAAAAGGCTGAGCATCTGCCTGCCAAGCTTCCCGCCTGGGATGAAACGCAGGTCAGCGATCCGGACGAGCAGATCGTCGTATCGCACAACTGGGACGAACTGCGCCGCGCGATGTGGGATTATGTCGGTATCGTGCGCACCGATAAGCGGCTCGAGCGGGCGCAGCACCGGGTTCGACTTTTGCAGGAAGAAATCAGGGATTACTACAGCAATTTCCGAATCGACAACAACCTGGTCGAGTTGCGTAATCTTGTGGTCGTCGCGGAACTGATTATCGATTGCGCGCTCGCCCGGAAGGAAAGTCGTGGCCTGCATTACACGCTTGATTATCCGGATACGCTGCCCGCGGATCAGGCTGACGATACGATCATGGTGCCTGCCGAATACCAGGAGCGATCCTCGAGGGAATCCCTAACCGCCATCTCGGGACGTAACGCATAGCCATGCCCGGCAGTCCCGCACGCAGCCCGGTGGCTATCCGGTCGCCTAATCCTGCAGCTTGCATGCGGCTCTTTTGCTTTCCTTATGCCGGCGCCGGTGCGGGAGCCTACCGTGAATGGCCGACCCTGTTGCCCAAAGATATAGAAGTCGCGGCTGTGCAGTTGCCGGGTCGGGAATGGCGCATACAAGAGTCGGCGATGTCAGACATGGCGGCCCTCGCTGCGGATGCGCTAATCAGCATTCGCCCGTATCTCGATAAACCCTTTGCTTTCCTGGGCACCAGCATGGGTGGCACCCTGATTTTTGAATTGGCACGCCTGTTGCGCGCGGAGGACGGGCCGCTGCCGGTTTGTCTGATGCCGCTGGCGATTGGCGCCCCGCACATACCCGAAGAAAAACTTTTCCATGATCTTCCGGATGCGGAATTGTTGCAGGAGATTTCCGAATTCGGAGTGCTGTCCGAAGAAGTGACGGCGCATCCCGAATTACTGGAGTTGCTGCTGCCCGTCCTGCGTGCCGACTGCACGGCACATGAAACCTATGTTTACAAAGAACAACCACCCTTCGATTTCCCGATCTGGGTATACGGCGGCTTCGGTGATGAACTGGTCGACAAGGGAAGGCTCGAAGGCTGGGCAATACATACAACCTCAACCTGCCGAGTGCATATGTTGCCGGGCGGACACCTGTTCGTGGACGAGATGCCCGACATGCTCATTCAGTCCATGGCGCGCCGCCTCTACGAATCCCTGAGACTGAAAAGCGCCTGAGGCCTGATCCAGTTGGTCACCGGTACGAAAATTCGCGCCATTATTATTTATAACCATGTGAAAAATATGCGACTTTTCTCTTTTGGCTCACTTGCCAATCTCTCTGCACGGCCACTCTTGCTGCGGTGCAATGTTAGTGAAACCGATTCGGTTCGGGCAGCGAACACACTACTGTCTAGCCAGTGGCTGTGGGCCCTGGCGGCCTATTCGGAGGTAGTAGGTGGAATCCAGAAACTCGTATAAAAGCGTCGCTTCAACGGACGTAATGGGCAACGTGGCAGCAGTGCCATCGTCATCCGTTACCGCACATGAGTCAGAGCCGCACCTGAGGTTTTATAAATCCGCGGCGGGCTACAACGCGATCATGTCCTGGTATGAAGGCGTGCTGGAAACGGTGGAAACACCGCTCAAGTCACGTTACGTCGAGACTCGGTTCGGCCGAACGCATATGCTCGTATGCGGGCCGGAAGACGCCGAGGCCCTGATTCTGATTCCCGGCACCGCCGGTTGCGCGCCGCTCTGGCGCATGCAATTTGCCGAGTTCGCCAAACATTACCGCGTCTTCGCCCTTGATGTTGTTGGTCAGCCGGGGCGCAGCGAAGCCAACAAGCTTTCTTTACTGGATGATTCCCCCGTGCTCTGGCTCAAGGACGTGCTCGATGAGTTGAGTATCGACAGGGCTCATTTCGCAGGCAACAGCGTCGGCGGATGGATGGCCATGCGCATGGGCATTGAAGCGCCTGAGAGGGTGCACAAGGTCGTAATGATGGGACCGACCGGGCTGACTCGAGCCAAACTCCCGGTCAAGATCTGGCTTTCCAAGGTCGTTTCAAAGAAGAAAGACGCCAATGCGCTGGAAGACGACCTGACCGCAAAATCGGTTTCCAGCCCCAGTCCTAAAGGGACTTTCGGCACTTTCGACAGGCAGCTGGCCAGGCTTATGGCGCTGTGCACGCGTCACTATCGAGTAGACCGCTCACTGGACGTTTATAATGAAAAAACGGGTAAAATACACATACGCAAGGGTTTGAAAGTGTTGGGTAAGTTCTTCATGTCTGAACGAAAAGCTTACCTGCGGCGCTTTAACGTGCCGGGCTTGTTGATATTTGGCGAGCACGAAATGTTTTTTAACCCCAACAAGGTTGCCCAGCGCAGCGAAAAACTGATGCCCGGACTGAGTTCGGTTGTTGTGGCTGATGCAGGACACGGGGCCGTGTTTGATCAGCCGGACGAGGTGAACCGGCTGGTCGTTGAATTTCTTAACAGTTAACCGGTGCCTAGGCACTTTTAAGGCACTTGCAATAGTGACTTCTAGGGGAGGTCAAATGAGCAATACCAAGAGGCAACGCTGCTATAGAGCGGCGCTATTGTCTGCAATCACGCTGGTTGCGGCCCTAACCAGTGCGCCCGCTGTCAGCCATGACGGTACGGTTTTGCCTTACGGCTCTTTTTTATCGGGCCTGACGCATCCGGTACTTGGCCTCGACCATTTTCTGGCGATGGTTAGCGTCGGTATTTTAAGCGCCCAGATCGGCGGGCGTGCGATATGGACAGTGCCTGGTACGTTCGTGCTTATTATGGCGGTCGGCGGATTGCTGGGTTGGATTGATGTGGGCCTGACTGCCATTGAAGTTGGCATTGCCTTTTCAGTGCTGGCTCTGGGTACGGCCATCGCCCTCGATAAACGGGTGCCCATGGTCGCGGCGATGAGCGCCGTCGGCGTGTTTGCGATTTTTCACGGCTACGCGCACGGCTCAGAAATGCCGGTGGTTGCGCAACCGGTTACCTATGCGATAGGTTTTATGACTGGCACCGCTATGCTTCATGTTATGGGCTTGATCATCGGCGACATATCGCAGCACTACGAGCGCGGCAAGCTATTGTTGCGCGGCGCAGGCGTGGCTATTGCCGGAACCGGTGCCTTTTTCCTGCTGGGAGCCTGAGACAGGGGTATTCACAATGACATTGAAAACAAATTCAAAACTGCTTCTCTGGGAACTAGGCTGTGTGTTCTGGATATGCTTTGCCGGTTCGTCATTGCATTTTGCTTTCGAGCTTAGTGACTACTGGACCCCCCTGGCACTGATAGCTGCGGTCAACGAAAGTGTCTGGGAGCATCTGAAAATATACTTCTGGCCTGGCCTGCTTTACACACTGGTTCAGTACACCTATACA
>JARRLL010000004.1:0-51843 GCA_037387125.1 Gammaproteobacteria bacterium | reverse complement strand
GGCAGCGCAAATGCGCTGGACGCAAACGTGATCGCCGCAAAAAAACCACTCACGGCAACGACAACCAAAATATAGCTGAGCAGCTCCTGCCAACCCGCTTGCGAATTCTCCGGCATGAAAATCTGGATCATCGAAAATGCCCTTGCCCAGATCAGGAATACGACCAGCAGCATCAGCGCAAACACCAGTTCGGTGGCGAGCCGGCGACGGGCGGCTTCACGGAACGTGCGGCCGAGCATGGCCGGTTGCTTGCGCTCGAGTTGGGCCGCGATGGCATAAAGGCCGAGGCACAGCACCGGCGCCAGGAATACGATGCCGCCCATGATCGCGAGCGGCACGAGGTAGCCGCCGAAGGTCATGCCCATGGCACCCAGAGCCATACAAATCAGCGCCATAATCAACCCGTAGAGCAGGCTTTGCCACGGCGCATGCCGCATATCGGCGTACCCCTCTTTGAGCCAGCGCAACGGAGCGGTAATTTCCAGCTGGCGGCAGGGCGCCATGAACGGCAGTTCATCGCGGCCCCCGCCAGAACGAAGTTCGGTACTGGCCATGTCCTATCCCCCCACGCAGCAAACCTCGATCCAATGTACTACTCTGCACGGCATTTTGCAGCCTGCTATAGCTCGCCGAATACTCGTTGTGGACAAGACTATCGTGCCATGTTGTGTCGATGGGCTGATGCTGGCATCGTAGCCAAAATGCAAAAACGGGATGAACCATGCATAGACTGAGCACCGTGCTGGCACGCGCTGCTGTGCTTTCCAGCCTTTTGCTGCTTAGCGGTTGTTTTCTGGACGACGATGACGACAGCCCGCTCTCGACCGGACTGCAAACCATGCAATCAACGCGTGGCGACGAGAGAACCTATTGGCTGCAGCTCCCGCAGGACTACACCGAGCAGGGGCAGGTTTTTGCAGCTGCGGCGGATGATGCTGCCAAGCCGCTGCTGATTGCCCTGCACGGCACCGGCGGCACCCACGAGCGCTGGACCAACGAAGAATTGGGCTATGACCTTATCGGTCCGGTCGGCGACGGCGCGATCATGGTGTTTCCCAACGCGTTGCCGGATGCCAACGGCAGCCAGCAGTGGAGCTTCGCCTACGATTTTGAGTTTTTCCTGGACCTGCTTGCCGAACTGGACAAGCGTGGCCTGAACTACGATCCGGATCGAATCTTCGTGACCGGCCACAGCAGCGGCGCCGGCATGACCCATGAAATCGGTTGCCGTTTCGGCGATGTCGTGCGCGCCATCGCGCCGAGTGCCGGCACCCTGATCAGCACCGAATGCGTCGGCGCCGTGGCCGTGCTGATGTCGCAGGGGGTCAATGACCGTCTGGTCAATATAGGGATAGCCCGCGGCGCGCGTCGATTCTGGACACTGTATAACGGCTGGGAAGAGGATCTCACCACGCCCGGCGAAATACCGCCCTGCGTGGACCACTCCTTGCTCGGTTCCGCCAACACGCCTTACCCTGTTTACTGGTGCGAGCATTCCGAAGGCAGCCTGGATGACTTCAGCGGGCACCGCTGGGCGACTTTTACGGGTGAAGCGGTCTGGGCCTTTTTCTCGAGTCTGCCGTCCAAACAGGCGGGCAAGGCGCTGACCGAAGCGCCGGACGGGGGAGGCAACGACCGTGCCGCCATCCCCAGCGATACGACCATCACGTTCACGCTGAAGTACCCGGACAATATCAATACGCCATTGGATGGTGCGATAACCCTTTATCCGGAAAGCTATCTGGACAACCCCACATTCTCCATACCGAATGTATTCCTTAACCCGACATTTGCAGTGGGTACGCCGGCGCCGGGCGATGTGGTTACCTACCAGAACGTGCCTATTTCATTTTTCGTGTTCTTCGGCGATCCGGTGACTTTCCCGTCGACCTGGACGCTAAGTATTTCGGTCTATGTCGAGGGTGGCACTCGGCCGACCCCCACCGCGGGTGTCGATCACCAGGTGCAAGTGCCGATTACATTTACATCGAAGACCGATCCAGTCACCGTGCCGGGTGAGCTTTTGCTGGAACCGGCACGGTGTTTTTTTAATTGTGAACCTTAATCTGACGCGAACCATGGTGAGCTAACACTTATGCAGACATTACTCAGAATGCCTCGTGCGCCGCTCGCGTTCAGTCTGATGGCGGTGGCCGGTGTGATGGTCTTCGGTCTGGCGGTCGGCGTGCTGATGCAGCCGGCGGTTGCGATCGTGGGGATGGAGCGCACGTCCGACCTGGTCTGCTTGCAGCTGGCTTTTACGGCCGGGCGGGCGACTGAAATCGTGCTGTCATTTCCCGCGGAGGCGCGCTCGGGCATCGCGCAACTGCTGGTGCCGGGTGATCTTGCGCTGGCCTGGGGCTACGGATTGCTGCTTGCAGGGCTCACCGGGTTACTAGCAATGCGGCTGCCGGGTGCGTGGTTTCGGCTTGGAGCCATCGCCTTCTGGATACCCTTGCTCGCATCGACGCTTGACTGCATCGAGAATGCATTTCTGTACGCGATCGTGGTGCCGCTGGCGGCAAATCCCGATGCCGTTATAGCGCCGATGTTGCCGCTGCTGGCCGGGGTCGTTGCCAGTCTGAAGTGGATTGCGCTGGCTATCGTTACGCCGGCATACGGATTCGCGGGCATTTATAAAGGACTCACCGTCGATCGAAGCGGGTCGGCATTAATAATTTATTTCCTGCTGTTCGTGGTCCTGTTGTCCATGGTCATCAAGCCCATCCAGGACATCCCGGCCTGCTTTTGATGACAGGATGGCAAACATGATTCGTCGCTGGCCTCTGCTCAGTTATTTTTTGCTCGCATACCTGTTCACCTGGGCGATCGAAGTGCCGATGGCGCTGGACGCCCGCGGCATCATGGCGGTCCATTTACCGCACTGGCTGGAAGGGCTGGCGGCCTTCGGGCCGTTTGCGGCCGCTCTGATCGTGCTTAACGCAACCCGCGGCCGGGACGGGATTCAGGCATTGTTCGCAAGTCTCTTCAAGTGGCGCGTGCCGTCGCTGTGGTTGGCGGCCGCGGTAGTGTCGCCGTTCGTCATTATGTTTGCGGCGCTCGCGATGACGGGCCAAAGCGGCGAATTGCTTTCGGGCACCCTCTGTGCAGCCATAGCGGACGACGGCCGTTGGGTCGGCATCATCGTAACCGGGGGGCTGCTGCGGGGTGTAGGCGAAGAGCCTGGCTGGCGCGGTTTCGCGCTGCCCGTGCTGCGCAGCCGCTTCGGGCCATTGCTTGCGACGCTAGCACTCTGGCCGGTCTGGGCATGCTGGCATCTGCCGTCCTTTCTGATGCGGCCGGAGTTCCAGCTCGGGGCATGGATCGGGTTTTCGTTCGGAATCCTGGCGGCCGCCGCCTGGTCCACGCTGTTGTATGACAAGACGCGCAGTGTGTTGATGGTTGCGATCTGGCATGCGCTTATCAATATCACCCGCACGATCGCGGGTTCAGCGTCCTCGGAGGCCTTTTTTGCGTTTGCACAACTCATGACCGGCGTCGGCTTGCTGGTGATTGTGTACTGGCTGATCGTCCGGCCGGGCACATATTCCGGACACGAGGATAACGCGGGCTCCGTGTGAGCGGCGCGCAAAGCGGTATACTAGTCCCTCGAAAGACGGCCCCGAAAAAATAACGAATAAAACTTGTCAGGCCTTCGCATGAAAAGGATCAAGCTGGTTTCTCTGGCGGCAATCGTCTTGCTTGCCATCTACGGCGCGCGGCAGTTACTGCCCGAGCCCGTTGCAACGGTCGACGTTTTCTACAAAACGGATTTCGAAACGACACCCTATGGGGTCGTCGGTTTCGACAGTTTCAATGCCAAGAGTGCGCGTGATCTGATGGACGGCGGTGCTAATAGTGGTCAGCAAACTGGTGGCGGAACGCTCGTGCTGCCCGAAAGCGCGAGCGCGGATAACCCGGTCCCGGCGATGATTATCCTGCACGGTTCGGGTGGCGACTGGACAGGGCGCAGCGTCAACCTGGCCATGTTGCTCGCGCGCCACGGCATCGCGGGTCTGGCAGTCGACACCTTCACCGCGCGTAACCTGCGCAGCACCGATGACTACCGCGAAAGGCTGGATAAAGCACCTATCTACACTCAGATCGCGGATGCCTTGAGCGCCCTGCAGTATTTGCAGGGTCATCCTGCGATCGCGCACGACAAGATTGGCGTTACGGGGTTCTCCCTGGGGGCGGGCGCGACGCTCTACACGATGTTCGAACCGGTGATTGAAAACGTACTGGGTAAGGACGGTCCGCGATTTTCAGCTTACGCGATGTTCTACGGCGGCTGCATGGTCGACTTTGACGACTATCGGGTCGAGGGCAGTCCGCTGCTGATCATGATGGGCGGCGCCGATGAATCGATGTCCATAGCGGGTTGCGAGAAGTTTCAGCGACGCCTGCAAAAACTGGGCGTTGACGCAGAGCTGGTCGTCTACGAAACGGCCGCGCACGGATGGGACAGCCCCTATCCGCAGGAATTCCAGGAAGGCGCCTGGGTAACCCGCGACTGCGTGATGAAGTGGACCAAAAAGGGCCGTATCAGGGAAATGACCAGCGGTTATTCTATGGATAACGGTTTCAGCACCTTCATGGCGCTCTCGCAGTGCGCACACAATGACGGCTACACTATGGGTTACAACGCTGATGCCATGCAGCGCTCGGGTCAGGACTTGCTGCGCTTTCTGCGCAATACCTGGGGCCTGGACAAGACGCTCGCGGCAAATTAATTGGAAACGGTTTTATCAGGAGTTATAAATGAATGAGAACAACGAACACGGCGCGCCGGAATTCGACCAGAGCGGCCTGTATCGCGAAGACAGCTTCACTGATCGCAAGGTAGGCAGCATCCGCCAGCTGACCCCGGTGACGATTGCCGGTGAACGCGACGAATCCCGCCCGTTGCTCTATATGGGTGCCACCCAGGTGATGACCGCAGCCGGCCCCGTGCCACTGAATTTCGATATCCCGGGCGAGACACTGGAGGATGCATCGGCAAACTTTGGTACAGCGGCAGAGCAAGCCGTTGAAGAGATGGCGGCGCGGCTCGAGGAAATGCGCCGCGAACAGGCATCGTCGATCGTGGTGCCCGGACAGGGCGGGGGCCGCGGCGGATCCGGGTTGGTCGGCGTCTGATGCACGAAGCGATCGCGTAAAAAAACGGGGGAATTAACCATGGCTAATCTATACGAGAACATTCTGGCGACCATAGGAAATACGCCGGTCGTGCGAATCAACAAGCTGGCGCCCGCAGGCATCAATTTGTATGCCAAGGCAGAATCCTTTAATCCGCTCAGCTCGGTTAAGGACAGACTGGCATTGGGGGTTATCGAGGCTGCCGAGAAGAGCGGTGAACTTAAGCCCGGTCAAACGGTGGTGGAGGCTACCAGCGGCAATACAGGCATCGGTCTGGCAATGGTCTGCGCCGCCAAGGGCTACCCCTTCGTTTGTGTTATGGCCGAGAGTTTCAGTGTCGAGCGGCGCAAAATCATGCGCTTTCTTGGTGCCAAGGTTGTGCTGACTCCTGCCGCGCTGAAAGGCAGCGGCATGATCAACAAGGCGAAGGAACTGTCCGAAGAGCACGGTTGGTTCCTGACTCGCCAGTTTGAGAATGAAGCGAATGCCGACATGCACTCGCGTACGACGGCCGTGGAAATCGTCAATGACTTTGCCGGCGAAAAACTGGACTACTGGGTCACGGGTTTTGGCACCGGCGGCACGCTCAAAGGCGTCGGCCGGGTGCTCAAGAAAGAACGGCCTGATACCAAAATCATTTTGTGCGAGCCGGACAACGCGCAATTGATCGCCAGCGGCGTCGCACAGGAGCGCAACTCCGACGGCTCGCCGGCGGGCAGTCACCCGAGTTTCAGTCCGCACCCGATGCAGGGCTGGACGCCGGATTTCATCCCGCAACTCACCGAGGATGCACTCGGCCTGGAACTCGCGGACCGTATCTTGCCGGTCAATGGCAAGGATGCGCTGCAGGCATCCCGGGACCTGGCCCGCAAGGAGGGCATTTTCGCCGGCATTTCCGGCGGCGCGACGCTGGCCGGTGCCTTACAGATTTGCGCCGAAGCTCCGCAAGGCAGCACCATACTGTGCATGCTTCCCGATACCGGTGAACGGTATTTGTCCACGCCTTTGTTCGAGGATATCGAAGTCGATATGAATGCCGACGAACAGGAAATTTCGCGCTCGACGCCGAATTATCAGTTTGGCTGATGCATGTCCGGCCCGGGCGTCGTCAATGAACAGCTAGTTGTAGACTCAGGCTTAGACAATGAGCAATTCGGAAGAAAATTTCGTAACGCAGCTGGTCAGTGACAAGAATGAGCCGGTCGTGTTGTTTGCGCTCGAGTGGTGCGAGTTTTGCTGGTCGGTCCGCAAGCTGTTCAAGAAACTCGAGATCAACTATCGATCCGTCGATCTCGATTCGGTCGAGTACCAGGCCGACCAGCGCGGCCGCAAGATTCGTGATGTGCTCGAGCAGCGGACCGGTATGGCCACTATCCCGCAGATTTTCATCGGCGGCGAGCATGTCGGTGGCTGCACGGATTTGTTCGATGCGTGGAAGGAGGGGCGGGCTCAGTTGCTGCTCGACCAGGCCGGGGTCTCCTACGCTCGCGACATCATGCTCGACCCATACGGGTTCCTGCCCGAATGGCTGCACCCTCGCTAGATAAGCGGTCCGCCCCGGCAGGCGAAAATCCGCTTAGCGCATCGGCGGGTAGAACCAGTTTGCGGCCCGGCAGTTAGCCGACAGCGTGATGGTCATATCAACCTCGCCTTCGGGAGTCGTTTCCGTGTAGGCCAGACCGCTTGCGTCCAGACGCGATGTGGGGGTGCAGAATATGCCGTCGCCATCCGTGTCGATCCAGGCGTGCACCGCGAGCCCTGTGCCCATGTGCAGCGGATACTCGAAGGTGTGCGAGAAAACGGGCGAATCGCTGTCGAAATCTTCGATTTCCTGCAAGGCATGCTGGAGTTCACCTTCGAGTGATTCCAGGTTGTAGAGCCGAAAATGCAGCGCACCGGGTGGCATTGGCCCGGCGGCCATCTGGACGGTGCCGTTAAGCGTCACCGTCGCGAATTTTTCCTCTGGCATATCGCTGCAGGCCGAGAGGGTCATAGCAAGCAGAGCCGGCACAGCCAGTTGCCTTAAATCGAAAATCCCGTTTTGCATGTTTATTCTCCGGCTGCGGCGGCGGCCACCGCCCTGTTATCTGGTGCTTGTATGCCAAAGACGCGGCTAAAATTCCCTGACAGTACTGCCCGCATTTCATCGGCCGTGTAACCGTTGCGCTGCATGGCTGCAACGTAGGCTTCGAGATGGCTTTTCAGGTAACCGGGAAACTGCACACCGTCTGAACCATATATAACCTTGTTGAGTACGCCGTTTTCTTTTACTCGCGTGACAAAGTCATCGATAACATCCTCGGCGCGATCTGCGCCCAATGCGCCGGGCTCCATGTATACGTTGGGATAGTTTTTCGCGAGATAAATCGCCGAATCCGTGTAGTTCAGCGCTTTTTCCTTACTGTCGTAACCGGCGTGACCCAGAATGAATATAGCGTCGGGGTAACGCTTGATGGCGTCTTCCAGGTATAGCGGATCTGCGTAGGGCGGTTCAAAGCGGGTGCCCGGGTTCGGGCTGGTGCCGGTGTGCAGATACATGGGTTTTTGCAGCCGCCCGGCGATCTCATATATGGGGTAGAAACGTTCGTCATCGAAGCGAAACTGCTGATGTCCGTGCGCCAGCTTGATGCCCACCATGCCGGGCAAATCCGTCAGCGCCGACTCCAGTGCCGCGAGCTGTTGCTTGCTGTCCTGGTTCCAGCGGTCGACGCGCAGGCTTGCGAAGCCGTAAAGTCGGTCGGTGTGTCCGGCAATTTTTTCGGCCACAAATTCGTTTGGCGCGTTGCCCGTGGTGTGCGGGCTGTAAAGCGCAAATACGCCGGCTCCGTATATACCGGCGCTGTTCATCTGGGAGAGTATATTTTCGGTGCCAAGCATCCAGTCCGTCGCACCGCCCATCGACCATTTGAAACCACGCGGTACGCGCTCACTCAGCCGGTTTTTGAAACCGGGCGGCATCTGGTCCCACTCGCCGGTGTGGGTGTGCAAATCAAACACCGGTATCCACTGATCGTCGACGAGGACGCCCCAGTTTTCCGGCGCTTCGCTCGTGCAGGCCGCAAGTAATACGGCCGTTATGGTTGCCACGGATAAAGCTTTGCTTTTAGTCATTGTATTTCCTCGCCTGCAGCCGGCCTGTCGAGTCGGGGTGATTAACGGCTTTGCGAATTGGCTTGTTTGTGGGAATTATAATCAGGTTCGTAATCTATGGTCGGCTGCGTCGAGGGTCAAGCGCGAACCGCGCTGGCGTTCAAACTACGACGCACCGCAGGGAATCCAATCAGCGGCCAAAATCCTCTGACAGGCCGCAAATCGAACTTGTCACAACCTGCATCTCGGCCTAGAGTAAGCTTACCTAAAAAAATACTCGGCAACATAAGCATTACAGCAAGCCGGGATCACATCTCATGGAGGAGTGCCATGTCCGTAGGGGAAAATCAGAAGCCGCGTCCGTCATGGTGGGCTGCAAATCAGTCCGGCCAAAGCTGGTTCAGCAATATAAAGCACAAGTTGGCAGACCGGTCTTCGACCGGTGGCGTTTCCAGAAAAGGCGAGAGAGTGGGCCCCCGGCAAACTAAAGACTGAGTCTTGCCGCGCCCTCTAGTTGCCGCGCCCCCGAATAGTCCAACCGCTGATCCGGCCGCGGTGGCTGCAAATTGGTGTGTGCAAATTAAAAGTGCGGCCTGACGAATAACGTACAATAACGCGCAGTTTTATCAGGGCAGGCAGGCAGTGCTGGAACTTGGCGTAAAGATTTTTCTAAGTTATCTGGCGGGTTCGCTTAACGGGGCGCTACTCGTTGGCAAGCTCTATGGGGGCGTCGACATCCGCAAAGTTGGTAGTGGCAACGCGGGTGGTACCAATGCGCTGCGCACGCAGGGGAAATTGTTTGCGGCCCTGGTGATGCTGGTGGATATTGGCAAAGGCGCGGCGCCGGTCTTGTTTCTGCCGTTGCTGGATTTGCCTTTTGCAGGCATAGACCCTGAAATTTCACGCGAATGGCTAACTTTTGCATGCGGCGGTGCTGCGATTTTCGGGCACTGCTACCCGGTATGGTTTGAGTTTGCCGGCGGCAAGGGAGCTGCGACGACCATAGGCGTTCTCGCCGCGGTGGCTCCGGTGGTCGTTATTCCTGCGGCGATCACCTGGTTTGCGGCCCTGTTTATTTTCGGCTACGTGGGCCTGGCGACGGTTCTGTCCGCCCTATCAATCCCGATCTATATTGCGTTTGTCGATTTGCAGGGCAGCCTTAATTTGTTCGTGTTCACTAGCCTCGTTGCGCTGTTCGTCATCTACACGCACCGGTCCAATATGAGCACACTCCTGCGCGGGCAGGCCAAGCCCGATGTGCAATCTCGCCTCTTCCGTCGCTCGGGTTAATACGGTGTTAATGCAACAACGGCTGCTAAGCCTTTTGGCGGACGGGCAGTTGCATTCGGGGAATGAACTGGCGAGTGCGGCCGGGGTTAGCCGGTCCGCGATCTGGAAACAGGTGCAGCAGCTGCAGCTGATCGGTCTCGAGATTAGTGCGCAACCCGGTCAGGGCTATCGGCTGTCGAGATCGCTGGAATTGCTGGACGAGGAAGCCATCCTGCGCGCAGTTTCTGCCGACCGGCGTAAAACCCTGGACTCGCTGGAGTTGCTGTGGGTAACGGAATCCACGAGCGATCACTTGCTTGCGGATTCGCCGCCCGCTCCCGGGCAGGCACGCGTGTGCCTGGCTGAATACCAGTCGAGGGGGCGCGGCCGGCGAGGTCGCCAGTGGTTTGCGCCGGCGGGCCACGGCATCTGCCTATCACTAGCCTGGGCTTTTCCGAGTGCGCCGGACAGCTTGTCCTGCCTGGGGCTCGCCGCGGGTGTTGCAGTTCTCCGTGCTGTGCGCTCATGCGGCCTGGAGCGGGCGGAGCTCAAGTGGCCGAATGATCTGGTTGTCGATGGGCAAAAACTTGCTGGCATTCTTGTTGATGTGCGCGGTGAAGCCGGCGGTCCCCTGACTGCGGTCATCGGCGTCGGCCTTAATTACCTGCTCGATAGTTCAACGGAGTCCGCCATTACTGGCAGCGGCGGTCTGCATCCCACTAGTATTGAGATCGGCGCAGATGGCGTGTTGCCCGGGCGTAATCGTCTAGCCGGCGGACTGATCGATAATTTGGTGCTTGTGTTGCAGCACTTCGAGCGCGCCGGGTTCGACCCGTTGGTGGATGACTGGATGGCTGCGGATTATCTCCGCGGCAGGCGCGTATTGGTCAAAACGGATGGGGAAGAAATTGCCGGCACAGCGACCGGAATATCCGCGGACGGACAATTGCTGGTCGATGTGAACGGCAAACTGCGCCACTTGGTTACGGGCGATGTAAGCGTAAGAGCGACAAACGGCAGCGAAGCGCGATGAAATTATTGATCGATATAGGCAACAGCAGAATCAAGTGGGCCTGCGACCACGGCGGACAGCTGCGTTACCCGGACAGCGTCTCGCATCGCGGCGCGCAGGCCGAAGCGGTTGCCGAATTTATCGGTAAATTGGCTCAGCCCCCCTCGGCAGCGGTGGCGGTCAACGTTGCGGGTCCGGCGCTCGGCAAGGCGGTCGCAGAAGCGCTGCAACAAAAGTTTGGCATCGGCCTGAGGTTCGTGGTCACCACCGACACTTGCGGCGAAGTCACCAACGGCTACTCTGCTGCAGAGCAACTTGGCGCCGATCGCTGGGCTGCCATCGTTGCGGCCTGGCATATCTGCCGCCGGCCGGCCTGCGTCATCGATGCAGGCACGGCCGTTACCCTGGATATTATCGGCGAGCATGGCCACCATCAGGGCGGTATCATTGTTCCTGGGCTGCGTCTGATGCACACGTCGCTGAATAATGAAACCAGTGATATCAGCGGCTTCAGCCAACGCAGCGATGGCATGAATCCGGGTTTGGGCTGGGTCGGCCACGACACGCGGTCAGCCGTGGAAAAAGGGATCCTGTTCATGCTGTATGCGACGGTGGACGCCGCGATAAACAGATTAAGCGCCGCGGGCACTGCGCCTGCCGTCATGCTGACCGGCGGTGATGCCGAGCTGCTCGCACCGCTGCTTGCTTGTCCCGCGGAGCATTACCCGCTGCTGGTGCTGGAAGGCGTCCGTTACCTCGCCGCAGAAGGTTGCTATGCGTAGCTTTTTCCTCTTCGTGTTGCTCATTAATCTGCTGGCCTTTGCTTACCAGTCGTGGATTATTGAGCCGGACGTGTCCGTCATGGCTACTCATCTGGATCAGCGAGTTCCGGAGCTCGTGCTCGTGGCACCGGCGCCGCCTGCGGTTCAAGCCTCGACCGTCGACCCGGCGGTTGCGGAGGATGTCGGCTCCGATGAGCCGGCCGACGCAGCCCCTGAGCCGCCGGAGGCGTTGCCGGCTTACCGATGTTTGCGGATTGGCCCCCTGCCGCGGGAAACCGACGCGGATGCGGTGCGGCTTGCGTTGCGGCAAAAACAGGCCACGGTTCGCCAGACGGCGGAGCCGGGGCGCGTGTGGGTAGGGTACTGGGTGCAGACGGGCGCCCATGCGTCCAGATCCCAGGCCGAGGATGCACGCAAGATACTGAATAATAACGGAATGTCGGATGTCTACATTCTTCCGGACAATGAGCAGTTTCGTATATCGCTGGGTGTATTCCGCCTGCGGTCCAGCGCGGATGGCGTAGTGGAGCAGGTGCGTAAACTTGGCTTTGATACGCGAGTTGTGGAACGTTACCAGCCGGGGACCAACTTCTGGCTGCTGGTGCGTATTCCGGCCGATCGCTCACTGCAATCCGGCGAGTTGCCGAGTGTGCCCGGGCAAATTCTTCGCACCGAAGCGACACCGTGCGAAGAAGCGGGCGTTTAGCTTGCCGGGCAACACCGGTATCACTATTATCTGCACCCCTGCCGGCCCGGATCATAACCGGGCCGGCAATTCAAAAATGCGCCGGAATAGCTCAGCTGGTAGAGCAACCGCCTTGTAAGCGGTAGGTCGGGGGTTCGATTCCCTCTTCCGGCATACATTGACGCCATTTTTTTAGCCTTAGCTGCAGGCTGGGGCTGGAAAAATGTCTGGCGGAACTAATGCCGGAAAAAGCGTTCGAGTCTTTTCCGGCGTCAATGAGCCCCTGCCTCGTGATTGAGCCTCGGCCCGATAGTGAGGTGGCCTGGGAGGACTACCGGCACGAGCGTGCAAGCGTTTTGCGGCCTCGCGGCCCCGGCACTCGCCTTCGCGGTCGGGCCAGACCCGGGTTGTGCTGCGCTGCGGTTAGTCGCGGACCGCCAATTTTGTGTCGCGGCATCGTCGACTGCAAAAAGTACTGCAAAAACATCGTTTCTGTCCGACGAAGCGGTTGACACACCGTGGCTCAGCGCGGACAATGCGCGGCTTGCATCGCGGAGGGGTACCCAAGCGGTCAACGGGGGCAGACTGTAAATCTGCTGGCTCAGCCTTCGCAGGTTCGAATCCTGCCCCCTCCACCATAAAAATGGTATAGCGATGCGAATGGAAATTTAACAGGAGGTTACTCAGGTCCAGCTGACCGGAGTGCGGCCTCCTGTACGCGTTCGACTCAGACAACAATGGCGATTTTTAGAGATCGCGAAAATACTGAGAGGACCGGTTTGGTTGAAGCGATCAGGCGTGAATCGACTGCTCGCTGAGCAGGCTCGGTTGGAATGAGGTTTGGCTTAGAAGCTCGAAAAGCTGCGGGTGTAGTTCAATGGTAGAACCTCAGCCTTCCAAGCTGATGATGTGGGTTCGATTCCCATCACCCGCTCCAGAAATTGGTGCTGACCGGGAACGTCAGACACTGAAATTTTGAAGGTGCAGGTGTTAGGGGTTAGTAGAGAACAAATGGGTGCCAGGCACCTTTGGTCAGCGCTAACTTATTCGGCCCACGTAGCTCAGGGGTAGAGCACTTCCTTGGTAAGGAAGAGGTCACCGGTTCAAATCCGGTCGTGGGCTCCAGTAACAGAAAACAGAATTTATTACTTTTTTGGCTTTACAGAACTAACGTAAAAGATCAGAGGATCCATCGATGGGTAAGGAAAAATTTGAGCGTACTAAGCCGCATGTAAACGTTGGCACGATTGGTCACGTTGACCATGGCAAAACGACACTGACCGCGGCTTTGACGAAGGTCATGGGCGAGAAGTTCGGTGGCGAGACCAAGGCGTTCGCCGACATCGATAACGCGCCTGAAGAACGTGAGCGTGGTATCACGATCGCGACTGCCCACGTGGAGTACGAGAGCGAAAAGCGTCACTACGCTCACGTTGACTGCCCGGGACACGCTGACTACGTTAAGAACATGATCACGGGTGCAGCGCAGATGGACGGCGCTATTCTGGTCTGCAGCGCAGCCGACGGCCCGATGCCGCAGACGCGTGAGCATATCCTGCTGGCTCGCCAGGTTGGTGTGCCCTATATCGTGGTCTACCTGAACAAGGCAGACATGGTCGATGACGAGGAACTGCTGGAACTGGTAGAGATGGAGGTCCGTGACCTGCTGTCTACTTATGAATTCCCGGGCGACGACACACCGCTGATCATTGGTTCTGCTTTGAAGGCGCTGGAAGGCGACACGAGCGATATCGGCGCACCGTCTATCGAGAAGCTCGTTGATGCTCTGGATACCTGGATTCCTGAGCCGGAGCGCGCTATCGACGGCACCTTCCTGATGCCGGTTGAAGACGTATTCTCGATCTCTGGTCGCGGCACGGTTGTTACCGGTCGTATCGAGCGCGGTATCGTGAAGGTTGGCGACGAAATCGAAATCGTGGGTATTAAAGACACCGCCACCACAACTTGTACGGGCGTCGAGATGTTCCGGAAGTTGCTGGATGAAGGCATGGCCGGCGACAACGTTGGTGTGCTTTTGCGTGGAACGAAGCGTGAAGAAGTTGAGCGCGGCCAAGTGCTGGCAAAGCCCGGTTCGATCACGCCGCACACGAAGTTCGAGGCAGAGGTTTACATTCTGACCAAGGAAGAAGGCGGCCGTCATACACCGTTCTTCAAAGGCTATCGCCCGCAGTTCTATTTCCGGACGACGGACGTAACAGGCGCGGTGGAACTGCCGGATGGCACCGAAATGGTGATGCCCGGTGACAACGTGCAGATGAAAGTAGAGCTTATTGCACCGATCGCAATGGAAGACGGCCTGCGTTTTGCTATTCGCGAAGGCGGCCGAACCGTTGGCGCAGGTGTAGTAGCCAAGATCATCGAGTAATCGAATGCAGTAGCGGCTTTGGCCGCAATTAAGGTCAGTAAAAGATGCCCCGTCTGCAAGTCGGGGCATCGTTGCCTGACCAATTTGACAGGAACAATTACAACCAGGCTTCAAAGCTGCCTGTAGCCAAACTGGCAGCTTTATACAGGGTGTAGGCGGAAGGCCAGTAGCTCAATTGGCAGAGCGGCGGTCTCCAAAACCGCAGGTTGGGGGTTCGATTCCCTCCTGGCCTGCCATGACCCTGAATGAAGTCTGGTTGCGGGTGCTGATGAATACAAACGCAGAAACGGGACCAGGCGCTCTTGAGATCGTCAAGCTAGCGGCGACCGCGGCCATTTTGGTCGGCGGTATCGTGGGCTTCTATGCGTACGAAGAGCAGTCGCTGCTGATTTCGGTTTCGATCATCCTCGGCGCGGTTGCTGTAGCTGTCGCGGTTTTTATGCAGACCGACCGTGGCCGCACCTTATGGAAGTTTATTCAGGGCGCCCGAGTCGAGATTCGCAAGGTTATCTGGCCGACACGAACCGAAACGGTGCAAACGACGCTGACCGTGTTTGTGTTCGTGCTGATACTGGGTATTTTTTTCTGGATCCTGGATTTCGGACTATTGTGGGCCACCAGGTTGCTGACCGGGCAGGGGAGCTAGTGCATGGCGCTTAAATGGTATGTCGTCCACGCCTATTCGAATTTCGAGAACAAAGTAAAGGCTTCTCTCGAGGAACGGATCAAGCTGCACGGGCTCGAGGATAAATTCGGCAAGATCATGGTTCCCACCGAAGAAGTGGTAGAGATGCGTGAAGGCCAGAAACGCCGCAGCGAGCGTAAATTCTTCCCTGGCTACGTGCTGGTGGAGATGGAGCTCGACGAGGAGACCTGGCACCTCGTGAAAGAAGTGCCGAAAGTGCTCGGTTTTATAGGCGGTTCGAGTGACCGGCCTGCGCCGATCACGGAAGCTGAAGCCAATGCGATCCTTAATCGGGTCGAGGAAGGCGTGGATAAGCCGAGGCCCAAGGTTCTGTTTGAGCCGGGCGAGGTGGTTCGAGTGGTTGACGGCCCGTTCAACGACTTCAGCGGTGTTGTAGAGAACGTTAATTACGACAAGAGCAAGTTGCGAGTGGCCGTGCAGATTTTGGGCCGACCGACGCCGGTCGAACTGGATTTCGGCCAGGTAGAAAAGAGCTAGGCAATTTTTTGCGCCGGAACATTGTGTCGCGGCGCGAGTGGTAACAGGGGAGTCCGTTAGAGCCGGACGTTTGTACCCACCGAGGTGGTAAATGGCAAAAAAAGTACAGACCTACATCAAGCTGCAGGTCCCGGCAGGGCAGGCGAACCCGAGTCCGCCGGTAGGCCCCGCGCTGGGTCAGCACGGCGTGAATATTATGGACTTCTGCAAGGCGTTTAACGCCGAGACGCAGGGTATGGAAGCGGGTATGCCCGTGCCTGTCGTGATCACGGTATACAGTGACCGCAGCTTCACGTTCATAAAGAAGACGCCACCGGCCGCGATACTGCTGAAGAAAGCGGCAGGCATCACCAAGGGCAGCGGCACACCGAATACAAGCAAAGTTGGCAAAGTCACTCGTGCGCAGCTCGAGGAAATTGCTGAAATGAAAATGGCAGATTTGAACGCGGCTGATATGGAGGCTGCAGTTCGAATTATTGCCGGCAGCGCCCGCAGCATGGGCCTTGATGTCGAGGGCTGATGAAATGGCGAAGTTAAGCAAAAAAGCTAAAGAGATTAAGGTGAAACTTCCTGCTGATGCGCAACCGCTCGACGCTGCGTTGGCGTTGGTTAAGGAACTGGCTACAGCCAAGTTCAAGGAATCAATTGACGTAGCCGTGAATCTTGGCGTCGACCCGAAAAAATCAGATCAGAACGTTCGCGGCTCGACGGTGTTGCCTAACGGCACCGGTAAAACAGTGCGTGTTGCCGTGTTTGCTCAGGGTGAAAATGCTGAGAAAGCGACCGCAGCAGGCGCCGATCTGGTCGGCTTCGAAGATCTGGCGGACACGATCAAGGGCGGCACCATCGAGTTCGACATACTCATAGCCACTCCGGACGCAATGCGGCTGGTAGGCCAACTCGGCAAGGTGCTTGGTCCTCGTGGGCTGATGCCTAACCCCAAAGTCGGCACCGTCACGCCGGACGTTGAGGGTGCGGTGAAGAACGCGAAGTCGGGACAGGTAAGTTATCGGACCGACAAGGCCGGCATTATTCATTGCTCGATCGGCCAGGCAGATTTTGAAGTCGACGCCCTGAAGGAAAACCTCAAGGCGTTGCTGGGCGCGCTGAATAAAGCCAAGCCTTCATCGGCTAAAGGCGTGTACATGAAAAAAGTGACGCTCTCATCGACGATGGGCCCGGGCGTGGTCGTAGACCAGGCTTCGATATAAGAACAGAGAAGCAAATGGGGTCAGACCCCTTGCTCAGAACAAGAGTCGAATTGGAAACAACAGACTCTTGACGAATTATGAATTGCAGAATTCGGGGTCTGACCCCGGCTTCTGGAAATGTGGCAGAAGCGGAAACGCCCTGCCAAGCATCAAAGACCGCTGGTGCGACCGGAGTTCTGATTGTTTTCAGGCGACGGAAGCTTAATGACCCGTTAGTTATTGGGTTGGCCCGCGCAGATGGCGTTACCCGAATCAGGACTCCTGGTGAAGGTGCCCATCACAGGTGGTTACACACTTGTGTGTAGCTGTTTAGTGGTATGAAGGCCAGGAGAATTTAATGGCACTCAGACTCGAAGACAAGAAGGCTCTTGTCGCAGAGGTAAACGACGTCGCGTCGACTGCGTTGTCCGCCATTGCCGCAGGTTATCGCGGCATGACGGTGGCACAGATGACCGAGTTTCGGGCGAAGGCCCGGAGCGAGAACGTGTACGTACGCGTCGTTAAAAACACCCTTGCGAAGCGCGCGATTGACGGCACCGAGTTCGAATGTCTTGCTGACTCGCTTTCCGGACCGATCATCCTTGCATTTTCCAGGGAAGACCCAGGCGCTGCCGCCAGGGTAATCAAGGAATTTGCCAAGGGCTGCGAAAACCTCGTCACCCAGGCGGTAGCCATTGGTGGCACGGTTTATCCAGCCAGTGATCTGGACCGGCTGGCGAAGCTGCCGAATCTGGATCAGGCACGGGCGCAGTTGCTCGGGCTGTTGCAGGCACCGGCTAGCAAGTTCGTTCGCACCATTGCCGAGCCGCAGGCCAAATTTGCACGGCTGCTTGCAGCTTATCGGGATCAGAAGCAGGCGGCTTAGCCTGCACGGTCCATTAACGTATTCGGTAACGAAGTAAAACTTTTGGAGTAAACAAATGTCTGTTTCACGCGAAGATATCAAGAAAGCTCTGGGCGAGATGCCTGTTATGGAGCTGGTCGAACTCATTAATGAGCTGGAAGAAGAATGGGGCGTATCCGCCGCTGCTCCTGTGGCAGTTGCTGCCGCGGCTGCTCCTGGTGAAGGCGCTGCTGCTGCTGAAGAGAAGGACGAGTTTGATGTGGTCCTGACCGGCTTCGGCGACAATAAGGTAGCTGTTATTAAGGCTGTGCGTGGCGTCACCGGCCTCGGCCTGAAGGAAGCGAAGGATGCCGTTGAAGGCACGCCCTCGACCCTGAAGGAAGCAGCTCCGAAGGCAGAAGCTGAAGAAATAAAGAAGACGCTGGAAGAAGCCGGCGCCACCGTCGAGCTTAAATAAGACCGGTTGGTGGTTTGTAGTTTAAAAGCGTTATACGACGCGATTGTTTGGTCGGTTGAACAGGCAAATCGTGCTGGTGGTTTGTACCGCCGGCACGCTTTTGCGCCTCTCGGATTTTTCCGGGTGGGTTCATAGACATTGTGCACAACGCACTGAGGTGCTGATAGATGGCATATTCCTTTACTGAGAAGAAGCGGATTCGAAAGAATTTTGGTAAGCGTTCAAGTATTCTTGAGGCTCCATACCTTTTGTCGATCCAGCTGGATTCCTACCGTAAATTCCTGCAGCTTGATGCCAAGCCTGCGGATCGCAAAGACGTTGGCCTGAACGCCGCTTTCAAGAGCGTGTTCCCCATCGTCAGTTATTCCGGCACAGCCGCACTGGAGTACGTGAGCTATGAGCTCGGTACCCCCGTGTTTGACGTGAAGGAATGCCAGGTGCGCGGCCTGACTTACGCCGCACCGTTGCGTGTGCAGGTGCGCCTGGTCATTTATGACAAGGATGCGCCGGGCAGCAAGAAGCCGGTTAAGGAAGTTCGCGAGCAGGAAGTCTATCTCGGCGAAATGCCGCTGATGACCGACAACGGCACCTTCGTCGTCAACGGCACCGAGCGAGTAATCGTTTCCCAGTTGCACCGTTCTCCGGGTGTGTTCTTCGATCACGACAAGGGCAAATCGCATTCGTCCGGCAAACTGCTGTTTTCCGCGCGCGTCATCCCCTACCGTGGCTCGTGGCTCGATTTCGAGTTCGATCCGAAGGACAGCGTTTTCGTGCGTATCGACCGCCGCCGTAAGCTGCCGGTCACTATTTTCCTGCGTGCCCTCGGCCTGAATAACGAGGAAATGCTTGCGATATTTTTTGATACCAACGACTTTTATCTGAGTGAAGACAAGATCGAAATGGCGTTGGTACCGCAGCGCCTGCGCGGCGAAAACGCTACCTTCGATATCAAGATCGGTCGTAAGACCATCGTCGAAGAGGGTCGTCGTATCACTGCCCGCCACGTTGCGGAGCTGGAGAAATCCGGTGCCAAGAAACTGGAAGTGCCGAAAGAGTTCCTGGTCGGCAAAATTCTGGCGCATGACATCATCGACGAGGAAACCGGTGAAGTACTCGCCGCCGCGAACGATGAATTAACGGACGAACTGATCAGTTCGCTAATCGAGCAGGGCGCCGAACAACTGAGCACGTTGTATGTCAACGATCTCGACGAAGGCCCCTATATTTCCAACACGCTGCGCGTCGACCCGAGTTCAACGCAGCTCGAAGCGCTGGTGGAAATCTATCGCATGATGCGTCCGGGCGAGCCGCCGACCAAGGATGCGGCCGAGAACCTGTTCAATAACCTGTTTTTCAATCCCGAGCGTTACGATCTTTCTGACGTGGGCCGGATGAAATTCAACCGCCGTGTCGGTCGCGATGACAGCGAGGGCTCGGGCGTGCTCGATCAGGACGATATCCTTGCTGTTCTGCAGGTACTTATGGATATCCGCAACGGCCGCGGCAGCGTCGATGATATTGACCATCTCGGTAACCGTCGTGTCCGCAGCGTTGGAGAGATGGCCGAGAACGCATTCCGTGTTGGCCTGGTTCGCGTCGAGCGTGCCGTCAAAGAGCGTCTGACGCTGGCCGATTCGGAAGGCCTGATGCCGCAGGAGATGATCAATGCAAAACCGGTTGCTGCCGCCGTTAAAGAGTTTTTCGGCTCGAGCCAGCTGTCCCAGTTTATGGATCAGAACAACCCGCTGTCCGAGGTCACGCACAAACGCCGTGTGTCGGCACTTGGCCCTGGCGGTCTGACGCGTGAACGGGCCGGTTTCGAGGTGCGCGACGTGCACCCGACTCATTACGGTCGCGTATGTCCGATCGAGACGCCGGAAGGCCCGAATATCGGCCTGATTAACTCGCTCGCGGTTTATGCGCGCACGAATGATTACGGTTTTCTTGAGACGCCTTATCGCAAAGTCATTAACGGCAAGGTTACCGATGAGATCGAATACTTGTCGGCGATTGAAGAAGGCCAGTATGTCATCGCGCAGGCGAATGCCGAGACCGACAAAAAAGGCCAACTGGTAGAAGAGCTGGTTTCGGTTCGTTATAACAACGAATTTACGCTGATGCCGCGTGAAGCGATTCACTATATGGACGTGTCGCCGCGACAGATTGTGTCCGTCGCCGCCTCGCTGGTGCCTTTCCTCGAGCATGACGATGCTAACCGCGCCCTTATGGGCTCGAACATGCAACGTCAGGCGGTTCCGACACTGCGTGCCGATACCCCGCTGGTTGGCACAGGCATGGAAGCAAAGGTTGCTATCGACTCTGGCGTAACGGTCGTTGCCCGACGCGGCGGTTTCGTCGATTCGGTCGATGCGGGTCGCATCGTCGTTCGTGTGAACGATGACGAGACCACCGTTGCTGAAGCCGGTGTTGATATTTACAACCTGACCAAATACACCCGCTCCAATCAGAACACCTGCATGAACCAGCGTCCGCTCGTGAAATCCGGTGATCAGATTGCCCGTGGTGACGTATTGGCGGATGGTGCTTCGACCAGCATGGGTGAACTCGCGCTTGGCCAGAATCTTCTGGTCGCGTTCATGCCCTGGAACGGTTACAACTTTGAGGATTCGATTCTGATCTCAGAACGCCTCGTGGAAGAAGACCGTTTCACGACTATTCATATCGAAGAGCTCACCTGCGTTGCCCGTGACACCAAGCTGGGGCCGGAAGAAGTTTCTGCCGATATTCCCAACGTAGGCGATTCCGCACTCGGCAAGCTTGACGAAGCGGGTATCGCGTTCATCGGCGCAGAAGTGAAGGCGGGCGATATTCTGGTGGGTAAAGTGACGCCGAAGGGCGAGACCCAGCTCACGCCCGAGGAAAAGCTGCTGAGAGCCATTTTTGGTGAGAAGGCGTCCGACGTTAAAGATACGTCGCTGCGTGTTCCGCCGGGCATGGACGGCACGGTTATCGACGTGCGTGTCTTTACGCGTGACGGTATCGAAAAAGACAGCCGTGCGCTGTCGATCGAAGAGTCGGAGCTTGAATCGGTTCGCAAGGACCTTGATGACCAGCTGCGCATTCTCGAAAACGATATCTTCGAGCGCGTTGAACGCATGCTGATTGCCAAGTTGGCTGATGGCGGCCCGAACAAGCTCGAAAAAGGCAGCAAGATTACCAAGGCTTACCTCGACGAACTCGATCGTTGGCAGTGGTTTGAAATCAGGCTCCGTAATGACGAGGCGAATGCGGATCTCGAGAATGCAGCCAAGCGTCTGAAGGCCCAGAAAGAAGAGTTCAGCAAGCGTTTCGACGAGAAGAAGCAGAAAATTACGGCCGGTGACGATCTGGCACCCGGTGTGCTCAAGATGGTCAAGGTCTACCTCGCCGTCAAACGTCGCATTCAGCCGGGCGACAAGATGGCAGGTCGCCACGGTAATAAGGGCGTTATTTCGACGATCGTTCCGGTCGAAGACATGCCTTATACCGAAGACGGTACGCCGGTCGATATCGTGTTGAATCCGCTGGGCGTGCCATCACGTATGAACGTCGGGCAGGTGCTCGAGGTGCATTTGGGTTGGGCTGCCAAGGCGATCGGCGGCAAGATCGGTGAACTCATCGATACGGGCGCTGGTACAACCAAGTTGCGTGACTTCCTCAACGAGGTCTACAACAAGACTGGTGGCCAGGCAGAAGACATTAAATCGCTCTCGGGCGAGGAAATCGACGAACTGGCGGGCAACCTCAGGAACGGTGTGCCGATGGCAACGCCGGTATTCGATGGTGCCACCGAAGAAGAGATCAAGCAGATGCTTGCGCTCGGCGGTCTGCCAGAATCCGGCCAGGCAACGCTGATCGACGGCCGCACCGGTGAGTATTTTCATCGGCCCGTGACCGTCGGCTACATGTACATGCTGAAACTGAACCACCTTGTCGACGACAAGATGCACGCACGCTCGACCGGGCCCTACAGCCTGGTTACGCAGCAGCCTCTGGGTGGTAAGGCGCAGTTCGGTGGTCAGCGCTTTGGTGAGATGGAAGTCTGGGCCCTTGAAGCATACGGTGCAGCACATACGCTGCAGGAAATGCTGACGGTCAAGTCAGACGATGTACAAGGCCGCACCAAGATGTACAAAAACATCGTTGACGGTACGCACGAGATTGAGGCGGGTATGCCGGAATCCTTTAACGTACTCGTTAAGGAAATCCGCTCGCTCGGCATTAACGTCGAACTCGATCAGGACTAGGGATAGAGGCAAGCACTGGCACATAGCTAGCAGGTGACTCATGCGCGATTTACTGAAAATATTTAAACCACAACATACGGTAGAAGAATTTGACGCCATTCGAATTGGCCTGGCGTCACCGGAGATGATCCGGTCATGGTCATACGGCGAGGTCAAAAAGCCGGAAACCATCAATTACCGTACCTTCAAACCCGAGCGTGACGGCTTGTTCTGCGCCAAGATTTTCGGCCCCGTCAAGGATTACGAATGTCTGTGCGGCAAGTACAAGCGGCTTAAGCACCGTGGCGTGGTTTGCGAGAAGTGTGGCGTCGAGGTTACCCAGACGAAGGTGCGCCGTGAACGCATGGCCCATATAGATCTGGCCAGCCCGGTTGCGCATATCTGGTTCCTGAAATCGCTGCCTTCACGCATCGGCCTCATGCTTGACATGACGCTGCGTGAAATCGAGCGTGTGCTCTACTTCGAGGCCTTTGTCGTTGTCGATGAAGGCATGACGCCCCTGGAGCGCGGCAGTCTAATGACTGACGAGCAGTACCTCGAGGCAATCGAAGAGTACGGTGATGAGTTCGAGGCCCGCATGGGCGCCGAGGCTGTGCATGAAATGCTGCGTACCATCGAGCTTCAGTCTGAAGCCCTGAAGGTTCGCGAGGAGATCAACAGCACTTCGTCCGAGACCAAGATCAAGCGTCTTTCCAAGCGTCTTAAACTGCTGGAAGCGTTTATCGAGTCGGGTATCAAGCCCGAGTGGATGGTACTTACAGTTCTGCCGGTGCTGCCGCCAGATCTCCGTCCGCTGGTTCCCCTCGACGGCGGCCGCTTCGCGACGTCGGATCTGAATGATCTGTATCGTCGCGTCATCAACCGTAACAATCGGCTGCGGCGCCTGCTCGAACTGAACGCGCCGGACATCATCGTGCGCAACGAAAAGCGCATGCTCCAGGAATCGGTGGATGCGCTGCTTGATAACGGTCGTCGCGGTCGTGCCATCACCGGTACCAACAAGCGTCCGCTGAAATCGCTGGCGGACATGATCAAAGGCAAGCAGGGCCGTTTCCGCCAGAACCTCCTCGGTAAGCGCGTCGACTACTCCGGTCGTTCCGTGATCGTGGTCGGTCCCACGCTCAAGCTGCACCAGTGCGGGCTGCCTAAGAAAATGGCGCTCGAGCTGTTCAAGCCCTTTATATTCTCCAAGCTGCAGTTGCGCGGCGAGGCGTCGACCATCAAGGCCGCCAAGCGGTTGGTGGAACGCGAAGGTCCGGAAGTGTGGGATATCCTCGAGCAGGTTATTCGTGAGCATCCCGTGATGTTGAACCGGGCTCCGACCCTTCACCGGTTGGGCATTCAGGCATTCGAGCCGGTGCTTATCGAGGGTAAGGCGATTCAGCTGCACCCGCTGGTCTGTACGGCGTTCAATGCTGACTTCGACGGAGATCAGATGGCTGTCCACGTGCCCCTGTCGCTCGAAGCGCAACTTGAAGCCCGTGCCCTGATGATGGCCTCGAACAATATTCTGTCGCCCGCGAACGGCGAGCCGATCATTGTGCCTTCGCAGGACGTTGTTCTCGGTCTCTACTACATGACTCGTGAGCGGATTAACGCCCGCGGAGAAGGCATGGTTTTCTCGAACGTCGAGGAAGTTCATCGTGCCCGGCAGAACCGTGACGACAACGATGAGTTCTATGTCGATCTGCATGCCAAGATCAAGGTGCGCATCGACGACAGCGTCATTACCGAAGACGGCGAAATAGAGCATCGCACTCGGCTGGTCGATACAACCGTGGGCCGCGCGTTGTTGTCTGAGATTCTGCCTAAAGGTATGAGTTTCGATAACCTCAACCGTAACCTGACGAAGCGAGCCATTTCCGATCTGATTAACACCTGCTACCGGGAGGTCGGCCTGAAGGCCACCGTCGTGTTTGCCGATCGCCTGATGTACACGGGCTTTGCCTACGCGACTCGCGCCGGCGTCTCCATCGGCGTTAACGACATGGTCGTGCCCGAAGAGAAGCCAGCTATTCTTGCTGCAGCCGAAGAAGAAGTGCGCGACATCCAGGAGCAGTACGCCAGCGGTCTGGTTACCGACGGCGAACGCTATAACAAGGTTGTCGATATCTGGTCACGCACTAACGACCAGGTGGCGAAATCGATGATGGACAAGATTCGCCTGGAGAAAGTGACCAACGCCAAGGGTGAACAGGTCGATCAGGACTCCTTCAATTCGATCTTCATGATGGCCGATTCGGGTGCTCGTGGTAGTGCCGCCCAGATTCGCCAGTTGGCCGGTATGCGAGGCCTGATGGCCAAGCCGGACGGCTCGATTATCGAGACGCCGATTACGGCCAACTTCCGTGAAGGTCTGGACGTTCTGCAGTACTTCATCTCCACTCACGGTGCCCGTAAAGGTCTGGCGGATACCGCACTGAAAACGGCGAACTCGGGTTACCTTACCCGTCGTCTGGTCGACGTTGCTCAGGATTTGGTTGTCACTGAGGACGACTGTGGCACGGATGAAGGTGTGTGGATTGCGCCGCTCGTTGAAGGCGGTGACGTTGTCGAGCCTTTGCAGGAGCGCGTCCTCGGGCGAGTGCTCGCTGCGCCCGCCACGGTGCCCGGTACCGACGAAGTCGTGCTGGAAGCCGGCATCATTATGGACGAGAAGACTGTCCAGATACTCGAAGAAAACGGCATCGACCTGGTTAAAGTCCGTTCGGCGATTTCGTGCGAAACGCGTTATGGTGTTTGTGCCCAGTGTTATGGGCGTGATCTGGCCCGCGGCCACAAGGTCAACAAGGGTGAGGCGGTTGGCGTTATTGCCGCGCAGTCCATTGGCGAGCCCGGCACTCAGCTGACCATGCGTACCTTCCACATCGGTGGTGCCGCATCCCGTGCTGCTGCCGAGCACAGCGTCGAGGTCAAGAGCGCAGGTACGATCCGCATGCATAACGTCAAGACAATCCAGAATGCTAAAGGCAATTTGATTGCCGTTAGCCGTTCCGGCGAAGTCAGCGTTATCGACGATCATGGTCGTGAGCGCGAGCGTTACAAACTGCCTTACGGCGCTGAGTTCACCGTTAAGGATGGTGACAGGCTGGCAGCCGGTCAGATCGTGGCGAGCTGGGATCCCCATACTCACCCGGTTATTTCGGAAGTTACCGGTAAGGTGAAATTCGAAGATTTCATCGACGGCGTAACGGTTCGCGAGCAGGAAGACGAAGTGACCGGCCTCAGTAGTATCGAGGTTATGGATCCGAAGCAGCGAGGCTCGGCCGGCAAGGATCTGCGCCCGACCGCCAAACTGGTTGACGACAAAGGCAAGTCGATCTGTTTCGCAAATACGGAAATCCCGGCGGTTTACGGGCTGCCGGCGGGAGCGCTGGTCAACCTGACCGACGGCGCTAAAGTATCTGTTGGCGACATTATCGCTCGCATCCCGCTCGAGAGCTCCAAGACTCGCGACATCACCGGCGGTCTGCCACGTGTTGCCGAATTGTTTGAGGCTCGTAAACCGAAGGATCCGGGCATCATGGCCGAGCACTCGGGCACCGTGAGCTTTGGTAAGGAAACGAAGGGCAAGGTCCGCCTCGTTATTACCGATGAAAACGGCGAAAGCAACGAAACGCTGATTCCGAAGTGGCGTCATCTGGGTGTCTTCGAAGGTGAGCAAGTCGAGAAGGGCGAGTTCATTGCGGACGGCGAACCGACTCCGCATGACATCCTGCGGCTGCGTGGCGTGGAAAATCTGGCTGAGTACCTGGTGCGCGAAATTCAGGACGTTTACCGTCTGCAGGGCGTGAAGATCAACGATAAGCACATCGAGGTGATTATTCGCCAGATGCTCCGCAAAGTTGAGATTACCGCCACGGGCGATACGAACCTGCTGCGCGGCGAACAGCTTGACCGTTCGCGCGTGCTCGAGATCAATGAGCAGATCGTGAAGCAGAATGGCGAACCGGCCGAGTGGGAACCTTTGCTGCTTGGTATCACCAAGGCCTCGCTGGCAACTGAGTCGTTCATTTCGGCGGCATCGTTCCAGGAGACGACCCGCGTGCTCACCGAGGCTGCGGTCAAGGGGTTGCGCGACGAGCTGCGAGGACTGAAAGAAAACGTCATCGTTGGCCGGCTTATTCCTGCGGGCACCGGTTACGCGTTCCATGCCGAGCAGCGGCGGACTCGTGAGGACATGCTCGCCGACGAGCTGCAGGGCCTCGAGAACGAGTCTATTGCGCGGCAGCAGAAAGCGGACGAAGCGGCAGCCGAGGCGCTGCTTGAGGAAGCCGCCGAGGCTGGTGCTGCTGAGGAGTCTGGCGCGGACGCAAGCTAGGAAGGACGGGCCGCTAAGCCTGAAAAATTAGCAAAAATAAGGGTTTGCATAGCATGTGGGCCGGCGCGGTGCTTGACACTGTTCGGGCCGCGCAAATAGAATGCGCAGCCCGCCGAATGCGGCTCAGGCCGCCACAGTTGCTGGTGATGAATGCAGAGGGCGGGCTTATACGAGTTACCCCGAATGGCAGCGCAACCGGTTTGGAACGTTGGCAACCGGGCTGAGTTTTTTAATTAGTAATGTTTTTTGCAGGCAGTTGGCTGCCTCGTTTAAGTCTTGATTTAAGGCTAAAGAGTAAATTTATGGCGACAGTAAACCAATTAGTTCGTAATGCGCGCAAGACCAAGCAGGTTAAAAGCAATGTTCCGGCATTGGATGCCAGCCCGCAGAAACGGGGTGTATGCACTCGCGTCTACACGACAACGCCTAAGAAGCCCAACTCGGCTATGCGCAAAGTCGCGCGTGTGCGTTTGACGAACGGTTTTGAAGTCACCAGCTACATCGGCGGCGAAGGTCATAACCTCCAGGAACACTCGGTGGTGCTGATTCGCGGCGGCCGTGTTAAGGATCTGCCGGGTGTGCGCTATCACACCGTCCGCGGCACACTCGATTGTGCCGGCGTAGGTGATCGCCGCCAGGGTCGCAGTAAATACGGCGCCAAACGGCCTAAATAATTCCAAGGAACGTAATCAGATATGTCCAGACGTACACAAGCACCAAAACGAGAATTGCTTCCTGATCCGAAGCATGGCAGTCAACGGCTTACGAAATTCATCAATATGATCATGAAAGACGGCAAGAAGTCTGTCGCCGAGAACATTGTCTATGATGCGTTAACGACCATGGCCAGCAAGAGCGGCCAGTCAGAAGATCAGGCTGTCGAAATGCTGACGCAGGCGCTGGATAACGTAAAACCGGCTGTTGAGGTTAAGTCCCGTCGCGTAGGTGGTGCTACATACCAGGTTCCGATTGAAGTGCGGCCGGCTCGTCGCGAGACGCTCGCAATGCGCTGGATTATCGATGCGTCCCGCAAGCGCGGGGAAAAGTCGATGGCTCAGCGGCTGGCTAACGAGTTGCTGGATGCGGCCGACAATCGCGGTTCGGCGGTGAAGAAGCGTGAAGATACGCATCGCATGGCCGAGGCGAATAAAGCCTTCTCGCACTACCGCTGGTAGAAAAACAGTATTATCTGGCGGCCGGGCTATTTAGTCCGGCCGTTTTCGTTTAACAACTGTTTGCAGGGTTTTAAATCGTGGCGCGCTCAACTCCCATCGAGAAGTATCGCAACATCGGCATCATGGCCCATATTGATGCCGGCAAAACCACGACCACTGAACGCGTGCTCTTTTATACGGGCATCTCCCACAAGATCGGTGAAGTTCACGACGGTGCCGCCGTGATGGACTGGATGGAGCAGGAGCAGGAGCGCGGTATCACAATCACCTCGGCTGCGACCACCTGCTTCTGGAGCGGTATGGCAGCTCAGTATGACCAGCACCGCATCAACATTATCGATACCCCGGGGCATGTGGATTTCACCATTGAAGTCGAGCGCAGCCTGCGAGTGCTGGACGGTGCGGTTACCGTATTGTGCTCGGTCGGAGGCGTAGAGCCTCAGACGGAAACAGTCTGGCGGCAGGCTGATCGCTACAAAGTGCCGCGCATGGTGTTTATCAACAAGATGGACAGGGCCGGCGCTGATTTCCTGCGTGTCGTAAAGCAAATCGAGACAAGGCTCGGAGCCAAACCGGTTCCGGTGCAGCTGAATATTGGCGCCGAAGAAAACTTTCGCGGTGTCGTCGACCTGATACGCATGAAGGCGATTTACTGGGAAGATGAAAACATGGGCGTGAAATTCGAGTTCGCCGACATTCCTGCCGAGCTGCTCGAAAAAGCCCAAAGCATGCGAGATGCAATGGTCGAAGCGGCCGCCGAAGGCGACGAGGCCGTCCTGGACAAATACCTGGAAACCGGCGAGCTCAGCGAAGATGAAATTCGCAGGGGGTTGCGCGAGCGGACGCTGAAGAACGAAATCGTCCCGGTGCTATGCGGTAGCGCATTCAAGAACAAGGGTGTGCAGGCGATGCTGGATGCGGTCATCGACTACATGCCGTCGCCGATTGACGTGCCCTCGATCAAGGGTATCGGGCCGGACGGCGAAACGGAAGACGAGCGACATCCCGATGACGACGAGCCGTTTTCGGCACTGGCCTTCAAGATCGCCAATGATGAACACGGCAGCCTGACCTTCTTTCGAGTGTATTCCGGCACGCTCAGGACCAAAGACATGGTTTTTAATCCGGTCAAAGGCAAGAAAGAGCGTATCGGCCGCTTGCTGCAAATGCATTCAAATGACCGTGTCCAAATCGATGAAGTGCATGCCGGCGATATTGCGGCTGCTGTCGGTCTCAAAGACGTTACCACCGGGGACAGCCTGGTCGATCCTGACCACATCATCACGCTCGAACGAATGGATTTTCCGGAGCCGGTCATTGCGGTTGCCGTCGAGCCACGAACCAAGGCCGACCAGGAAAAAATGGGCGTTGCCTTACAGAAGCTCGCCAAGGAAGACCCTTCGTTCAGGGTCAAGACGGACGAGGAATCCGGGCAGACGATCATTTCCGGTATGGGCGAGTTGCACCTCGACATCATCGTGGATCGTATGAAGCGCGAATACCATGTCGAGGCGAATGTCGGCCGTCCGAAGGTTGCGTATCGGGAAACGATCAAGAAGATGGTCGAGCAGGAAGGCAAGTTCGTGCGCCAGTCCGGTGGTCGCGGGCAATACGGCCATGTGTTTTTGCGACTGGAACCGCTGCCTCCGGGCTCCGGTTATGAATTCGTTGACGAAATTGTCGGGGGCGTCGTTCCGCGCGAGTTTATTCCGGCCGTCGACAAGGGCGCGAAGGAACAAATGGAGTCTGGCGTATTGGCTGGTTACCCGATGGTTGACGTCAAAGTTACGCTGTTCGACGGTTCCTTTCACGACGTAGATTCCAGTGAGATCGCATTCAAGATCGCGGGCTCGATGGCGTTTCGCCAGGGCGCCGAGAAAGCGAAGCCCGTGTTGCTCGAACCCATCATGCAAGTTGAAATAGTTACGCCCGATGAATACATGGGTGACGTGAACGGCGATTTGAACCGTCGCCGCGGTGTGTTGCAGGGTATGGAAGAGTCGCCGGCCGGCAAGATCATCAAGGCGGAAGTTCCGCTCGCCGAAATGTTCGGCTACGCCACGGACGTGCGGTCGATGTCGCAGGGTCGGGCCACCTACTCGATGGAATTCGAGAAATACGCGGAAGTGCCGCCCAACGTTGCCGACGGGTTGCTCCAGCGGGATCACTGATCACGCACTAGCGGTTGCTAAGAGGCTGCTCGAATGTGGCCCCGAAAAGCGACGGCGACTCAGTGTCTTCTGTCACGATTAAGTCGTGTTCCCGTAATTAGCATCGCATTGATAGCCATCGATCAACTTTGCAAACCGGGGCTCCAGGCGCTGCACTTCTTCGACGATGCCGACCACGCCTTCGTCAACCAGGTTCACGAATTCCCAGACCGTATCGCCATCCTTGTTAACCTGAATAGCTCTGCCGTTAATCGAATCAGTCAAAAGTAAACTGCCATCGGGCAACCATTGGTGTTTGCCCATGATTTTTGTGTAGAAAGGTTCGCTGCTTGTCCCGGTGAATACTGTCTCAGCGCTGTCCGTCACCGGATCAATAGCGATGATACGGCTATTCTGGCCATAGCCGGGCGGGCCAATGAAGTTGTTGTCGAACACAGTAATCTTTCCGTCAGCGACAAAGTCAGGATCATGCTGTCTAACAAACCCGCCTGTCCGCCAGTATTTGATCTGCAATGTCTTGCGATCAAAAACCAAAATACTGTTTATGTTTCGCAGCGACAACATGATGTCGCCAGGTGAAAATATGTCTGACTGCATATCTGAGGGAAATAGCTCGACGTCATTCAGGTGCAAGGCATCGCCTGATACTGCGTTGCTTTTTTTATCGGCGCCCATGTGGAGCCATGGCCGTAATTCGTTGTTTGCCAGCAAATCAAACACTGAAATCTCTCTTAGAATCTCTCCATCGGGTGAGATTTTGAGTACGCTGGTTTCGCGCACTGGTGCAACGTGCATAGGGTACTTATCAAGTGCTGTTTCATGGACTTTCATGCCGGCGGTCCAAAGGTTTCCGTCTTCGGCCTCAAATACAGAGTGATGCGTCCGATAAGGCAACTTCCATATTATCTCGCCGCATAGCCCCATCCGCACCATAGCGAGTTTTTCGAAATTAAATACAATACTGCCATCGTCCAGCATTACTATGCCGTGCACGTGTCCGCCCGGGGCGGATTGCGGCCTGTCGCCGGGGCGCACATGCTGTGGATCAGGCCAAATATCAAACCAATCGATATCCCAGCTGTGCACCGTATCGCCAGCCATATTGACTACCCGCACCTCGATTTTATGGTTCGGGCCTATCGATGTGACCAGATTCAGCTCATGGGTTCGATTTTTGCGTTTGTCAGTAACCGCGGCCGTTCTTTTGGTTTTGACGTAATACCAGGGGGCGTTGCCCGGGCTGCGGTCCAAAAACCACTCGACTGCAGCCTCCACGTCGTCAATATACGCGTATGGGAAGATTCCATAGCGTTGTGCCACGACCCCATAAGCAAAGACACCAAGCAGCAGAACGACTGTCAGGAAACCTATTGCAATACGGATGATGGTTGAGTGACGCATGAACGAGGATGGTGTTAGTTTGTGGCGCAGCCAGCGGTTTCAAAATCAGCCAGTTCAGTAGCGTAGCGTGTGCCTTCCAGAACTTCCGGCACCAAGCCGTCACCGCGAGTCTCGACAATCCAGTTCCAAACAACATCGCCGCTTTCATCTATTTCAAAAACTCTGCCGCCGTGTGCTTCCGTAATTAGCCGATTGCCGTTTTCGAGCAACTGGTGTTTACCTCCAGTCTGCGTGTAAAAGGCTTGCTCATCGGTTATCGGATAAACGGTAGAAAGTTCGCCGGTATCCGGTTTGACCCGCAATAGCCGTGTCGACCCCAGGCGCATCCCTTCCTGGGTCATGTCGTCACGGTTGTCAAAAATCACGATCGAACCATCCGGCTCAAAATCCGGATCGTGTTGCTTTACGAGGGGATACTGCAGGCGCCATTTGATCTGCTCGGTTTTGCCATCGATGACCAGGACCGTGCTGAGATTGCGCAGCGAAACGAGAATATCCCCGGCATCGAAGAGCTCGAACTTGTCGGCCATCCTGGCGTCGAGTATCTCTACGTCATTCATATGGGTGATATCCATCGTTTTTCTTGTGTCTGCAAATACCCCCCCGTAACCTGAGTCGTAAATCGACTTTAGTACAAAAATTTCCCGAAGTATTTCGCCATCGGGAGAAACTTGCAGCATGGTCTCATCGACAAATTCAGGTTGCGGGTGCACGTAGTCAGGGTTCTTTTTATATCGCCAGTTAAGACCTGGAGCCCAAAAGTTGCCGTCGGAGTCGCGAAAGATCGAATGATGCGTTCTGTACGGCACAGTCCAGACAACTTTCGAGCAAGCATCCATCCGCACCATGCCAGCGTATTCGACGTTGAAGACTACGTCCCCACCTGGCAGTAGCCAGGCGCCGTGCACGTAGTTGTTTGGGTTGTTCATTTGCCCCGCGACATGGTCTGTAAAAGGTGATTCCGGCCATATCTCTTCCGGCTTGACCGTCCACTGATGGAGAACGGATCCCTGCATGTCGATCAGGCGTATGCCGGCTTGCCAACGATCATTCTGCCACCGGTAACCCGTGACCAGCGTTACTCCGTCCTGGGCGCGGTTCGGGTCATAGGTTGTTACGCCGGCTTCGTCATAGCGTGCCGGGTAGAGCTGATGCATGTCATTGACAGAAGCATCGCCCTCATCAGCCAGCAGCATGCGGGCAGTATCCAGGGTTTCGTAAATGGACCGAGCCGGCCCGACCCGAAACACCATGACCGTCGCGCCTGCAAGAAACGCGATGAAAGCAACAGCCGCACTAAAGATTATGATTCCGAAGCTTTCTTTCACGGGTGACCACTGAATTTTGTTGGCGAAAATGTTACTTGTCTGTTTACCATACGCACAGCCCGCCGGAGTCCGGCAGGACCTCATCGAGACGCACTGCAAAAATTAGTGGGCTGCTCTGACCCGCAGCCCGGATGCATGATAAAGCATCTGGCGGCCCGGCACGCCGTTTCGCGGCAGTAAACTTGCTTGCCGGGAGCAGCAAACCGTCTAATTAGGCTCTAATTGGGGCTTCCTTGTTGCTTTAAACCAATGACTTAGCTAAGATGCGCCACCCTTTGCAGGCGGACACGATTCCGCGCCTGCCAAAAACCAATTAAATCAAAGAGTTAATAAATTGGCGACCAATCAGAATATTCGTATCCGGCTGAAAGCTTTCGATCACCGCTTGATCGACAATTCGGCCAAGGAAATCGTTGAGACGGCCAAGCGCACGGGCGCCCAGGTCAAGGGCCCGGTGCCATTGCCGACCAAGATGGAGCGGTTTACCGTGCTGATTTCGCCGCACGTCAACAAAGACGCACGGGACCAGTACGAGCTGCGGACCCACAAGCGGCTGATGGATATCGTGGAACCCACGGACAAAACCGTGGATGCCCTGATGAAACTGGAATTGCCGGCGGGCGTGGACGTCCAGATCAAGCTTAATTAAGCGTTGAACTGGCCGGAAAGCCTGCTATAATTTCCGGCTCGCTAGGGCTCGATGCAGGTTCACCTGTGTCGGGCCTTTAGTTGCTCTAGGGAAATAATTAGGAAAATCATTAGGAAAACCTGTCTAGGCAAACCTAACGAAGGAAAACCTAAGCCAGCAGAAATCTTCTCGCAAGGTTTCCAGAGCTGAATGGATTCACCGGGTCAGACTTTGATTCCGCAGAACACGGGCTGCAGTACGAAAGCTGTGTCAATCGGAAACTAAGGGCTGACCCTTGTTTATGAACAATATTTTTTTGCGACCAGCCGGTAGAGGGTTGGTCAAACAGGGGTAGACCAACCATGGCTATCGGTCTCGTAGGGCGCAAAGCGGGCATGACCCGCATATTCACTGAAGACGGCAGGTCGATTCCTGTTACCGTCATTCAGGCGCTGCCCAACAGGGTGACGCGCGTAAAGACAATAGACAGCGATGGCTACGCTGCGATCCAGGTGACGACCGGTGCCGTCAAGCCTTCGCGCGTTTCGCGTCCGGACGCAGGACAATACGCAGCGGCCGGGACAGAGCCGGGCGAAGGTCTGTTTGAATTCCGTGTTGACGAAGACGCTCATCTCGAAGGCTGGGAGCCGGGTACTGAGATCACCGTTGAGCGTTTCGAGGCAGGTCAGGCCGTCGACGTGACCGGCACGTCGATCGGTAAAGGCTATGCAGGCGCCATCAAGCGCTGGAACTTCAGGGGTCAGGACACGACTCACGGTAACTCGCTATCGCATCGTGCTCCGGGTTCCATAGGTCAGAACCAGTCGCCGGGTCGCGTGTTCAAAGGCAAGAAGATGACCGGTCATCTTGGTAACGTTAAGCGCACGGCACAGAATCTCGAGATAGTTCGCGTCGATGCCGAACGGAATCTCATCCTCGTTAAGGGCTCAGTCCCGGGCGCCGCCAATGGCCGCCTCTTTGTCAAACCTGCGGTCAAATCTGACGCCGCTCCGTATTCTCCGCCCAAGGCCGCGCAGCCGGAAACACCCGCCGAGGAGGCCCAGGGCGAATAAGCCGGGTTAAAGAATCATGAAACTCAATACGCAATCAGGCGGTACCCTGGAGCTGGCAGATGTGAGCTTCGCCGCCGAATTCAACGAGACGCTGGTGCACCAGGTCGTTACAGCTTTTCGTGCCAAGGCTCGCCAGGGCACGAAAGCTCAGAAGAACCGTGCCGCTGTGCGCGGCGGTGGCGCAAAACCGTGGCGTCAGAAAGGTACCGGCCGCGCCCGTGCGGGTACGTCGCGCAGCCCGATCTGGGTCGGCGGCGGACGTGCTTTTGCGGCCAAGCCCCGTGATTACAGCCAGAAGGTCAACCGCAAGATGTACCGTGCGGCGATGCGCTCGATCCTTTCGGAACTCGTGCGTCAGGATCGTTTGATCGTGGTCGACAAGATCAACGTCGACGAGCCGAAAACGAAATTGCTGCTGGCCAAGCTCGACGCGCTGAATGCCGGCCACAATGTTCTGATCCTGTTGGAAAGCTACAAGACCAAACTGTGTCTTGCAGCCCGCAACCTGCCCTATGTCGATGTGCTGGATCTGCGCGAAATCAACCCCGTTAGCCTGGTCCGCTTTGAAAAGGTGATTGCCACCGAGGCTGCGCTCAAGGCGCTTGAGGAGCAACTGGCATGAGTAAGGCAATGAATCAGGAGCGGCTTATGACTGTGCTGGTTGGCCCGCATGTATCAGAAAAGGCCACCATCGCCGCTGAGAAAAATAACCAGATTTGTTTCAAGGTCCGTCGTGATTCCAGCAAAAAGGAAATAGCGCAGGCCGTGGAAATGATGTTTGAAGTGAAAGTGGACAACGTTCAGGTTTCGAATGTCCGCGGCAAGAACAAACGTTTCGGTCAGACCATGGGTAAGCGTGCTGACTGGAAAAAGGCTTACGTCACGCTGGCGGAAGGTCACGATATTGACTTTCTGGGTGCCGAGTAAGCGGCTTTAAGGATTTAAGATATGTCTCTCCAGATTATTAAACCGACATCGCCAGGCCGCCGCTTTCAGGTAAAGGTCAACACGCCTGATTTGCACAAAGGCAAACCGCAGGCCGGCCTGACCGAAAAGCTGAGCAAAACCGGCGGCCGTAATAACGCAGGCCGTATTACGACCCGGCACAAGGGCGGCGGGCACAAGCGCCATTACCGCGTAATCGACTTCAAGCGGAATAAAGACGGTATACCGGGCAAGATCGAGCGCATTGAATACGATCCCAATCGGAGTGCGCATCTAGCGCTCGTGCTGTATACGGACGGCGAACGTCGTTACATCCTGGCGCCGAAAGGCTGCAGAGCAGGTGACCCGATTATTTCCGGCAAGGAAGCGCCGATCAAACCCGGTAATGCCTTGCCGATCCGCAACATACCGGTCGGTACCGTGGTGCACTGCCTGGAGCTTAAGCCCGGCAAAGGCGCGCAGCTGGTCAGGTCTGCGGGCGGTTCAGCACAGCTTGCCGCGCGCGAAGGCGCCTATGCGACCGTTCGGCTTCGTTCGGGCGAAATGCGCAAGATCCATATCGACTGCCGCGCCACTGTTGGCGAGGTGGGTCACAACGAACACAACCTGCGCAAACTCGGTAAAGCCGGTGTGAAGCGCTGGAAAGGTGTGCGACCGACCGTTCGCGGTGTCGCTATGAACCCCGTTGATCACCCGCATGGTGGTGGTGAAGGACGTACGTCAGGTGGCCGTCATCCGGTTTCACCGTGGGGTACGCCGACCAAGGGATACAAGACGCGCGGTAATAAACGCACGGACAAGATGATTGTTCGCGGCCGCAAGCGTCGTAAGTAAAGCAGACAGTTAACCGAAGCGGAGAACTGAAACGTGCCACGTTCGATTAAAAAAGGACCGTTCATCGATGCTCACCTGGAGAAGAAAGTCCGGGAAGCAGCGGCAACCAATAATCGTAAGCCGATCAAGACCTGGTCGCGCCGTTCGATGATTGTGCCGGACATGATCGGATTGACCATAGCTGTGCATAACGGCAGGGATCACGTTCCGGTGCTGATATCGGAAAACATGGTTGGCCACAAACTCGGTGAGTTTGCGGGTACCCGGACATTCAAGGGTCACTCCGGTGACCGGAAATCCTAGGTAACAGGTATGCGTGTTTCAGCAAAATTAATGTATGCCCCGATTTCGTCGCAGAAGGCCCGGCTGGTCGCCGACGTCGTGCGCGGCAAACCTGTTGGCAGTGCGTTGCAGACCCTGGCATTTATGCCAAAGAAGGGTGCGCGCATTCTTAAGAAGGTGCTTGAGTCGGCTATTGCCAACGCCGAGCATAACCATGGTGCCGACATCGATGAGCTGAAAATCAGCAGCATCGAAGTCAATGACGGCCCTGGTTTGCGTCGTTACCGTGCCCGGGCCAAAGGCCGCGGTACGCGGATCACCAAGCGTAACAGTCACATTATCGTCCAGGTTGCGGACGAGTAGAGGAGCCGATATGGGCCAGAAAGTAAATCCGATCGGCATTCGCCTTGGCATTACCCGCGACTGGGCATCCAAGTGGTACGCAGATAGCAAGAACTACGCCGATTACGTCTACGCAGATTTTCAGGTTCGCGAGTTTCTGAAGGAAAAGCTTAAAGAAGCCTCGGTCAGCAAGATTCAGATCGAACGGCCGGCTCGCAAGGCCAATATCACGATTCATACCGCTCGCCCCGGCATCGTGATCGGCAAAAAAGGCGAGGACATCGAAAAGCTGCGTGCAGAAGTTTGCGCGATGTTGAAACTGCCGTTGCAAGACGTGCGCTTGAACATAGCGGAAGTTCGCAAGCCCGAGCTCGATGCCCAGCTGGTAGCCGAGGGTATAGCGCAGCAGTTGGAGCGTCGTGTCATGTTCCGGCGCGCCATGAAACGCGCCGTTACTAATACGATGCGTCTGGGCGCTGAGGGCATCAAGGTCAAAGTTGGCGGTCGGCTGAATGGTGCCGAAATCGCCCGCTCGGAGTGGTACCGCGAAGGCCGCGTGCCGTTGCACACCTTCCGGGCCGATATCGATTATGGCTTTTCGGAAGCCAAAACGACCTACGGAATTATAGGCGTGAAGGTGTGGATCTTCCGCGGTGAAGTTATAGGCAACAAGCAGGAAGCCGATGCAAAGGCTGCTGAACAGGTTGCCCGGTAAGGATTAGGAAATGCTGCAGCCCAAGAGAACAAAGTTCCGCAAGCAGATGAAAGGCCGCAACCGCGGTCTGGCGCATCGTGGCGCCGATGTGTCTTTCGGCGAATACGGTCTTAAAGCTATCGGTCGCGGCCGTATTACGGCTCGTCAGATCGAGGCGGCTCGTCGTGCGATGACACGTCACATAAAGCGTGGCGGCAAAATCTGGATTCGTATTTTCCCCGACAAGCCGATTACCAAGAAGCCCCTCGAGGTTCGCCAGGGTAAAGGTAAGGGCAGTGTCGAGTACTGGGTCGCCCAGATTCAGCCGGGCAAAATTTTGTATGAAATGGAAGGCGTAACGGAAGACGTTGCGCGCGAGGCTTTCACCTTGGCGGCGGCGAAGCTGCCGATAGCTACCCGGTTCGTAAGCCGGCAGGTGCTGAAATGAACGCAAGTGATCTGAAAGGCAAGAGCAAGGAAGAGTTGCTCGAAGAACTGGTGAATCTGCGTCGTGAGCAGTTCAACCTGCGCATGCAGCAGGCCACCGGCCAGATGGCGCGGCCCGATCAGTATCGAAAGGTTCGCAAGAACATCGCGCGGGTGAAGACTGTACTGCGCGCACAGGAAATTGCGGCTGCCAAACAGGGGGCCTCATCATGACCGACAAGACGGAAACTGCTGTGAGTGAAGAAAAACAACGTACGCTGACCGCCAAAGTTGTCAGCGACAAAATGGACAAGACTGTATCTGTGTCGGTCGAGCGCAAGGTTAAGCATCCTATGTATGGCAAGTACATGCGCAGGTCGACCAAGTACATGGTCCATGATGAAGAAAATGCCTGCAAAGAAGGCGATATCGTAACGATTGCCGAGTGCCGACCTGTTTCCAAGAACAAGTCCTGGCGGCTGGTTGATATTGTTGAGCGCGCCAACAGCGACGTGTAATGAATAGTGGCCGTAAAGGCCGATTGGTGACTGAAAATGATTCAGATGCAGACAATTCTCAACGCCGCCGATAACAGTGGTGCACGGCGCGTGATGTGTATCAAGGTGCTGGGTGGTTCCAAGCGTCGTTACGCGGGCGTTGGTGACGTGATTAAAGTCAGCGTCAAGGATGCTATCCCGAGGGGGCGTGTCAAAAAGGGTGAGATTTATAACGCAGTTGTAGTGCGCACCCGCAAAGGCGTTCGTCGGCCTGATGGTTCGCTGATCCGCTTCGACGGTAATGCCGCGGTGCTGCTGAACGCCAAGCTGGAGCCGATTGGCACCCGCATTTTCGGTCCGGTAACGCGTGAGCTGCGCACCGGCAATTTTATGAAGATTGTTTCACTAGCTCCGGAGGTCCTCTAGGTCCTTAAGGGCTTGAGGGCGCAACAGGCAGAACGATGAACAAAATTAAAAAAGGTGATGACGTTATTGTCATCGCAGGCAAAGACAAAGGTCGCCGTGGCACGGTGCTGAGAATCATTGATGAGGATGACCGGGTTCTGGTCGAAGGTATCAATGTCGTTCGCAAGCATCAGAAACCCAACCCGAACGCGGGTGTGCAGGGCGGTATTGTTGAGCAGGAGCGTCCGGTTCACATTTCGAACCTGATGTTGTTTAACCCGATTACCGGTAAGGGCGACCGGGTTGGTTTCAAGAAGCTTGAAGATGGCCGCAAAGTGCGCTTTTTCAAGTCAAACAATGAGGTGGTCGACGTCTGAGCGGGCGCGACACAGGTAGAGAACAATGGCCAGGTTGCAGGAATTTTACAAAGAGACGGTTGTGCCCCAGTTGCGTGAGCAACTCGGCGTCGGTAATGCCATGGAAGTTCCCAGAATCACCAAAATCACTCTGAACATGGGTGTCGGTGAGGCGGTAAACGACAAGAAACTGATTCAGAAAGCCGTTGAGGACATGACCCGGATTTCGGGGCAGAAGGCGGCTATAACCGTTGCCCGTAAATCGGTGGCGTCGTTCAAGATTCGCGATGGCTATCCCATCGGCTGCAAGGTCACGCTGCGACGTGAGCGCATGTACGAGTTTCTCGACCGGCTGATCTCTATCGCCATTCCGCGTATCCGCGATTTCCGCGGCCTGAACGGCAAGGCATTTGATGGCCGTGGTAATTACAACATGGGTGTACAGGAGCAGATCGTGTTTCCGGAAGTCGACTATGACAGTGTCGATTCGGTGCGCGGCATGGACATTTCCATTACAACGACTGCAAAGAATGACGAGCAGGGCAGAGCGCTGCTGGAAGCGTTCAACTTCCCGTTCCGGAAGTAGAGCAAAAAGTGAAGCGTTTAAACAAAGTATTAGAGACCGGGTAAGAAAGTATGGCAAAGAAATCCATGATCGCACGTGACGCCAAGCGTCTGAAAATAGTGCAGCGATTCGCAGCCAAGCGTGCTGCCCTGAAGGAGACGATTCGTTCGCCGAAGTCGAGCGACGAAGAGCGGCGTGAAGCTATGGATAAGCTTAAAGCTTTACCTCGCGATTCAAGCCCCACCCGGATGCGGAATCGTTGTGCGATTTCAGGTCGCCCTAAAGGCGTGTATCGCAAGTTCGGTCTGGGCCGTAACAAGCTGCGTGAGCAGACGATGGAAGGCAATATCCCAGGCGTTAGAAAAGCCAGCTGGTAAAGCCCGGCAACCCGATTTCCGAGGAAACGACGATGAGTATGACAGACCCCATAGCAGACATGCTGACCCGTATCAGGAACGGCTCTAACGTCTTGCTGCAAACCGTGACTATGCCTTCCTCCACGTTGAAGGAAGCCATCGCTCGAGTCCTGCAGGACGAGGGCTACATCACCGGTTTCGAAATATCGACAGGCGCTAAACCTGAATTGACGATTACGCTGAAATATTTTGAAGGCAAACCCGTTATCGAAAAGATTCAGAAAGTCAGCAAGCCCGGATTGCGGATTTACCGCGGTAAAGACGAGCTGCCTAAAGTAATGGGCGGCCTGGGTGTCGCAATTGTATCTACGTCCGAAGGCATCATGAGCGATCGAGCTGCTCGTGCCAAAGGCCACGGCGGGGAGGTCATCTGCATAGTCGCCTAGTGTGTGCGGCGCTGATGCAGGGAAAACGATATGTCCAGAATTGCTAATAAACCGGTTGAGTTGCCCAAAGGCGTGGAAGTCAACCAGTCCTCCGGCGAGCTGGTGGTCAAGGGGCCAAAGGGCGAGCTGAAGATGCCGGTCAACAGTGAAATTGAGCTCAAGATAGATGGAAGTCAGATGACCTTCGCTCCGAAGAGCCGTTCACGATTTGCGCACGCGATGTCGGGTACGACCCGCGCGCTCGCGCAGAACATGGTGACGGGCGTGTCGGAAGGTTTCGAACGCAAGCTCGAGCTGGTTGGTGTGGGATACCGCGCCAAAGCTCAGGGCCAGACGCTCAATCTGACGCTCGGCTTTTCGCACCCGGTAGATCATGAAGTGCCTAAAGGAGTTACCGTCGAGACGCCCAGTCAGACCGAAATTGTGGTTAAGGGCATCGACAAACAGAAAGTCGGTCAGGTTGCGGCGAACATTCGCGCATATCGGCCTCCGGAGCCTTACAAGGGTAAGGGTGTTCGCTATTCCGACGAGCGAGTCGTCCGGAAAGAAGCGAAGAAGAAATAACGGTCAATATCAATGGACAAGAAGCAAAACAGATTGCGCAGAGCCCGGAAGTCGCGGGCAAAGATTCGGGAACTCCGTGTTCCTCGTCTTTCGGTTCATCGCACGGCCAAGCATATCTATGCGCAGGTTATTGCGGCCGACGGCGGCACAGTGCTGGCCAGCGCATCGACAGCGCAACCGGATGTGCGCAAGTCTCTGAAAGGCACAGGCAATATCGAGGCGGCCCAGGCCGTTGGCAAGGCGATCGCGGACAAGGCCAAATCTGCCGGTATAGAGCAGGTCGCGTTCGATCGTTCAGGGTTCCGGTATCACGGCCGGGTTAAGGCGCTGGCAGATGCGGCGCGCGAGCAGGGCCTACGAATTTAGCAGGGTAGAAACAGATGGCGAAACAAGAACATCAGGGCGCAGGCGACGATTACATCGAAAAACTCGTTGCCGTTAACCGTGTAGCGAAAGTAGTCAAGGGCGGCCGGCAGTTTGGCTTTACCGCGCTGACCGTAGTCGGCGACGGCAATGGCCGCGTTGGCTTTGGCTATGGCAAGGCTCGCGAAGTGCCGCTGGCTATTCAGAAAGCGATGCAGGCAGCGCGCAACAGGCTCGAGCGTGTGTCGCTGAACGAAGACACGCTGCATTACGAAATGATCGGGCGCCACGGTGCGACCAAGGTTTATATGCAGCCGGCCTCTGAGGGTACCGGTGTTATTGCCGGCGGCGCCATGCGTGCCGTATTTGAGGCGGCTGGCGTGCGCAACGTGTTGGCGAAGAGCTACGGCTCGCGTAATCCGATCAACCTCGTGCGCGCCACCATTAACGCGCTGCGCAGTGCGCAGTCGCCGGAACGTATCGCAGCGAAGCGCGGCAAAGCTGTCGCCGATATTACGGGTTGAAGTCATGGCTAAGGCAGGAAAAGTTAAGGTAACCCTGATCAAGAGCAAATTCGGCCGCCTGAAAAACCATCGGGCGTGTGTTGCGGGTCTGGGTCTGCGTCGCATCAATCACAGTGTGGTTGTCGAGGACACGCCGGAAAACCGGGGGATGATCAATAAAGTCTCCTACCTGCTGCGCGTAGAAGATGCGTAAGGCCAGGCTGAAGACGAGGATGTATAAATGAAACTGAATTCGATCAGTTCTGCTGCTGGCAGCAGAAAATCCGGTAAACGCCTGGGCCGCGGTCACGCTGCAGGCCAGGGTAAAACCTGCGGCCGAGGACAGAAAGGCCAGAAGGCGCGTTCGGGCGGCTATCACAAAGTTGGTTTCGAAGGCGGCCAGATGCCGATTCAGCGGCGCTTGCCGAAGGTTGGTTTTCGGTCGGCCAAGGCTCGCACCTATGCCGAGGTTCGGCTGAGCGAGCTGAATGCAGTTGAGGACGACATTATCGACATGCTGGCGCTGAAACGTGCTGGCGTTATCGCGCAGGAAGCCACTCGGGCGAAGGTTTTTGCCAGTGGTGAAGTTAGCAAGGCCGTGAAACTGAAGGGCGTGGGCGTCACCAAGGGTGCGCGCGCGGCTATCGAACAGGCCGGCGGATCGATTGAAGATTAGAGCACAGGCAGACGCGGCAACAGTCGCTCAGCGGTAGAGATAAAGTGGCAAAAGGCAACCTGGTAAATCCGGCAGCAGCACTCGGCGAAGCGTCCCGCTTTGCTGACTTGCGTTCGCGCCTGCTGTTTTTGGCGGGCGCGCTGATCGTCTATCGCATCGGCACCTTTATACCAGTGCCTGGCATCGACGCAGACGCGCTCGCACAATTCTTTGAGCAGCAGTCCGGCACGATTCTCAGCATGTTCAACATGTTTTCGGGTGGTGCATTACAGCGGCTCAGTATCTTTGCGCTCGGCATCATGCCGTACATTTCCGCCTCCATCATCATGCAGATGGCCGGCGTTGTTGTGCCGCAGATCGCGCAGCTCAAGAAAGAAGGCGAAGCGGGCCGCCGCAAGATCACGCAATACACGCGCTATGGCACGGTGTTGCTGGCATCGGCGCAGGCTGTTGGTGCGGCCGTTGCCTTCCAGAATCAGGGCGTGGTCATCAACCCCGGCCCGAATTTCGTTTTTACGGCAGCCGTTACGCTGGTCACCGGAACTGTGTTCCTGATGTGGCTGGGCGAACAGATCACCGAGCGCGGCATCGGTAACGGCATCTCCATGATCATATTGTCCAGCATTATCGCGGGTCTTCCTGCCGCTATCGGCGGAACCCTGGAGCTGGTCAATACGGGTGAGATGTCTCCGGCCCTCGCTTTAGTGCTGATCATTCTAGTGCTCGCCGTAACCTATTTCGTCGTCTACATGGAACGCGGCCAGCGCCGCATTACCGTGAATTACGCCAAGCGTCAGCAGGGGCGCCGCATGTATGCGGGCCAGACCAGCCACCTGCCTTTCAAGATCAACATGTCGGGCGTTATACCGCCGATTTTCGCGAGCAGCCTGATCCTGTTTCCGGCTACTATCGCCCAGTGGTTCGGCACCGCCGATGGATTTGGCTGGTTGCAGACCCTGGCGGCGAAACTTTCGCCCGGTCAACCGATCTATATCATGATCTACGCGTCCCTGATCGTGTTCTTCTGCTTCTTCTACACCGCGCTCGTGTTCAATTCACGGGAGACCGCGGACAACCTGAAGAAGTCAGGCGGCTTTATTCCGGGAATACGTCCGGGGATTCAGACGGCCGATTACATCGACAAGGTGCTAACCCGACTGACCTTCTGGGGCGCGATTTATATTACGGCGGTGTGTTTGCTGCCCGAATTTATGATTCTTTATGCGCGAGTGCCGTTCTATTTCGGTGGCACGTCGTTGCTGATTATTGTTGTGGTCACCATGGACTTTATGTCCCAGCTGCAAGCGCACATGATGTCGCATCAATATGACGGCCTGCTGAAGAAGGCAAATTTGCGTGGTTACGGCCGCGCCGGCCAGGTTCGCTAGGGCCGGTCAAGGCTATTTGCCAAGGGTATTTGGAGAGAACGATGAAAGTTCGAGCATCAGTTAAAAAAATCTGCAGGAACTGCAAGATCATCCGCAGAAAAGGCGTGTTGCGTGTCATTTGTACTGATCCGCGGCACAAGCAGCGTCAGGGTTAAGGCGCCCAACGGAGAGAAACATGGCCCGTATTGCAGGCATTAATATTCCCATTAACAAGCACGTCGTGATTGCGCTGACGAGCATCTACGGTATTGGCCGCGCGCGGTCTGCCGATATTTGTGTCGCCGCCGGTATCGCGCCGGACACGAAGGTCAAGGACCTGAGCGAGCCCGAAGTCGAAAATATTCGTAACGCGGTCGCCAAGTTCGAGGTTGAAGGTGACCTGCGTCGTGAAACCGCCATGAGTATCAAGCGCCTGATGGATCTTGGTTGCTACCGTGGTATTCGTCATCGCCGCGGCTTGCCGCTGCGTGGCCAGCGCACCCGCACCAATGCCCGCACCCGCAAGGGTCCGCGTCGCCCGATCAGGAAGTAAAAATGGCTGAACAGAAGCGCAAAAAGGTAAAGAAGCACGTAGTCGATGGCATTGCCCACATCTACGCGTCATTTAACAACACGATCATTACGATCACCGACCGGCAGGGCAATACGTTGTCATGGGCGACATCCGGCGGCTGCGGTTTCCGTGGCTCACGCAAAAGCACACCCTTTGCTGCCCAGGTCGCGGCAGAAAAAGCCGGCGTTGCTGCCCAGGAGTTCGGCCTGAAGAATCTTGAAGTGCGTGTGCAGGGCCCCGGCCCGGGCCGTGAATCGGCTGTGCGCGCTTTAAACAATGCGGGTTATCGGATTTCGAATATCGAAGACGTTACTCCGATCCCCCACAACGGTTGCCGCCCGCCCAAGAAGCGTCGGGTCTAACGGCGAGTTTGAGGTAAAGAAAGATGGCCAGATATCTGGGACCAAAATGTAAGCTGTCACGCCGCGAAGGTACGGATCTGTACCTGAAGAGTGGCGTTCGACCGCTAGACTCCAAGTGCAAGCTCGAAACGCCTCCGGGCACGACCGCCGGTCAGCGCCGCGGCCGGCTTTCGGATTACGGTTTGCAGCTGCGTGAAAAGCAGAAGCTGCGGCGCATGTACGGTGTGCTCGAGAAGCAGTTCCGCATCTATTACCGCAAGGCCGCGCAGCGCAAGGGTTCGACGGGCGAAAACCTCATCCGTATGCTGGAAGGCCGCCTCGATAATGTCGTGTACCGCATGGGCTTTGCGTCAACGCGCGCCGAAGCCCGCCAATTGGTAAGCCACAAGTCGATCCTCGTAAACGGCAGCGTGGTTAACATCGCGTCGTACCAGGTAGCTGCCGGCGACACGATCAGTGTGCGTGAGAAAGCGCAGAAACAGGATCGTATTAAAAGTGCAATCGAAATATCCGGTCAGATGGGCCGTCCGGACTGGGTGGACGTTGATGACAAGAAGTTAACCGGCGTATTGCGTTCGTTGCCGGAGCGTGAGGATGTGCTTCCCGACATCAACGAAAACCTGGTCGTCGAGCTTTACTCGAAGTAATCCGCTCGCAGGAATATCGCCCCTAAGAATTCAGGAGCAGTACCAAATGTCAGATGCTAAAGATTTTTTGAAGCCCCGCACCGTGCGGGTTCAGTCGCAGACAGATAACAAAGCACGTGTTGTTATCGAGCCTTTCGAGCGTGGCTTTGGCCACACGCTGGGTAATGCCCTGCGCCGGGTTTTGCTCTCCAGCATGCCCGGATGTGCCGTTACGGAAGTCGATATCGACGGAGTTCTGCACGAGTACACCAGCATCGAAGGTGTGCAGGAAGACGTGGTCGAGATTCTGCTTAACCTGAAGGAACTGGCAATCAGGATGCATAGCCGTGACCGTGCCGAATTGATTCTGCACAAGTCCGGCCCGGGCGCCGTAACCGCAGCAGATATCAGCACGGATCACGACGTAGAGGTCGTGAACCCCGATCTGGTTATCGCTAACCTGACGAGCACCGGCGAGCTCAAGATGAGCCTGACCATCGAGCGCGGTCGCGGCTACCGCCCCGCAGTTCAGGTCGTCAACCTGGAAGAGCATACCGGGCACATCGGTCAGCTTCGGCTGGACGCGTCCTTCACGCCGGTTCGCCGCGTCAGCTACAACGTCGAAGCAGCGCGGGTCGAACAGCGCACCAACCTCGACAAGTTGCTGATCGATATTGAAACCAACGGCACGATCGATCCGGAAGAGGCCATTCGCCGCGCCGGTGCGATCCTGAAAGACCAGCTCGACGTGTTCGTCGATCTGCAGGGTCAGGACGAAGCCGCCGCTGCTGCTGCGGAATCGCATGTTGATCCTGTGCTGCTGCGTCCGGTGGACGAACTTGAGCTGACGGTTCGTTCGGCCAACTGCCTGAAGGCCGAAAACATTAATTACATCGGCGATCTGATTCAGCGTACCGAGGTTGAGCTGCTCCGCACGCCTAACCTGGGTAAGAAATCGCTCACCGAAATTAAAGAAGTGCTGGAAAGTCACGGCCTGGCCCTCGGCCTGCGCGTGGAAAACTGGCCCCCGCCGAGTCTCGCAACCAACGGTGACGACGTCGCCGCCTAAGCAGGATTCGTAACAGACATACGGTAGAAGAACATGCGCCACAAGAAATCAGGCCGCACGCTGGGGCGGAAAAGCAGTCATCGTAAAGCCATGTATCGCAACATGGCCTCGTCGCTGATTGTGCACGAAACGATCCGTACCACGGTGCCCAAAGCTAAAGAGTTGCGCCGCGTTGTGGAGCCGCTGATTACGCTTGCCAAGGAAGACGGCGTTGCGAATCGGCGCCTGGCATTCGATCGCCTGCGCGACAAACAGTCGGTGGGTAAGCTTTTCAATGAGCTGGGCCCGCGTTTCAAGGCTCGGCCCGGCGGCTATCTGCGTATACTCAAGGCCGGTCATCGGCCGGGGGATGCGGCGCCGATGGCTATCGTGCAACTGCTCGATCAGCCGGAGCGGGCCGCAGAGCCGGCCGCGGAGTAGATTCTATTCGTCTGCGTCGGCTGCCGCTACGCCAACACAAGACCCCGCCGAGAGCGGGGTTTTTTGTGAGCCCGTTTCGGGATTGCAAACGGCGTCGATTGAGCGGATGAAATCAATTTCAGGGTCGGTCGCTTGCATGGCGGGTTCAGGCTCGAAGTCGGCGGCTAGGCTTGTTGGGGTTTCTGCCGCTGTTGCCGTGTCAGGCAGCGCCGCGGCCGGCGCCGCTTGCGGTTTTGAATCTGGCTGCGACTTTTCCGGGGCGTGCGTGGCGTCAACCGCGTTAGCAGACGGGTTGCCAGCGTTTTTCGGTGCCTCTACTGCAGTGGCCGCTGGGGGTTCATTGCCTTGCACTGCGTTGGCCGCTTTGGCGGACTCCGGTCCGTCCAGGTAATTGCTGTTAACCCAACCGGTCATTTCCTTGCCGCGCACGCCGGTACCGGGTCGGTAGTTCACGAAGGCCCAGCCGGGCAGGGTCATGATGACCTGAACTTCGTCGCCCGCTTTCAGGTAGTTCACTATTTCGCTGTCGGAATCCGGAGCGGCGCGGACATTCAGCGCCCGGGGCGCGACCGACTTGAATTCGACATCCTTACCATCCGGGAAAACCACTTCGCTGGTGTCCTTGATGATGGCCGCTTTCTTATCTTTGTTGCGCTCTTCCTTGATAGCCTTTTTCAAGGCATCCAGGTTCTCGTGTGCCTTCTCGTAATAGGTCGGTGACAGGCGGATGGCTGCCGTCAGCATTTCGCTGGCCTCCTCGTAGTCGCTGTTACGCATGGCGATATAGCCCACGTCATTGTTGGCCTGGGCGGGTGTTACTACTTTGGCAAAGGTTTTCACCGCTTCTTCGTACCAGCCCTGGCGCGCGTAGAGTAGCGCGAGGTTTTTGACGGCGGGTGCATAGTTGGGTTGTGCCAGTATCGCGCGGCCGAACCAGCGAGATGCTTCCTGCAGGTCGCCGGCCAGGTAGTAGCTGTAACCGATGTTATTCATCAGCAATGCAGAGTTTGGCGCGCCGATCAGCCCGGCCGTGTAATTCTCAACGGCTTCCGGGTAGCGTTTGGCGACATCGGCGATGACGCCCAGGCCATTCCAGGCGCGCCAGAGCGTTTCGTCCAGTTCCGTGGCTTTCTTTAGGTGGATTTCGGCCTGCTCGGGTTGCCCCATTGCCATGTATATCAGGCCGAGTTCCTGGTGACTTTTTTCATGCTCAGGGTCGAGTTCGACCGCTTTTTTCAGCGCCTGCCAGGCATAGGCTTTATCACCGAGTCGGGCTTTGCCGATACCGATTCGGTACCAGGTCTCCGCGTTCTGCTCGATTTCCAGAGCTTGCATGTAGATGAACACGGCGCGTTCGGGCTCATTGGCCGCCAGCGCCTTGTCGCCCGCTGCCATAATTTCGTCGATCGAGTAGGCCGCGAAGGGGTCTTCTGCCGGCTTGCTGGCCTGGCTCGTGGCACAGCCGCTCGCAAAGAGCGTCATGCTAAGCGAGACAAGCAGAATAGCGGCGCTGCGGCTAAAATCCGACATCGATGACACCTGTTCGATCCTCTTCAGAGGTGAATTAACAGAATCCTAATGTCAGCATCGTAGTGTGATGGCGCACCACGCACCGCCGAATCCATCACAGTTGGCGGAATACCTCGATAAAGCCGATAACTGCAGGACCAATCGCCACGGTGAAAAACGAGGGGAACAGGCAGAAAATCAGCGGAAACACCAGCTTGGTGCCGATTTTCGCAGCCTCTTCCTCGGCCTTCTGCATGCGGCGATCACGGAACTCCTCGGAATAGACCCGCAGGGTTTCCGCGATGCTGGTACCGAAGCGCATGGCCTGGATCAGCATGCTGACGAGGCCGCGAATGTCATCGAGACCGCTGCGGTCGGCGAAATTGCGCAATGCCTTGGCCCGGTCGACGCCGGCACGCATTTCAGCGTTGACCAGGGCCAGTTCGGTGGCCAGTTCCGAATGGCTCACGCCGATTTCCACGGAGACGCGCTGGATGGCGGCCGCCAGACCCAGGCCCGATTCGACGCAGACCACGAGCAGGTCGAGCGCATCGGGGAAGCCGTCGCGCAGTTTCTTGATGCGCATGGCGGATAGCTTGTCCAATATCATGCCGGGGCCGAAGATGCCCGCAGCGGCGGCGCCCAGCACGATCCACAGCACCTTGGTGGTGCTCAGGTCGGGCATAAAGCGGGTGCCGAAGAGTGCGAGCGCGGCAAATGCGATCGTGGCGATAGCCTTAATGCCGTAGAAAGTTTCCAACGCATTCGGTGCGCGGAACCCGGCGTAGGTCAGTTTCCTGGTGGTGTCGTTCAACTCTACTTCAGAGCTGGGAATCAGCCACTCGGAAATCGGCCCCATGATCGTGGGGATATCGACGAGGCGTCTGCCAACTTCCGTTGAGTCTTCCTCGGCGCGCACCCCGGTGGCGACACCCATGCGTTTCTTGATCGGGTTGGTCGCGCCCATGAAGATCGAGGACAGGCCCATGGCCAGCAATGCAATCGTGCCGCCGACCATCAGCAGAAACAGCAGTTGCTGGTTGTCCGGGCTTAAAACCCAGTTAGCGACGGTATTCAGAACAGCTTCCATGCCTACACCTATACGTCAATGCGGATAATTCTTCGTATCCACAGAATTCCGATAAAGCCCGAGATAACGCCGGCGACAATGGCTTGCCGGCCGGTCTCACTTTCGGTGAGCATCGGCAGGTAGTCGGGGTTGGTAATCGTCAGCATCAGGAACAGAACGAAGGGGATCATCGCGAGGATCCAGCCTGATAAGCGGCCTTCTGCTGACAGTGTTCTGACGCGGCGGTAAAAGCGGAAGCGACTGCGGATCACCTTGGAAATCTCGCCCAGGATCTCGGCCAGGTTGCCGCCCGTTTCTTTCTGCACCAGTATCGAGGTAACCAGCGCCATGACCGTCACGCTCGGGACGCGCGCGAGAAGGCCAAGCATGGCTCGACGCGCATCGTTACCGTAGTTTATGTCGGCAAAGGTCTGCTCGAATTCGTAGGCAATGGGATCTTCCATATCCTCCGCGACCAGTTTCAGGGTGGCGCTGAACGGGTGCCCCGCTTTGAGCGCCCGGCGCATGGCGTCGATGGCATCCGGCAGTTGTTCTTCGAACTGCGCCATTCGGTCGTTACGCGCTTTCCAGATTTTCAGCAGCGGCGCCGCGAAGCCTGCGAAGAAAGCGGCCAGTCCGGCCAGCGGCATGCGGGTGAAATACCAGGCGGCTATGCCCACCGCGATGGCGAGAACTGTGGAAATCGCGACTACGCGATAGGCCAGTATCTTGTAGCCGGCCTGTTCGATCATCTGCCGCAACGGGTGCATGAAGGGCAGCGATTCCAGCGACCGCTCCCACGGCGCCAGATCGCGCAGGTATTTCTCGCGCAACAATGAAGCTATAGGATCGTCTGCCGACTCTGCATCCAGCGTCGCAAGGCGCTGCTTGAGGCGCTTGCGCATCTTGCCGCCTTCGCCGAATACCGGGACCACCAGCCCCTGCGACAGCAGGAAGATGGTCAGGAAGACCAGCCCGAGAAAAATCCATGTTCCTTCTGGCATCGCTAAGCTCCTTAACGGTTTTCGCCAATATCAAGGCCGAACACGCTGACCGGCAGGTCGATGCCTTTGCGCGCCAGACTCTTGTGGAACGCCGGGATAATGCCGGTGGGTTCCAGTTCGCCAATCACGTTGTTCTTCTCGTCGACACCGCGACGGTTGAAGGCAAACAGCTCTGACATCGTAATAATGTCGCCCTCCATGCCGTTGATCTCCTGAATGCTGACCAGGCGGCGGCGGCCGTCTTCCATCCGCTCGATCTGTACGACGACGTCTATCGCCGAGGCGATCTGCGAGCGCAGGCCCTTCATGCCAAACTGGATGCCGGTCATCGCAACCATGTTCTCGATACGCGAAAGCGCATCGCGCGGCGTGTTGGCGTGGATGGTTGTCAGCGAGCCGTCATGACCCGTGTTCATGGCCTGCAGCATGTCGAGCGCTTCACCGCCGCGCACCTCGCCGACGATGATGCGTTCAGGACGCATACGCAGGCTGTTGCGCACCAGTTCGCGTGCCGCGACTGCACCCTTGCCCTCGATATTCGGCGGGCGGGTTTCCAGGCGGACCACGTGCGGCTGCTGCAGTTGCAGCTCGGCCGAATCCTCGATGGTCACGATGCGTTCATCGTGCGGGATATAGCTGGACAGCAGGTTAAGCAGGGTTGTTTTACCAGCGCCCGTGCTGCCGGAAACCAGCACATTCATGCGGTTCTTGACTACTGCACGCAGTACCTTGGACGCTGCTTCCGTCATGCTGCCCAGGTTTATGAGGTCTTCGACCGTCAGCAATTCCACCGCGAACCGTCGTATCGACAGCATCGGGCCGTCGAGCGCGAGCGGAGGGATAATTGCGTTGACGCGCGAGCCGTCTGCGAGACGCGCGTCTACCATCGGCGAGGATTCGTCCACACGACGTCCTACAGCCGAGACGATTCGGTCGATGACGCCCATCAGGTGACGGTTGTCGCTGAATCGCACCTCGGTGCGTTCCAGCTTGCCGCGGCGCTCGACGTACACATCGTGCGGGCCGTTAACCAGGATATCGGAAATGCTCTTGTCGGCCAGTAAGGGCTCAAGCGGGCCAAGCCCCATGACGTCGTCTTCGATGCAGCGAATGATCTGCTGCCGTTGCGCCGCACTTAACGGAGCGGAGCGCTGATCCATCAGCTTTCCAGAGATCGAGCGTATTTG
>JARRLL010000003.1:61921-107014 GCA_037387125.1 Gammaproteobacteria bacterium | reverse complement strand
TGCTGGCGCCGTTACTCGCCTGATTCCGACCCTGGTCGTTGCGCCCCGGGCAAATCCAGTACGCCCCCTGAACTCGGTGTGCCGGGGGTCAGCTGCAGGTCAGGTGTGGCTCCGCGGCCCGGGATGGCTTCCAGTTTCTCTTGCTTGATGAGCCAGGCGTCAAGGTCTTTGATGTCCGTCGGCTGCAGTGTGCCGGCCGCCTGTTTCAGCCTGATTACGTTGATCAGGTAATCATACTTGGAGCGCGCATACTGTGTCTGGGCGAGGAACAACGACCGGCGCGCATTCAGCACGTCGACGCTTGTTCTTGTGCCGACTTCATAGCCGGCTTCGGTTGCTTCAAGCGCGGTCTGGTTCGACTCTTCGGATCTTGCCAGCGCCTGCACCCGCGCGATTTCTGCTATCACGCCGAGGTAAGCATCACGGGTCTGACGCTCCGTCTGACGTGCCACTCTTTCGAAGTTCTCGCGTGCCGCGCGATGCAAATAAACTTGTTCCTGCACGCGCGATGAGACGCCGCCGCCGGAGTAGATGGGAAAATTCAATTGCAGGCCAACCTGCGTGCGGCCGCCGCGGCCGTCGATAGGGTTCAAGCGGGGGTCGGTTGGCAATACGGGTGGTACGTTATTTTCCGGTAGCTGATTGTTTAACAAATCAAATCTGTTTGAGCCGTACGAAGCGTTGAAATCCAGCGTGGGCCAGTGATCGCCGCGCGCTACAGCGATATTGTCGCGGGTGATTTCTGCGCCGATTTTTGACGATTCCAGCGGCAGGTTTTGTTGCAACGAGACATCGACCCAGTCCTGTTCCACCTGCGGCTCGGGCGGTATCAACGGAAACTCCCTGCCGGGTGCTGCCAAGGTTTCCGGATACTGCCCGGTAATCTCGCGCAGCGCTTCCTTGGCCGTTGCCAAGGCGCGGCGAGCCGCAATTTCGAGCGCAACAGCATCGTCATAAGCGGCCTGCGCTTCCTTGACGTCGGTAATGGCGATCAAACCGACCTCGAAGCGGCGATTCGCCTGCTCCAGCTGCCGTGCAATGGCGTCCTTCGCCGCACGTTCAGACGCGAGCTGATCCTGCGCCGCCAGTACATTGAAATACGCCTCGGATACGCGCAGCATCAGATCCTGTTCCGCGACCTGGTAATCGACTGCGGCTCGGGCGATTTCCTTGTCCGATCTTTTTAGTGTGCGCCACTGAGTTGTATTTAATAGTGATTGCGACAGTGACACTCCCCACTGCGTTGTAGTTTGGTCCGTGTCCGTCTCTGCGGTAAGGCCGCCGGCACCGAATGGTGATGTGCCCGAGTTGAGTGCCCGCGACAATCCGCCATTGGCGCTCAGCTGCGGCAGCAGCGGGGCCAGAGACTGAGGTTTGGTTTCCATCTGCGCCCGCATGTTTGCCTCGGCCTCCCGCAGCGCCGGGTCATTGCGCGTTGCCTGCTCGTAGACTTCCCACAGTGTTTCCGCCTGTGCATTCAGCGATGTGCAAAGCCCAAGCGCCAACAGAATTAGTCCGGTTTTTCTAAACATCCATGCACCCACTGTATTTGTTATGTGTCCGCCCAACCGCAGAGTTTTATATGACGGCGCTTGATGATACTAGACTTGCGTGTAATTGCAGCATTCGCTTGTATGCCGGGCCGATAGTACCGGTTGTTACCCCGCTTCGGCTGTCCCGCTAATTTCTGACTGGTAGCAACTCTCAGTACGGCTGAATACTGTTGTCGACGTCCGTCGACCAGGCATTGATACCGCCGATCAGGTTTCTGGCATCGCTGAAACCCTGCTGCCGCAGGAAAGCCGCCACCTGGGCGCTGCGTCCGCCGCTGCGGCACAGGCAGATGATTATTTTAGCCCGGTCTATTTCATTGAGCCGGGCGGGGATAGCGCCCATCGGTATGTGCAGCGCACCGTCCACTCGCGCCAATTCAAGCTCCATCGGCTCGCGCACGTCCAGCAGCAAGGTTTGCTGCGGCTGGTCTGACAGCAGTCGGTGGGCCTCGACGGGCGATATTTCTTCGGGCGCGGCCATCAGAAAGTAAACCCAGCCGGACCCGGCACGTGCTCGAGCCGCTGCACGACCGTCTCGAAGAGTTTCGTTCGCGTGTAGGTGTCTTCGGTTCGAGTAACCAGCAGGGCGTCCATCGCCGGTGCCTCGCCAGCAATCATGACCAGTTTCCCGCCGGGCTTCAGCCATTCCGGCAGGCGCTCGTCAAAAAAGGGCATCGAACCGGTAATGAGAATTCGGTCAAAAAGGCCGGTCGGTTGAAAACTAACGAAGTCAGCTTCCTGCAACTCGACATTGTGGATGTGTTCGTCTGCCAGTCGTTGGGCGGCATGGGCGATGAGCTCGCGGTGTATATCGATACTGACGACTTGCTCGGCAAGTTGTGCCACGCACGCCGACGTAAAGCCGCTGCCCGTTCCAACGACCAGTGCGCGATGGTCTTCGCAGGCATCGAGTCCTTGCAGCAGGCGGCCTTCGATGACGGGCTTCAGCATCGACTGACCGCATGGCAGAGGTATTTCTGCGTCGGCAAATGCGAGTGCCCGGAAGTCATCCGGAACGAAATTTTCGCGGCGGACTCTCGCCAATGTATCCAGTACGCGAGAGTCGGAGACGTCCCACGGACGGACCTGGTGGTAGATCATTTGCTGGCGGGCCGTTTCAATCTGCATCGCACGTATTACTCGCTTCGGTTGCTGGATGGCGTCGCACAACGCCGCGGACATTCTGACCGGCCGCAAGGTTACTAAATTCCGGCCAGCAATCAACCATCGGACATCACGGATCCGGTCTCGTTGCAGCATTTCGGTCCGGCGCCACAGTGTTGCTGATCCTGCTGTGCTGCAGTACTGCGTACCCCCGTAAATACGGCGATCATGGGCTGATTATGGTGAATGATGGCGTTAGCCTCGGGACCCTTGGGTTATTCTGGCAAAGCGCGTAGCTGCGCCTGCTTCAGGCCCTCGGCACGGGGTGCAGGCGCGTGCTTGAGAAAATAATAATTATAAACGGGGAAGTGAACATCAACAGCAGACTGAATTGCCATCCTGAGGTCGGCGACGTCGGTACGAAGTTTGTACGCCGCTGGGCAGGGCCGTGCTCGAGCTGACACCGGAAATAGGCGCAGTTTTTCTGCTTGCCGCGGCCGTGTTGGCTGCGACGAGCCTTTTCCTGTGGGCGAGGTTCAGGCGTTATCGGCGGCGCGTCAGTGACTTGCGTAAGGACGTGTTGGAGGTTGCTGCGTCATCTCACGGTGCCCGGCGCATTCCGGTCGGCAGCCGCTTTGCTGAAATCGATGATCTCGGTCAGTGCGTCAATCAACTGTTTGAGGCGCTGGAATCCAAGGAGAGCCAGGCCCGCAAGCGGGTGGATTTGTTTCACGACCTGGCCAATACCTTGCCGGAAGTGGTGCTTATTCATCACAACAAAATTCTGTTTGCCAACCGAGAGGCCGGTGTTGTTTTTGGCGAGGACCCTCGCCATCTGATTGGTCGTGACGTGACCGACCTCGTGCGTCCTGCCTACCGGAGCCGGGCCGGCGAGATTATTCGACAGCAGCTGGCCGGCGAAAAGTCGGGCGCCCGCTATGAACTCCAGTTGACCGACGCGGAAGGCAGGGCACGCTGGGCCGAGGTGACTGGTGTGCGCATGCGCTACAAGGGCAAGCCCGTTGTTTTAACCGTCGCGCGGGATATCACCCACCGCAAGAGCGTGGAGGCTACCCTCGGGCGCAGCCGTGCGCAGGCGCAGACGACCCTCGAATCGCTGGCCGAGGGCATCATCACGTGCGACATAGAGGGTCGCATCGACTACATGAACGGCGCTGCCGAGAAACTGACCGGTATCCGTGTCGAGCAGGCGATAGGGCATCCCTTCGCCGATGTGATCAAGCTCGTCGATGAAGGCGATAAAAGTGATCTGGTCGACCCGGTTTCGCATTCGCTGGCAACCCGCAAGCGGGTCAGCCTGGGTCGCCGGGCGTTGCTGATGCCCGCCAACGGCGACGGCGAAGTGTCGATCGATGCGACTGCATCGCCCATCACCAAACCGGACGGCGAGGTGATTGGTGTTGCGATGATTATGCGCGATGTGGGGGAGCTGCGCGGCTTCACACGCGAAATGAGCTACCACGCCTCGCACGATGCCCTGACCGGCCTGGTCAATCGTCGGGAGTTCGAACGGCAGGTGAACAGCGCGCTGGATGTGGCCAGGCAGGACAATAGCAGCCACGTGCTTTGTTACATGGATCTCGACCGCTTCAAGGCCGTCAATGACACCTGCGGTCACCTGGCCGGCGACAACATGCTCCGCGAGGTGGCGAACCTGTTGCGCGAACAGGTCCGTGATTCGGACGTGCTCGGCCGGCTGGGCGGAGACGAATTTGCGTTGCTGCTTGCCGGCTGTCCCCTCGACAAAGCCCGCCAGATTGCGCAGGACATCTGCAATGCCGTGGAGAAGTACCGGTTCTCCTGGCGAGACCGGATTTTCGATATCGGCATCAGTATCGGGCTGGTCGAAATAGACCAGCAGAGCAATGCGCTGGAAGACGTGATAAGCGCGGCAGACTCAGCGTGCTATATCGCGAAACAGGAGGGCCGCGGCCGAGTGCATGTCTATTCCGCGCGTGACGCCGAAAATGCGCGGCAACGAGGCGATATACACTGGCTCAGGAAACTGCAGGTTGCCATTCGTGACAACGCGTTCGAATTGCTGGTGCAACCGATTATTTCCGTAACCGGCAGGATACCGCGAGGTCCCGCCGTCGAAGTCTACCTGCGGTTGCGCGATGAAGACGGGCAACTGCATTCGCCGCGCGAGTTTGTCAGGACGGCGGAGCGCTATCACCTGATGGGTGAACTCGATCGCTGGGTTGTGCAGGCGACCCTGTCGGCTGTTGCGAGCGGTGCGATTCGTCTGCCCGACGAACGCAGCGTGTCGATCAATCTTTCCGGTCAGACGATGGCCGACGACGCCTTTCTGGATTTTGTCGTCACCGCGCTCGATCACAGCGAGGTCAACCCGGCCCAGATATGTTTCGAGGTGTCGGAGCCGGCGGTCTTGCAGGATGCTCGTCATGCGCGGCGCTTCATCGGCGTCTTGCATGGCATGGGCTGCTCGTTTGCGCTCGATGATTTCGGCAGTCATGTGGGTTCCATCGCGAGCCTGAAGGGGCTCGACCTCGACTTCCTGAAGCTCGACGGGGTTTACACCCGCGACCTCGAGATCAATGGCGTGAGCCAGGAAGTGGTGAGTTCGGTTACCCGCCTGTCGCGTGCGGTCGGCTTCAAGGTCATCGCCGAGCAGGTGGAAGACCAGAGCAGTTTCGATAGCCTGCGCGACCTCGGTGTGAATTTCATTCAGGGGAATTACGTCGAGGCGCCCCGGCAATTAGGCTGACATAGCCAGGTCTACTCTTTATCCCCCCAGCGGTGCAGAGCTCCAATGATGGTGTGCGTCGATGCATCACCCCGCTAAAGTTTGCGCTTGTGTTTGATGGGAGCGCGCAATGCTGTCAGCTACTTTTCTCGTGTTTTCGGCCATTCATCTGACGTTATGGGTCTGGGGCTGGCGTGCATGGTCCCGCAACGGGCGTCCACGGGCGCTGTTCCTGGTGCTGTTCGGCGGCACGCTGCTGTTCTATGACAACCTGCGGATCGGGCTCGGGCGCTTCATCGGGCCGGGTGAACTACTGCAATCGATGACCGTGCCGGCTTTCGTCTGGCACTGGACGATGCTGCCGCTGCTGGTGATCGCCGCCGGTATCATCGCGCGCCGGGCGGGTCTTGGCTGGGCGCAGAGCCGATTTGCGATGGGCGCGTTCTGCGTCGTCGCGACGGCGCTGATTGCACTCGACATACCGAAAATATTCGACTTCGATCTCTACCCGGCCTGCGTCGCCGACACGTTTCGCTATTCAGTCAACGTGGGCCCCGAATTCCTGTGTTCGCCTGACGACGCGGTCATCACCGGCGGACCCGGTGCCGCACTCGTCGCCATACTGACGAACGTGATCGTGCTCGCCGTCGGCATCGCGCTCTGGATTCAGCGCGGCTGGCCATGGCTCGCGCTCGGTTCGGGCGCCATGTTTATTGCCGCGGGTGGTTTCGGCCAGTCGTATTACGGACTGCCGATTGCCAATTTTGGGGAAATCTTGATTACAGCATCGCTGATTTTTTCCTCGCTGCGCTTTGCGCCGGGACGTCAGCCAGCCTTCGGAGCCGCTGCATAGCCTGTTGCTTACCGATCTATAGCGTGAGTCTCGACTGCGGCGGCAGTCGTGCTATCAAATTCTATCAAGTCGAGAATTTGACATAGTGTTTGACTAAACGCGGCAGGATGCATTCAGACCCGGCGCAGCAACATACTGATAGCGGGCGGTTCGAAGACGCTGGCCACAAGGCCCCGTCAGTCACCGTAGGCCCAGTTGACGCGCACCCCCACCTGACGCGGGATAGGCAACTGGGTAGCCGTCTGTATGAAAGGTGGAATACGAAACCCCGCGCCGAAATCGGGCGAGGTCGTGCCGCCGGACACCATCGTATCGTCGTCGAAGACATTATTTACGAAGGCTATGACCGACCAGTTATCCGCCTGCACGCCGAGGCGCAGGTTCGCCAGCCAGACATCCTCCAGCTGCGTAAAATTTTCGGGAGTAATGTACCGCTCGCTTTGATAGTTGGCATCCATCTGGATGAGGTAGTTCCAACCCGTATCGAAAAACGGCCGATCGATATTGAAAGTAGCAAACAGCGCATGCTCCGGCGCCCTCTCCAGCTTGTTGCCGGTCCGATCGATGACACAGCTGGTCTGATCAAGATTCGTGGGAACCGGGGTCCGGACCACTACGCAGTTGCCGACTTTCGCAATCGCGGCCGGGGTCCTGTTGGTCGATACGTAGTCGTTGTATTCCGTATCCAGGTGCGTGTAGGCTAGCGTGAAACTCAGGCCTTCCACCGGCGGCATGTAGATGAACTCCACTTCCTGACCGAGGACTTCAGCCGAACTCGCGTTTTCGATTTTGGACGACACACCGAAGATCGGATCATAGATTTGCGTGGCGACCTGTTTGTCCGTGTAGTCCTGGAAGAACAGCGCGCCGTTGAATACCAGGTTACCCAGGTCGCCATCGAACGAGGTTTTCCACCCGGCCTCGTAGGCCCACATGATTTCCGAGTCGAAACTGAGCTCTTCGATAGTCTGCGGACCACCCACTCCAAAAGTACTGATCCCGGCGGGCTTCTGGCCTTTGCCGGCCGACATATACAACATCGCGTTATCCGCCGCCTGGTACTCGAGCAGGAACTTGGGCGTCACGAAGGTTGAATTGACATCGCCCTCGACCCCTTCCGTCCCTCCGATCCCTGCAGGGTAGAAGGGACCGCAAGGATCCTGAGAGTCAACAATGATGCAACCGCCAACCGATCGCGCCACCTCGAAGTCTTCGTCGACGTAGCGCGCCTCGAACGACATGGTGAGCAGTTCAGTGATGTCCCATTGGATCAGGCCATACAGCGACCAGTGCTTCGTCGTAGCATCTACGTAACCCGTATCGCCGTACTCCAGATTCGCCGCTCTGATGACGGCCTGCCAGCCATCTGTCGCACACAGTGGATCGAATAGCGTTACCCTGCAATTTACGGCATGACCACGATCGAGGTAATCGCGCCGCTCGCGCCAACCGAGCGCACCCAACGTAAAGTTGATCGATGTATCGAAGTTCGTCGCGTAACGAAACTCTTGGCTGAGCTGCTTCGTTTCGTTTTTGCTGTTCGTTTCAAAATTACTGGGAATCTCGTCCGGCCGGTTGATCGCCTGGTAGTCCACGTCCTGGGCCAGCAGTATGTCCGCCCGGGTCGCGCCGGTGATGGAAGTGAAGGTGCCCGGACCGACGTCCCAATCGAACCGCAGAGAAGTGCGCAGCACCTCAAGACTCGAACCCAGGTATTCATCGCCCGTAACCGGGTTTTCGCTGGCGTAGGCGCGGCGATCCCCCGCGCTTCCCAGCGTCGGCGGAGCGAGCACCACCGCGCCGTCGGGCACCGGTCCGGGCAGCGGCCCACCGTTCGTCTCAAAAGCCTGGGGAGGAATCGGCACCTCAACCAGATCGTCGCCCGTGTAAACGTACTGCGGCTGAGGCCCGACCTCGTTGTCGCTGTAGCTGACCCGCCACTTGAGCATGAAAGTATCGCGCGGCTCATAGTTGGTCGTGAATGCCGCACCCCAGCCTTCTGTAGCGCCAAAATCTGCGCCGCTCACCGGGTTTTCGTAGAAGCCGCCGCTATCCCACGAGACGACCTGCACGCCGAGCGCAAGCACGTCCTGAATGACCGGTCCGCTGATACCTGCATTCAGCTGGTAGTGATCATTGTCTGCCAGCTCGAGAGCGACGGTCGAATCCACGCTCTCCAGGTTGGCGTCCTTGGTTACGTAGGAAATCGCACCGGCGAATGCGGCCCGCCCGTAGAGTGCACTTTGCGGCCCCTTAACGACCTCGATTCGCTCGACGTCGGTCAACAGGCGCTGGCTGGCGAGCAGCGAGGAGCCACCTGCTGCCACCGCTTCGCTGGTTACGTCGACGCCGTCAACGAGAAAGGCGACGTTAGTGCGCCCCCGGGTATTCGTTAGGCCGCGAACCGCAATACGCGTATCCTCGGCATTGAATCCCTGATCGACGATCACAGAGGGATCGAGCTGGGAAATCCCAACGATAGTCTTGATGCCCCTCACCCGGATTTCTTCGGCGGGGATAGCAGTAACCGCGAGCGGCACTTCCTGCAGTGTTTCTTCTACCCGCCTGGCAGTAACAACGATTTCCTCGATGGTCTGCGCCTGCACAACGGGGGCGGGCACCGCACTCAACAGCGACAACGAAACAGCCGCCACCCGCGCGGCACGGTAACCTTTTCCGAGCAAATGCATCACTCCCTCCCCGGCCCGCGACGATTTTGCGTTACCCGGGGACTTTTGTCCGCGCCTGCTCCTCGCTTGCAGACACTTCCGGGTAATCAGCAGCCTGACCGCAAAACCGCTAGACAGGCGGCCAAGCAACGACATTCTTCGAGCCGTCTGTCCAATCATGCCTAACCCAAAAGAATAGCGCCGGGCGCGCCGCCGCCACAATTGCGGACAACCGTAAGGCGCGCCATGAATTCCATATCGAGGACACGTTCGGGGCCGGCCTGTGCCTGGAAGGCTGGGAGGTCAAAAGCCTGCGTGCCGGCAATGCCAACCTGGCCGAAAGCTATGCGCTCATTAAGGATGGCGAGGCCTGGCTGACCGGCTGTCATATCACCCCGCTGCTGTCGGCCTCCAGCCACGTGAACCCGGAGCCCAGGCGGGCCCGGAAATTGCTGCTCAACCGCCATGAAATTGACCGTCTGACCGGTGCTGTCGAACGGAAGGGCTATACCCTTGTGCCATTGCAGCTCTACTGGAACAAGGGCCGGGCAAAATTGAAACTGGGTCTGGGCAAGGGCAAGAAACAGCATGACAAGCGAGCCGATGCCAAGGACCGCGACTGGAAACGCCAGCAGGCGCGTATACTGAAATCGAATCGCTGAATATCATGTCGCGGCGCGACACAAGCCCGAAATAAGGATTTACAGAGCTTTTCCGCAGGTTTTTTGGCCGCAGCCGCGCGATAGTTCCGGAGTCGCTGGGAAATGGAGAACGACTGGCAGGATCCACTCAATCTGGAATCACAGTTGTCGGACGCGGAACTTCTTACCAGGGATGCTGTGGCGAATATGACACGGTCAACGGACATTCTGCATTGAGCACGCACGGTATAACACGACTATTACACCTGCAGATAGTCGCGCGGCTTGCTGCGCTGGTGCCGAAGCCCTGCGCGCACCTAACCTGTTGTATACGCTCGTTGGCGATAAGTAAATCGATCAGAGTTCCAGAATATTTAGCGGATGATTATCCGGCTTAAAACCCGTGCAAAAAAAGCAAAGGCCCCGCAAAGCGGGGCCTTTTCAGTTTGGCGATGTTGCCGGCAAATTACAGCAACGGCACCATCAGCAGCGCCACGATGTTGATGATCTTGATCAACGGGTTGATGGCAGGACCCGCGGTGTCCTTGTAGGGGTCGCCGACCGTATCGCCGGTAACCGACGCCTTATGGGCGTCGGTGCCCTTGCCGCCGCAGTTGCCGTCTTCGATGTATTTCTTGGCGTTGTCCCATGCGCCGCCGCCGACGGTCATCGAGATAGCGACGAAGATGCCGGTCACGATGGTGCCGATCAGCATGCCGCCGAGCGCAAGCGCGCCACCGTTTTCACCGAACGCAATATTGGCCGCGATCACCAGCACGACCGGAACCAGCACAGGCAGCAACGAGGGCAGGATCATTTCCTTGATGGCTGCCGTGGTCAGCAGGCCGACGCATCGCGAGTAATCGGGCTTGCCGGTACCTTCCATGATGCCTTCGATCTCGCGAAACTGGCGGCGCACTTCTTCAACGACCTTACCGCCCGCGCGGCCGACCGCTTCCATGGCCATCGCACCGAACAGATAAGGCACCATGCCGCCGATGAAAAGACCGATGATCACCGCAGGATTGCTGAGGTTGAAGCTGATGGCCTCACGGCCCTGCTCCAGCATGCTCTGTTCCAGGTTGTTGGTGTAATCCGCGAACAGCACCAGTGCCGCGAGGCCTGCGGAACCGATGGCGTAACCCTTGGTCACGGCCTTGGTCGTGTTGCCTACCGCATCGAGCGGATCGGTGATATTGCGGATCTTCTCGTCGAGTTCAGCCATCTCCGCGATACCACCCGCGTTGTCGGTAATCGGGCCGAAGGCGTCGAGGGCGACGATCATGCCGGTCATCGACAACATGGCGGTCGCTGCAATCGCGATGCCATACAGGCCGGCCAGTTCATATGCACCCCAGATGCTGAAGCAAACCGCAATGACCGGAGCCGCAGTTGATTTCATTGACACGCCGAGGCCGGCAATGATGTTGGTGGCATCGCCCGTGATGGACGCATTCGCGATGTCCTTTACCGGCTGGTATTCGGTGCCGGTGTAGTACTCGGTGAGCCACATCAGTACACCCGTCAGCGCGAGTCCGATCAGCGAGGCGAGGTAGAGGTTCGTGCTGCTGAACTGATCGCTGACGTCCGTCATCATGGCCGTCGTGACAAAGTAGAACGCAATCGCCGCGAGCACGCCCGAGATGATGACGCCCTTGTACAACGCCCCCATGACACTGCCGCCGTCCTTAACCTTGACGAAAAACGTGCCGATGATGGATGCCACGATCGACACGCCGCCCAGCACCAGCGGATACAGCGCTCCTGCTTCGGCACTGCTACCCAGCAGCAAGCTACCGAGCAGCATGGTCGCGATGAGCGTCACGGCATAGGTTTCGAACAGGTCGGCAGCCATGCCGGCGCAGTCACCCACGTTGTCGCCTACGTTGTCAGCGATCACGGCCGGGTTACGCGGATCATCCTCGGGAATACCGGCTTCCACCTTACCCACGAGGTCGGCGCCGACGTCCGCACCCTTGGTGAAGATGCCGCCGCCGAGTCGGGCGAAGATCGAAATCAGCGAGCCACCGAACGCTACGCCAACCAAAGCATGCAGTGCATCTTCGAGCGGCGTGCCGGTAGCGAGCAGTATCCAGAAGTAACCGGCGACACCCAGCAGCCCAAGGCCGACCACGAGCATGCCGGTGATGGCGCCGCCGCGAAAGGCTACATCCATGGCCGCACCCATGCCTTCATGTGCAGCCTGGGCAGTGCGCACGTTGGCGCGCACGGAGATATTCATGCCGATAAAGCCGGTTGCACCCGAGAATACGGCACCGATAACGAAACCTATTGCCGTCGGCAGCTTTAAAAAGATTGCCAGGGCAATCGTGAGAACCACGCCAACAATGCCGATGGCTGTGTACTGCTTATTGAGGTATGCGCTGGCGCCTTCCTGAATGGCGCCCGCAATTTTCTGCATGCGTTCGTTGCCATCCGATTTGCCCAGAATCCATTTGACCGAAAGGGCCCCATATATAAGCGCTATAAGAGCGGCGCCTACGCTAAGTGGCAATGCCTGTTCCATTAACATCGATATATCTCCCCCAAAGGAGTCACTACAAGTCCATCCGCTGCAATTTGCGCAACGGCATTTTTTTCCATCGGCAAACTGGTCAGCGCACGACGGCGAGCCGTCGTTCCGGGTGGTAAAGCCCTGTTCTGACCGAGTTACCTCAGCTGAAAATCCTTGTTCAGCTTACGTTTCACCGCAACGTTCTTAAGTTCAACGTAGGTCGGTAAGCCATCCTTGTAAGGCGGATAGTCCTCACCCTTGATCAGCGGTTCAAGGTAACGCCGGCATGCGGCTGTAATACCGAACCCGTCTTTGCTGATGAAGTGCTTGGGCATCATCTTTTCTTTATTGGCCACGCGGCTCAGGGGTGCTTTGCCGATGGTCCACTTGTAGGGTTTGTCAGACTTGCGAACGATGGCCGGCATGACGGAGTTTTCTCCGGCGATTGCCATTTCGACAGCCGCTTTACCGACTGCGTACGCCTGTTCGACGTCTGTTTTGGAAGCGATATGGCGAGCTGAACGTTGCAGGTAATCTGCAATCGCATAGTGGAATTTCAAGCCCAGTTCGTCGCGCACCATCTGAGCGACCACCTGGGCGACGCCGCCCAGTTGCTTGTGGCCGAAGGCATCAACGGTGCCTGCATCTGCCAGGAAGGTGCCGTCTTTGTAGGCTGCGCCTTCGCTCACGACGACGACACAATATTCGTTTTTCGCCACGCAGTCCTTGACTCGTTTCAGGAATGCCTTTTTGTTGAAAGGCACTTCCGGGAACAAAATGATATGCGGCGCTTCGTCCGGCCCTTTGCCCGCCAGTCCTCCGGCAGCTGCAATCCAGCCTGCGTGACGACCCATGACTTCGAGGACGAACACCTTGGTGGACGTCCGGGCCATCGATGCCACGTCGAGCGCGGCCTCTCTAGTGGACACCGCGATGTATTTCGCGACCGAGCCGAAGCCCGGGCAGGTGTCGGTGATTGGTAAATCGTTGTCCACGGTCTTGGGCACATGGATAGCCTGCACCGGGAACTTGAGTTTCTTAGATAGCTGCGAGACCTTGTAGCAGGTGTCGGCGGAGTCGCCGCCACCGTTGTAGAAGAAATAACCGATGTTGTGCGCCTTGAATACTTCGATCAGACGCTCGTATTCGGCGCGGTTTTCTTCCAGGCCTTTCAGTTTGTAGCGCGCCGACCCAAAGGCGCCGCCCGGCGTATGGCGAAGAGCTGCGATGGATTTCGCGCTCTCCTTGCTGGTGTCGATCATGTCTTCGGTTAGCGCGCCAATAATGCCGTTACGGCCGGCATAGAGCTTACCGATTTTGTCTTTGTGGTTGCGGGCTGTTTCGATGACCCCGCATGCGCTGGCATTGATAACCGCTGTGACGCCGCCTGATTGGGCGTAAAAAGCGTTCTTTTTGACTGACATATAAGAACTTTCTTTACTTGGTTGCCGGAGCATACTGCCCGACCGCGCGCCTGCTGGCAACTGCCAGCCGCTCGGCCGACCGCCCTGGTTTGACCTGACCAGGGGGACGCGTTAGCTTACGCGGCATTCCAGCCCGGCGGCCGCCGCAGCCCGGGCTGATCCACAGGACATAATTAAGTAACGAGTATTTATGAGAATTGTTTTTCTGGGGGCCCCCGGTTCCGGCAAAGGCACGCAGGCACAGAAGCTTATGGCCGATTATGGCTTCCAGCAGATTTCCACCGGTGACCTGCTGCGCGGAGCAGTGGCGGCAGGCACCGAGCTGGGCAGGCGAGCCAAGGCAGCGATGGATGCAGGCGAGCTGGTCACCGATGACATCGTGCTCGGGATCATCGCCGAGCGACTGGCTCAGGATGATTGCAAAAATGGCTTCATCCTCGACGGCTACCCGCGCAACCTGCAACAGGCCAAAGACCTGGAGCCCGTGCTGCAGCAGATAGGCCAGAGCCTCGACGCAGCCGTATTGCTTGACGTCGATATGGACATCCTCATGAAGCGTCTGACCGGGCGCCGCACCTGCTCCAAGACGGGCAAACTGCTGAACATCTATTTTTCGCCACAGGGAGAAATCGACGCGGTAACGGCGGCGGGTGGCGAACTCGTGCAACGCGCCGACGATAACGAGGAAACGATCGGTAATCGTCTCAAGGTCTACCGCGAACAGACCGAACCGCTGGTCGAGTTTTATCGTGATGCAGGGCTGCTCAAGGTTGTCGAGGGCGAGGGCGATATCGAGGAAATATACAGTCGCCTGAAAGCAACGCTCGATCTTTCATGATCGACCGGAGTGGCGGCTTAGTCTAGCCGGTCGCCGCAAGCAGCTTGTCACCGATAACTGCGCGGCGCCAGCCGTTTAATACGCGTGCATCCGCAGAACCACGGATGACGGCATTGATATCCCGTTTGCTGGCCAGAACCTCGGCCGCAATGCCCAGTTTCTCTGCTTCCTCTTTAACGAGTGTGGTCATCCGTTTGCTGAGCGACTTCTCTCGTTCTATGTCGACAATCTCCTTGGTAAATTCGCTGTCCCCCCGGGCGAAGCTGTCGTTCGCGGCGGCGAGTACGTTCAGCAGTTTATCGCCCTGCTTACGGATGATGGCCGCGGGCATGTCATCGATCTTCTGCAGTTGATTCGTCTGATTCGGATTTTCAGTAGCCAGCTGCAGCAGCGCCTTGTCGCTCAATATCCAGCCGCGCGGCTTGTCTGCCGCGACCGCGCGTGCCTCGCGCCATGCGGCGAGCGCGCGCGCGCGGGTCTGCTGCTCCGGCGACATGAAAGGAATGGCTTTCAGTCTTTGCCAGGCATCGGCTGGCTCGGGCTTATACAGTTCAACCTGACACAATGCGCGGCTGTCCTCGAGAGCCCAGTCATACCGTCCGACGGCATGCAGTCGTTCGGCAAGAATGTCCAGCATCTCCGGCAGATGCACGACGTCTTCAGCGGCATATTCCAACTGGGCGTCAGAGAGTGGTCGGCGCGACCAGTCTGTTCGTGTCTGGGTTTTGCCTATCTCGATACCCAGCAGTTCGTTCAGAAGGCCCGCGTAACCGATTTGTGCCGGATAGCCCAGCAGTGCGGCGCAGAGCTGCGTGTCCACCAGGTTGTGAATAATTTCATGCCGCTCGAACCACATGACCTCGAGGTCCTGTTTTGCCGAATGCATGATGCTGGTGCGCTGCGGCTCGAACAGAAGCTCCCACAACGGTGACATTTCCATGCCCGCCAGCGGGTCTATACATACCGTCATGCCAGGAGTTGTAAGCTGCAGCAGCCCAAGACGAGGCGCATAGGTATTGGTGCGCACGAACTCGGTGTCGACGGCGACTTGGGCGCAACCGCTCAGATTCGCGCAGACTTCGTCGAGATGAGCCTGGCTTTTTATAAGCAGGGGCAGAGATGGATTTGTATTTTGGGTTGGCATAAAGCGTGAGTGTAGTGGATCATGTTGCGCAGTCACATGAATAATCCGATTTAATACATGCAGGCCATCATCAAAGCCTTCTGGCAGATCGTGCTGTTTCGGGAAGGGCCGGAATATCTGCCTGACTCCCGGCCGCTCCTTGCATTCAGCATCGTTGCGTACGTTGCGGTCGATATTCTGGTTATTCTTGCGCTATACCCCAGCCATGTATTGCCGCCATTGCTGCTCGTCGATGTCGGATTTCTGTTGATCTGGTGTGTTGGCCTGTTGCGGCTGTTTGACCTGCAGGCGCGCATTCCGCAAACGCTGACTGCGCTGTTTGGCACGGGTGCGCTGCTGCAGATACTCGCATTTCCCTTCTCAGCCTGGCCCTCTTTGGGTATTCCCATCGAAATCCCGCTTTTTCTGCGCGCGCTCGTCGCCCTGTTGATTCTGCTCTGGTCTGTTGCGGTTTATGGCCATATTCTTTCGCGGGCGTTGTCGCGGTCGCCGGGCGCCGGTATTGCGTTTGCAGTTATCTATTTCATTGTTATCTATCAGTTTGCTGCTATCTGGACTGTTTAACCCGAATGCACATACACATCCTCGGAATCTGCGGAACTTTCATGGGTGGCATCGCGGCTATTGCGCGAGCCGCGGGGCATACCGTTACGGGCAGTGATCGGGGGGTTTATCCGCCGATGAGCGACCAGTTGGCGGCGCTTGGTATCGACCTGATCGAAGGCTTCGAACCCGACCAGCTGGACCTGAACCCCGACCTGGTTGTCGTGGGTAACGTCATGAGCCGCGGCATGCCCATCGTTGAGGAGATGCTGAACCGTCGTATGGCCTATACCTCGGGGCCCGCGTGGCTTGCCGAAAATGTTCTTTCTGACCAATGGGTTATCGCCGTATCAGGCACGCACGGCAAGACCACGACTGCGAGCATGACAGCGTGGTTGCTGGAGGCGGCCGGCCTGGAACCCGGGTTTTTGATCGGCGGTGTACCCGCAAATTTTTCTTCGACGGCGCGGCTTGGCGGTGGTCGCTTCTTTGTTATCGAGGCGGATGAATACGACACGGCATTTTTCGACAAGCGAGCCAAGTTTCTGCATTACGGCCCTCGAACCCTGATTATTAACAACCTGGAGTTCGATCACGCGGATATCTACGCGGATATGGATGCAATACTCTGGCAGTTCCACCAGATGATGCGCATCTTGCCGGGCAACGGCCGCGCGATCGTCAACGCCAATGAACCCGAAATTGAAAGCTTGCTGCAAATGGGCTGCTGGACGCCGGTAGATCGATACAGCAGCGACGCCTCGACCGCCGCAGACTGCATGTTGGGGCTGACTGACGGCGGCATAGCAATAGCGCTTGATGGCGAGACCTACACGTCCGGGGCGCTGGCATTACCGGGCCTGCACAACCTGGAAAATGCGACCGCCGCCTTGCTTGCCGCCCGGCACGTCGGAGTGCCGGTAGAGACATCACTGCAGGCTTTGGCAGATTTTCGCGGCGTAAAACGAAGACTCGAGCATCTGGGTCGTTTCGGCGAGGTCAACGTTTACGATGATTTCGCGCATCATCCGACCGCGATTGCACGCACGATAGAAGCTGTGCGCTCGACGGCGCAGGGCAGAGTGCTTGCGGTACTCGAGCCGCGCTCGAACAGCATGAAATTGGGCGCTCATCGCGCCGGCCTGCGGGCATCGCTGGAGTCTGCCGACCGGGTGTGGGCTTATCAGCCCGCCGATTTGCCGTGGTCGCTGGAGCAGGAACTGGCCGGACTCGAAGGCGCGACGGTTTACGCTGATATCGAGCGCATAGTGGCCGATGTCACCGCGGAGGCCCGGCCTGGCGATGAGGTCGTGATCATGAGCAATGGTGGTTTTGGCGGAATACATCAACTCATCTGCCGGAGTTTGCAGCAGCATTTCGGTGATACCTGGCGCGGGCATTGACCTGCCTGCACCTGCCGCGCATGATGATCCTATTGCTTGATTAAGCACGCCAAGCCGGTGCCCGCTTCGTGATAACGCAGAACGTGCCTTTGTTCCCATTGCGGACCGTCCTGTTTCCGGGAGGTCCCTTGCCGTTGCGCGTGTTCGAACCCCGCTACCTCGATCTGGTCGGCCGGTGCATGAAGAACGAAGCGCCTTTTGGCGTCGTGTTGCTGGCGGATGGTCCCGAAGCCGGCGGACGGACGCCTGTCTCCACGCAATCCATCGGCACGCTGGCAACGATCTGTGATTGGTATCAGGGCACTGACGGGTTGTTGGGTATAACTGCGATTGGCGGGGAACGTTTCAGGCTGCACGATGTGCAGCAGAAGGACGACGGCCTGAATTACGGCGATATAGAGTTAATGGGCCCGGAGGATCAGGCTAAGATTCCGGACGAATACCTGCCCATGGTCGGACTGCTGCGTGCGGTCATAGATGACCTGGGCCGTTTGTACGAATCTGTCGAGAAGCATTACGACGATGCGTCGTGGGTAGGTTTTAGGTTCGCGGAAATATTGCCGCTGGACCTGCGGCAAAAGCAGGCATGCCTCAATATGCAGGACGCACTGGAGCGACTAAAATACCTGCGGCCTTTTTTGCGTCAGGTCAGACAGGACCAAACTACTAACTAGAACGGAGCGTTTGTTGAAAACCTGGATGTGTTTGATTTGCGGTTATATCTACGACGAAGCCAAGGGCGATCCGGATAGCGGCATCGAACCCGGCACCGCCTGGGCCGACGTGCCGCTGTCGTGGCGTTGCCCTGACTGCGGCGCCGGCAAAGAAGACTTTGAGATGGTAGAAGCTTAAATTACGGCAGCCTTTCAGCCCGCGCTAAGCCTCAATCACCGCTGATTTGCCGTGACCCGATGCCCCGCTCTTCGAGCATAGAGAGTACGCTCGAGTCTCCGACCAGATGCATGGCACCGACGACTATCAGTATGTCATCGGGTGATTGTGTCAGCTCCGCGATCTTCGCGACCCAGTTTCTGTTGCGTTCCACCAGCAGTGCATCGTAGAGGTTCGGCGCTTTTGCAAGGCCGTCCAGCAGCATGGTTTCCAGTGTATCCGTATCGCCCGACTTCCAGGCGCGCACCACGGTATTGATTTCCTCGTCGACTTCGTTTGCCTCGCGTAACGACTCCAGCAGGAAGAGGCGCTGAGTATCGATATCGAGTGTGTCCATGAAACCCAACTGTTCTTCGAGTGTTTCGAGGCCGGAAATACCCTTGCCATCGCGCTGTGCCCGCTGGGTCAGCTGCGCTTCCACGCCCCAGGCCGGGTCGAAACCCAGCTGTATCATTCTTAGCTGCGAAATCGACAAGGCGGCGAACCATGGCTCGAAGGAGTCAAACAGATTCAGCGGTATGCCAATAGGGCCTGCTAGTTTCTTCGCCTCAGCGTAGCTTTCTTCGCCGATGACCTGGCTCAAAGGCCCAGTCTTGCTGACCCCCATGTCCGTCATCATGGCTTGTGCCTTGGCAGGATCAAGATCATCCATGTCGATTTCCATGACCAGCCGGTTCGCATTTTCGTAAGCGGCTTCGATTTCGGCAGGCAACGGATAATCGCCCGACCGCAGAAAATGCACCGAACCCATGATTAGCAAGCGGTTGCCGCCGCTTTCGATTTCCCAGAGCGGCAGTGGGTCCGCGCCGGCCACCCTGGCGCACAGGACAAGCGTGGCTACCGAAATGTAGCTCAATAAATTTCGATCCCCTTTGCTTATAGCCATACGACTTCTGTCCGGACGTTGCCGTCCTCCATTAACTCGAGCCAGCGATAGCCCGGCGGTTTGTCGTCAAGCATAAACGCATCGCTGCCCGGCAAGAATTGTGCCCCGGTCGAGGGCGTGCTCAGCATTTTGACGCCATTGCGTTCACGGTCCGACACCTGGTGCACATGCCCCCAGACGATGCTGCGTACGTTGCTATGATTATCGATGACTGAGAAAAATTCCGCGCTGTTGCGCAGCCCCACGCCGTCGAGCCACTGGTTGCCCATCGCAACGGGATGATGGTGCAAGGCTACCAGTGCGTGCCTGTCTTGCATGGCAGTCAGGGTGTGATCCAGAAATTCCAGCTGACCCTGATCGAGCCGTCCACCGTCATCGCCGCGCACCGCGGTATTCAGCATGATCAGGCACCAGTTCCCGTAGACGGCGGTGCCGCAAAAATGAAACGGGGGTTCGGACAGAATCTCGGCCATGAGCCGCGGTGAGTCATGATTCCCGGGCACGCAGTGCACGGGCACGCCCAGGCCGCTGATCAGCTCGCCGAAATGTTCGTAACCCCCGCGGGTTTCGTCCTGCACCAGGTCGCCGGTTGCGATGACCGCATCGGCTTTGCGGCTGCCGCTGCCGATACGGTCGACGACGGCCTTGAACGAATCGTATGTGTTGAGCCCGCGCATCGTCGCATCGCGGTGCGCATGAAGGTGTGTATCTGTGATGTGCAGGATGCGGACGGGTTCGGTTGACACGGTTCTTACCGGGGCTGGTCAAAGGGTTTACTACTATAAAAGCCCTGCGGTGCGGCGTGTTAGGGCTTTGGTCACAGTCTGAGGTTTGTGGGTCATGACCGTTAGTCGGAAAGGCCTGAATAATCTGGTGGTCCGAGCCGCGGCCGGCACAAACGACACCAACAAAAAAGGCGCTCCGGGGAGCGCCTTTTTTGTTATCTGGCGAGTATGCCTAGTAACGGTAGTGATCGGGCTTGTAAGGGCCCTCCACTTGCACGCCGATGTACTCGGCCTGCTCCTGCGTCAGCGTCGTCAGATTGACGCCCAGCTGCTTTAGATGCAGACGCGCAACTTTCTCGTCCAGGTGCTTCGGCAGCACATAGACTTCGTTCTGGTACTCGTCAGGCTTCTGCCACAGTTCGATTTGTGCCATAACCTGGTTGGTGAATGAGTTGGACATCACGAAGCTCGGATGGCCGGTGGCGCAACCGAGGTTAACCAGACGTCCTTCGGCCAGCAGGATGATGCGCTTGCCGTCAGGAAAGATGATGTGGTCGACCTGCGGCTTGATATTTTCCCACTCGTACTGCTGCAGCTTGGCAACTTCGATCTCGTTGTCGAAGTGACCGATGTTGCAGACGATAGCCTGATCTTTCATTGCGGCCATATGGTCGTGGGTAATCACGTTGAAGTTACCGGTCGTGGTCACGAAGATATTGCCGATAGGTGCGGCTTCATCCATCGTGACAACTCGGAAACCTTCCATTGCTGCCTGCAAGGCGCAGATAGGATCGATCTCCGTTACCCATACGGTCGCGCCGAGACCTTTGAGCGACTGCGCGCAGCCTTTGCCTACATCACCATAACCGGCGACGACGGCAATCTTGCCCGCGATCATGACGTCGGTTGCACGTTTAATGCCATCGACCAGCGATTCGCGACAGCCATAGAGGTTGTCGAACTTCGACTTGGTGACCGAGTCATTTACGTTGATGGCCGGAAAGGGCAGCTCGCCTGACTGCTGCATCTGATAAAGACGCTGCACGCCGGTCGTGGTCTCTTCGGTTACGCCGCCAATGGCATCGCGTCGTTTGGTATACCAGCCTGGCTCTGTGTCTAGCCGCTTCTTGATCGACTTGAAGAGGGATATTTCCTCTTCGCTGCCCGGATTGTCGAGGATGCTGGCATCTTTCTCGGCCTTGGCGCCGAGGATCAGCAGCAGTGTGGCATCGCCGCCATCGTCGAGAATTCGGTTGGGTACGCCGCCATCGGACCATTCCATGGCACGGTGCGTGAATTCCCAGTATTCGTCCAGTGACTCACCCTTATAGGCGAAGACCGGCACGCCCGCAGCAGCAATTGCCGCAGCTGCGTGATCCTGGGTAGAGAATATATTGCAAGATACCCAGCGGACTTCTGCGCCCAGCTCTACGAGTGTTTCTATCAGCACCGCGGTCTGGATCGTCATGTGCAGTGAACCCATGATGCGGGCACCCTGCAGCGGCTTCTTGCCGGCATATTCCTTGCGAATCTGCACCAATCCTGGCATTTCCGTCTCGGCAATCGCGATTTCGCGACGCCCCCAGTCGGCCAGTGAAATATCAGCTACGTAAAAGTCGTCTTTAATTGCAACGGCGGGTTCCGTCATTGTTCTAGCTCCGTGTTATTCGGCCCTTGGCAACATGACCGCGGGCACATTTTGTTTGGCGATGCTGCCCTCAGGCCGCCGCATCACCTTTGAGTTGCTCAGCCTTGTCTGTCATTTCCCAGCCGAAACCTTCGGCTTCACGGCCGAAGTGTCCGTATGCTGCTGTCGCTCGGTATTGCGGTTTGAGCAGGTCGAGCATCTCGCGTATGCCGTAAGGCGTCAGGTCAAAATGCTCCCGCACCAGGCGTGTCAGTTTGTCTTCCGAGATCTTGCCGGTGCCGAAGGTTTCTACATCAACCGTAATCGATGTGGGTTCGGCGACACCGATGGCGTAGGACACCTGAATCTCGCAGCGATCGGCCAGGCCAGCCGCCACGATGTTTTTGGCGACGTAACGCGCTGCATAGGCAGCGGAACGATCGACTTTCGACGGGTCTTTACCCGAGAACGCGCCGCCGCCATGACGGGCCATGCCGCCGTAGGTATCCACGATGATCTTGCGCCCTGTGAGGCCGCAGTCGCCCACGGGCCCGCCGATTTCGAACCGGCCCGTCGGATTAATGTGGTACAGCGTGTCTTTGGTCAGCCATTCCTTGGGCAGGATTGGTTTGATGATCGATTCCATCACGCCTTCGCGTATGTCGGCGTTGCTCACTTCAGGGTTGTGCTGCGTCGAAAGCACCACCGCATCGATCGCGACAGGTCTGCCGTCTTCGTAGACCAGCGTTACCTGGCTCTTCGCGTCGGGTCGCAGCCAGGCCAGTTCACCCGATTTACGCACCTGTGCCTGTTTTTCTACCAGACGATGCGACAGCTGAATGGCAGCCGGCATCAACACGTCCGTTTCGTTCGTTGCGTAACCAAACATCAGCCCCTGATCGCCTGCGCCCTGTTCACGCGGATCACCCCGGTCTACGCCCTGAGCAATATCGGGTGATTGCGCGCCGATGGCATTCAGCACTGCACACGATGCGCCATCGAAGCCCATGTCCGAGCTGTTGTAGCCGATATCCAGCACCACGTCGCGGATGGTTTTTTCCGTTTCTATGACCGCATCGGCCGTGACTTCGCCGGCTACCATGACGAAACCGGTTTTCACCATCGTCTCGACGGCAACGCGCGCGTTAAGGTCCTGTTTGAGGTATTCATCCAGAATCGCGTCAGAAATCTGGTCGGCCATCTTGTCCGGGTGACCCTCGGAAACGGACTCGGAAGTAAACTGGTATCTGCGTGTCATAAGGGAATCTCTTGCTCTGGAATACTAGGAAATACTAATTATCGTGAAGCCGGCAAAAACGAACCGGGGATTATAACCATGAGGAGCCCCAAAAAACGCGCCGCGCAGACACAAAATCCCTGATTTGGCCGCGCCCCGGATTGAGCCGGCCAAATCGCGGACCATTATGTGAAAAAAGTGGGCAGGCCCGGGGCTTCTGGTCCGCCCGGGGGCGGCAATGTTTTTGGTGACTCCGCCTGCCGCCCTGCCGCCTGCTCGGGTCGGCTCAGGGCATTTGCCAGCTAACTTCCAGTAGGCGACAATGCGCGGCCTCAGAACCGGCTCGCGGTTCCCTACTAAAAAACAGTGATCATGGCTTCAATACCAGAATCTGCTATTCAGCAGCCTGCGCGTCGCGATTTGGCGAATGCTATACGCGCTCTTTCCATGGATGCGGTTCAGGCCGCTAACTCCGGCCATCCGGGCGCGCCGATGGGCATGGCCGATATCGCGGAAGTCTTGTGGAACGGGTATCTCAGTCACAACCCGGGCAATCCTGAATGGCCGAATCGTGACCGTTTTGTGCTGTCCAACGGGCATGCTTCGATGCTCTTGTATTCGTTGCTGCATCTCAGCGGTTACCCACTCTCGCTGGACGAAATTCGCAATTTCCGTCAGCTTGGAGCCAGAACCGCGGGGCACCCGGAATATGAGCCCGAGCTTGGGATCGAGACTACCACGGGCCCGCTGGGGCAAGGCCTCGCCAATGCCGTCGGCATGGCGCTGGCAGAAAAAATGCTGGCGGCCCAGTACAACCAACCCGGCTTCGACGTCATAGATCATCGAACCTGGGTATTTCTCGGCGACGGTTGCCTGATGGAAGGCATCTCTCACGAAGCCTGCTCGCTCGCCGGTACGCTGGGCCTCGGCAAGCTGATCTGTTTTTATGACGACAACGGTATATCGATCGATGGCGAAGTAGAGGGTTGGTTTGCGGACGATACGCCCGCCCGGTTCCGCGCGTACGGCTGGCACGTCATCGCGGACGTCGACGGCCATGATGCGGCCGCGATAGCCCGAGCGATCGACCTGGCGCTGGCTAACACGGATCAGCCGACGCTGATCTGTTGTAAAACCGTCATCGGTTTTGGTGCGCCCAACAAACAGGGTAGCGAATCGACGCACGGGGCGCCGCTCGGCGCAGACGAAATCGCTGCGGCGCGCGACGAACTGGGGTGGCCTTACGGGCCTTTCGAAATTCCCGCCGACATCGCAGCAGCCTGGGACGGCCGTCGCCGCGGCGCGGAGCTGGAAGACAAGTGGAACGAGTTGCGCGCCAGTTATCGCACTGCAAACCCAAAGCTGGCCGGCGACCTGGAGCGGCGGCTGGCCGGAGCGTTGCCCGTCGACTGGGCTGAAAGTGCAGCTGCTGCGATAGCCGTTATCGGTGAGCACGAAAAAGCGCTGGCCACGCGCAAGGATTCGCAGGTGGCGCTCAATGCTTTCGCGCCTTTCCTGCCTGAGTTGGCCGGCGGTTCTGCCGATCTGACGGGCTCAAATCTGACCATGCATGACAAGTCTGTGGTCGTCACGCGCGCCAGTGCAGCGGGCAATTATATCCATTTCGGTGTGCGTGAATTCGCGATGGCCGCGATCATGAACGGCATGTCGTTGCACGGCGGGTTTATCCCCTATGGCGGCACGTTCCTGACCTTCTCTGATTACTCCCGGAACGCTTTGCGCATGGCCGCGCTGATGCGCATTCGAGTGATTCACGTTTTCACCCATGACTCGATTGGTTTGGGTGAAGACGGGCCGACACATCAGCCTGTTGAGCATGTCGAGAGCCTGCGCATCATGCCGAATATGTCGGTATGGCGTCCTTGCGACGGTGTCGAGACGGCCGTCGCCTGGCAGGCCGCCATCGAGCGAAGCGACGGGCCGACGAGTCTGATTCTGAGTCGGCAGTCATTGCCGCGCCAGCAGCGCACTCCCGAGCAGCTGGCCGCTATCGCCCGGGGTGCTTACGTGCTTTATGGCGATGAGGACCCGCAGGCAATTTTGATCGCCACGGGTTCAGAGGTTGCCCTGGCAGTGGAGACGGCCAAAAGCCTGCAGGCGGAAGGAACCCGGGTGCGGGTAGTGTCCATGCCCAACGTGGGATTGTTTGCGGATCAGGATGCTGATTATCATGACGCGGTATTGCCGCCGCAGGTCAAATGCCGGGTGGCGGTAGAGGCGGGGGTTGGTGCAGGCTGGCATTCCATAGTCGGAGCCGAGGGCAGCGTGATTTCGATCGACCGATACGGCGAGTCTGCCCCCGCTGACCAGCTGTTTGAAAAGTTTGGTTTTACCGTCGACAACATCGGGTCGACAGTGCGTGAATTGCTTGCGGCAGAATGACCTTGCCGTCTGCATAAAGGGTAGTTCAGGGTAGTTAGATAATAAAAAGCTCGTTTGGGCGAAATAGAACCGGAGTAAAAAGTATGGCAGTAAAAGTTGCTATTAACGGCTACGGCCGAATCGGCCGCATGGTTTTGCGGGCAATCTATGAGGGTGGTCGCCGTGGTGATATTGAGGTGGTTGCGATCAACGACCTGGGTGATGCTGAAACCAATGCCTACCTGACCCGGCATGACAGTGCGCACGGGCCTTTCCCTTTTTCTGTCGAGGTCGATGGCGACTCGTTGGTGGTCGACGGCGATCGCATCAAGGTTTTTGCCGAACGTAACCCTGCCGATCTGCCATGGGGTGATCTTGGCGTCGATGTCGTCATGGAATGCACCGGTTTGTTTGCCAGCAAGGAAAAGGCGCAGCCCCATTTGAAGGCAGGAGCCAAAAAGGTTCTTATTTCCGCTCCCGCCGGCAAAGACATAGACGCAACGGTTGTCTATGGCGTCAACCATGATGTACTCAAGGCTTCTGACACGGTCGTTTCCAACGCATCGTGCACCACGAACTGCCTCGCGCCCTTGGTTAAACCGCTGCATGAAAACATCGGTCTTGTCGATGGCATCATGACTACGATTCACGCCTACACGAATGATCAGGTGCTGACAGACGTCTATCACAAGGATCTGCGCAGGGCGCGTTCGGCGACTCAGTCCATGATTCCCACGAAAACGGGCGCCGCAGCGGCAGTAGGGCTTGTTTTACCTGAGCTCGACGGCAAGCTGGATGGTTTTGCCGTGCGCGTGCCGACGATTAACGTTTCGCTGGTAGATCTGACCTTCCGGGCCGCGCGCGATACCTCGGTGGATGAGATCAACTCCATCCTCAAGGCAGCCAGTGACGGCCCGCTAAAGGGCATTCTGGCGTACAACGACGGTCCGCTGGTATCGATCGATTTTAATCACGACCCTGCGTCTTCAACGTACGATGCTACCCTGACGAAAGTTATGGGGGGCTCGCTGGTTAAAGTCTGTTCCTGGTACGACAACGAGTGGGGCTTCTCGAATCGCATGATCGATACCACGCTCGCATTGATGAAGGCCTGAACATAACTGTTCAGCGTCTGCACCGGCCATCGCTCGCGACGTCAGCCAAATTGCGTCGCGAGCGTTTTGCTTTACGATTTTTCTAGTATTCCTTTTAGTAGTTGGAAGCCGCTATGAATGTGCTACGCATGATTGATCTGGATCTGGCTGGTAAACGGGTCATGATCCGTTTCGATTTCAACGTGCCGGTAATGGACGGGCATGTTACGAGCGATGCGCGCATGCGGGCAGCCCTGCCTACGATTCGGCATGCGCTCGACGGCGGCGCGGCTGTCATTATCCTGTCGCATCTGGGCAGACCTACCGAGGGTGAGTGGGAAGAGCAGTTTTCGCTCGCGCCTGTTGCCCGGCATCTGAGTGTGCTGCTCGGCCAAAACGTTTCGCTGGTTGATAAGTGGCTCGATGGAGTGGCGGCAGAGCCGGGCCAGATCGTCATGTGTGAAAACGTGCGTTTCAACGTCGGCGAAAAGAAGAACGACCCCGAGTTGTCCAAAAAGATGGCCGCGCTATGCGATGTGTTCGTCATGGATGCCTTCGGCTCCGCTCATCGGGCCCAGGCCAGCACCTATGGTGTGGCCGAATATGCGCCGGTGGCCTGCGCGGGGCCATTACTCGTGGAAGAACTGGAAGCGCTGGGTAAGGCGCTCGAAAACCCTGCTCGACCGATGGTAGCCATTGTCGGCGGTTCCAAGGTGTCTACCAAGCTGACCGTGCTGGAGGCGCTTTCTGCGAAGGTTGATCAGCTGATAGTCGGCGGCGGGATCGCGAATACGTTCATAGCGGCGGCGGGCTACCCGGTTGGCAAGTCGCTGTACGAAGCCGAAATGCTGGATCAGGCGGCGGCATTGCTGGAGAGCGCCCATGTTCCGCTTCCGGTTGATGTCGTAGTCGCCGATGAATTCAGTGCCAGCGCGACGGCGGTTACCCGCGCCATTGCCGATACTGCCGAGCATGAAATGATTCTCGATATAGGTCCGGAGACGGCCGAAAGCTATGCCCGCTTGCTGGCGTCGGCCGGCACCATCGTCTGGAACGGCCCGGTAGGCGTGTTTGAGATCGATAAGTTTGGCGAGGGAACCCGGCGGGTTGGGGAGGCGGTGGCGGACAGCGCAGCGTTTTCTATTGCCGGTGGCGGCGATACGCTGGCGGCGCTCGACAAGTATGGGCTGGCCGACCGGATCTCCTATATTTCAACCGGTGGCGGGGCATTCCTGGAGCTGCTGGAAGGCAAGAAGCTCCCGGCTATAGCGGTGCTTGAGTCGCGCGCCCGGTAACGCCAAGCGCCCCGCGTTCTTGGCAGGATTTCAGGATTTTTGCTGCACGCTGCATCGAAGTCTGCCAGCGCAGACCGCTCTGGCTGTATGATACGAAAGCCTCCACTGAGTAATCACTGACTATGCGCCGTACCAAAATCATTGCCACGCTCGGGCCCGCGACCGATGACCCTAAAGTGCTTGAGGAAATGCTCAGGGCAGGGACGGACGTCGTTCGTATCAACTTTTCTCACGGTGAATGGGACGATCAGCGGCGGCGCATAGAAATGGTTCGCGAGCTGTCCGCAAAACTGGGGCGCTACGTAGCGATCCTGGGCGATCTGCAGGGACCGAAGATTCGTATTCGGCGCTTCAAAGATCACTCCGTCACGCTCGAGGAAGGGCAGCAGTTCGTGCTCGATTCGTCCATGTCCGGAGAGGAAGGCACAGCCGAAGCTGTGGGGGTCGCCTACGAAGGTCTGGCCGGTGATGTGGTGCCCGGCGACAAATTATTGCTCGATGATGGTCATCTGACGCTCGTGGTGAAGTCCGTCGAGGGGCCGCGAATTATTTGCGAGGTTCTGGTTGGTGGCGAACTGGGAAATCAGAAAGGTATCAACCGCCATGGCGGCGGACTGTCGGCACCAGCACTGACCGAAAAGGACCGCGAGGATATCGTGCTTGCCGCCAAGGCGCAGGTGGATTGGGTGGCGGTTTCCTTTGTGCGATCTCCCGCTGACGTCAATGAGGCGCGCAGTCTGCTGCGTGCAGCGGGCGGCCATGGCCATATCGTTGCCAAGATAGAGCGCTCAGAAGCGGTCAAGAACCTTGAGACAATCATCGATGCGAGCGATGCGGTTATGGTTGCACGCGGCGATCTCGGGGTGGAAACAGGTTATGCAGGACTCACCGGGTTGCAGAAAAAGATCATCAAGATGGCGCGGATGCGTCACAAAGTGGCGATCACCGCAACTCAGATGATGGAGTCTATGATCAATAGCCAGATACCGACACGTGCCGAGGTGTCCGACGTGGCGAATGCGGTCATGGATGGAACCGATGCCGTGATGTTGTCAGCAGAAACCGCGGTGGGGGATTATCCGGTCAAGGCTATTGCGACGATGGCCGAGGTTTGCGAAGGCGCCGAAACTTATCGGTTGACCAGTCGTGACCTGCGCAGGACAGGTGAGCATTTCGAGTATGTCGATCAGGCCATCGCTATGGCCGTCATGTATACCGCGAGTCATATGGACGTGCACGCTGTGATTGCTTTAACGGAGTCGGGCTCCACGGCTTTGTGGATGTCACGAATTCGCTCCGACATACCTATATATGCATTTACACGGCAAGAAGCGACCTTGCGCCGAGTGGCGCTTTATCGGGGCGTTTATCCGGTGCCTTTCGATATCACGGATTCGGCGTCCGATGACCTTTATCGGGAAATTTTCCGCAGGCTGCTGGAATTGAAGCGGGCCGAAGAGGGCGATCTGTTGATTTTCACCAAGGGCGATATGCGCGGCGTTGCCGGAGGCACCAATGCCCTGACAATTCTGCGGGTGACCAGCCTGTGAATGCAGCGAACCCGCGCTGCTAATACCGCCTGCGTCCGCGTATACTTGCTTCCCGGCGCGCCGGCTCAGGCGCAGCATAAAAAACCGAACTAGTAACCGAATAAATAATCGAGGTGGCAGGGCATGAATAGGGCGTCGTTGATGGCCAGATGGTTGTGTACAGGTTTTTTGGTGCTGGCGATGTGTGTTGCCGGCTGCAGCAGCGCTGTTACGGCCGGCAACGATTCCAAAACCGTACTCGTGGCCGGAGCAACGGGCGGAACGGGCCGCACCCTGGTTCGTAACTTGCTCACCCAGGGCTATACCGTTACCGCGTTCGTGCGGGATGAAAAAAAGGCGCGCACAGTGCTCGGTGACGGAGTGGGCTATGCAGTCGGCGACGTGCGCGATATAGCGACGATTTCTGCGGCTTTGGCGGGTAACAGTTACGTTATCTCGGCCATCGGTTCGACTCGCAGTGACAAGGAGAACGGCCCGGAAGCGGTTGACTACCTGGGCATCAAGAATCTTGCCGACGCCGCTGCGCAGGCCGGCGTAACGCAGTTTGTGTTGGTGTCATCGTCGGGCGTAACCCAGGAAGACCATTTCCTGAACAAGATGCTCGACAATGTGTTGGTATGGAAATTCAAGGGTGAAGAGGCGCTGCGTGCGAGCGGTGTGCCCTACACGATAGTGCGGCCTGGCGGTCTGGTGAATAAACCGGGCGGCTCAGAGGCCTTGGTTTTCGCACAGGGTGATACGACCGCCGGCACTATCGCCCGGGAAGACGTCGCGTTGATTTGTATCGCCGCTTTGCAGGAACCCGCCGCCATCAATAAGACCTTTGAGACTTTCAGTAGCGGCGAACCCGGGCAGAATGACTGGCCGGCAATGTTCGGTGCATTGGCGAAGGACTAACAAGCACGATTCGCCCACGAGCGCTAATGCGCCGGCAGCGGTTTGGGCACGGATACGGAAATGAATGAACCAAGACCGAATATTATGGCGCGAATCATGAAGTCTGCGTCGCAAATAGAACCGCACGAGCTGCGCTCCGTTATTACGTCATTTATCTTTGTGTTTACCTTGATGGCAGGCTATTACATTCTGCGTCCGGTGCGTGACGCGATGGCCAGCGACTGGACTCGCACTGAAATATCGCAGCTGTGGAATATCAATTTCTTTCTGTGTCTTGCGGTAGTTGCGGTATACGGGTTTTTTGTCGCGCGAGTGCGGTTCAAGTACCTGGTGCCCGGCATGTATGCGTTTTTTGCCGCGACTTTTATTCTTTTTTACCTGCTCACCAGCGGTTCCGACGACAAGGCGCTCTTAAACCTGGTCATCAACCGCGACCTGATCATTTTCAATTTCAATTACGAGTTGAATCTTACGGTCGATAAGGTTTTTTACCTCTGGGTAAGTGTGTTTAGTCTCTATCATATTTCGGTCTTCTGGAGTTTCATGGCCGACCTGTACACCAAGGAGCAGTCTAACCGCCTGTTTGCTTTTATCGCGGCCGGATCCAGCGCGGGCGCCCTCGTCGGGCCATCGATCCCGGCATTCTTCGCGGAGTCCCTCGGCACAGAATTAATGCTTATCGCGGCGTTGCTGCTGGTTGTCCCTATTGTTCTTTCCTTCTACCTGGAGCATCTGAAGATCACCGATTTGCATAACGAATCAGTGCATGTGGATCTTTCGAAAACCGCCATCGGAGGCAATCCACTGGCCGGGTTCAAAATGTTTTTTACGAATCCCTATTTGTTGGGTATAGGCGCGTTTTTGCTTTTTTACACGGCGCTTGGCTCGTTTGTGTATTTTGCCCAGACGGATGTACTCAGGCCGTTCGAGGAAGCCGTTCGCGCTAAATACCTCGCGCGCGTGGACCTGGTCGTCAATATCCTGACCTTTATGATTGGCATGTTTGCTACGAGTCGTATCGTTACCCGTTTTGGCATGTCCGTGACGCTTGCGCTGGTTCCGGTCATTATTGTTGCCGGAATGCTGATCTTGGCTTTTGCACCGATAATGATTGTGGCGCTGACCTTGCAGGTCGTTCGCCGCGCAGGTAATTACGGCATCACCCGGCCGGCGCGCGAAATGCTGTTTACGGCGCTCGACCGCGAAACTCGCTTCAAGGCCAAACCGGTTATAGATGTGGCGCTCTACAGGGGCGGTGACGCTGTCTGGGGTAACGTTTACGCGTACCTGAGCGATGGTATTGGTTTGGGCCTGGCGGCCATGGCTTTGATTGGTGCCGGCCTGGCGGCTGTCTGGGGCCTGATTGGTAATTACCTGGGCAGAATGTTCAATCGCCAGGAGCAGGCCCAGGACGCTGCCGGGGTCACGAAAGCAGCGCAGGCCGGCTAATTCCTGGACGAACGGCGTCAACCCTCCTGGTTTGACCCTGCCCTCAGCGCCCGTATGTCCGCGAGAACCTCTTCCGAGTGTGTTTCCGGATTTACTTTTTCATAGTGCCTGACGACGTTTCCTTCGGGATCGATCAGAAAGGATTCACGGCTGGCCATTTCCATAAAACCCATCTTCCTGATCACGCCGTAGGCATTGGCTGCCTGCTTCTCTGTATCTGCGAGTATCGAAAACGGCAGGCTGTATTTCTCTGCGAATTCCGCATGCGATTCGACGTCGTCGAGGCTAACCCCGAGAATCACGGCATCCAGCGCATCAAAAGCAAAGATGTTGTCGCGAAACGCACACGCTTCCTTGGTGCATCCGGGCGTGTCGTCCTTCGGGTAAAAATACAGAGCGACCCACTTCCCGCGATGTTGTTCCAGTGACTGCCACTCGCCGTTCTGGTCCTGGAGCCTGAAGTCCGGGGCCTTGTCGCCCGGAGCAGGGCTCGCGTAGGCTGCCTGTACCAATATGATGAGGGCTGCCAGCACGGTGCCCAGATGGCTTAATTTCGGCATGTTTTAGCTCCTGTTTTTCGATCATCCTAGCATGTGACGCCGGTGCTTGAGGCTGAAGCAACCATGTGTCTAAATAGCCGTTACTTGTGACTGTTCGCCTGTTGCCGGATAACGGATTGGTAAAATTAAGGAAATCTCGTCGCACCTGTGCATCGGGTGATTGCCGTATCGGTCTGGTACTGCCGGGCGGCGGTGCCCGGGGCGCCTATCAGGTGGGCGTGTTGAAGGCGGTTGCCGAAATTATGCCGCGACGTTCGGCCAATCCGTTTGCAATCCTTAGCGGTACTTCGGCCGGCGCCATTAATTCGGCGGTGATTGCCAGCCGATCCCACCTGTTCCATGTCGGCGTGGCTGAACTGGAGAATGTCTGGCGCAATTTCCGTTCACATCATGTATTCAGGTCCGATGCGTGGACGTTGATGCGCAACAGCCTGCATTGGTTGTCCGCCGTCGTGCTGGGTGGCATGGGCAGCCATTATCCGCTTTCGTTACTGGACAATGAGCCATTGCGTAACATGCTGGGCAAACGGATAAATTTTGCCGCCATACAAAGGGCGATAGACAAAGGTTACGTGGAGGCTGTCGCGGTGACCGCCGCCGGTTATACGTCGGCACAGTCGGTATCGTTCTATCAGGGCGTTGACACAATAGAGCCATGGCAACGCGTCCGGCGCCAGGGCCGCCCGGCAAAAATTACGCTGGAGCATCTAATGGCCAGTATCGCGGTTCCGGTCGTTTTTCCTCCGGTCGTTATTGGCAAAGAATACTTTGGTGACGGAGCCATGCGCCAGGCCACGCCGCTCTCTCCGGCGGTGCATCTGGGGGTTGACCGGATCATGGTGATAGGTGTGCGCAGCGAAGTCATGGACCCGGGACCGAGCGGGCCTGATGAGGCTGAGTATCCGAGCCTCGGCAGGGTAGCCGGCTACGTTCTTGATGCTTTGTTCATGGACGGCCTGTCTGCCGACCTTGAACGGTTGACTCGCATCAACCTGATCCTCGATCAGGTTTCCGGGGATATTAACGTTGGCGACCAGGCCAAACTGCGCCCGATCGACGCGCTGGTGATGCTGCCCAGCGAAGACGTGCGCGAGATCGCGGAGAAGCATGTGCACGAACTGCCCTGGCCGGTGCGAATTCTGCTGAAAGGTCTGGGCGCGATGAACAAGGGGAATATGCAGCTGGCGAGTTACCTGCTGTTTGAGTCCGGTTATACCCGCGAACTGATCGATCTAGGTTATCGAGATGCGATGGCCCGGCGGGATGAGATTGAAGCGTTTCTGGGCGGCAAGCCGGTTACATCGCCCGCGCGGGTAAGTGGCTGGCGGGATCTGATCGACGAGTACACGGGCAAGCTGCCGGTGCTAAAACTTTCAGGTAAGGAATAGCGTCCCCAGACCGAGAAAGGTCACGAAGCCAACGACGTCCGTTACTGTAGTCAGGACAACGCCGCCTGCAAGGGCCGGGTCGATTCGCAGGCGCCGCAGAATCAGCGGCACCAGAAAACCCGCAAATGCGGCTATGACCAGGTTGATGGCGACTGCGGCGCCGATCACCATGCCGACGTCCCAGCCGCTGAAGAAGGTTATCGTAATCACAAGTACGACGGCGGCCCACGCCAGGCCATTGAGCACGCCTACGGCGATTTCCTTGCTGAACAGCCAGCGGGCGTTCGAGTCTTCTACGCGGCCGAGGGCCATGCCGCGTACCATGATGGTAAGCGTTTGAGTTCCGGCAATGCCGCCCATGCTGGCGACAACGGGCATCAGCACGGCAAGCACGACGACCTGTTCCAGCGTTTCTTCGAAGATACCGACAACGGCTGCGGCCAAAAAGGCTGTGGCCAGATTAACTCCCAGCCAGATCGCGCGCCGGCCGGCACTGGCGACGACCGGGGCAAAGATATCGTCTTCTTCATCCAGGCCCGCCATGCTGAGAATATCGCGGTCCGCCTGCTCCCGAATGACGTCGACGACATCGTCCACCGTGATTTGCCCCAGCAAACGTCCCTGATCGTTGACTACCGGGGCTGAAACGATGTCGCGATCCTGGAACTCTCGGGCGACGTCGGTAGCCGACTGGTCTGCGTGAAACGGCTGGGCATCGCTGTCCATGGCATCCCTGACGAGTTCCTGCGTGTCGCTGGTCAGTAGCCTTGAGAAACGCAGCTTCCCAAGGTAGTTATCGTCGCGGTCGACGACGAACAAGGAGTAGGTGTTCTCGGGCAATTCTCCGAGTGCCCGCATATAGCGCAGCACAACTTCGAGCGTAACGTTCGGGCGCACCGCAATCGTGCTGGGATTCATCAGTCCGCCCGCGCTGTCTTCGGGATACGCGAGCACAGCTTCGAGGCGCTCACGGTCGCGGCGGCTGAGCGAATTGACGACCTGCTGTGTAACTGATTCGGGTAGGTCGGCGACGACGTCCGCGAGGTCGTCGAGTGGCATGCCCTCGGTTGCGGTGAGCAATTCCGTAGTATCCATCCCCTCCATCAGGCGGGTGCGAACCTCGTCATTCAACTCCGCGAGGACATCGCTGTCATCTTCTTCATCGACCATGTTCCAGACGATGCCGCGCCGCGCCGGTGGGAGTGCTTCGATAAGACGGGCAATTTCAGCGGGATTGAGGTCGGAGACGAGCGTCGCGACATTTTGCATCAAGCCGCTGTCGAGCGCTTCACTGAGTCTGCCGAGGTCGGTTTTTGTGCTGCTTTCCAATTCCATACCGGGCTCGTGACGCAGATTAGGGATTCATGCGCCGCCGCCTGCGGGGCGGCGGGCAATGCGAGTGTAGCCGGGAAAAGCAGTCAGGTCACGCGCCTAAGGCGTGGATGCAACGTGAATAGCAGAGTCTGGCAGCTCATTGTGACGCACGAGCACATTGCCTGCTTCGGCTTCAAGCTGGCCGGCAATTTGTTCTGCGAGATAAACTGATCTGTGCTGACCGCCTGTGCAGCCAATTGCGACTGTCAGGTAGTTGCGCCTGTTTTCCTGGTACTCGGGAATGCGCTTGCGCAGAAATTCGAGTATGTCAGCCTGCATGCGTCGGGTTATTTCATGTTGCTCAAGGAATTGCCTGACTTCAGGATTGGTGCCGTTAAGCGGTCGGAGATCGCGTTGCCAGTACGGGTTGGGCAGGCAGCGAACGTCGAAAACGAAATCGGCATCAAACGGAACACCATGCTTGAATCCGAAGGATTCAATTTGAATCGACAGATTGTCGTCGGTGCGGTGTCCCAGCCTTTGCTGCAAAAGATTGGTTATTTCATGGTTACTGGAATTGGTCGTATCGATCACTAAATCAGCGGAGTAAGTGATCGGCCCGAGCAGTTCCCGTTCCTTCTCGATGGCATCGAGCAAGCTCATTCCTTGCGTGCAAAGCGGGTGTTTACGCCGGGTTTCCCGATAGCGTTGCAGCAGCACGGTATTCTCTGCGTGCAGGAATACGATCTCGTAGCTGACGCCCCGATCCTTAAGCGAGCGCAACAGATCGGGCAGCTTTTCCAGGTCAGCGCCGCGGTTGCGGGCGTCGACGCCCACCGCAATGTTGTCGTAAAGCGCATCGCGCGCTTCTATCGTTTGTTTTATCAACCCGTCGAGCAGTGGCGCCGGCACATTGTCGATGCAATAAAACCCCATGTCCTCCAGGGCTTTAAGCGCAACCGATTTGCCGGACCCGGAAAGTCCGCTGACAATTACCAGCCGCATATCAGGTGTAGTTTCGCTTGTCGTTCTCGCGCGCGTGGTGGTTGGTTATTTTTTCCTTGTGCTTGCGCACCTGGCGGTCCAGCTTGTCCATCAATGAATCGATGGCCGCGTACATATCCTGGTCCACCGAATGAGCATGCAAAGTGTTGCCACTGACGTGAAGTATTGCTTCTGCTTTTTGCTCCAGCTTTTCTACGGTCAGGATGAAATGCGCATCTGTTACGTTTTCAAAGTGACGTTCGATACGCTGCAATTTTTCATCAATGTAGTCACGGATGGCGTCGGTAATCTCAACATGATGTCCAGTAAGGTTTATTTGCATTTTGGTTGGCTCCTTATTACCGGGTTTATCGTGTCCCTGTATCGGGGTTTAGTCAATGACGGTTTAACGCAGTTCCGTATTTTTTCCACTGGCTTACGTAAGCACGTCAGTTCAAGGCTACACAGCATGGCTAGCGCAGGTCTCTGCAGCGCCGCTCGCTGGAAGATGGAATATTCATGGCTTCACGGTATTTTGCCACGGTTCGCCGCGCAACCTTAGTGCCTTCCTCGCTGAGTATTTTCGTTATTTTGCTGTCACTCAATGGTTTGGCCGGGTTTTCCTGTCCGATTAAACGTTTAATGCGTGCGCGAACGGCCGTAGATGATTGCTCGGAGCCATCGGTGCCTTCAATCTGGCTGGAGAAGAAGTAACGAAACTCGAATATGCCCCGCGGTGTATGCATGTACTTGTTGGTGGTTACCCGCGATATCGTCGACTCATGCATCTGCAGTTCTTCTGCGATGTCTTTCAGTATCAGCGGTTTCATCGCTTCCTCCCCCTCTTCCAGGAAGGCAACCTGACGCTCGACTATAGCCATGGCGACACGCATTAGCGTGTCGTGCCGGATTTCCAGGCTGCGCACGAGCCATTTGGCTTCCTGTAACTGGGTGCGCAATATGGAATGTTGGCCATTGCCTTTCAGTAGTTCGGCATAGGCCTGATTGACCCGCAGACCGGGTGCGATGCTTCGGTTGACCTCGACGACCCAGCGTCCATCCTGTTTGCGCACGTATACGTCTGGAACGATGTATTCGGCCGATCCCGGCTGAATTGCGGAGCCAGGTCGCGGGTGACATGCGCGAATCAGCAGAATAGCAGTTTCGAGTTCCTCGTCGGACACCTGCAGGCTGCGGCGCAATGCCCCGTAGTCATGCTCGGCAACGGCATCCAGACCCCTGTCTGCGATCGCAAAGGCCGTGGCCAGGCCCGGTTCGGCAGGATTGAGTTGCCGGAGCTGGATGCTTATACACTCACTGAGGCTGCGGCAGCCGACGCCGACGGGGTCGAGTTCCTGCACGCGCCGCAAAACGTCTTCTACTTCGGCGGGGGTGACGCCCGCATCTTGCGGGAGTATGCCCACGATGTTTGGCAGGCTTTCTATCAAGTAACCGTCTTCATTGATGCAATCGACGATGGCCTCACCGATTGCGGCCTCCCGCGGGCTAAAGTCTTCCATTTCCAGTTGCCACAGGAGATGGTCTCGCAGGGTATCTTCGCTGGTGTCTGGGACGTCAATTTGCGGCTGATCCTGCCCGGACCAGTTGTCATTGCGGCGACCGGAACCGTAAATATCCGCCCATTCATTCTGCTCCGCGTCGTTGCCGGCAACCACAGAGGGCTGCTCGCTACTCTGCGGACTTTCGGGCTGCTCTTCCTGCTCGAGCATTACGTTGGACTCGAGCGCTTGCTGCAGTTGGGTGTTTAGCTCAAGTACCGGCATCTGCAGCAGACGGATCGCCTGCTGGAGCTGTGGCGTCATGGTCAAATTCTGACCGAGCTTGAGCTGCAGCGATAATTTAGCCATATTTTCCGCAGTCTTCCTGACTGCTTAATTTTAAAAAAGTGTTAATAGGCTGTCCTTGCCCTGACGACCGCTCGATTCGATGGTCACGTTATTAGAGTTCGAAACCCTCTCCTAAATACACCTCTCGAACATGCTGATTTTCCAGAATTGCCTCCGGAGCACCGGAGGCAATAATTGCGCCTTCATTAACGATATAGGCCCGCGAGCAAATTCCAAGGGTCTCGCGCACATTATGGTCGGTTATCAGGACGCCGATGCCGCGACTCGATAAATGCCGAATTATTTTCTGTATGTCGAGTATCGAAATGGGGTCGACCCCGGCGAATGGCTCGTCCAGTAGTATAAACCGCGGCTCCATAGCAAGTGCGCGCGCGATTTCCACGCGCCGGCGTTCACCGCCCGACAGGCTCAGACCCATGTTGTTCCTGACATGCCCTATATGCAGCTCTTCCAGCAGCTCTTCGAGAATCCGTTCCCGGTCGGCCCGGGTCAGCTGTTCTCGTGTCTGCAATATCGCCATGATGTTTTTGGCGACCGTCAGTTTGCGGAAAATCGAAGCTTCCTGAGGGAGATAGCCGATGCCGAGGCGAGCGCGCTGATGCATAGGCAGGGCGGTCACATCTTTCCCGTCCAGCATGACCTTGCCCTTGTCTGCATCCACCAGACCGACGACCATGTAGAACGCTGTCGTTTTGCCTGCGCCGTTCGGCCCCAGTAGCCCGGCCACTTCGCCGCTCTTGAGGTCAAATGAGATGTCTTTGACTACTTCTTTAAGCTTGTACTTTTTGTTGAGCCTCTCAGCGCTAAGAATACTCATGGGGTTTGATACTTGTCCTTAAGTTGGCCTGGTGGTTCGATGAGTATTTTTACCGGGCCGCTATCGCCTGAACCGGCTCGTAACCGCCTTGCAGCAAGATCATAAGTGATCAGGTCGCCGGAAATTTGATTCGATCCGTCCGAAAACCGGGCCTCGCCGCTGAGCTGCAGTGTGCTGTCCGAGAGCTTGTAAATAATAAGGGCTGCCTCGCCGCTGTTAATGCTGGACGCTTCTTCCAGGCGTTGTTCAAATTGTGCGGGGCTGCCAGTCAGCTCAACTTCTGCGAGCTGATGGTTCTTGAAGGTAATGCGGGCGGTATCGCAATACAGCTTGGTGTTTGCAGATTCTACGATTACGTTACCTGTAAAGATCCACAGGCCTTCGGTGAAATCCAGTTTATCCGTTTCTGCTAAATCGGCTTTTATGCGAAGGTCGCCCTGGTCCATCCGCAGGCCATTAAAAACCAGCTGCCGGGTCTCATAGTCGAACTCAGAGGAATCAGCATCAATGGTTATGGGAGCATTAGGCTGTAGCTCGGGCGCAGCGATTTGTGCATTCAGGTTGCTAGCCACGCAGATCATTAACGTGAACGCTGCAATACCGAAGCGGTTCGATGGGCTCACGTTGGCGCGCATGCCGGTGGCATAAATTGTTCGCCCGTTGTAATCGATACTCACTTCCCGGTCGGTGGTTGCGAGCCGTGTTTCCGGATCGATTGCAAGCAAACTCGTATTGATTATGGTGGAATTTTCATCGGCATCGGCTGACACGGCAACTACATCATCGATAAGTTCTATGATGCTCGCATCAGCAGGAATTCTGCCCTTCTGAGACTCCAGTTCCCATGCCAGACCATTGGGCGGGCGGTAGCGCATTTTTACTCCATTCAATTCAATGCTCTCATCACCCAACGTTTGTGCCGCGCGTTTGGTCCAGACCTGATAGACAATATTACCGTCAGCGCCGGTGCCGACGAGTTCCGCAGTGTCCAAATAATAGGCGAGGCCTAGCTCTGGTTTGGCCTTTTCCTCTTCCGCTGTCCAATCGTCGATAACTAATAGGCTGCTGCCTATCGCGCCTGTGAGCAGCAGAGTTAGCGTCAAAATGTTGCGGGCCTCAGGAGTTTGCATGGGCCTTAGCTGCTTGCGTCCGAGTCCAGAAGCAAGTCGCAGACTTCACGAACGGCGCCCATTCCGCCCCCACTGTGGGTGTGCCAGTCCGCGAGTGCATCCAGGCTCGCGTGCGCGTCGGCCACAGCTATCGCGAGACCGGCTGCTTCGAGGCAGGGCGTGTCGGGCACGTCATCTCCGACATAGGCTATGTGCTGCATATTTATGCCCAGTTCGGAAGCCAGCATTTTTAATACGGGCAGCTTATCCGCGATGCCTAAATAAACATGCCTGATGCCAAGTTCCGTGGCCCTTGCCTGCACTGGCAACGAATCCCGCCCCGAAATAATAGCCACTTCGATCCCGGCCTCTATTACTTTGCGGATACCGTAGCCGTCCCGCACATGGAAGACCTTGCATTCGCGGCCCTCTGCATCGAACTGCAATTTCCCGTCGGTGAGAACGCCATCTACATCGAGCGCCAGTAAACGCACGTCTTGCGCCTGGCGGCGCACTTTGTCCAGATCGACTTTCTTGTAAACCACGTTACATGACTCCCGCGCGGAAAAGATCGTGCATGTTGAGGGCACCGACGAGCGCCCCGTCCGCGTCGACGACGACCAGCGAATTAATGTTGTACTGTTCCAGCAGATGGACCGCTTCAGCGGCCAGCATTTGCGGCGACGCGGTTTTGCAACCCCGGGTCATGACCTGCTCCATGGTTGCTGCGCGAATGTCGCAGCCTGCATCCAGGCTGCGACGCAAATCGCCGTCCGTGAAAATCCCCGCCAGCTGACCATTCTCGTCGGTAACCGCGGTCATGCCCAGCCCTTTGCCGCTGATCTCCATCAGCCCGTCTATCAGCAGTGTTGTGGCGCTCACCACTGGTATGGCATCGCCGATCCGCATTATATCCGCGACGTGCGTGACCAGTTTTCGGCCCAGCGAGCCGCCGGGATGCGAGAGTGCAAAATCTTCCTCGGTGAAGCCGCGGTATTCGAGCAAAGCCACCGCGAGCGCATCGCCCATGGCAAGTGCAGCGCTGGTGCTCGCGGTTGGCGCCAGGTTCAGCGGGCATGCTTCTTCAGCAACGCCGACATCAAGGACCTGATTGGATGCAACCGCGAGGGTCGATTTCAGGTTGCCGGTCATCAATATCAGTTCGACCGCCAGTCGTTTCAACAAGGGCAGGAGCGTTATCAACTCTGCCGTTTCCCCGGAATTGGACAGTGCTATTACGACATCTTTACGGGTAATCATCCCCAGATCGCCATGGCTGGCTTCAGCGGGGTGCACAAAAAAAGCAGGCGTGCCTGTGCTCGCGAGTGTCGCGGCGAGTTTGCTGGCAATGTGCCCGGATTTTCCCATTCCCGTGACAACCACACGGCCTTCGCATGCCAGGCAGAGGTCACAAGCTGCCGCAAAGCTTTCGCCGAGCCGGGGTATCAGGTCGAGGATAGCTTGAGCTTCAATCTGCAACACGCGGCTGGCGGTTGTCGCGAGATCTTTATTGTCATTCATGCAAGGATGCTCCCGGCCAAAGCGATCAGAGTGATCCGCTTATTACTAGTGCTTCATAGGCTAAGAAGGCCGCTACCAGCAGAAATCCCGCCAATCGACTCAAGCCGTTGTTGCCGAATGGATTGTACGCTATGAGCAGCAGCGGCAAGGTAAATCCGATCATTACAGGGTAGTGCAAGTACAGCAGGGACGGGTCGAGATCCGCCGGGCTGATCCACCCGGCGACGCCCACTACGGCCAGCAGGTTGAAGACGTTTGAACCGATCACGTTGCCGACCGCGATGCCGGCATCGCCTTTGATAGCACTAACCACGGACACGGCGAGTTCGGGCAGGCTGGTACCGATGGCAATGACCGTCAAGCCTATCACCAGGTTCGAGACGCCGAAGTGAATCGCAAGGCTCGCCGCACCGCTAACGAGCAGTTCCGCTCCGGCGAGCAGTGCCGCGAAGCCTACGGCGAGCCAGATGCCAGCTTTGCCAATACTGATGCCCGCAGGTATTTCGTTCACGAGTTCTGCCACTATCGGGTCTTTCTCGGCGCCCATGCGTAAACCCAGTCGCGTCATCCAGAAGATGAACAAGGCCAGCGCACCCAGCAATATCGTTGCATCCATTCGATCGATCCTCTGATCGAGGAATAGCAGCAGCGTCGCGGGAGTTAGCAATATGAGTATCGGCAATTCTTTGCGCAGCGTCACCGAAGCGCTGCTGGTGATCGGTTGGATCATCGCGGCCGCCCCGAGAACGAGGCCTACGTTGGCGATGTTTGAACCCACCGCGTTACCCACCGCCATGGGCGTCAGCCCTTCGGAAGCCGCCGAAATCGACACCATGATCTCCGGCGCGGAGGTTGCAAAGCCCACTATGGTGAGCCCGATGAGCAGGGGCGGAACGCCCAGCGCGCTGGCTGTCGCTTCGGCACCGATGACGAAGCGGTCTGCGCCCCAGATGAGCAGGGCGAATCCGCAGACGGTATAGATAATGTCAAGCAGCATAGATATCTTCTGCGCGTCGGCTGCGCCGCGAAAAGCGCATAATCATACACAATCGGAGTATGGCCACCCTGATTTAGGGGCCCCCGCCACCTATTTTCTTACTTTAGGCTAGAATCGGCGCCGGTGTGCTCACGCGCTCGCCTCTCTGTCGCGAGCAGACAACATGAATTGCGGGTTTTAAATATGACGTCGGACGAAATCGAAAAATTGATAACTGCAGGATTACCGGGTTGCTTCGTGAAAGTTCTCAGCGATGACAACACGCATTTTGCAGCCGTTGTGGTCAGCGCTGATTTCGCCGGCAAGCGCCCGCTCCAGCGCCATCAAATGGTTTACAAGACGCTGGGTGATGCCATGGGGGCGGAAATTCATGCCCTGTCTATAGAGGCGCTCACGCCCGAAGAACAGGCGGCGGGCGCATGACGGGCGCGGTAGCCGCCGTCCGGCCTGCCTGTGTGGGCAGGAGCGGCGGGCGCCCGTAAATGGAAAAACTCGCTATCAGAGGCGGTAAGCGCCTTGACGGAGAAATCACGGTGTCGGGCGCAAAAAACGCCACGCTGCCGATTCTGGCGGGGGCATTGCTTGCCGACGGCAAGGTGCGAATTGCCAATGTGCCCCATTTGCGTGACGTCACCACCACCATAGAGTTGCTCGGGCGCATGGGCGTGGATGTGATGATCCATGAGCCTATGGAGGTCGAGGTCGACGCCTCCACTATCAAGGAGTTCACCGCGCCTTATGAGCTGGTGAAGACCATGCGCGCGTCCATTCTGGTGCTCGGGCCGCTGGTCGGTCGCTACGGGCGAGCTGATGTATCGCTGCCGGGCGGTTGCGCGATTGGCGCTCGCCCGGTCGACCTGCACGTAAAAGGGCTCAGGGCCCTGGGCGCTGACGTCCGCATCGACGACGGCTACATTCGTGCCCGAGCCGATCGACTGAAGGGCGCGCACGTGTTTTTCGACACAATTTCGGTAACGGGCACGGAAAACCTGCTGATGGCGGCGGTCCTGGCGGACGGTGAGACCGTGCTCGAAAATGCCGCGCGTGAACCCGAAGTGGAAGATCTGGCCAATTTCCTTATTGCCATGGGGGCCAAAATCGAGGGTGCCGGCACCAACCGCATCGTTGTGCAGGGCGTCACAAGCCTGAGCGGCACTCACTACCGAGTGCTGCCTGACCGAATTGAGGCAGGTACTTTCCTGGTGGCTGCCGCGATCACCGGTGGCCGCGTGCGGCTGCGGCGGGTGGATCCGCTGACCCTGGAGGCAGTGCTGCAAAAGCTTCGTGATGCGGGCGCGCATATCGAATCGGGTGCGGACTGGATCGAGCTGGACATGCGTGACCGCACGCTGCAGTCGGTCGATATAAGTACCGACCCCCATCCTGGCTTTCCAACCGACATGCAGGCCCAGTTCATGGCCCTGAACTGCGTCGCGAACGGCACTGCCGCGGTGACAGAAACGATTTTCGAGAACCGCTTCATGCACGTTCCGGAATTGCAGCGCATGGGCGCAAACATTGGCCTGCAGGGGCATACGGCCATCATTCGGGGTGTCGGCCAGCTGCGCTCGGCGCCGGTTATGGCGACGGATCTCCGTGCTTCGGCCAGCCTCGTCATCGCGGCGCTGGTTGCGGAGGGCGAAACGGTCGTCGACCGGATCTATCATATTGACCGGGGTTACGAATGTATCGAGGAAAAACTGCGCCAGATTGGGGCGGATATTCGGCGCTTGCCTCGGTAAATCGGCACCCAGAGCAGTAGGCAATGCTAATTCGGCATGTGTATAATCCGCCAGCTCACTAGGGCGCTGGCCTCTGCGGCGGCGCATATCCAAAAAGTTTCGAGTCTTTGCCAAGGCTTTTTCGCGGGTTTCCGGGCACGAACGAATGTGCTCATGCTCCTGCAGGCCTGGCCTCCGACACGACACAGAAAAAATTAAATGGTCAATCCATGTATAGAGACATGGGTCGATAAAGACAATTGTTAGGAGATCTGCAGGATGAGCGATGACACAGGCTTAAGCCGGCGACGCTTTCTGTCTGTTGCGACCACCGTTACCGGTGTGGTTGGTGCGGGCTTTGCGGCGACGCCGTTTATTGCTTCGTGGCAGCCGAGCGCGCGCGCACGAGCGCTGGGCGCACCGGTTGAGGTAGACATCAGCAAGCTCGAAGACGGCGCCCTGATGAAAGTAACGTGGCGGGGCAAGCCTGTTTCCATACTCAGGCGCTCCAGCGAAATGCTTAAGCGCATGGAAAACAGCTCCGTCGCATTACGTGACCCGGAATCGGAAGAGGATCAGCAGCCAAACTATGCGCGCAACGAATTTCGTTCGATAAAGCCGGAAGTCCTGGTGCTCGTCAGTAACTGTACTCACCTTGGTTGCGTTCCGACGAGCCGTTTCGAAGTCGCCCCGGCAGATCTCGGGCCTGACTGGGTTGGCGGCTTCTTCTGCCCCTGTCATGGTTCGAAGTTTGATCTTTCAGGCCGCGTTTTTGCGGGTGTGCCGGCACCGACCAACCTGGTTGTGCCGCCTTATCGTTTCGCGGATGACAACACTCTGATTATTGGTGAAGACGCGGAGGTGGCAGCATGAGTAATGCGTCTGTAAATAACGAGTCCGGCTTGCTAGCCTGGATCGACGCGCGTTTCCCGCTTAGTAAAATGATGCGGGAGCATGCCACCGAGTATTACGCCGGGAAGAATTTTAACGTTTGGTATGTTTTCGGTGTGCTGGCGATGGTCGTGCTGATCATGCAGTTGCTTACCGGCATCTTCCTGACCATGAGCTACAAGCCCTCGGCGACCGATGCATTCGCATCCGTTGAGTACATCATGCGCGATGTGGAATGGGGTTGGTTGATTCGCTACCTGCATTCGACCGGTGCTTCCGCATTCTTTATCGTGGTCTATCTCCATATGTTCAGGGCCATGCTCTACGGTTCGTATAAAAAACCGCGCGAGCTACTGTGGCTTATTGGCATGCTGATTTACCTGGCACTGATGGCTGAAGGATTCTTTGGTTACCTGTTGCCCTGGGGGCAGATGTCATATTGGGGTGCGCAGGTCATCATTTCGCTGTTCGGCGC
>JARRLL010000003.1:0-61890 GCA_037387125.1 Gammaproteobacteria bacterium | reverse complement strand
CGTTGTAGGTGACCCGCTTGTTGAGTGGATTCGCGGCGACTACAACATTTCGGACATCACGCTTAACAGGTTCTTCGCATTGCATGTCATTGCCGTGCCACTGGCGCTGGTCATGCTGGTCGTCATGCATATTCTTGCTCTTCACGAGACGGGTTCGAATAACCCTGACGGCATAGAGATCAAGGAAAACAAGGGGCCCGACGGGATACCGGTTGACGGCATTGCGTTCCACCCTTACTACACCTCCAAGGATCTTGTGGCCATCATCGTCTTTCTGATCCTGTTTTCTGCGGTGGTGTTCTTCGCGCCGGAAATGGGCGGTTACTTCCTCGAACACGCCAATTTCGAGCCGGCGAACTCGCTCAAGACCCCTGAGCATATTGCGCCCGTATGGTACTTCACGCCTTTCTACGCAATCCTGCGTGCGGTGCCGAGTAAGCTTGGCGGAGTGCTTTTAATGGGTGGTGCGATATTCGTGCTATTCCTGTTGCCCTGGATTGACCGGAGCAAAGTGAAGTCCATCCGCTACCGCGGCTGGGGTTATAAACTGCCCCTGGCGGTTTTCGCAGTTAGCTTTGTCGCGCTCGGGATCCTCGGAACCCTTCCGGCAGAGGGCGTCTACACCCTTCTGGCAAGGCTGTTCTCATTCCTGTATTTCGCTTTCTTCCTTTATCTGTATATCTACACCGGGTCGGAGCAGGGCAAGCCTGTACCGGAACGACTGACGTACCACGGGTGAGAACGAACATGATCGAATTAATTAGAAATAGAGTTGCTCGCCGCCTGGTTTCGCGCATTGTGGTTGCTATCTTGTGTGCAGCGCCTTTGACCGTGCTGGCCTCGGGCGGCGGGTCGATTATGCAGCACGCGGGCAATGACGTAAGCGATGTCGCGTCTCTGCAGCGTGGCGCGCGCAATTTCATGAACTACTGCTCCGGCTGTCATTCGGCCAAATACATTCGCTTTAGCAAGATGCAGGAAGACCTGCAGCTTACCGAAGAGCAGATAACCGAAAACCTGATGTTCGCCGCAAAGAAGACCGATGAGCTGATGGAAATCGCGATGCCGCCGGCTGATGCGGCGCGCTGGTTCGGTCAGGCGCCGCCCGATCTGACGCTGGTGGCTCGCAGCCGCGGTACGGACTGGGTCTACAGCTTCCTTAAGTCGTTTTATCTCGATGAGGAGGCGATGACCGGCACCAACAACCTTATGCTGCCGAATGCAAGCATGCCGGCGGTTCTCTGGGAATTGCAGGGCTTGCAGGAAGCCACTTTCCGGGAAACTACGGATGACGCCGGTAAACCCGTATCGCATTTTGGCGATCCGGCATACTTTGAGCATTTTGAGCCGGTTTCCGCCGGGACCCTTTCAGAGGAAGAATTCGATCAGTTCGTTCGCGACACTGTAAATTTTTTGGATTGGGCGGGCACGCCCGAGCAACTGAAACGTCAGCGCCTGGGCATCTGGGTCATTATTTTCCTGGTTGTGTTCCTGATTTTCGCTTACTTGCTGAAAGTCGAAATCTGGAAGGATGTTAAATAGATCAGGCTGCCAGTCTTTAAGCCAATGATTATTTGTGACTGTCTCGGGTTACGCAGTTTTTGCCTGTAGCTGTCACGCGCACTATTACTAATAGGTAAGTACCACATGACGCTTTATTCGAATCCAACGTGTTTTTATAGCCACCGGGCGCGCCTGGTTATGGCCGAAAAGAGCATTAATATCGACGTGATCGATGTGGACGGTGTGAACCTTCCTGAGGACCTCCTGGACCTGAACCCGTATCACAGCGTGCCGACGCTGATAGACCGTGATCTGGTGCTCTACGATTCGCGGGTCATCATTGAATACCTGGATGAGAGATTTCCGCATCCGCCCTTGATGCCCGTCGATCCTGTGACTCGCGCGCAGTTTCGTCTGGCCCTGTTCCGTATCGAAAAAGACTGGTATACGCAGGCACAGCAGATAGAGGATGCGCTTGATAAGCGCCAGGCCACGCGCGCCCGCAAGATATTGGGTGAAAGCATTGTTGCCAGCAACGAAGTTTTTGCGATGAAAAAGTATTTTCTGAGCGATGAATTTTCACTGGTGGACTGCAGCATTGCACCGATACTCTGGCGGCTATCCGTTTACGGAATCGACCTGGGCGATGAAGCTGGCGCGATAGAAAAATACATGGACGAGGTGTTTAGTCGTCCTTCATTCCAGCTCAGCCTCACCGAGCTCGAGCAAGAGATGCGTCCTTAGCCGAGGCGCCGCTATTCCTGATGACTGAGACTCCGCTTTCATCGACCCGGGCATACCTGCTAAGGGCGATGCACGAGTGGATGACGGATAATAATCAGACTCCATTAGTCGTGGTTGATGCCGAACTTGATGGTGTCGCGGTGCCGCGTGAGCATGTCAAGGATGGCCGTATCGTGCTGAATATCGCGTGGGCCGCGACCCGTGACCTGCAGCTCGGGAATGACGTCATCAGCTTCCAGGCGCGCTTCAGCGGCGTTCCTCATGTTGTGACTTTACCGCTGGCGGCGGTCAAGGGTATCTATGCCCGGGAGTCGGGTCAGGGCATGGTCTTTCAGGACGAACCGGGTCTGGGCGATGCTTACCAGGGTCAGGATGCCGACAATACGGTTGACCCGGATGCTCGCAATACTGACCAGGTCGACGCCGGTGAGTCCGGTGACGGCCCCGAAAACCCGCGGCCTCGCCCGGGCGGACCTAATTTAAGGGTTGTTAAGTAGCTGGCCGCACTGCGCGCAGATCCCCTGTCCGGCCGGTTTGCTTGCGACGGTTATTCAGCCGGGAACAGGCTGGTGTCGATAACGTCGCACAGGCAGTGAATGGCCAACAAATGAACTTCCTGAATACGCGCCGTCCTCGCAGAAGGCACGCGAATTTCCGTATCCCTTGGTGCGAGCGCCGGCGCAATTTCACCGCCGTCGCGACCGGTCAATGCAACTACAGTCATGCCCCGGTCCTGGGCCGCATCGATAGCCAGGATGACATTGGTGCTGTTACCGGAAGTGGAAATCGCGAGGAGCAGGTCGCCGGCCTGGCCGAGTGCTTTTATCTGCTTGGCAAAAATATCGTCGTAGCTGTAGTCGTTGGCGATTGCGGTAAGTGTAGAGCTTTCAGTGGTCAGGGCAATGGCGGGAAGCGGAGGCCGCTCCATTTCAAAGCGGTTTATCAGCTCCGAGGAAAAATGCTGTGCATCTCCGGCGGAGCCGCCGTTGCCGCAACTTAAAATTTTGTGACCATTGCGCAAGCATTCGACCATGCTTTCGGCCGCTCGCGTTAATGCCGGCAGGATCGAGTCCAGAGCAGCTCGTTTGACGCTCAGGCTCTCTTCAAAATGGGCTCGCAGGGTTTGTTCAATATCCACCGCATCAAATATACACGCGCAGGCGTTATTCCAGAAGCAATCGTCAATTAATCGCCGTCAAAACTGAAGGCATTCTTGCGCCAGTCGACGACGGGAGCCCCTGCTTCCCCGCTCAGCGCCATTACATCGAAGCGCAGTGGAGCAGCGCGCAGCGCACGGTGCTGTTTCATGAGCATTAGGGCGGCGCTGGCCAGTCGCGCGCGTTTGGCGCGTGATATCGATAGCAGAGCTCCACCGTACGAGTTACGGCGCCGAAAGCGCACTTCCACGATGACGAGGCAGCCCTGGTCACGCATGACCAGATCCAGTTCGCCAAAACGGCAGCGGTAATTAGAGCAGACGTGGGTCAGGCCACGCTCTTCAAGCCAGCGTCGCGCATACAGTTCGCCTTGCCGGCCGCGTTCAAGGTGCGGCGCGGTCATGGTGGCGATCCGTTATTGCTGGCTGACTACTATTTCCGCTTCCTGGCTCAAACTGCTGGGTATATCCGGTAATACTCGGGGTTGCCCGCGGTCGATACGCGCCCATTTGAGACCGCGGTGGAGTTGGCCATCCTTGTCCAGAGTTAATGTGCCCGTCATCCCCTCGATCAGAACAGCAGAGCGGCTGGGCGCGCCCTGCAAAATCGCAGTCAGGTAATAAGCGTCGTAACCCATTGCATAGAATCGCGCACCACGGGTGGCGGTTGCACCCCAGTAGCGCTCCAGGGTCCGCTGGCTTTCCTGCGCGGTTTGGTCGGGATCCAGTAGCCATGGTATGTCGGGAAACATAATTCCATTCAAGTCAGTAGCATTTTCAGAGCCCGGTTGAAAGATTGCCGAGGTTGCAAAGGTAGGCAGCCCTCCGGCGTAGTGAAACCGCAGCTGCGGTTTTAGCAGTTTTGCCACCGTCGGGTTCGCACCCAGAAATACTAGGTCGACGTCCTGGCGGCGGCGAGGCTCGAATTCGACTGTTTTGCCGATATTTGCGGCGAGCCTGTCACGCCTCGCGTAGCTTTCGTTCAGCAGCAGAATTTCCCGAATGGGCTGGGAAAAGTCGGCCGCATCAGTCGGGTAGGCGCGCGCAGACAGCAGCGTGCCGCCTCTTTGCTGCAGGCGTTCCCGAAAAGCATCCAGCACCCTTTCGCCCCAATTATTATCGGGTACGAGCGCAACCGCATTCAGCATCCCTTCGTCGGCGGCCCTGTCAGCGACGGCCCGCGCTTCGTCCTCGGGCGAGAGCGCGAACTGGTAAATATCCGCATTGCTCTCTGTCTCAAGAGTTACGTAATTCAGCGCCAGCAAGGTGACTCCGTCGGCGATGGCCGCTACTTCCGCAATCTCATCCTTTAATAGGGGGCCGACCACAAAACCTGTGCCATTAAGAATGGCATTCTGGAATGCCGCCGCTGCTCCGTTGCGTGCCGTGTCATACACAAAAACTTCGGGCCGGGCGGTCTCTGCACCGAGGTCGTAATGAGCGGCCATGAAACCGTCTCGTATGGCCTCGCCGATGGCTTGTTGCGGGCCTGAAAGCGGCAGCAACAATGCCACTCGATCGGGGTAGTTGGACAGGGCGCCGAGGTTGGCGAGGACATCTTCGAGCAACTTACCGCTGGCCGGGTGGCCAGGATAGCGTTGTTGCCACTCGCTCAGGCTTTCGCGCAGCTTACCAATAGAGCTGCGATTGATATAAGCGAGATAACCGAGCTGCATCCAACCTGCCAGCACAGGATCCTGGCGGGTCTGCTCGGTGTCCGGATTAATCGCCGGCCCGGCGGTTTGCAGGCCGGACCAGATGAGCCTCCGGTTGCCCTCGATGGCCTCGTTGCTGGTAAGCAACCCTTCTCGTTTCAGCAGGTTCAATACGGCCGCTTCGGGTTTATCCAGCTGGAACAGCGCGTCCGACCTGAGTGTCAAAATTCTCGAGGCGGTCACCTTGTTAGCGGTGCTCGTTACTCGGTTCAGCGCTGCCAGCGCGGCTTCCGGTTCATTTCGTGCGAGCTGGAAAACAGCGGTTATCTCCGCCCAGACCTCCAGGTTGGAGTCAGCGATATCGGTGCCGATCTGGTTCATGATCCGTTCCGCGCCGTCCAGATCATTGGCCAGGTAGAGCTCACCCATGGCGAAGATGAGATAACGCTGTCGCTGGTCGCCCTTACTGTTCACCGCCAGGTTGAGGTACTCGCGGCTGGCAGAGACATGGTCGCCTTCGGCCGCCATCTTGCGCGCGGTGCTCGCGGTCGGTTGCGTGTCTGTGGGTTGCATTGACGTACAGCCAGTTGCCACAAAAGCCACAAGCACGGCGAGGCCAACAGCGGCCGATCCTGGCATGTGCATACGAGTCCGCTTTGCAAAGCGGCTCCGGACGGGTTTAAAAATATTCATAATGTTGGCCTGTAAGCCGAAGCTCTTGCATCCGGTGTCACTGACACTGTTCAATGTTCATCTTCAATTAGCGACCGCATCCATAATAACCCCGGGCAAGTCTAGTGCACCCTGACCCAAACTCAGCTGGAATACTGTTTGTCGTCGCGACGCCGATTGGCAACGTCGATGATATCAGCCTTCGGGCGCGTAAGGTCCTGGGCGAGGTGGATCTGATTGCGGCGGAAGATACGCGCCATACAGGCAAATTCCTGCAATTGCTTGGGATAGAGGGGAATCTGCTGTCCTGTCACGAGCACAATGAAAGTTCGCGGACGCCGGAGATCATGCAGCGCCTCGCGGACGGCAAAAACGTGGCGCTGGTCAGTGACGCCGGTACGCCCTTGCTGAGTGACCCGGGTTACCGGCTTATTCGCGCAGCGAGCGATGCGGGCTATACGGTAACGCCGGTACCCGGTTGCAGCGCCATGGTCGCAGCGCTCTCGGTTGCCGGGCTGCCGACGGACGCGGTCTATTTCGGCGGTTTCCTGCCGGCATCTGCCGGCCGCAGAGCCGAGCGGCTCAAGTCTCTCGCGGACCGAAGCGAAACACTGGTGTTCTTCGAGTCGGTGCATCGCATAGAGGCTTCGCTTGCGGCCATGATCGAGGAGCTTGGCGGTCAGCGTCAGGCTGCCGCCGCCCGTGAACTGACGAAGCTGCATGAAACGGTCTACCGCGGCACGCTTGAGAATGTGTTGGACCAGATTGCGGCTGATCCCGGCGGCAGCAAGGGCGAATACACGCTGGTTATCGCCGGGGCGGAGCCAGCGCCCGTCGGCGAGGCCGAGCTAGACCGTGCGTTGCAGGTGCTGCTGGGTTACCTCGGCGTGCGGCAGGCGGCTGAGGCGGCCGCAAAAATACTGGGTGTTAAAAAGAACGCTGCCTACAAGCGGGCGCTTGAATTGCGCGAAGACACCGACAGCAATTACTAGCCGATCAGCTTGCCGAAAACGGGCGGCGGGCAGGCCCCTATCAAGTTCCCTCCTGATGGCTTTGATTCGAGCAACGCCAATTGGCTAGCCAAATGGGGCCGATGCGCCCGCTGGCTGCGGCACGCTAAATCTCCTCTGCCATCCTGGCCTCGTCGAAGCGGGGGCCGGGCCTCCGGCCATCCATGGCCTCCCGGCCCGACCCACGCCGCGCGCCGCAGCCAGCGGGCGCATCGGCCCACCGCCAGAACCATGGGAGACCGGGGCTTACTGGCAAGCAAACTGGTTTCCGGCGTCCTGCGATCACAAAGCGACAACGCCGCCCGTTTCGGTGGTTGGAGCGGCATAAATCCCGGAATTTGGCCTTAGGCGCAGGCTGCCAACTCCTGTATCCTTGCGCCTGGAGTCGGCCAGGCAATCGCTCGGTGTTCGCATCGGGAGGAAAGTCCGGGCTCCGGCGGGCAGGGTGCCAGGTAACGCCTGGGGGGCGCGAGCCTACGGAAAGTGCCACAGAAAATATACCGCCAGCTCAGGCTGGTAAGGGTGAAAAGGTGCGGTAAGAGCGCACCGCGCGGGTGGTAACACGCCGCGGCACGGTAAACCCCACTCGGAGCAAGACCAAATAGGGAAGCTTATGCCTCGCCCGCGGGCGCTTCCGGGTAGGTCGCTTGAGGCTGCCGGCGACGGCGGTCCCAGATGAATGATTGCCCCAGACAGAACCCGGCTTATCGGCCGACTCCTCTAATTTTCATTGCCTGGCGCGCAGACAGGCATTCGGGTTAACGGCCCGCTCGAGTATTTGCCCCCGATATTCTTTAACCTAGATTTAAAAAGAGTCTATAAGCGTCTGATTTAGAAGCCTCGGAATAGCCCGTTGCGCGCCCTTAAACCACCCATAAGTTACTGTCGCATAAGAATTAATTTCGATTTCCGGTTGACAGCAGGTGCTATGCGTCCCTATAGTGTCACGAAGTAGTAGAAAAGTGGCAAAAAGTGGGAGGAAATGGGCCCTGTGTCCGATCCGGTATGTTTCGTGGAGCCTCTAAAGTCGCCCTTGACGGTAAAGGGAGAATGTCGATTCCGACACGTTATCGTGACGGAATTCTCTCCCGTTCCGGGGGCGGGCTCGTCGCAACCATCGATCGTGATCCGTGCCTCTTACTCTACCCGCTGCCCGACTGGGAGGACATGGAGCGTCGCCTGATGCGATTGCCCGGCAACAAGCCGGCAGTCAGGGCGTATCAGCGCCGTATTGTCGGCCACGCCTCGGAAATGGAGATGGACAGCCACGGGCGCATCCTGATTTCCAAGGAATTGCGCGATTTTGCGGGCCTGGAGAAGCAGGTCATGCTGATCGGGCAGGGCAACAAGTTTGAATTGTGGGACGAGGCTCGGTGGAGCCAGTGGATGGAAGAGAGCAGCAATAACGACGATCTTGAGCTGCCGCCGGAACTGGAGTCTCTGCCGCTGTAACTCCGGGCTAACCGGATTGGGCAAGACTGAATAGCGGCGCAAGCCGGATTGGTTTGAATGAGCACCGGTGGAAGCCAGCATGTTCCCGTATTGCTGAATGAGGTTATGGCGCAGCTGCAGCCGCGTTCCGACGGGATATATGTGGATGGCACTTTTGGCCGGGGCGGGCATAGCAGGGCTTTGCTGGGTCGCCTGGGCCCGGAAGCCAGGCTGATTGTTGTTGACCGGGACCCGCGTGCGCTTGAGGCCGCGCGGGAACTAGCAGGCGCTGACCCGCGGGTTAGCGCAGTGCGGGGGAGTTTCGGAAGCATTGAACAAATTGCTGTGGCTCAGGGTGTCCTTGGGAAGGTTGATGGCGTGTTGCTCGACCTCGGGGTTTCCTCGCCGCAGCTGGACGAGGCAGAGCGTGGCTTCAGTTTTCTTCGGGACGGTCCTCTGGACATGCGGATGGATCCCGAATCGGGTCAGTCGGCAGCAGACTGGCTTAACAGTGCGACAGAGAAAGACATGGCGCGGGTACTAGCGCGCTTTGGTGAGGAGCCGTCGGCACGACGGATTGCGCGAGCTATTTGCGCAGCAAGAAAGACAGAAAGCATAAGCCGAACGCGGCAACTGGCGGATCTGATAGAGGCCGTCAAGCCGCGTCGGGGGAAGGAAAAACATCCGGCCACCAAAACATTTCAGGCGGTGCGGATCTACATAAATAACGAGTTGGGCGAATTGCAGGCTTTTCTGGACTCAGTGCTGAACGTGCTAGCCGTTGGTGGACGGCTGTGCGTCATCAGCTTCCACTCATTGGAAGACCGCATGGTAAAGCGTTACATGCGCGATCACTCTCGCGTGGATCCGGCGCTCGCCCGCATGCCGGTGGTGCCGGAGTCTGCGCAGCCGAAATTACGGCTGATCTGCAAGGCCATCAGAGCGGCGGCCAGCGAGGTTGAACTGAACCCGAGGGCAAGAAGCGCGGTTCTGCGGGCAGCGGAGCGAATGGCATGAGTGATGAACTTCGGCTCTTCAGCACGGTTGCCATTCTTGCCTGTGCGGTGGTTGCAACCGCTATTACCTGCGTTTACGCGCGGCACGAATCACGCAAGCAATTTACTCAGCTGCAGGTGTTGATCGCGGAGCGCGACACGCTGGAAGTCGAATGGGGCAAATTGCAGATCGAGCAAAGCACGCTATCGAATCATGGGCGAGTAGAGCAGCTCGCGCGCAGCAAGATGGAGATGCGCAACCCGGTGCCTGCAGAAATCAGGATGGTTAAGCAATGACGCGCCCCAAGCAAACGGCTGCCGCGCGCAAGCGCAGCTTTCGTTCACGCTGCCAGTTTGCGGGCTTGTGCCTCGCCGCCGGCGCACTGGTTTTGCTTGCGCGCGCGGTGCAGTTGCAGGTTATAGACCAGGCGTTTCTCAATGATCAGGCGGACGCCCGCCATGTGCGCCGCGCCACGCTCGCGGCGCATCGGGGCTCTATCACCGATCGCAACGGTGAGCCGCTGGCAGTGAGCACGCCGGTCGACAGCGTCTGGGTTGACCCCGGCGAACTCGTTACCGCGCCGGAGCACATCCCCACTCTCGCGAAACTGCTCAGGGTGGATCAGGAAGACCTGACAGCGCGGTTGACCCGCAGCGTCGATAAGGATTTTCTGTTCCTGAAGCGGCATATGAATCCCGCTGATGCCGAACGTATCGACCGGCTTAACCTGCCAGGCGTGCATCTACAGCGCGAGTACAGGCGGTATTACCCGGCCGCAGAAGTGACCGGACACCTCATTGGTTTTGCCAACGTTGACGATGTGGGGCAGGAGGGTCTGGAACTGGCTTTCGACCACCGTTTGACCGGACACCCGGGCTCCAAACTCGTGCTTAAGGATCGCCTGGGCAGAGTCGTCGAGGATATCGAGCGCATCGAGGCGCCGGAGCCGGGGCGTGATATAGCCGCGAGTATCGACCTGCGTATTCAGTACCTCGCGTACAAGGAACTTAAAAAGGCGGTGCAGGCGCACAAGGCAAAATCCGGTTCGGCTGTGGTGGTCGACGTGCAGACGGGGGAAGTGCTGGCGATGGTCAATCAGCCGAGCTACAACCCGAATGACCGTTCGCAATATAAAGCCAGCCTTTACAGGAATCGCGCGATCACCGATATCCTGGAGCCGGGCTCCACCATCAAGCCGCTGCTGGCTGCGGCGGCTATCGAGTCCGGCAACTACAACCCCGGTACGCGTATTAATACCAATCCCGGCTATGTTCGTGTCGGTTCGAAGCTCATTACCGATAAAAACAATCTGGGTCGTATCGATGTTACGACGATGATCGCAAGGTCCAGCAATGTTGCCGCGACCAAAATTGCGATGGATCTCGAACCCGCCGCATTGTGGCAGGTGCTTAACGACTTTGGTTTGGGGCGCCCGACGGCCAGCGGTTTCCCCGGTGAATCCGCCGGACTCCTTAGCCATTACTCGAACTGGCGGCCTATCGGGCAGGCCACGCTCGCTTACGGTTACGGCTTGTCGGTCACGCCACTGCAAATCGCCCAGGCATACGCCGCTCTCGGCGCGAAAGGCCTGCAGCGTCCGGTTTCGTTGCTGCCAGTGACTCAGCCCCCCATCAGTCGCCGCGTGATAGCGGCGGAAACAGCCGATGCAGTGCTGGGCATGATGGAGCAGGTGGTGACGCGGGAAGGCACGGGTATACGGGCCGCGGTGGCTGGTTATCGCGTTGCCGGCAAGACGGGTACCACGCGCAAATTTAAATCCGGTGGTTATTCAGACGACCGATATACGGCAATTTTTGCGGGTGTTGCGCCGGTATCGCACCCCCGGCTGGCGGTCGTCGTCGTTATCGACGATCCGTCCGCGGGTGAGTATTACGGCGGAACGGTCGCTGCGCCGGTGTTTTCAAGAATCGTGGCAGATGCGACACGCATTCTGGCGATACCGCCGGACGATATAGAGGGTGTGCAGGACTTGTCGACAACGGTCGCGTTGAGTCGATGAGCGGAAAAGCAGGCAGCGGCCGCGCCGGATTGCGCGAGTTGCTTGCCGATACAGTGGTGGAAGCGGGAACGGAAGTGCCTGATATTGAAGTGACAGATATAACTTCGACCAGCAGTCGTGTGACTGCGGGGGCGTTGTTTATTGCCTGTCGTGGTCAGCGTCATCATGGCATCGAGTTTGCAGACGAGGCCGCAGCCCGCGGCGCGCGCGCGATCCTGTTGGAGCCGGACGCAACTTGCACGCTGCCGGCTTTGCCTGCAGGCGTTCCGACCATTCCCGTGCCTAATTTGTCGGCCGAAGTGGGCGTGATCGCGGACCGCTTCTTTGCGGCGCCTTCGGCACAAATAAGCGTGACCGGCATTACGGGCACGAACGGCAAAACAACCGTGGCCTGGTTGACGAGTCAGGCCCGGCGACTGCTCGGCGGCAAGTCGGCGTATATGGGTACGATCGGGTACGGGATTGGCTCCGATCTCAGCCCCAGCGCTCTCACGACACCCGGCGTCATTAGCGTCCACCGGCGGCTTCGTGAGCTCGCTGATAAGGGCGCAGATTCCGTGGACATGGAAGTTTCGTCGCACGCACTCGATCAGGGGCGTCTCGACGGTGTGCGCGTGCGCACCGCCGCTTTCACTAACCTTAGCCGCGACCATCTGGACTATCACAGCAGCTTCGAGGCTTACGGCGATGCCAAGAGCAAGCTCTTTACAATGGCGTCGTTAGAAAATGCAGTAATCAATGCAGGCGACGCCTTTGGCGCGAGCCTCGCGAAAAAATGCGCCGCCACCGTCAACGTGATCGACGTTGGACTCCAGGATCGTGTGGCGCCCGGGGTACAGGCGTCGCTGACGGCCTCCGTAACGAACACCACAGCGGCCGGGATCACACTGGAATTCGGCGGTGAGTTCGGCGCGGCGCGAATGCAGAGTCCGTTATGGGGTCGCTTCAATGCAGAAAACCTGCTCGTGGCAGCCGGGTTGCTGCTCGCGGACGGGATTGCATTGCCGGACGCAGTTGCTGCGCTGGAGCGGTGCACTGCGCCCGAAGGTCGCATGCAACTGATCAATAACGGTCCGAAGCAGCCTATGGTGATCGTGGATTTTGCGCACACACCTGATGCATTGGCCCAGGTAATCGAAGTTATACGACAGCATTGTTCGGGCGCTGTCACCGTCGTGTTTGGCTGCGGCGGTGAGCGCGATAAGGGTAAGCGGGGCGAAATGGGTTCAGCTGCCAGCCGGCTGGCAAATCGCATTATTGTCACGGATGACAACCCGCGTAATGAAGACCCGCAAGCGATCATAGATGACATCCTTGCGGGCATCGCATCGCGCTCAACAGTTGAAGTTGAGCGTGATCGCGCGAAGGCAATTGAGCTGGCTATTCAGGGGGCGACGACCGGCGATGCCGTATTGATTGCCGGTAAGGGCAGCGAAAGAAATCAGCTTATCGCCGATGCCTGGCTGCCGTTCTGTGATGCTGAAGTTGCGGCAAGCATTCTGCGGGAGGTGTCATGAGCATGGGCACTTTATCCGCGGTCGCACGCGATATAGGTGGCAGGCTGCAGGGAGACGACGCCAGCTTCGAGTCGGTAAGTACCGATACGCGCGCCATCGGGCCTGGCCAGCTTTTTATCGCTTTGCGCGGCGAACGGTTTGACGCGAGCGACTTTGTTGCTGATGCCGCCGATCGCGGCGCCGTCGGCGCCGTCGTCGAAAAGATTGCCCCCGCAGAACTGCCGCAGATAGAAGTGTCGGATTCGCGGCTTGCCCTGGGGGCGCTGGCCAGAAAATGGCGCCAGAATTTTTCGATACCGGTCATAGGGATTACCGGCAGCAACGGTAAAACGACGGTTAAAGAACTGACCGCATCCATCATGCGTTCGGCGCTGGCAGACTTTGGTGCTGATGCCGTATTGGCAACCCGCGGTAACCTGAATAACGACATCGGCTTGCCGCTGACCTTGCTGTCCTTGCGCGCCCATCACCGGGCGGCCGTTATTGAAATGGGCGCTAACCAACCCGGCGATATTGCTGTGCTTGCCGACATAGCGGCCCCGAATATCGCGATCATTACTAATGCGGCCCGCGCACATCTCGAGGGTTTCGGGACCATCGCTGATGTCGCAAAAACCAAAGGCGAGTTGCTGGATTCACTATCTGCGGGCGAGACAGCCGTCCTTAATCGGGATGATCATTATTTTAGTCAATGGTCGAATCGCGCCGCTGCAGCCGAAATTCGCAGCTTCGGTCTCGCCGGAAACGCCGATTACAGCGCGACCGAAATACGCCAGGTCGTCCATGAGGGTCAGCCGGCCTTCGAGTTCCGCCTGGTTTCGCCGACCGGCAACATAGATATCGTCCTGCCGCTCGCCGGGCGTCATAACGTTCGTAATTCTCTGGCCGCTGCTGCTGCTGCCATGGCCGCGGGCGCCACGCTCGAGCAGGTTCGTGATGGTCTCGCTGCAGCCCGCAATGTGCCGGGGCGCTTGCGCGCTTTTGAGTCTGCGTCGGGCGCGATGATTTATGACGACAGCTACAACGCGAACCCTGACTCGGTAAGTGCGGCGATCGCTTTTCTAGCCGAACTGCCTGGCGAAGCCTTGTTGGTTTTAGGTGATATGGGTGAACTCGGACCCGACGAGGCTGCCCTCCATAAGGGTATAGGTGAACTCGCTAAAGAGGCCGGCATAAACAGGCTGTATTGCGTCGGCGCACTTAGCAGGGCAACGGCGGCCGGTTTTGGCAGCGGTGCGCAATGGTTTGCAACGGTCGACGAAATCGCGGCGGCGCTGCAAGGAGAACTTGTTAGCGGCCGTAACGTACTTGTAAAAGCTTCGCGTTTCATGGGTCTGGACCGTCTGGTCAGGCAGATCGAAGCAGCCGCCACTGACAAAGTGCAGGAGGCCTGACTATGCTTTTGTACCTTGCCGATTTCCTGACACAGATATACAGCGGGTTTAACGCGTTCACCTACATTACCTTGCGCGCGATCATGGGGGCGTTGACCGCGCTGATCATGTCCTTCGTTCTGGGCCCTGTCGTGATACGTCGCCTCATTAACCGGCAGATCGGCCAGACGGTACGCACCGATGGCCCGCAGAGTCATTTGCCGAAAGCCGGCACGCCGACCATGGGCGGTGCGCTGATTCTGCTGGCCATCATTTTTTCGACAGTCTTGTGGGCCGACCTTAGCAGCCGCTATGTCTGGATCATTATTTGCGTAACGCTCGGGTTCGGCATCATCGGCTGGGTCGATGATTATCGGAAGTTGATTCTGCGCGACCCCAAAGGTCTCGCCGCACGCTGGAAGTTTCTGTCGCAGTCGGCCGTGGGCCTGGTTGCTGCAGGAGCACTGTACAGCATGGCCGATGCGCCGGCGGAAACGGCGTTGCTGATTCCCTATTTCAAGGATCTGGCCATTCCGCTGGGCGGCGCGTACGTCATCTTCAGCTACCTCGTTATAGTGGGGACCAGTAACGCGGTTAACCTCACGGATGGTCTCGACGGTCTTGCCGTTATGCCGTCAGTCCTGGTTGGCGGGGCATTGGGCATCTTCGCTTATGCCGCCGGTAACAAGATCTTTGCGGATTATCTCGGCATTCCTTACGTGTCGGGTGCCGGTGAGATGATGGTTTTTTGTGCGGCGCTGTCGGGGGCCGGCCTCGGCTTTCTCTGGTTTAACACCTACCCCGCGCAAGTCTTTATGGGCGATATCGGTGCTCTCGCGCTGGGAGCGGCACTGGGCACCGTCGCCGTGATCGTTCGTCAGGAACTTATCCTTTTCATTATGGGTGGCTTGTTCGTGATCGAAACGGTTTCGGTCATTATCCAGGTGACTTCTTTCAAGCTCACCGGTAAACGGGTATTCCGCATGGCTCCGCTGCATCATCACTATGAGCTGAAGGGCTGGGCGGAGCCCAAGGTGATCGTTCGGTTCTGGATTATTACGGTGATCCTGGTTCTCGTTGGTTTGGCAAGTTTGAAGATTCGTTGATGATGGCCGGAGCTCAACAAATACTGCCCGTTGCTGCCGCAGAAAATGCGCACCGCACACTCGTGCTCGGCATGGGCGCGACCGGCGTGTCCATCGCCGCCTGGTTAAGCAAGCAGGGCCGCAGCGCAACCTTTGCCGACAGTCGCGAGCATGCGCCTGGCGCTGCACGGATCAGGGAGCTGTTGCCTGACGCGGAGTTGCTGTGCGGTGAGCTACCGGTGAACCTGCCCGCCGAGACTAAACAGCTGTTGATTTCGCCGGGTCTGGGCCTGGATTTACCGGTGCTGCAGGACGCGCAGCGTAAAAACATTCCCGTGCTCAGCGATATTGACCTGTTCGCAGCGGAGTGCACGGGCAGAATCATCGGAATCACGGGTTCGAACGGCAAGAGTACGGTTACCAGCTTGCTAGCCTGCATGCTTTCTGCGGCCGGCGTGCGGGTCAAGGCGGGCGGCAACCTGGGCACGCCGGCGCTGGATCTGTTGGACGACGAGACCGAAGTCTTCGTTCTGGAATTGTCCAGCTTCCAGCTGGAGCGCAGCGGTGACCTGCCGCTGCATGCCGCGGTGTTGCTGAACATTTCGCCGGATCACCTCGATCATCATGGTGATATCGAGCATTACGGTGCCGCTAAGCAAAGGATTTACGCACGCTGCGGTTTTGCCGTGGTTAATCGCGACGAAGCCGGTTTGGCGCAATGTGTACCGCCGTCCGTTCCGCAAACGGGCTTCGGTTTGGGTAAACCCGCTCCCATGGACTGGGGGGTCATCGATAACGATGACGGGCAATGGATTGCCCGGGGTAATTTCGCTGTTATGCCGGTCAATGCGCTGCAGATCGCCGGCCGGCATAACCTCTCGAATGTGCTGGCCGCGTTCGCGTTGGCTGACAGCCTCGATGTGCCGTTAGACGGCCTCGTGACCGGCGCAAGACTCTTTACGGGTTTACCGCATCGTATGCAGGTCGTCAGCTTTGATCGCGAGTCGGATGTGGTCTGGATCGACGATTCAAAGGCCACCAATGAAGCCGCGGCATTAGCGAGTATTCGATCCATCGATGGCCCGCTGATCCTGATTGCGGGCGGCGACGCCAAGGGCGGGGAGTTGCGTGAGCTTGCCGATGAACTTGGCCGGCGCAATGCGATTGCAATTTTGTTGGGCAAGGACCGCGACTTGATCAAGTCGCGGCTGACAGGTGCAGCGGATGTTCGGCTCGTAGACAGTATCGAAGCCGCGGCTGCACAGGCGGCCGAATTGGCGCAGCCGGGATACACGGTATTGCTGGCGCCTGCCTGCAGCAGTCTGGATATGTTCGCCAGCTATGCCGAGCGCGGCGACCGGTTTGCGGCCGCGGTCAGGGAGTTACAGCGATGAGTGCGCCAGCGGCTAAATCGCCTTTTGATGTGGATTGGGGCCTGGCAGGTCTTGTCCTGCTGTTGCTGGCTATTGGCATCGTGATGCTGACCTCCGCGTCCATTTCGGTTGCTGAAAACTCGACGGGCCACCCTTTCTTTTACCTGATCCAGCAGTTGACGGCGGTTGGCGCGGGCGCACTGGCCGCGTTTTTCGTTTTGCGGACGCCCACCGGCACCTGGGAGCGTGCGGCACCTCTTTTACTTGTGCTCGCAGTGCTGTTGCTGGTTGCAGTTCTGATTCCGGGTGTGGGGCGCGAAGTAAACGGCAGTACGCGCTGGCTGAGTCTCGCCGGAGTCAACATCCAGGTTTCTGAGCCGGCACGCCTGATGGTGCTCATGTATATCTCAAGCTATGCCGTGCGGCATCGCGATGACATGGGAGCCAGCCTGCGCGATTTCGGCCGGCCGATGGCGATCATCGCCGTCATTTGCGCCTTGCTGCTGGCGGAACCTGATTTTGGTGCCACCTTCGTAATGCTGCTGATCTCGATGTCCGTGCTGTTCATCGCCGGCGTCCCGCTGCGTTATTTTGTAGGGCTGTGTGTCATCGTGATTCTGGGTTTGACTGCCCTTGCGGTTTCAGCACCCTATCGTCTGGCGAGGCTGACCGGCTTTACCAATCCGTGGGAAGACCCTTTCGGCAGCGGGTTCCAGTTGACCCAGTCGCTGATCGCGATCGGCAGCGGCGAATGGTTTGGCGCGGGGCTTGGCAACAGCGTGCAAAAGCTTTTCTACCTGCCCGAGGCGCACACGGATTTTGTGTTCGCGGTGATTGCCGAGGAGTTCGGTCTGGTCGGTGCCGTCGTGCTGATCGCTCTTTATTCTTTGTTGGTATGGCGGGCGATCACAATTGCACTGGATGCCGCGTCGAGGGAGCGTTTTTTCCAGGCCTACCTGGCCTTCGGTATCGCGGTTTGGCAGGGCGCCCAGGTCTTTATCAACATGGGCGTGAACATGGGCATTCTCCCGACCAAGGGCCTCACGTTGCCGTTGGTCAGTTACGGACGCAGCAGTCTGATCATCACCCTCGCGGCTCTCGCGCTGCTACTCAGGATCGATATGGAGAATCGCGGCCTCGAATCCCGCGCCGTCGATCGCGGCAGATCAAGAAAATCGCGCAAAGCCTCGCAGCGGAGTAAACGCAAATGAGTGATGCGCCAATCCTGATTATGGCGGGCGGAACCGGCGGGCATGTTTTTCCGGCGCTTGCGGTTGCCCGCGAACTGATAGCCCGCAACCGGCAAGTCGTATGGCTCGGCACACCCAGGGGTATCGAAAACCGGTTGGTGCCGGATGCCGGTATCGACCTGGATCATGTGCGCGTGGCCGGCTTGCGCGGCAAAGGCGCGTTGAGCTGGTTGCAGGCGCCTTTTCGCGTTGCCATCGCGGTCTGGGATGCCTTGCGCATCGTGCGGCATCGTCGCCCGGCAGTGGTTTTAGGCATGGGTGGCTTCGCGTCGGGTCCAGGTGGCCTGGCGGCATGGCTGCTGCGCAGGCCACTCGTTATCCATGAGCAAAATGCAGTTGCGGGGCTTACAAATCGTCTTCTGGCTGGAGTCGCCCGGGAAGTGCTTCAGGCCTTCCCGGGCAGTTTTAAACCCGGCGTTAAGGCGCGCACGATCGGCAACCCTGTGCGCACGGAGTTGCTCGCAATCGACCCGCCCGAAAACCGAGTTGCGAATCGAGAAGGCGCATTGCGAGTTCTAGTGGTTGGGGGCAGCCAGGGTGCCGCCGCTTTGAACAAGACGGTGCCAGCTGCGATGGCATTGCTGGCGGATGCAGGGCGTCTGGAAATCTGGCACCAGGCGGGAAGCGCCACGCTAGATGCGGCTCGTGCAGCTTACGACTCGGCAGGCATCACTGCGCGAGTCGACGCTTTTATTGATGACATGGCCGAAGCCTACGCTTGGGCAGACATGGTCATTTGCCGGTCCGGCGCACTTACCGTATCGGAATTGGCAGCCGTCGGATTGGGCGCGGTACTCGTTCCTTACCCGTCTGCGGTGGATGATCACCAAACACTGAACGCACTCTTTTTGGTGGACGCGGGCGCCGCCGTGCTTATTCCGCAGTCTCAACTGACCGCGGAGAAGCTGGCCGCGGAACTCGATGCATGGGCTGCTGATCGTAAGGGCGTCGCCGCCCGCGCCGTCAATGCGCGATCGCTGGCCAGGCCAGACGCGACGATGGAATTGGCAGACATATGTCTGGCATTGGAGGCAGCATGATCGACCGCATGCGCAAAATTTCGCATATTCATCTGGTCGGTATCGGCGGGGTTGGCATGGGCGGTATAGCCGAAGTGCTGCTTAACCTTGGTTACAAGGTGCAGGGTTCCGATCTTCGTGAATCGCGTGTTACGCGGCGTTTGGCCAAGCTGGGCGCACACATATTTATAGGTCATCAGGCAGAAAATATTCGCGGCGCTGACGTCATCGTCGTTTCGAGTGCGATTGACAAAGGCAATCCTGAGACGGCTGCCGCCAGGGAGCATCGTATCCCGGTCGTGCGCCGCGCGGAAATGCTGGCCGAACTCATGCGATTCCGTCATGGCATCGCGGTTTCAGGAACGCACGGCAAGACGACCACAACCAGCCTGATCGCCAGCGTGCTCGCCGAGGCCGGCGAAGACCCGACGTTTGTTATTGGCGGCCGTTTGGTGAGCGCCGATTCCAATGCCCGTCTGGGTGCGGGCCGTTACCTCGTTGCAGAAGCTGATGAGAGCGATGCGTCGTTCACGCATTTGCAGCCGATGATGGTCGTTGTTACGAACATCGATCAGGACCATATGGAAACCTACGGCGGCGACGTTCGGCGGCTGCACCAGACGTTTATCGATTTTGTTCATAACCTGCCTTTTTATGGGCTCGCGATCGTCTGTATCGATGATCCGGGTGTACGAACAATACTTCCGGAGCTCAAGCGCACGGTGTTGACCTACGGATCCGATGCGAGCGCTGATGTTCGGGCCGTCGAGGTGCTGGCCAAAGGCACTCGTTCGATGCTCAGGGTCGCGCGTCCGGGCAAGGACGAGCTGCTGGAGCTCACTTTGAGCATGCCCGGGCAGCATAACGTACTGAACGCTCTGGCCGCGGTGGCGGTTGCGCACGAACTGGATCTCGATGATCAGGCGCTCCGCACCGCACTCGCTGAATTTGAGGGCATCGATCGGCGGTTGCAGATTCTTGGCGAGGAACAGACCGCTGCAGGACGCGTATTGTTTGTCGACGATTACGGTCATCACCCGACAGAAGTTGCAGCGACATTGCAGGCGGTGCGCGATGCATGGCCGGATCGCAGGCAGGTGGTCGTTTTCCAGCCACATCGTTACTCTCGCACGCGCGATTTGCTCGATGATTTTGCCGAAGTGCTGGCCGGCGTCGACCGGTTGCTGATCACCGAGGTCTACGCGGCCGGAGAAGAGCCTATTGCCAGTGCCGACGGCCGTGCGATCTGCAGGGCTATACGCAGCCGGGGGCAGGTGGAGCCCATCTTCGTCGCGGACCTGCATACGCTGGCCGATGACTTGTTAGCTGTGATTGCAGACGGCGACGTGGTGCTGACACTGGGCGCGGGAAGTATCGGCGCGGCAGCACTTGAATTGCCGGCTTCGCTGCGAACCCTGAAGGCGGTGAAACTGTGATGGCTACCGAGCTGACATTCGGCAAGCGCTGGTCGCAGGACAGGTACCGCGTCGCGGAGCCGATGGCACGGCACACATCGTGGCGAACGGGCGGGGTCGCGGACGTCTGGTTCCGGCCGGCCACGCGCGAGGATCTGCTGGCTTTTCTGGTCGACCTGCCGCTGGAAACGCCGGTGCACTGGATTGGTCTCGGCAGCAATTTGCTGGTGCGAGACGGCGGCGTTCGCGGTGTGGTGATCTCTGTGCAGGACGCACTGGCGGGTATCGAAGACCTTGGCGGAGGCCGGGTCGCAGCCGGGGCCGGATTGCCGTGCACCATCCTGGCCCGACATTGTGTGCGACGCAAACTGGGCCCTGCTGAATTCTTTGCCGGTATCCCCGGCACCGTGGGGGGTGCACTCGCGATGAATGCAGGCGCTTTCGGGGGCGAGACCTGGCAGCAGGTTGAGACGGTCGAAGTCGTCGACGTTACGGGCGCGGTTCATAGCCGGACGCCGGCCGAGTATTCGATTGGTTACCGCCAGGTCGACGGGCCTGCCGGCGAGTGGTTTCTCGGCGCCTGTTTTTCCTTCAGCGAAAATTACGATACCAGCATGGAAAAAATAAAAGCGCTCATCAACGAGCGTCGGGTCAAGCAGCCGCTCGGCCTGCCAAGCTGCGGTTCCGTATTTCGGAATCCTCCGGGTGATTATGCGGCACGGCTGATCGAGGCTGCCGGCTTAAAGGGTTACGCGGTGGGCGGCGCGGTGGTGTCGGATAAGCATGCCAATTTTATTATCAACCGGGACAACGCTACCGCAACCGATATCGAGCAACTGATACTGCACGTAAGGCAGGTGGTCAGCGATAAGTACGGTATAGAGCTGATGCCCGAGGTGCATGTCATAGGTGAAGCGATCGGGGATGCTGGCTGACATGGCTGCAAAAACCTACAAATATGTTTCCAATCCCGCGGAGTTTGGCCGCGTTGCGGTGCTGATGGGCGGCGACTCTGCGGAGAGAGAAATATCATTGATTACCGGCAATGCGGTGCATGCTGCCTTGGTTGAGCGCGGCGTTGACGCCTGCGCCCTCGATGCGACCGGCGATTTTATTAATGTGCTGCTTGAGGGGCGCTTTGACCGAGTCTGGATCGCGCTGCATGGCCGCGGTGGTGAAGATGGCACCATGCAGGGCATGCTGGAGACCATCGGTATGCCATACACCGGCAGCGGAGTGCTCGGTTCGGCATTGTCGATGGACAAGATGCGCACCAAGCAGTTGATGCAGGGCATTGGAGTGGCTACGCCTGAGTGGCGGAAAATCGAGTCGGAGAGCGAATGCAGGCAGGTCGCAGAAGAACTCGGCTGTCCGCTGATCGTCAAACCGGCGCTCGAAGGCTCCAGTATCGGGATGACCAAGGTTGAGCGGGCCGAGGATCTTCCTGCAGCCTGGCGAACAGCCGCGAAATCGGGCGGCGAAATAATCGCGGAAACCTGGGTCAACGGGCCTGAATATACGGCATCAATCCTGCATGACGAGGTGTTGCCGTTGATTCGTATCGATACGAGCAACACCTTCTATGACTACCAGGCAAAATACTTCAGTGATGAAACTCGTTATATCTGCCCGTGTGGATTACCGCCAGAGCAGGAAGCGGAATACGCACAACTGGCGCTGCAGGTTTTTCTCGCTGCCGGCGCTGCGGGGTGGGGCCGTGTCGATTTCATGGTTGATGAGAAATCAGGGCAGCCGCTGTTCCTGGAATTGAACACCGTGCCCGGAATGACGAGTCACAGTTTGGTGCCGATGGCGGCCAATCAGGCCGGTATCGACTTCGGTGGCCTGGTCTGGCGCATACTCGAAACCAGCTTTGTGCAACGGGAGCTAAAAACTGCCGGCGCCGGGCAGCAGGAGAAGCACCATGTCGCCTAGGCGTTCCAACAGACGAAAGAGCCCGCCAAAAACGAGAAAGCCGGTGCGCATACAGTTGCCCGATCTCAACTGGAGCCTTTTTGCGAATGCCACAGTTTTGCTGGGCCTGTTGGTGGGCATCTATTTCGGTACCTTGTGGGCGCTGGACACGCAGATCAGCGAAATCCGCATAGAAGGCAAGTTTGAGCGCGTTTCCGCTTTGCAGGTGGAATCGGCGATAACGCCGTTTGTAGACGAGGGTTTTCTGAGCATCGATTTGCGCAACTTGCAGAGCGCTATTGCGGACATGCCATGGGTGGAACAGGCAAGTGTGAGGCGCAGCTGGCCTTCTGCTTTGGTGGTTTCGATTACCGAGCAGCGTGCGGCGGCGCGATGGCACAAGTCCGGCCTGCTGAACGTCTACGGTGAGCTGTTCGTAGAGGATGCTTCGCATATTCCCGCCGAATTACCCCACCTGAGCGGCCCGCCGGGCTCCGAGCTGCAGGTGGCAATGAGGTTTTTTGAGTTGGACAAACAACTTGAGCGCCGCGGCCTGATGGCGACGGAGTTGGCAGTCGACGACCGGGGCTCGTGGAAGCTTGCCCTGAGCAACGGTATGCAAATCCGGTTTGGAGCGGTTGCGGTAGAAGATCGAATCACCCGCTTTCTGGAAGCGCTGGACAGCGCGCTCGCGCCGGTCGCAGACGAGGTGGATTACATTGACATGCGCTATACAAACGGCTTCGCGATTGGCTGGAAGCCGGGCAGCCGAGTCAAGCTGGCCGAAAAGGGGGAGATAGACCCACATGCCTAGTAAGCCGGACAAGGAATTAATAGTCGCGCTCGATATCGGGACTTCGAAAATCGTTGCGATCGTGGGCGAAGTTCAGGACGACGGAGAACTGGAAGTTATCGGTTTCGGGTCGCACCCCTCCCACGGCCTTAAAAAAGGCGTGGTGGTCAACATCGAATCGACTGTCCATTCGATACAGCGTGCCGTCGAGGAGGCCGAGTTGATGGCCGGCTGCGATATTCAGTCTGTCTACACCGGTATAGCGGGTAGCCACATTCGTAGCCTGAACTCACACGGTATCGTCGGCATTCGGGATCGCGAGGTCGGCCCGGGTGATGTGGAACGGGTCATCGATGCCGCACGCGCGGTTCCCATTCCCGCGGATCAGCGCATTCTTCATGTGTTACCCCAGGAATTCATTATTGATGGCCAGGAGGGTATCCGTGACCCCATTGGCATGAGCGGCGTTCGCCTCGAGGCGCGCGTGCATATGGTTACCGGTGCGGCCAGTGCGGCACAGAATATCGTTAAGTGTGTGCAACGCTGCGGCCTCGAGGTGGAAGATATCGTTCTGGAACAGCTGGCCTCCAGCTATTCCGTTCTGACTGACGACGAGAAAGAACTCGGTGCCTGCCTGGTCGACATCGGCGGGGGTACAACAGACATCGCTGTGTTCCACGATGGAGCAATCAAACATACGGCGGTGATACCCATTGCGGGCGATCAGGTCACCAATGACATCGCCATATCTCTGCGTACGCCAACCCAGTACGCCGAGGAAATTAAAATCAAATATGCATGTGCGTTGTCGCAGCTTGCTAATCGTGACGAAACGATAGAGGTGCCCAGCGTCGGTGATCGACCGCCGCGTCGTTTGGCGCGCCAGACTCTGGGTGAAGTCGTCGAGCCTCGGTATGAAGAGCTTTTTACGCTTATTCGAAACGAGCTCAGGCGCAGTAACTTCGAAGACATTATTGCGGCCGGGATCGTGCTAACCGGCGGCAGTTCCAAGATGGAAGGAGCGGTCGAACTGGCCGAAGAAGTCTTTCATATGCCGGTTAGATTGGGCATGCCCCAGTTCGTAACGGGTTTAGGTGAAGTTGTTAGGAATCCCATCCATGCGACAGGCGTCGGCATCCTTATATATGCCAGAGATAAGGCAGAACAGGGTGCGGACCATGTTGTCCGTGGTGGGTTGCAGGAAGTGTGGTCGCGAATGAAAGCCTGGTTTCAGGGAAATATCTAATTTTATCTTTACGGATGAGGAGTGAAGGCAATGTTTGAACTCATGGATGCATATAGCCAAAGTGCTGTAATTAAAGTCATAGGTGTTGGCGGCGGCGGTGGTAATGCAGTCAAGCATATGGCGTCTTGCGGAATCGAAGGCGTGGAATTTATCTGCGCCAATACAGACCGGCAGGCGCTTCTGAATGCTAACGTCAAGACGACATTGCAGATCGGTTGCAATATCACCAAGGGCCTCGGAGCCGGTGCAAACCCTGATGTCGGTTATCAGGCTGCAATGGAGGATCGTGACCGTTTATACGAGCTGATTGAAGGCGCCGATATGCTCTTTATTACCGCCGGTCTCGGCGGTGGCACCGGAACGGGCGCTGCGCCGGTGATTGCTCAGGTCGCCAAAGAGCTGGGTATTCTGACCGTTGCTGTTGTTACCAAGCCCTTCGAAATGGAGGGGGCAAAACGTTCGAGCATAGCGGAGCATGGGATGCTTGAGCTTGCTAAGAGTGTCGATTCGCTCATTACGATTCCGAACGAAAAGCTGTTGTCGGTTCTGGGCGGAGAAACCAGCCTGCTCGACGCATTTAAATCAGCCAACGAAGTGCTGCAGGGTGCGGTTCAGGGTATTGCCGAACTCATTACACGGCCGGGTCTGATCAATGTCGATTTCGCAGACGTGCGCACGGTTATGGGTGAAATGGGCATGGCAATGATGGGCAGTGGCGCCGCAGCTGGCGAGGACCGCGCTCGCGAGGCTGCTGAGGCTGCTGTTTCGAGTCCGTTGCTAGAGGATATTAACCTGGCAGGTGCAAACGGCATTCTCGTTAACGTGACGGCCGGTCAGGACCTGACAATCGGCGAGTTCAATGAAATTGGCGATACGGTTAAGGAGTTTGCTTCCGACGACGCGACAGTGGTTATAGGCACGGTGATCGATCCTGAAATGAACAACACCATTCGCGTTACCGTTGTTGCGACGGGCCTCGGCAAGGGGCTGCGCCTGGTGCAGCCGACAGTTAACAAGGGCGATTTGATAGAGCCGCTTACGCCTAAGCGGGATACTGGCGAGGACGTTGATGACACTGATTACCGTGGCTACGATACTCCGCCGGGGCTTCGTAAGACTCAGAAAGCGGTCGGGCACGACGTATTGGACCCGCAGGAAGACCTTGAATTGCTTGATATTCCAGCATTTCTGAGGCGCCAGGCGGACTAGTTCGCCTGCGATTTTCTTGCCTACGAACAGGGCGTGTGATAGCGTTCGCGCGTTCAAATGCCCCTGTTTGTGTGCAGATGTCGGGAAACAGGATTATCCGGCGAGCAAACGTAGGAGTAGCTTCTTGATGGAGGCGAACTCACATGCGGTAAGGGGTACCCGGGCAGGGACAGCTCGGGCACGCCGCGCTTCATGAATTAACTAAGGATGGCGCCCTGAGAGGCGGGTTAGCGTATGCTCAAACAACGAACGTTGAAAAACGCGATTCGCGCTACAGGGGTCGGTCTGCATACGGGGCGAAAAGTGTTTATGACGCTGCGACCGGCAGCCATTAACACAGGCATCGTGTTTCGCCGTGTCGATCTTGATCCGCCCGTAGATGTTCCGGCTGACGCCAATATCGTTGGTGAAACGATGCTTGGTACGACGCTTATCAAGGGTGACGTAAAGGTTGCGACGGTCGAGCACCTGATGTCGGCATTGGCGGGCTTGGGCATCGACAACCTGTACGTTGATCTGAGTGCGCCGGAAGTGCCGATCATGGACGGCAGCGCCGCGCCTTTTGTTTTTCTGCTGCAATCCGCAGGGATCACTGAACTTAACGCGCCCAAGAAATTTTTAAGGGTGCGCAAGACCGTGCGCGTCGAAGAAGACGGGAAGTGGGCCGAGTTTTCGCCTTATGACGGTTTTAAAGTAAATTTCAGCATTGATTTTGAGCACCCTGTGTTCAAGACGCACCTGCAGTCTTCCACGATAGATTTCTCCACGACGTCATTTTTGCGTGAGGTCAGCCGGGCCCGAACCTTCGGTTTCCTGCGGGATATCGAGATGCTGCGTTCCAACCGTCTGGCACTGGGCGGAAACATAGATAACGCTATCGTGCTGGATGATTTCCGCGTCCTTAATGAAGATGGCTTGCGTTACGAAGATGAATTCGTGCGGCACAAAATTCTCGACGCGATTGGCGATTTATACCTGGCGGGCTACAGCCTGCTGGCTGAGTTTACCGGCTATAAATCCGGTCACGGCCTGAATAACAAGTTGGTTCGCGCATTGTTCGCGCAAGCTGATGCCTGGGAAGAGGTCTTTTTTGAAGAGGGCGTCGACGCACCCATTTCCTATAAGCCTGCGGCCAGCTTTGCCTGACGCTGCGCAGGCAAATGCCTGACTCACCGCCTTAATTACTGACCCGAAATCTGACGTTGAGGACCTGCAGCCCGCGCTTGCTGCAGAGCTCAATTATGGGTTTTGATTCAAACCGCAGCCGCGCGGCCCACTCGGGGCCGGTGGTAGAAATTACGAGCGTGCCGTCGTCATGCATAGCGCAGTGCACAAAACCCTGCGCCAGCGATTTGTCGAGGTTATTGCGCAAGTAGTCGCTCAAATCGGCCTGAAGCCGGGCTGTGTCCGCCAACTTGCCGAATTGCGACTGGCCGACACTGATTATATCCGCCAATGACTTAGGCTTGTTATTTAACATAAATTATTTGGTTTTCTTGCCATTTTCGTGACCGGTTCCTTGTTGCGGTGCCGATTTCTAACTATTCTACCCCAACGATAAGGGCAAACCCGTTGAAAAACGGGGACGCAAAGCCACCGATCTACGGGCTGAAACCTATGATGGCGGGGTTACCGAAAGAATCAGCGAGCGCGTTGCCGGCCGACCTCACAGGGCGTGGGATAGGAGCCGGCACCACCGTTTTCGGAACCGCCACAGGTGGACGTGACTTGCAGCGAGAGGGATAAGGGCGGACTAAATGAGAATAATTTTACTCAATCGCGGAGGGCGATCGGCCTGCTGTCTGGACCTGTCAGGTCTCCAGGCATGGGTTGCTGGCGCTGCTCTGACCCTTGTGCTCGGCATTTCTGTCGCGGTTGGATATTCGCTGGCCGCAATGGGCCCCGGAGAGGCGGCCAGTGACGAGTTGCTGCAGCTCAGGGCCGAACTGGAGGCCCAGCGCAGTTCTGTCGAGCAGCTCAAGGTCTCTTCTGGTGAGCATATTAATGCCCTTGCCATGCGGCTTGGCGACCTTAACGCGAACGTCATCCGCCTGAATGCCCTCGGCAGCCGCCTGACCGGCATGGCCAAGCTGGATGACGGCGAATTTGATTTCGATAATCCGCCTGCCGTAGGTGGCCCGGAGGAATCTGCGGAAAGCGCGGCAATGGCTGAGGGGCAATTACCCGATCTGCAGCTAAGCCTCGATTCACTTGAGACGACGCTCAATGCCCAGGAGCAGCAGCTTGCCACCCTGGAAGGCCTAATGATGAACCGCCAGCTGAATGAGCGCGTCAGCCCGAGCGGGCGACCTATCAAGACCGGCTGGTTATCTTCTTATTTTGGCCGGCGTTCTGACCCGATGACGGGTAAATCATCCTGGCATAAAGGCATCGATTTTGCCGGCAAGCATGGATCTGAAGTCATTGCTGTGGGCGATGGCGTCGTAACCTGGTCGGGTGATCGTTATGGTTACGGCAACCTGGTCGAGATCAAGCATGGCAACGGCTACGTAACGCGCTATGGCCACAATCAGGTCAACCTCGTAGCTGTCGGTGACCAAGTGGCGCAAGGCCAGACCATCGCGTTGATGGGCTCGACCGGCCGGTCGACTGGGCCGCACGTGCATTTCGAGGTCCATCGTAACGGCAAGGCAGTCGACCCGGCCAAGTTTATCCGCGAGAATTAATCCCATATCGAGCTGTTTCCTGCGCTAATTTCCGTCCGGCATTTCCCGCACCGGCCTTATACAAGTAGAATACGCAGCTTTCGTACGGATCGTTCCGGAACAGCTTCCGGAGCGTCGCTAAGCGTCTCAAAAAGCTAATTTATCTGTGCCGTTGCCGGGCTCACCCGGTCAGGCCGGGAACAACTGGAATGGCAAACGTCCTTACCAAATTATTCGGTAGTCGCAATCAGCGCCTGCTGCGCCAATACGGGAAAGTTGTTGCGGCAGCTAATACTTGTGCCGACAGCTATGCAAAGCTCTCCGACGACGAATTACGGGCCAAGACCGAAGAATTCAGGAGTCGCTTAAAGGACGGTGCCGAACTTGACTCGCTGCTTCCCGAGGCGTTCGCAGCCGTTCGCGAGAGCGCCAAGCGAACGCTCGGCCTGTATCACTACGACGAACAGCTGCTGGGTGGTCTGGCGCTGCACGAGGGCAAAATTGCAGAAATGCGGACCGGCGAAGGCAAGACGCTGGTTGCTACTCTGCCGGCCTATGCGAACGCCCTTGGTGGTGACAGCGTGCATATAGTGACCGTCAATGAATACCTGGCGCGGCGCGATGCCGAATGGATGGGCCCCGTATACGAATTTCTGGGCATGCGGGTAGGCGTCATTTCCTCTGGCCTGACCAAGGAGGAGAAGCGTGCCGCTTATGCCGCCGATATCGTCTTTGGCACGAATAACGAATTCGGTTTCGACTACCTGCGCGATAACCTGGAGTACCAGAAGGATGGTCAGGTTCAGCGACGCCTGGCATTTGCGATTGTCGATGAAGTTGACTCAATTCTGATCGACGAAGCCAGAACCCCGCTGATTATCTCGGGTCCCTCCGAAGAGAGCACCGAGCTGTATGTGCAGATCAACAAGCTCATACCAAAGCTAAAAATCCGCCAGGGCGACGACAGCGCTGCGCGAAACAGAGAAATCAGCGCCGCCAAAGTGATTGTCCATGACCTCTCCGGCAAGGACCTGGGTGCCATGCCGCTCGAGGACGCATTGGCGCTGGCAGCGGAAGCCGGTTGCGACCTGGTGGAGACGCAGCCAAATGCAAGCACCCCCGTGTGTCGCATTGAGCAGTCCGGTGATTACTCGGTCGATGAAAAATCCAAGCAGGCGTTCCTGACCGAGGAAGGCCATGAAAAAGTTGAACGATTGCTTACGAAAGCGGGGTTGCTGGAAGAAGGCGGCAGCCTTTATGACGCCGCGAATATACGCCTGATGCATCATCTGACCGCTGCAATGCGCGCTCATGCATTATTCAAACGCGATGTCGAATACATTATTAAAGATGGCGAAATTGTAATAGTCGATGAATTTACCGGTCGCACTATGCCGGGACGCCGCTGGTCTGATGGACTACACCAGGCCGTAGAAGCCAAAGAAGGTGTGCGCGTCAAGGAAGAGAACCAGACCGTTGCATCGATTACCTTTCAGAATTATTTCCGCATGTACGGCAAGTTGTCCGGCATGACGGGTACGGCCGATACTGAGGCGTATGAGTTCCAGACGATCTATGGTCTGGAAGTCGTGGTGATTCCCACCCATCGCCCGATGGTGCGGGATGACCAGCCGGACCTCGTCTATCTCACCCAGAAGGACAAATTTCAGGCCATTATCGAAGACATCAAGGACTGCGTGGATCGTGGCCAGCCTGTGCTGGTCGGCACCACATCGATCGAAACGTCGGAGCTGCTTGCCGGCCAACTGGCGAAACAGAGCATCAAGCATGAAGTGCTGAACGCCAAACAACATGAACGCGAAGCCCAGATTGTTGCCGAGGCCGGGCGGCCGGCAGCTGTGACCATTGCCACGAATATGGCCGGTCGTGGTACCGATATCGTTTTGGGTGGTAACCTGGAATCGGAACTTGCCGATATTGGCGACGTGAGTGAAGCAGAAGTTGCCGCTCACCGCGAAGACTGGGCAAAACGCCATCAATCGGTGCTGGATGCCGGCGGTCTGCACATCATCGGTACCGAACGGCATGAGTCGCGGCGCATCGATAACCAGTTGCGCGGTCGTTCGGGTCGTCAGGGTGACGTAGGGTCGAGTCGTTTCTACCTCTCCATGGAAGATACCCTGATGCGGATCTTCGGTGATCCCGAGCGGACCAAGTCGATGTTATCAAGAGTGGGCATGCGCGAAGGCGAAGCGATCGAGAGTGGCCTGCTGACACGACAGATAGAGCGGGCCCAGAAAAAAGTTGAAGCGCATAACTTTGATGCGCGGAAGATGTTGCTTGAATACGATGACGTAGCGAATGACCAGCGCACGGTTATTTATCAGCAGCGCAACGAACTTATGGAAGCGGACGAAATCGCTGATTCAATAGCGGGGATTCGTGAGGAAGTTATTAACGCCGCGATAGATGAGTTCGTGCCGCCGCAGAGTGTAATCGAACAATGGGATTTGCCGGCGCTTGCGCATGCCTTGGAACGAGAATTTAGTTTGCAGCTGGATCCGGTTGGCTGGCTCGAGGAAGACCCTGACCTGAGCGAAGATGAACTTCGTGAAAGGATTGTGAGCAAGGCGTCGGCCGAGTACGACGCCAAGGCAGAGGCTGTAGGCCTTGAGATCATGCGTATGATCGAAAAGGAATACATGCTGAAGTTTCTGGATATGCACTGGCGCGAACATCTGGCTGCGCTGGATTACCTTCGTCAGGGCATAGGTCTGCGCAGTTATGCGCAGAAAAACCCTAAGCAGGAATACAAGCGTGAAGCCTTCGAAATGTTTGGCGCCATGCTGGACAGGGTTAAGCATGAACTCATTAGTTTTCTCTCCAGGGTTAAAGTCCGTGGCGAGGACGACATCAAAGCAGCGCAACAGCGCCCGCCGACGGCCAAAATGCAGTTTCAGCATGCCGAAGCTTCGGCGTTGGCAGCCGCTCCGCCGCAGCCGGCCGCGGCTGCTATGGCCGGCATGGGCACCGTCGGCCGCCAGGTTCCGCCGCCGCCGCCACCAGCTCCGGCCGATTCAGCCACGCCATTCGTGCGTGACACTCCTAAAATTGGCCGCAACGACCCATGTCATTGCGGTTCAGGTAAGAAATTCAAACACTGCCACGGTAAGTTGACCTAGCGGTTATATTTGCGTTCGATGAATGCTGCCATCCAGACTAGCCGGGAATTGCATGTTGCCGCCGGCGTTCTGCAGGATGCAAGTGGAAGAGTGCTGGTTTCGCGGCGCAGCGGTGTATCGCTCATGCCCGGCGCACTTGAATTTCCGGGTGGCAAAATAGCGCCCGGAGAGACGCCGCTGCAGGGGCTTGTTCGAGAGCTCGAGGAAGAGATCGGCATAGAGGTGCGCTATGCGCGGCATTTCCTGCGCCTTGTGCATCAGTATCCTGAATTCCGCGTGCGCCTCTATGTCTGGCGAGTGCTGTTATGGAATGGCACGCCCCGCGGTATGGAAGGCCAGGAGCTCCACTGGATGTCTCCGACAGAGCTTTTGCCGGCAGGGCTGTTGCCCGCCGATGCCCCGGTCGTGGATCACCTGCAGAAACAAATCCCTGTGAACGATCTGCACGTGCCTGGTATTAAATCGGGCGCGCTTGCGGTTGCCTAGTTGGTGGATTTTGCTATCGCGGCGTCTGTCAGCAAACGGCCAGTTCGAATTCGACATCACGTTTGATTTGCTGCGGACGGCTGCGAGACGAATCCCATTCCATCAGGCGCACGGTGAACCGGTGCTGCCCGCCGCTTATCTCCGGGTAAAGCCCGCATCCTACAGGCAGGCTAAGGCGTATTAGCGCATTGCTGCTGTCGCGATTCATCGCATGCTGATAGACACCGTTAACGGCTACGAAGCGTGAAGACTGCTTGCTGTTTCTGACGAGCCAAAGCAGCGCTACGACGCAGTCGCAAAGCGGCCGAACCACTTCGATCCAGCTATTAATGTCATTTTCCCGTCGAACGTGATCCTGGCGTAGCCAGTGCGTGTATTCCGGCAGGTCAAACGCACAGGTGCCGCCCGGAATACTGCTCCTGTGCCGAATGGAATTTAGGAACTCACTGTCGCGCAATTCCTGTAAATATTTCGGGCCGACGGCCCCCAGGTTGCCGCGATGTAGCTGCAGGTTCTTGACCACATCCTGCAGCCGTCTCTTGTCGACATCCTCGGTCTGCTGGAGCCGCTCCAGCACAAAGAGCTGTCGTTCGAGCTCCTTTAAAACGTCGCCACGCACGTCGCCGCGCGAGAGTATGGCCACTATGTCAAGCAGGCTGGAAATCGCGCCGCGGCTCGACCAAGGTGAGCCTTGTTCTGCATGGTACAGAACCTGACGATACAGGAACTCCAGCCGCAGAAACGTGCGCATGCGCTCATTGAGCGGCTGCTCATACAATAGCGCCGAGCCCGCTTCTGTAGGTTTTGTTACGGCTTTGACCGCACGATCCATATATTGCTCACAATCCCCCTGCGGAGTCAGGGTTCAAGCTATTCTGCGTTAGTATGGCTGGCATCGCAACGGTGCCACAGGCACCGCGGCTTATGACTTGCCCGCCGTCGGCGTTCGGGCGGAGGCCAGAGAAAGATAACGATTGTGGAGCTGCGTCACCTTCTCTTCGAGCTGGGCAATAGTGCCATCATTGACTATAACGTCATCAGCTATCGCAAGCCTTTCAGCCCGGCTCGCCTGAGCAGCAAGTATTTTCTTGGCTGATTCCTGTGATTCATTGTCGCGCTTCATTAAGCGCTGCAGTTGGATTTCCTGCGGGCAGTCGACCACCAGAACCCGGTCGACGATATCTTTGAAACCGGTCTCCGCCAGCAACGGCACGGCAATGATCTGATACGGCCCACCGGCCAGCCTGGCTTGCGCAAGCGTGGCTTCACGAATAAGCGGGTGCGTGATGGCTTCGAGTCTTGCGCGCGCGGCAGGGTCGTCGAATATCGTCTGCCGCAGTGCCTTGCGGTTGACGTTGCCATCAGGCAGAACAAATTCCGGACCGAAAGCCTCGGTTATCGCTGCCAACCCGCGGGTACCAGGAGCGACTACACCGCGCGCAATCAAATCGGTGTCTATAACGATGGCGCCGCGCCCAGCGAACAAATCCGCTGCGAGGGATTTACCACTCGCTATACCGCCGGTAAGGCCGACCCTGAACGGGCTGAGTTCAGTCATTCTGCAACACGCTAATCAGCATGATCATGATTCCGAAAAAGCTTTTCGTCTCTGGTGAAGAAGTCGAAAAGCAGCGTTATTGATTGTACCGGTAAACATACCAGTTCCATCCCGATAGGCCGTAATACGGGTATTCGGCTACGAGCGAGTAATCGCCGCTTTGCAGAGATAATAACTCGGTTGCGGGTGCGGAGTTCTGACTGTGAACTATAAAATAGTCGGTTGGTTCTGTTCGCTCATAGGCGCGCTCGATGTACACCAGCCGCTCCGCATCGTCGCGATAACGGGTGTAAAAGTCGAGCAGGGCCTTGTTGCGGAAATCGAAATCACTGCCTACCGTAAATCGCTCAGCCGCAGCGCCGGTGTAGAGGTCTTCCACTGCCTGCGGATAGTCACCTTTGCCCCATCGCAGGAGCTCCCGGTACTGCGCCGCGCTGCCAAGTACCACGCAGGCCAAAGCTGCCGCGCCTATCAGGCGCAGTCTAAAGTGATCCACCAGGAAATCACTGAGGGCTCTGGCCAGCAGCAGGTAGAGGAAGGGCAGGCACACGAAAAAATAGCGCGGATAAAAAAACTCCGGCTGGTATACGGCAAGCAGCAAGCCCGGGAGCACCAACAGCACCAGCACAAAGAAAGGCCTCAGGTGAGCAGGCAGGCGCCAGACTCCGTAGCCTGCGATGCCTGCTGACAAGATCGTCGCCACCACTTGAGCGCTTGTAGCGCGCGGGGCCCCGACCGCAAATCCCATCAGGTCCAGCAGGTTGGGCATTAGTCGCAGGCTTGATGCGCCGCCGCCGACGCTACTGGTGCGATAGAAATACAGGTAGACGGTGCCGAACATGACTACGGCCGGCAGCAGCGCCATTAGCGCGTTGCGCATGAGAGCGCCCCGGTCTGGTGCGTTGCGCGCATAGTCGAGCGCCCACGCTGCACAGAGTGCCGCCAGAACAATGACGAAGGTCAGGTGCGACAGAATCCCCAGCAGGCTCACCGCCCAAAACATGGCCAGCCAGCCAAGCGGAGTTCTTTTCTGGAGCCGCGCAAAATAGATGTACCAGCTCGCCAACCCGAAGAGTGCAGCGCCGCTGTAACCACGGGCTTCTGCGGAATATTGAATCAGCGGGATCGAGACGGTCGCTAGTAGCATCGCGATCCAGGGGCGCGCGCCGATTAAGCGTGCAGCCGGACTCATTAGTGCAACGGTCAGCACGCCATAAATTACAGCCGGCAGGCGATACACAGACCAGTTCGCCTGTTCGCCCAGCCAGTGCATCGTCAGCGTATTGAGTAAGTGATTATTGTCGATACGGATCACGGTGAAGGCATCCCACCAGTTCGACATCAGCTGCGTCAAACGGTACGACCAGATTTCGTCCAGCCAGAATGCATCGTTGGCGACCCAGGCACGCAGAGCCAGGGCGATGGCACAAAATGCCGTTACAACCAGGTACGGCTTGTCGGTATCGATACGCATGGCAAAATTTACGTCTCAGGGCGCTTACAAGCCACTGTATCCAAGGTAAGCGTCGACAATCTGATTGCCGCGGAACAGCGCTATAAGGCCCGCACCTGCCAGATAAGGCCCGAATGGCATGGGTATCTGTTTATCCCGGCCCAGGAAGATGATCATACCTAACCCGACCGCAGCCCCGACGAGGGCTGCTAGCAAAATAACCACGGGCAGCATTTGCCAGCCCAGCCAGGCGCCGAGCGCGGCGAGTAGCTTGAAGTCCCCATAGCCCATGCCCTCCTTACCGGTGATCAGCTTAAAAACCCAATAGACCGACCACAGGCTCAGGTATCCGGCGATGACCCCGATGACACTCGATTGCAGATCCGGGAAGGGGAGTGCGCTGTCAGCGGATTTTGTAAGGCTCGCAATGATGCCAAGCCATAGCAAAGGCTGGGTGATGTTGTCCGGCAGGATCTGATGGTCTATGTCTATGACCGTCAGGGCGATCAGGGCCCAGACCAGCAGCAGCGCCAGCAAGCTTTCCGTCGATGCGCCAAACTGCCAGACCACCACTCCCGACAATAATCCTGTTGCCAGTTCGATGATCGGGTAGCGAACAGAAATTACGGCTTTGCAGCTGGCGCACTTGCCGCCGAGGATCAGCCAGCTGATAACAGGGATATTCTGCCATGCTTTGACGGGGGTCCCGCAGGTCGAGCAGCGCGAGCGGGGACGCAATAAATTGAACGGCTCGGTCGATTCCTCGTCAGCTGCGGCTGCGCCTTCAGGCTGGAACAGTTCATTGCACTGTTGCCGCCATTCGCGCTCCATCATCAGCGGCAGTCGGTAAATTACGACATTCAGGAAGCTGCCAATAAGCAGCCCCAGTATGATCCCCCCGGTGATGGTCAGCATGCTTAGGTCCCGTCAGATAACTGCACCCATCTTAAAGATTGGCAGATACATAGCAATAACCAGGCCGCCGACCAGCACGCCCAGTATCGCCATAATCATGGGTTCCAACAGGCTGCTAAGGCCGTCCACAGCGTTATCAACGTCGTCCTCGAAGAAATCTGCAACCTTTGCGGACATTTCGTCCAGCGAGCCGGACTCCTCGCCAACTGCGATCATCTGTATGACCATATTCGGGAACAAACCGGTATTTTCCATGCACTGCTGCAACCTCGATCCGGTGGACACTTCGTCCTTGATATCGAGCACTGCCTGTTCATACACGACGTTGCCGGTGGCACCCGCTACCGAGCCGAGTCCTTCGACCAGGGGTACGCCGGCCGCAAACATGGTGGACAGCGTGCGGGCAAAACGAGCGATACACGACTTTTCGAGTATCGGCCCGAGTACCGGAATTTTCAGCATGATGCGATCCTGGATCATGCGCAGTTTCTTTGAGCGTTTTCTTGCATAGATATAGCCGGAAAAGCCGCCACCAATCATGAGGCCAATCCATATCCCTTCGCTGCGCACGAACTGAGAAAGATCGATAACCATTCTCGTAAAGGCCGGCAGGTCGGCTCCGAATCCCTTGAACAGATTTTCAAATTCCGGGATCACGAATATCAGCAATATAGTCGTAACGATCGCCGCGACGACCAAAACAGCCGTCGGGTAAAACAGTGCCTTCTTGATCTTCTTTTTAATAGCTTCAGTTTTTTCTTTGTATGTCGCGATCTTGTCCAGCAGGGTTTCGAGTGCACCCGCCTGTTCGCCGGCTATGACCAGGCTTACAAACAAATCGTCAAAGTACAGCGGATGGCGGGCAAGAGCGTCCGCCAGACTGGTTCCGCCCTCGACATCGGCTTTTATGGAGAGCACCAGCCTTTGCATCGCCGGGTTGTCGTGGCCATTACCAATAATATCGAAGGCCTGAACCAGCGGTATGCCAGCCGCCAGCATAGTTGCAAGCTGCCGACTGAAGATAGCGATATCCTCGGCCCTGATCTTGCCCTTTTTCTGGAACATTCCGGCCTGTTTTCGAACCTTCGAGGCAACAACACCCTTGCGACGCAATTCCGCACGCACCGCGGCTTCGCTGGCGCCCAGTAGTTTGCCGCGGACCTTTTTGCCCTTGCTGTCAGTGCCTTCCCATGCGAATGGGATGTCTTTAATGGCGATGCTTTGTGCCATGGTTTGCTGCCTTGAGTTATCTGCTGTTCCGGTTCAAATGTAATCTTCAAAAGATCAAAATTTGGTGCAAAAAATTCGTGCGACTATTCCACTGTTACCCTGTTGACTTCATCCAGACTGGTCAAACCATTCTTGACCTTTTCGAGACCTGCGCGCCGCAGATCCCAGTAACCTTCTTTCGCAGCCTGATCTGCTATGTCAGTTGCATTACCGCCGCTCATGATGATGCGGGATGTGGCATCTGACAGCGCCATGACCTGGAATATACCGAGACGGCCTTTGTAGCCTGAGTCGCAGGCTTTGCAGCCGACCGCGCGGAAAACTCGCAAGCCTTTATCGATTTCTTCCTGGGTGAAGCCCTCTGCAAGAAGCGCTGCGTCCGGTATGTCCAGCGGTTGCTTGCAGTTATCGCAGAGCTTTCTCGCCAGACGTTGGGCAATGATCAGTTTGACCGATGTCGCGATCGCGTAGGGCTTAACGCCCATGTCCACCAGACGAGTCAGGGTGGTCGGCGCGTCATTCGTATGCAGTGTCGACAGCACAAGGTGACCGGTCTGTGCCGCTTTAATGGCGATCTCTGCTGTTTCGAGGTCGCGAATCTCACCCACCATGATTACGTCAGGATCCTGCCGCAGGAACGCCTTCAGAGCGCTGGCGAAAGTCAGGCCTACCTTGGGGTTGACGTTGACCTGGTTAATGCCCGGCAGGTTTATCTCAGCCGGATCCTCGGCCGTGGAGATGTTTCTTTCCACGGTATTCAGGATGTTCAGTCCGGTGTAGAGGGATACGGTCTTACCGCTACCGGTCGGGCCGGTGACCAGTATCATGCCCTGCGGTTTGTCGAGGGCTTCCATGTAAAGCTTCTTTTGTTGCTCTTCGTAGCCGAGCGCATCGATGCCGAGCTTCGCGCTACTCGGGTCAAGAATACGAAGCACGATTTTTTCACCGTATAGCGTAGGACAGGTGTTCACACGAAAATCGATGGCGCGGTTTTTCGACAGCTTCATTTTTATTCGGCCGTCTTGCGGAATTCGCCGCTCGGCAATATCGAGGCGCGCCATGACTTTTACGCGCGCACAGACTTTAGGCGCCAGCATCGTCGGTGGTGAGGCGACGTTTTTCAGTATGCCATCCAGGCGAGTCCGCACTCGATAGGTTTTTTCATACGGTTCGAAGTGGATGTCGGAGCAGCCTTTTTTGATGGCATCGAGAAGCACCTTATTAACAAATCGCACAACCGGAGCGTCATCGACGGCATCGCTTTCGGCGTCGTCGAGATGATCCTCCTCGCTGGTTATCTCCAGGCTCTCAAGATCGAAATCATCGTCCGCAAGATCCTGCATGGAGGTATCGACGGCCTCCAGGGCGCGAGCCACCATTTCCTTGAGTTTGTCCTGCTCGACGACGACAGGGTCGATACGATAGCCGGTCTGGAATTTGATATCGTCGATGGCCGCAAGGTTGGTCGGGTCCGAGACCGCCAGGAACAGCCGTTTGCCGCGCAGAGTAAGCGGTAGCACCCCATGCTTGCTTAGCAATTTCTGGTCGACTGCGCGGATCACGTCGAGGTCGAGATCCAGCGCATCCAAATCAAACAGCGGGACACCAAACTCAGTCGATGCCGCTACTGCGACTTTTTGCGGGTCGGCCAGTTCTGCTTCGATGAGGTGCGCAACGACGGATATGCCGGATTCCTTCGTTTCTTCCAGTGCCTCCAGCATCGCTTCTTCCTCGACGATGCCATCCTGCACAAGCCGCCGGGGTAAACCGGAAACAACCGTGCTTGGAGCCGATACAGCCATGCGCATTCCTTAGTCTGCAATACTGATTTATAAGGGGTTAAGCGAACGGCTTTTCCGCGCCGCCGTTTAACAGTATCCATTGAATATTAGGACTTATTTCACGCCTGAATCGGGCGTGTTTCACAGTTTCCACGAAAGGTGCGGAGGAAAACGCCATTTGACAATAAATGCCGTTTTGGAACTAAAAATTAGCGGCAGCTGGCGGGTAGATAACGTGAGTCAACTGTACTTGCTTCGTAACTCGCAGCCGACCCACCGCCACTGGTGCCCAATGGGACCAGCACGGAGCCACCGTTGGTCGGGGCATCGTCCTGGCCGCAGCGCCAGACAACATTGCCGGTGCCGGTCTCGTACGGTGTAAGCCTTAGCACAGCGTCCTGAATAAGTGCATTGGCGTCATTGCCAAAGGTTACATCCAGTCTGCCATTGACGACCTCAACCGAAGTTACGTATTTACTAAAAGTATCGGTGCCTTCAGCCGTCATGCCGGCTTCTTCACGATTGGCAGGCGCTTCCCCTCTGGCGTTATAGGCATCGACTATCGGCACCTTGGCGTTGCCCGCCAGGCTAAGTCCTTCCGTCACCTGCGCGCGCACCGTGTAGGTCTGGTAAGAACTGATCGCCACCGAGGCCAGGATGCCGATGATGGCCACCACGATCATCAGTTCAATCAGGGTGAAGCCGGATTGGGTCGTTTTAATGCGGTTCACTGATATTCTCCTGATGCCGATAGTACTAGGCGACTTGGCAGTTTGGCCACTCTGTTGCGGATGCACGTTAAGTAAATCCAGGGCAAAGAAAAGGGGGGCTAATGCCCCCCTCCCCGTATTGCCAGAGCAAAACATTTTCGTTAAAGAAAGTTTTGGCTCATTTGCCTGTATTAGCGGCAGGCAGCCGGCAGGTACTTCGGCAGCAGGTCGGTAGCGCCTGCAGTAGCGCCGTTCATGAGGACCGACGTACCGGGGTTGCTGGCATTGCCGCAAGCCCAGGTTACGCTGTCGTCACCCGTGGTGTAAGGCGTCAGAGAGACGGTGTTACCGGCGATCTGCTGGTTTACGTCAGCGCCGTCGTAAGTGATGGTGATCGCACCGTCAGCAACTTCTACAGCACTAACGTACTTGCCGAAAGTATCAGTCGCGTCAGCAGACATGCCAGCTTCTTCACGATTATTAGGAGCAACGCCCGTGTTCAGGTAGGTTTCGGCGACAGCGGCTTTAGCAGCAGCGGCCAGCGTCATGCCCTCAGAAACCTGAGCGCGGATGGTGTAGTCCTGGTAAGCAGGAATAGCGATGGCGGCAAGAATACCGATGATGGCTACGACGATCATCAGTTCGATGAGCGTAAAACCTTTTTGCATTTTCTTCATGAGATATCTCCGTGAGTACTTAATGTTTTCAAATCAAAGCCAGATTTGTGGCTCGTAATGAGCCTGCGGAGATGTAGTTGCAAGTGACGTGCCAACTTTTTGGCTGTAGGCAAATAAAAAACCTTAGCTATTGTTTTTAAAAGGTAAAAAATTAATGCTGGCGTGCATATGGGCGCGGTTTCAATTTCGGACCGCGGTTCAATCGGTGTTGCAACTGACGTGTGTCGTCACAAAGTGACAATTTTTGTCACTTGTTGCGCGGTTCGCCCGAATTATGTCGTGCAAAAAATTTACTCGATGTTCAGTTTCTGGATGCGGTATCGCAAAGCCCGCAGCGTAAGCCCGAGCTTTTTGGCAGCGGCGGTCTTGTTGAAGCGTGTTTCTGCCAGGGCCTTAAGAATGGTTTCGCGCTCGATGTCCTGAAGTTTATCGCCGAGGTCGGTGTTGGCCGGCTGTCCCGTGCTGCTAACTTCGGCTTTTACATGTATGTCGGCTGCCGCAATCGTGTCGTTTTCGCACAGGGTGGCGGCTCGTTCGAGCACGTTCTCGAGTTCCCGGATATTGCCCGGAAACTGATAAGCGGCAAGCTTGGTTGCCGCCTCCGCGCTTAAAACAGGCTTCCGGATACCCATGTCCGTCGCGATCTTTTCCAGGATACGGTCACTGAGCAGCATGACGTCGTCGCCCCGTTCGCGCAGCGGCGGCACCGACAGCTCGATCACATTGATGCGGTAATAGAGGTCTTCTCGAAACTGGCCCGACTCAACCAGTCTAGCGAGGTTCTTATGGGTGGCACTCAGGATACGGACATCCATGCTGATCTCGCCGGTTGCACCCACCGGCCGAAACGATTTTTCCTGTATGACCCGGAGTAATTTCACCTGCATGGGCAGCGGCAGGTCGGCTATTTCATCCAGAAACAGCGTGCCGCCTTCGGCGGCCTGGAACAGACCCTGTTTGTCGCTGACGGCACCCGTAAAAGCGCCTTTGCGATGCCCGAAGAATTCACTTTCCATGAGTTCGCCCGGAATCGCGCCGCAATTAACCGGCACAAAAGGGCGGTCCTGCCGGGAGCCCAGCTCATGGATCATGCGTGCGACCAGTTCCTTACCGGTACCCGATTCGCCGCTGATGTGGACCGGCGCCTGGCTCCGCGAGACTTTGGCGATCATGCGGCGCACGTCTTGCATGCATTCAGACTCGCCGATGAGAGTCGCCTGGCCCTCATGGGCAGCGCCAAGGCGCAGCGCGCTCTCAACCAGTTTCCTGAGATCCTGCAGGTCGACGGGCTTCGATATGAAATCGAAAGCGCCGAGTTTGAGCGCGCGTACTGCCGTCTCCACGTTGCCATGAGCCGTGATGACGGCTACCGGTGTATTCAAGCCCCTTGTCTGTATCCATTGCACGAGGTCCAGGCCATCAGCGTCGGGGAGCCGCATATCCGTAAGACAAATCTGGTAATCATTGGCCTTTAAGTGCGCCTTCGCCGAATTCACGTCGCCGCAGGTATCCGCCTTTATATTCATTCGTTCCAGCGTTATTGCGAGGAGCTCGCAAATATCCGGCTCATCGTCGACAACCAGTGCGTATGGTTTAGCGTTACTCATGTGAATCCTTTCCGGACCTGCCTGGAATAAGGAAAGTATCGTTATTTGATGCCGCCGGCATCAACTTCCCCACCGTTCCGGGTCAGAAAAAACAATCTGAAATATGCTGCCGCCGCCCTCGCGCGCGCGATAGCGCAAAGAGCCGCCGTTGCGTTCGCAGAGCTCGCGGCATATATAGAGGCCGAGACCGGTGCCGCCCCTGCGACCGGTTGCGAAGGGTTCGAAAATTGAGTCTTCCATATCAACCTCTATGCCCGGGCCGTGATCACTGATCTCCAGAAAGGGTCGCCCGTTCTTGGGGAGCCGGCCGTAATTCATTTCAACTGCGATAGCGCCCGCTGCTTCGCTGGCATATTTCATGGCGTTTTCACACAAATTCCACATGATCTGGTGCAGATGTCCCGGATCCATTCGAACCTCGACGTCTTCGCTCGCGGCTATGCTTAGCTGGCCTTCGAACAGTTCCAGGGTGGTGACAAATTCGTTCACGAAATCCCTGCACCACTGATCCAGTTTGAGCAATTCGGGCTTGACCGTGTCCTTGCGCGACAATTGCAATATGTTGTCGACGATATCACTTACTCGCCGAGAGTTTGTCTGGATGATGTCGATAAAACGCCTGTCCTGATCGCTTATTTCCGGCGATTCGCCCAGTAACTGACCTGCGTGGCTCAGCGCGCCGATTGGGTTGCGGATTTCATGCGCGATGCTGGCGCTAAGTCGGCCAAGCGCAGCCAGCTTGGATTGCTGGACTTTTTCGGCCAGCAAGCTCGCATCTTCCAGAAAAATAAGAACCGGTCCGGCACCATTTTCGCGCCTGCCGAGCGGTGCGAAATGCGGATTAATCGTCGTCGTGTTATCCGCGGCCAGGAAACTCGGTGCCGTATCCGCGCTTCCGGATTTTTGCCAATTATCAATTAAATCAAGTATTTGAGGAGACGCTTTGCTGAGGTGTTCGCCGGGTTGAAGCTGCACCTGTCCGAGTAATTCGATTGCGGCCTGGTTTATCAGGCGGATATTGCGACGTTCGTCGACGACGATAATGGCTTCACGCAAATTCTGGATGATGTAGTCATTCAGTTGGGCAAGGTTGGCGAGATCGACGCTCCACTGTCGAGCCAGCGCCTCCGTTTCATTGACCCGCCGGATTAATGGTTGAATCACCAGTGTGACCACCAGCATGATCGCGCCCATTACACCTGCCGGAACGAATTGCGCTACTTCCGTGTAGCCCTGCAGAAAGCTAAGGCTCTGTTCCGCTAATACAACCAAAGTGCCCAGCGCCGCCGCGAAGTAGCAGCTAGGTGCTCGCAAAGTCATACCGCTGGCTAACACGAACACCACCAGCAGCAACTCGATGCCGGTTCCGATTCCGCCGCTGGCGTGCACGACGAGGCTTATGCAGGAGATGTCTGCAGCAAGTTGCAGCCAGGCGACCAGCCGAGTGTCCCAGAGGGTGCCGCGCAGGATAAGGGCAATAATGACAGCCGCCAGCGCGTAGGCGCAGCCCGTCGCAATCAGCAGCAGCGGATAGCGGCTGCCGAGAAAGGGCGGATCCGGCTGGAACACCGCGGCCAGTAATATGGCCGCTGCAACGAGCAGGCGAAAGGCTCCGACCAGGGTCAGCACCCTGCGGTTCAGATCTGTATTGCCCGCGGCCGAATCAATCGGCTGGGCTGAGGGTCCGTGTTCTGTAGCCAAGAAGCGCACTGCCACCGGGACATAAGCCGAAGGTATTGTAACAACACTGGCCACGGTCAGAGTGTGCACCAGTTCCATAAGCAGCCTGTCGGCTTTAATTGCGGTGCGCGGCTTTAACTATGCGGCCCTTTAACGGACAATAGCGGGCCACGAGCGGACCCGGGGTATAGGCTCCGCGACAGAGACATAACAACTCAGGCCAGCGTTACAAAAAAGGCTCAATCATGAATTTGCATGAATACCAGGCGAAACAGCTGTTCGCCCGCTATGAAATTCCGGTCACGAACGGCGAAGTCGTCGATTCACCCAGGGCAGCAAGGAACGCGGCAGCCAATCTCGGCGGCGATCTATGGGTTGTAAAGGCGCAGGTGCATGCCGGTGGTCGCGGGAAAGCCGGGGGCGTCAAGCTGGCCAAGAGCCTCGATGAGGTTCAGGCTGCGGCCGCCGCGATGTTGGGCCAAAAACTCGTTACCAAGCAGACTGGCGCTGAGGGTTTGCCCATCAACCAGGTTTTCGTAGAAACGGGCAGTGATATAGAACGCGAGCTTTACCTCAGCATGGTAGTCGACCGAGCTGCGGAACGCGTCGCCTTTATGGCATCTGCTGCGGGTGGCATGGACATTGAAGAGGTTGCGGCTAAAACTCCGGAACAAATATTCACGGTGGCTATAAACCCGGGTGCGGGCCTGCAGCCTTACCAGGTGCGCAAGCTGGGGTTCGGCCTCGGTCTCACCGCTGCGCAACTCAAACAGTTTGGTGTCATGTGCAGCAGACTTTACCGGCTGTTCACTGAATGCGACCTGAGTCTGCTGGAAATCAATCCACTTATCATTAATGGCGCGGGTAACCTGCTGGCGCTTGATGCAAAGATCAATATCGAAGACAACGCGCTGTTTCGTCAGCCGGGCCTGGTGTCGATGCGGGACGCCACGCAGGAAGACCCGATGGAGAGTCGCGCAGCCGCGCATGACCTCAACTATGTTTCCCTCGATGGCAACATTGCCTGCATGGTAAACGGCGCCGGCCTGGCGATGGCGACGATGGATCTGATCCAGTTGCACGGCGGTGAGCCCGCGAACTTTCTGGATGTAGGGGGTGGCGCGACGCCGGAGCGTGTTTCGGAGGCGTTCAAGCTAATCCTTTCCAATTCTTCCGTTACGGCCATCCTGGTCAATATCTTCGGCGGTATCGTTCGCTGCGACCTGATCGCAGAGGGCATTATTCAGGCAGTTCGTGAAGTCAACGTAAAGGTGCCGGTAGTCGCCAGGCTGGAAGGCACTAACGTCGATAAAGGCAAAGCGTTGCTCGCAGAAAGCGGCCTCGCGATCCTTGCGGCCGACGACCTCACAGACGCAGCGAAGAAAGTTGTAGCTGCAGCTGCCTGAAAGCGTCGCGTTTAAAACACCTAATAATCGTTATTCGTATATCTGGAAAGTTTAATAAATGAGTATTCTCGTCAACAAGGACTCGCGCATCGTCTGTCAGGGTATTACCGGGCGGCAGGGTTCGTTTCATACAGAACAATGCATTGATTACGGAACGCAGGTGGTTGCAGGCATTACGCCGGGGCGCGGCGGTGAGGAGCATCTGGGTGTTCCTGTTTTCGATTCCACGCATAAAGCCGTTAGCGAAACCGGTGCCGACGTCAGCATGATCTATGTGCCGGCGGCATTTGCAGCCGACGCAATTCTGGAAGCTGCGGATGCGGGTATCAAGGTGATCGTTTGCATTACCGAAGGTATTCCTGTGCTCGATATGGTGAGGGTGAAAGCGGGCCTGGAGGACTACGACTGCCGCCTGATAGGGCCGAACTGCCCGGGCATCATTACACCGGGCGAAGCAAAAATCGGAATCATGCCCGGCTTCATTCACAAGCCAGGCCGGGTGGGCGTAATTTCGCGTTCCGGTACGCTTACCTACGAGGCCGTGTACCAAACGACAAACAATGGCCTGGGGCAGACCACCTGCGTCGGCATCGGCGGGGATCCGATTCGCGGAATGAATTTTATCGACTGCCTGGAACTCTTCGAACAAGACGAAGCCACCGACGGAATAATCATGGTGGGAGAGATTGGCGGCAGCGACGAAGAGGCCGCTGCGCGCTACATCAAGGAGCACGTAAGCAAGCCGGTCGTTTCCTATATCGCCGGCGTTACGGCACCGCCGGGTAAGCGCATGGGGCATGCGGGCGCAATTATTTCCGGCGGTGAGGGTACTGCCGCGGCGAAATTCGCTGCACTCGAGGCGGCCGGCGTTCATACGGTGCGGTCGCCGGCAGAACTTGGCAGCGCGATGCTGCAGCAACTCGGCGGCTGACCCGGGTACTGTTCGCCAAAACTAATCGGTTCATGCCATGGCAGCCAAGCTTCGAATTTGCCTCGCCCAGCTGAACCTGACGGTCGGCGACGTTATGGGCAATGCGGAGCAGATGGCCTCCGTAATCCGCACGGCGCGTGACGACCATGCGGCGGACCTCGTCGTATTTCAGGAGCTGGCGTTGTGCGGTTACCCGCCGGAGGATTTGCTTTTCCATTCGGGCATGCGGGTGCGCGTCGCCTCCGCACTCAGCAGCCTGAGTGCCGAGGCCAAAGGTATAGGCGTTTTGCTGGGTTACCCCGAATACGAAGGCGGGCGGATTTACAATTCTGCGATTTACCTGCGCGACGGCGCGCAGCGCGGCAACTACAGAAAATGGCGCCTGCCCAATTACGGCGTATTTGATGAGCAGCGTTATTTTGCCGCCGGCCATCAACCGTTAGTGTTTGAGCTCGGCGGAATAAAAATCGGCGTTACGATTTGTGAAGACATCTGGGAGTCTCCCGAGGCAGCCGCCGCTTCCGTTGCAGAAGGTGCGGAGATGATCGTTTCGATAAACGGCTCGCCTTTCGATTTTGCGAAACAGAAGACCAGGGAAGAGCTGCTGGCCCAGCGCGCCCGCGAGTCGGGAGTGCCCTTCGTTTATCAAAATATGCTTGGCGGTCAGGATGAGCTCGTCTTCGATGGCGGCTCCTGCGTGTTAAGTGCGGCAGGCGAAGTCTGCCTGCGTGCGCCCGAGTTCGTCGAAGGGTTGTACATAGCAGAGATCGACAAGACCGCCGCCGGCGAAGTCGTGCCGCTAAAACAGGAGCTTGCCGAGCTATTGCCCGATGACCGGCGGGTCTATGAAGCCGTCGTCCTCGGAGTCCGCGATTACGTCGGCAAGAACGGTTTTGGGGGCGTCGTGCTCGGGCTGTCCGGTGGCGTGGATTCCGCCTTGTGCCTTGCGATGGCAGTTGATGCACTTGGGCCAGAGGCCGTGCGCGCCGTCATGATGCCCTATACCTACACGTCGAATGCGAGCCTTGAGGACGCGGAAGCGCAGGCGAGACTCCTCGGCGTTCAATACGATGTATTGCCAATTGCGCCGATGGTCGAAGCGACCGTCCATGCTTTAAGCAAGGCGATCAAGGGCGCAGCCGCGGACGTTACCGAGCAAAACATTCAGGCGCGGTGTCGCGGCATGTTGCTCATGGCGATTTCCAATAATACCGGCCGGATGGTTTTAACCACGGGCAACAAGAGCGAGATGGCTGTGGGTTATGCGACCCTGTACGGCGATATGGCGGGTGGTTTTGCGCCAATTAAAGACTGCACCAAAACATTGGTATACAGGCTGGCACGTTACAGAAATACTGTTAGCCCCGCTATACCTGTTCGTGTAATCGAGCGCGAGCCGAGCGCAGAATTGAAGCCTGACCAGAAAGACAGCGATACATTGCCGCCCTACGAAATACTCGACCCGATCCTGGATGCCTTGATGATCGACGATCTGTCGGTTGAGGAAATCGCCGCCCGCGGGTTCGATAAAGAAACCGTAGGCGCTATTCTCGACATGGTGCGCCGGAATGAGTACAAGCGGCGCCAATCACCGCCGGGCGTCAGGATCAGCGGCAGGGCATTCGGGCGCGACTGGCGTTATCCGATCACCTCCGGATACGGCCGCAGCAGTTAGGCTGTTACCAGAACTGGTACCAGGGGTCATCCTCGTCGAATGCGGGTTTTTCGGCATCCGGAAAACTGGCGACCAGTATTCGTTCGGCATCGTCTGCCAGGTCATACATGCCCAGCTTGCGATAGGACTCCACCATGATGCGCAGCGTTTCCGGACTCGTCGGAGCGCCGTCGAAAACCTGCAGCGTGTAGGTCGCGCGGCTCAACGCGGCTGCATAAGCACCACGTTCATAGTAGTAGTGCGCAATATGGTTCTCATGCTCCGCGACCCGGTTGCGCAGGAACACCATTCGTTGTCTGGCATCCGGAGCATAGCGGCTGTCCGGATAGCGCCTGATCAGTTCCGCAAAAGCTGAATAGGAATCGCGTGCGTCTTTAGGAGGCCGCTTGCTGAGGTCCACCCGGAACAATTTGTGAAAGCCGCTTTTCTCGCCGGAAAATAGTGCCATGCCGCGCATGTACAGTGTGTAGTCCACGCGCGGATGGGTCGGGTTTTCGCGCTCGAATTGCTGGGCGGCATCGACGACTGACTCCGGCTGGCGGTTTCGGTAATACGCATAGATCAGGTCCAGTTGCCCCTGTCGCGCCTGATTGCTGAACGGATATCTTGCTTCCAGCGTTTCGTAGTAGCGGATGGCGTTATCATAGTCACCGCCCGCAAGCGCTTTACTTGCGCGGTCATAAAATTGCTGTGCGCCGGACATGCCTTCATCCGGGTCCTTTTTGAAAAGGCAGCCGCTGATCGTCGGCATCAACACGATCGTCAGTAAAAGGCTAAGCAGTTTGGTCGCGGATTGTCTGTTGGTAGTCGTCATGCTGAGGTCATTTTTGGCGTGATTTTCGGTCCGATCGAGAGCGGCGCGCAAGTATAGCGCAAGCCATGGTGCGGCTGAGGCTCCGGATGCAGTACTATGCCGTGCTCCGCAACCGTTCGGTAGCAAATTAAGTAAGGGAATCAGCAGTTTCGGTGAGTGCTATGGGCAGCGCAGCGCAATCTTATACAGCGGTCATCCGCGAAGATCAGGAAGGCAAGCGCTTCGATCAGGCGCTGGCGGAACTGTTCCCCGATTATTCGCGCTCCCGGCTGACGGTCTGGATCAAGGAAGGGCGTGCGTCGCTCGAGGGCAGCACCGTCCAGCCGCGGATCAAGGTGAAAACCGGCCAGACAGTCACATTGCAGCCCGTTCTCGAAGCGGCTGTTGAAGATGTATCCGAAGCCATTCCCCTGAATATCGTCTACGAGGATGCGGACCTCATTGTGATCAATAAACCGGCCGGCCTGGTCGTGCACCCGGGGGCGGGAAATGCTGGCGGCACCCTGCTGAACGGGCTGCTGCATCACGCGCCGGAGCTGGAGGCGCTGCCGCGGGCCGGTATTCTCCATCGTCTCGATAAGGACACGAGTGGTTTGCTGCTGGTGACCCGTTCCATTGCAGCCCACACCCGGCTCGTGCGCGCGCTGGAAAAACGCCTGATACGTCGGGAATACAGGGCGGTTTGCAACGACAGGCTCACAGCCGGGGGTAGGGTTGAGGCGCCCATAGGCCGGCACCGCACGCAGCGCACGCGCATGGCCGTTACCGATTCAGGTAAGCCTGCGGTGACGCACTACCGCGTGCTCGAACGCTTTGCGGCCCACACCTTTATCGCGGTGAGACTGGAGACCGGGCGGACTCATCAGATTCGTGTCCACATGGCGCACGTGCACCACCCGCTCGTGGGCGACCCGGTCTACGGTGGGCGTTTGCGTATTCCCCAAGGTAGCAGTGAGTCCCTCGCCACCGCGCTGCGCGCCTTCCGGCGGCAAGCCTTGCATGCGAGTGACCTGGGATTCGAGCACCCGGTAACCGGGCAGTCGATGCAATTCCATGCGCCCTTGCCTGACGATCTGCTGGGGCTGCTGCGCGCACTGGCAAGCAATGCGACAACTGATTTCGAGGCCATGGTATGGCCGGCCTAACCAGGCTCGAGTGGCTTGTTCCCGACTGGCCGGCGCCGGACAGAATCCGGGCAGCCGTCAGCACTCGGCTCGGCGGCGTAAGTCATGGCGGTTACGCAAGCCTGAATTTAGCGGATCATGTCGGCGATGAAGTGGCTTTGGTGGCCGAAAACCGCCGGAGATTGGCCGGCGCACTGTCCCTGCCAGAGGAGCCTCGCTGGCTCGAGCAGGTGCACGGCACGGCCGTTATCTCGGCTGACGATTCTGTCGGGCCTGCGCAGGCCGACGGTTCATGGTCTTCGCGGGCAGGTGTCGTTTGCGCGGTGCTGACGGCCGATTGTCTGCCCGTGCTGATGTGTGACCGTGCCGGAACCACCGTCGCGGCGATCCATGCCGGTTGGCGGGGAATGTGTGCGGGCATTTTGCAAACCGCGGTCCGCCGGTTTACCGACGCCGGGATATCGCCGGAGGATATTCTGGTTTGGTTCGGCCCGGCCATCAGCGCTGGCAACTACGAAGTAGACGACGCGTTGCAAGATCGATTTATTTCGAAGCAACGGGCCTGCACCGCGGCGTTCTCGGCAGGCCGCAGCGGCCACTGGCAGCTGGACCTTTATGCTGCGGCGCGAAGCATTCTTATGTTGAAAGGCATCCATGACTTCAGCGGCGGAGACTCGTGCACCTATGATGATGAGCGCTTTTATTCATACCGCAGGGCGGCGGTTTGCGGGCGACAGGCTTCGCTGGTCTGGATCGCTGAGTAATCCGCCGGGATGGCTTTTTCCTGCATCGCTGTCTAGCATGGCACATGGACTCGAAAAAAGGCTGCGCGTTTAGTCCGCGCCAAAAATTATGAACAGTCTGCTGTCCTCGCTGCTTACCGTGCTCGTGACTATAATCTTCATAGTCTTGTTGCGGCCGCTTGCTTATGCGACGGGGCTGGTGGACAAGCCCGACGAGCGCAAGCATCACGAGGGCAGCATTCCGCTTGTTGGCGGTATATCCATTTATCTGGCGGTAGCCACCGCGACACTCGTTGGCACGACCATGGTCGGCAAAGACGTATTGATTCAGTCGGGCGCCGGCGTCTTTCTGTTGTCGTCGCTGCTGCTCGTTGTGGTGGGTGTCTGGGACGACCTGCGCAATCTGTCACCGCTGCTGAAGTTGGTAGCTCAGATCGCCGCCGCGCTGATAATGATTTATCTCGGCGGCATCGTTGTCACGGATCTGGGTTCGATAGGATTTTCCGGCAATCCGGTGCGCCTTGGAATCTGGGCTGTGCCGTTTACCGTTTTTGCGACGGTCGGCGTAATTAATGCCATTAATATGGCCGATGGACTCGACGGCCTCGTCGGCAACATGACGCTGGTTTCTCTGCTGGGCTTGGGCCTCGCAACAAGTATGTGGGGCGGCGTGCCGGTTGCGGCCATGCTGAATATTTTGTCGGCTGGCGTCATCGGTTTTCTTTTGTTCAACCAGCGGCTTTTCTGGCGGCCCAAAGCCGCTGTATTTCTCGGCGATGCAGGCAGTATGATGCTCGGTTTCGCGCTGGCCTGGGCGGCGATCGTCGCGTCACAAGGCCCCGACCGTTCCCTATCTCCGGCTGCCGCGCTTTGGTTCGTGGCCGTGCCCGTCTGCGACACGCTGAGCGTGGCGGTGCGCCGGCTGCTGGAAGGTAAATCGCCTTTGACCGCTGACGCGCGGCACTTGCATCACCTCTTCATGAGGGTTGGCTTCAGCGTTAACGAAACGCTTTTATTCATGTGCGGACTCGCCGTCGCGGGCGTCACCGTTGGATTAGCGGCTGAGTGGTACGGTGTCCCGGAATGGGCGCTGCTTTTGTTATTCCTGGCGGCATGGCTGGCCTGTGCCCTTGTTTCGTACAAGGCATGGCGGCAAGAACGTTTTCTGGGCCGCCCGTTTCGCGAGCAAATATCCGGCTAGTTGATCCTGCCGTTACTTGATTTTTCTGCCGCAGCCCGCATGTATAGGGGAGCCAACCCGGCAAGGGAGATAAGTTTATGCGTATGGACAAACTGACAAGCAAATTTCAGCTGGCACTCGCCGATGCGCAGTCGGTGGCCGTGGGCCAGGACCATCAGTTCATCGAGCCCGCGCACCTGATGGTGGCTCTGCTCGATCAGCAGGGTGGCACGGCGCGCCATTTGCTTACGAAGGCCGGGGTCAATATCAACCTGCTGCGCTCGAAGCTCGGCGAGGTGCTTGACCGTTTGCCGCGTGTGGAAGGTTCCGCCGGCGAAGTCCATATCTCTAATGAGCTCGGCAAACTGCTCAATGTGAGTGACAAGCTCGCCCAGCAGCGCGGCGATCAGTATATTTCCAGCGAGCTTTTCGTGCTTGCGGCATGCGACGACAAGGGCGCCGTGGGTTCGGCCCTGACCGAAGCGGGCGCTGTTCGCGGGGCAGTAGAAAAGGCGATCGATGAAGTAAGGGGTGGTGCTCAAGTGGATGATCCGAATGCAGAAGACACGCGCCAGGCGCTCGAAAAATATACGGTCGATATAACGGAGCAGGCGGAGCAGGGAAAACTCGATCCGATTATCGGCCGCGACGAGGAAATTCGGCGCACGATCCAGATCTTGCAGCGCCGTACCAAGAACAACCCGGTCCTGATAGGTGAACCCGGCGTTGGTAAAACCGCCATCGTTGAAGGCCTCGCGCAACGGATTGTGAACGGCGAAGTGCCCGAAGGCATCAAGGGCAAAAGAATTCTGTCACTCGATCTTGGTGCCCTGCTGGCAGGCGCCAAGTTCCGCGGCGACTTTGAGGAACGCCTCAAGGCTGTCCTAAACGATCTGTCCAAGCAGGAAGGTCAGATCATCCTGTTTATCGATGAGCTGCACACCATGGTCGGCGCCGGCAAGGCCGAGGGGTCGATGGATGCGGGCAACATGCTCAAACCCGCGCTGGCTCGCGGCGAACTGCATTGCGTCGGCGCGACGACACTTGACGAATACCGTCATGATATCGAAAAAGATGCCGCGCTCGAGCGCCGCTTTCAGAAAGTTCTGATCGACGAGCCTACCGTCGAAGACACGATCGCCATTTTGCGTGGCCTGAAAGAGCGCTACGAGGTCCATCACGGCGTCGATATAACGGATCCTGCGATCGTGGCCGCGGCCACGCTGTCGCATCGCTACATCACCGACCGGCAATTGCCCGACAAGGCGATCGATCTCGTCGATGAGGCCGGCTCGCGGATCCGCATGGAAATAGACTCCAAGCCCGAGTCGATGGACCGGCTCGATCGGCGGATCATCCAGTTAAAGATCGAGCGCGAAGCACTGAAGAAAGAGCAGGACGAGGCATCGAAAAAGCGTCTGGGCGATCTGGAAGCGCAGTTGGCGGAGCTCGAAAAAGAGTATGCCGACCTCGAAGAAATCTGGGTCTCTGAAAAGGCGGCAATGCAGGGCGCGACGCAGATTAAAGAAGAGCTGGAGCGGGCCAAGGTTGAGCTCGAAACGGCGATGCGGGCGCAGGATTTGCAGCGTATGTCCGAGTTGCAGTACGGGCGCATACCCGAACTCGAGCAGCGGCTGAAGGACGCCTCCAAAATGGAGCAGCAGGAAAACCAGCTGGTGCGCAACAAGGTGACCGAAGAGGAAATCGCCGAAGTGGTCTCGCGCTGGACCGGCGTGCCCGTATCGAAGATGCTCGAGGGCGAGAAAGACAAATTGCTGCGCATGGAAGAGGCGCTCGGCAGGCGGGTCATCGGCCAAACCGAGGCCGTTACGGCCGTCGCGAATGCGATTCGGCGCTCACGTGCCGGTCTTGCCGATCCCAACCGGCCCAACGGCTCCTTCCTGTTCCTGGGGCCGACCGGAGTGGGTAAGACGGAGCTGACGCGCGCGCTGGCCGAGTTTCTGTTCGATACCGAAGACTCGATGGTGCGCATCGACATGTCCGAATTCATGGAGAAGCATTCGGTTGCGCGGCTCATTGGCGCGCCTCCGGGATACGTCGGTTACGAGGAGGGCGGTTACCTGACAGAAGCGGTCCGGCGTCGGCCTTACTCGGTGATACTGCTCGACGAAGTCGAAAAGGCGCATCCGGATGTGTTCAACGTCCTGCTGCAGGTGCTTGACGACGGGCGGCTCACCGATGGCCATGGCCGCACGGTTGATTTTCGCAACACCGTCATCATCATGACGTCGAATCTCGGGTCGCAGCGCATTCAGCTTATGGCGGGCGAGGAAAATTACGCTCAGATCAAAGCAGCGGTGCTCGAGGATGTCGGCGAGCACTTCCGGCCTGAATTTATCAATCGTGTCGACGATATTGTGGTGTTCCATCCGCTGGATCGCGCGCAGATCAGAAGCATCGTCGACATTCAGCTCGGCTCCCTACGCAAACGACTCGCGGATCGCGAGATCGCATTGAATGTGTCTGCCGAGGCGATGGACCTGTTGGCGGACGCCGGCTTCGACCCGGTCTACGGCGCGCGGCCCCTGAAGCGTGCGATACAGCAGCGGCTCGAGAACCCGCTGGCCGAAGCAATCCTGCGCGGTGACTTCGCACCCGGCGATCAGGTCGATGTGACAGCGAGCGAGTCAGAACTGGTATTCGCCCGGCAAAAACCCGCCGCCGCTTAGCAGGTAAGCGTTGCTCGCCGGTTGCAGCAGGCCGGCGGCAGCGGAAAGCCTTGATTTTTCTGCGCCGATTCCTTAAATAGTGCGCCCGCCCGCGCGAAGCGGTCGGTGCAGGCGCATTTAGCGGAGTAAACGATGCCCATTTATGAATATGAATGCAGGGAATGCGGACATGTGTTCGATGCGCTGCAGAAAATGAGCGATGCGCCACTGACCGATTGCCCCGATTGCGGTCAGCCGAAACTGCGCAAGTTGCTGTCCGCGCCTAATTTCAGGCTCAAAGGTGGCGGTTGGTACGAGACAGACTTCAAGGACAAGAACAAGCGCAACCTGGCCGGTGCAGACAAACCGGCCGCTTCGAATGACGGCGGCGCCGACACTGCGGCGGCGTCCAAGGATTCGGCCAAGACGGACGTGGTAAAAACGGATACGGCCAAATCGTCAAAGGAGAAATCCGGCGACTGACCGCCCCGTTCGGCGGCTGCTTGTCCCGCACCGCATAATCGGCCACGATAGGGACCCGCGCCCAATCACCCGGCAAAAAAGCACATCAGTAGTCTCATGAAACGATTTCGAACGTATCTCGTCACCGGCCTGCTGGTCTGGGTGCCCCTCGGCATCACGTTGTTCCTGGTGAAGTTCCTGGTGGGGTTCATGGACCAGACCCTGCTGCTGCTGCCGGCCAACTACCGGCCGGCCGCTTTGCTTGGCTTCAACATACCCGGCCTGGGCGTTGTCCTGGCCATCGCTGTGCTGCTGCTCACGGGCCTCGTTGGCGCCAACATCATCGGCCGCAAGCTTGTCGATGTCTGGGAATCCATTCTGCACCGTATACCGCTGGTGCGCTCTGTGTACTCGGCCGCCAAAAGTTTTGCCGAGGTGGTGCTGATGGACAGCACCGAGTCCTTTAAAGAAGTCATGCTGATCGAATACCCCCGTAAGGGGCTCTACAGCCTGTGCTTTCAGACTTCGACTCGGTTGGGCGAGATTCAGTCGCGCACGGGTGAAGAAGTTGTCTGCGTTTTCGTGCCCACCACGCCCAACCCGACTTCGGGAGTCATGATCCTGGTCCCGAAGAAGGAAGTGATTGTCCTCGACATGCAGGTAGAGGAAGCCGTGAAAATGGTGGTATCGCTGGGTGTGGTCGTGCCAACCTGGCCGAGGACAGCCCCGAGTGAGGTAGACAAGACCGAACCGCCAAGCCTGCGGAACAAACCGAAGCCGCCTGCTGTTGCCAAAGACTGGCCGCAGCCTTAACATCCCCGGCCTTTCGGCTTTGCCGAAACCTGAAACGAATATGCCGCCTGGTGGCGACGAGCGGGATTTAACCCATGCGCACACATTATTGCGGAGACATCAACGCCTCCCTTAACGATCAAGAAGTTACCGTCGCCGGATGGGTGCACAGGCGCCGTGATCACGGCGGCGTGATCTTTATAGACCTGCGTGACCGCAGCGGTATCCTGCAGGTGGTTTGTGACCCGGACACCGCGGAGCTGTTTGCACTCGCCGAACGGATACGCAGCGAGTTCGTGCTCAGCATCCGGGGCCGAGTCCGGCCGCGTCCCGAGGGCACCGTCAACCCCAACATGCCGAGCGGCGAGGTTGAGATGCTGGCGCTGGAGCTGACGATTCTGAATTCGGCCGAGACACCACCATTCCATCACGATGAAAGCCCGCATGAAGACTTGCGGCTGCAGTACCGTTACCTGGATTTGCGTCGCGAGGAAATGACGGCCCGCATGCAATTGCGCCACCGTGTCACGCAAATCATGCGCCGTTTTATGGACGAAAACGGTTTTCTCGATATCGAAACGCCGATCCTTACCCGTGCCACCCCGGAAGGCGCGCGCGACTACGTGGTGCCCAGCAGGACGCATCCGGGCAGTTTCTTCGCGCTGCCGCAGTCGCCGCAGTTGTTCAAGCAGCTGTTGATGATGTCGGGCATGGATCGCTACTACCAGATTGCCCGCTGCTTCCGCGACGAAGATTTGCGTGCCGACCGCCAGCCTGAATTTACCCAGCTCGATGTCGAGATGTCCTTCATAGACGAAGAACAGATCATGGCCACTATGGAAGACCTGGTGCGCCGGGTCTTTAAAGACAGCATCGACGTGGACTTGCCGAGTGCGTTTCCGCGTATGACTTGGGCGGAGGCCATGCAGCGTTTCGGCACGGATCGGCCCGACTTGCGTAACCCGCTCGAACTGGTCGACGTCGCAGACCTGATGGACGGCGTAGAGTTCAAGGTGTTTGCAGGACCGGCCGCCGACCCAGCAGGCCGGGTCGCGGCGCTCAAATTACCGGGTGGCGGTGACCTGTCCCGCAAGGAAATCGATGATTACACCGACTTCGTCGGCCGCTACGGCGCCCGGGGCCTTGCCTATATCAAGGTCAACAAGGTGGCAGACGGCCGCGAGGGCTTGCAGTCCCCGATCCTGAAATTCCTGCCTGACGTGACCGTGAATGGCCTCGTCGAGCGGCTGGCGCTGACCGATGGCGACATCGTCTTCTTCGGGGCCGACAAGCGCACCGTGGTTTGCGATGCGCTGGGCGCATTGCGCGACAAGCTGGGCCAGGATCGTGGCTTGCTGGAAGGCGACTGGCGTCCGCTATGGGTCGTCGACTTCCCCTTGTTCGAATGGGACGACAAGGAGAGTCGCTGGAGCGCCTTGCATCATCCGTTTACCGCGCCCGCCGTCGCGGATGCCGCAGCCCTGAAGAGCGATCCCGGCGCGGCCAGTTCGCGCGCCTACGACATCGTGCTCAACGGCAGCGAAATCGGCGGCGGCTCGATTCGTATCCATGATGCGACGATGCAGTCGGCCGTGTTCGACGTACTCGGTATCGACGAGCAGGAAGCAAATACCAAGTTTGGCTTTTTGCTGACCGCGCTTAAATACGGCTGCCCCCCGCACGGCGGTATCGCTTTCGGGCTCGACCGTCTGGTCATGCTGATGGCGGGCGCCAGCAGCATCCGCGATGTCATCGCATTTCCCAAGACACAGGATGTCATCGCATTTCCCAAGACACAGTCGGCGGCCTGCTTGCTGACCGATGCGCCCGGCACTGTGAGCGCACAGCAGCTCAAAGAAGTCGGTATACGACTGCGCAAAACCGAACAAAGTTAGCAGGTTAGTTTTGTGAGCAGGGATACGGTTATCCTCATTCACGGCCTGTGGATGACGGGTTCCGAGATGTCGTTGCTGAGACGCCGCATGCGGGAGCGTGATTACAACGTTCATCAATTCCGTTATCGCATGGTCACGCGATCGCTCGACCATAATCGCGAGCGCTTGAAGGATTTCATAGGCAGGCATGCCGGCTCGGCGCCGGTGCATCTTATCGGTCATAGTCTGGGCGGCGTGCTCGCGCTGCAAACGCTGCAGGCCTATCCTGAATTGCCGGTCGAAAGCGTCATCTGCCTGGGTTCGCCTTTGGTGGACAGCACCGCCGGCCGCCGTTTCAGCGGTAGCGGCCTTGGCCGCGCATTTCTGGGCAAGACATTGCCGGAAGCCATATTTCACGCGCCTTTGAGCGACTGGACCGGTGCACAAAAAGTAGGCGTGATAGCGGGGAATCGCGGTTTTGGAATCGGCGACCTCACGGGTACCCTGCCCAAGCCTAATGACGGTGTCGTCACCTTGGCTGAAACCTGTTTACCCGGGATCGACGATCATCTGGAAGTGTCGATAGGGCATACCGGCCTGATTCTTTCGGCTGCGGTCGCGGAGCAGTGCGACTGGTTTATTCGCAATGGCTGTTTCAGGCGCTAGTGATCATCAGGCTGGATGGTCTGCCGGTTTGGCCGGCGTTGAATCGGCTACCGTTTTATAGATCTGCCTTAAGCGGCTTGAGACTAGCGACCAGCCAATTGTTCGGTGATTCAGCGTGTTCACACCAACGTGGCGAAAACCCCGCCGTCGCGTTCTTCAATATCCAGCCTCGTCAGCGGTGCCGGCTGTTTGCCGAACTCGATCAGCTTGCAGGCCCACTTAGGGGCATTCATGCCCATGATATTGCTGACCCAGTCGAGATTTTCGCCTGTCGCGATGTCGAAGCGCGAACCGTGAAACGGGCAGGTGATCACGCGGCCGTCGAATTTGCCTTTGCGCATCGGCATGCCGAGATGCGTGCACTTGTCGATGACGCCTTTAACCTCACCGTCAACGCGGCTCAGTAACAGTTTCGTGCCCTCGACGGTGGTGGCGAACATTTCGCCGGCTTTGATTTCGTCCGACGCGGCGACTTTGAATTGCCCGGATGCCATGCTGTTTCTCCAGAAATGCTGAACTGATGGGGACAGTGGCCTTAGTTATTTCAACAGAGCTATTTGCAGCCAACCCGGCATAAATAAGTAAACTGTCCCCGGAATTGGTAATTGAAAGTCTACCTGAGCTTGTTCTTTAGTTTGTAAAGAGTTTCCAGCGCTTGCCTGGGCGTTAGGTTATCCGGATCGATCGACTCCAGTTCCAGGCGCAGCTTGTCCCGGCCTGAATTCGGCGGCTCCAGTTCAAACAGCGGTTTCTGCGCTGCCGACCTGGTCTCGCTGCCGCCGGCCGGAGTGTTGGCCAGCACCTGGTTTTCCAGCTGCTGCAGATAAACGCGCGCCGAGTCGATCACGGCAGGCGGCACGCCCGCGAGTGCCGCGACCTGCAGCCCGTAACTCTGGTTGGCAGGCCCGTCCTTGACCGTGTGCATGAAAATCAGCTTGCCGGCATGTTCCGTGGCATCCAGATGAGCGTTAACGGTGGCTTCGATTTCATCGGCGAGCGCGGTCAGCTCGAAGTAATGCGTGGCAAACAACGTAAAGGCGCGCACTTGTTCGCCGATGTAGTGCGCGGCGGCCCAGGCGAGCGACAGGCCGTCGAAGGTACTCGTGCCGCGGCCGATCTCGTCCATGAGCACCAGGCTTTGTTCCGTAGCGTTGTGCAGGATGTTGGCCGTCTCGGTCATCTCCACCATGAAGGTCGAACGTCCGCCCGACAAATCATCGGCGGCGCCGACTCGCGTGAAGATGCGATCGATCGGGCCGATGGTTGCCGCGTCAGCCGGCACGAAACTGCCGACGTGCGCGAGCAGCGTGATGAGAGCGGTTTGCCGCATGTAGGTGGATTTACCGCCCATGTTCGGGCCGGTAATGATCATCAGCCGGCGCTCGTTGTGCAGCGTGGCGTCGTTGGCGATGAAGGGGCCGTCGAGCACCTGCTCGACCACCGGGTGCCTGCCGCCGGAAATTTTTATGCCGGGCCGGTCGGTAAGCTGCGGCCGGCTATAGTTCAGCTCGCTGGCACGTTCGGCCAGGTTGGCCAGTACATCCGTGCTCGCGACGGCCTGCGCCATGGCCTGCAGCTCACCCAGCACCTCCAGGTGCGCGGCCAGCAGGTCTTCGTACAAGTGCTTCTCGCGGGCCAGCGCGCGTTCGCGGGCGCTCAGCACCTTGTCTTCGAATTCTTTCAGCTCCGGCGTGATGTAGCGCTCGGCCCCTTTAAGGGTCTGTCGGCGGATGTATTCCTCGGGTGCCTTGGCGGACTGGCCCTTGCTGATCTCGATGTAATAACCGTGTACGCGGTTATAGCCGACCTTGAGCGTGGCGATTCCCGTTCGCTCGCGTTCGGTTTTTTCGAGCTTCGTTAAATAGCCGTCGGCATTGCTGCTGAGATTACGCAGTTCGTCCAGTTGCTCGTCGAAACCGGGCGCGATGACGCCGCCGTCGCGAATCAGCATCGGCGGCTCTTCGATGATCGCCGCTTCGAGACGATTCAGCGTGGCCGTATGGTCGCCCATGTCGCAGGCGAGTTGCGTCAGCAGTTCCGCACTCGCGATGTGCAGCCGCGCCTTGAGGTCGGGCAACAGGCGCAACGCGTTACGCAGCTGAGCCAGATCTTTGGGACGCGCGCTGCCGAGTGCGACGCGAGACAGGATGCGCTCGAGGTCGCCAATGTGCCGCAACAGACTGCGCAGCTCAGCCTGGTCGCAGCTTTTCAGCGCCTCGATTGCGCTGTAACGGGCTTCCAGCAGCGCATGGTCGCGCAACGGCCGGTTGATCCAGCGGCGCAGCAGGCGGCTGCCCATGGGTGTCGCGCAGCGGTCGAGTACGCCCGTCAGCGTGTGTTCGTCGCGGCCGGCCAGGCTGCGGTCGAGCTCCAGGTTGCGCCGGGTTGCTGCATCCATGATCAGCGCATCGGTCCGACGTTCGCCGCTCAGGCCCGTAAGGTGAGGCAAGGCCACCCGCTGCGTGCTCTGCACGTACGCGAGTAAAGCACCGGCCGCACAGATGGCCGTGCGCAGGTCTTCGCAGCCGAAGCCCGCAAGGTCCTGTGAACCGAACTGGGCGCAAAGGCTGCGGTGTGCGGTGTCCACCTCGAAATTCCAGGGCGGAAAAGATTTCATGCCGTCTTGCCGGTTTAGTGCGCCGCTGTCCGCGAGGCTTTCTTCGACGAGCGTCTCGGCCGGGTTCAGCCGTGTCAGTTCCGCCTCGAGCGCGGCAAGCGATTCGGGTTCGGCAATGGTGAAACGACCCGAACTGAGTTCCAGCCACGCGAGCCCGATTCCGTTCGGATCGCGGCAGACGGCGGCGATCAAATTCTCGGTGCGCGAGTCGAGCAGCGCCTCGTCGGTCAGCGTGCCGGGGGTAACGACCCGCACGACTTCGCGCGCGACCGGCCCCTTGCTCGTTTTGGGGTCGCCAATCTGTTCACAGATTGCGACCGACTCGCCCTTGCGCACGAGCCGGGCGAGGTAATTGTCGGCGGCATGGTATGGAATGCCCGCCATCGGGATCGGCTCGCCGTTCGACTTGCCGCGGCTGGTAAGGGTGATATCGATGAGTTCAGCCGCGCGCCGCGCGTCGTCGTAGAACAGCTCATAGAAATCCCCCATGCGGTAAAACACCAGCATGTCAGGGTGCTCGGCCTTGATGCGCAGGTACTGCTGCATCATGGGTGTGTGTTGGGGCACATCAGCCTCGCGGCCGGCACCGGACATGCTTCTGCTTGCCATTGATTCCGCGCAAATTGAGATTATTGATCGATCGATTTTTTTACTTTATTTAATGCTGCATTAAGCATTTTCGTGATTGGGCAATACTACAAGAAGGTTGGGCAACTTGCTTTAAAAGCTACAGGTGAAATGATGCGACGGCTTTGTCGCGTTTTTGCGGGTCGCCTAATATTTGTGTTAGTTGCCCTCGAGTACTTGGCAAGTTCCATTACCGCAGTTCCGAAACTCCCCAAGCCACGCAGCCAAGTCGGTCAAAACCCCTGCCCACGCAGGATTATCATGCTGGCTGCGCAGCTGATAGCGATCGTTAGGAAGGTCGTAAAACTCCCTGCTGCCCAAGTTATCGCGCCACTCAACATACAGCTGATTAGCGGGGGTGGACCGCGCCAAGTTGGTGGTGCGCACTGCGCTGAACGGCACTCTGGGCGGCACACGATCAGTCTCAATAGGCCCCAGATATTCCACTAGAAATCGTTTGCGCCAGTTAGCCTCATGTGGATCTGCCAGGAGAGGCGCAACGGAAGTACCGTCGACTGCCAGGCCGGGGGTAACGCCGGCTAACTCAGCTATTGTTGGCGCCAGATCATTGTTGAGCACGGCTCGCCATGTAGTCTGCACGGGGAAGCCGGGCGCCCGAATATAAAGAGGTACCCGAATTGACTCTTCATAAACAAGCACCTTGTCGGTCAAGCGGTGCTGCCCATAAAAATAGCCATTATCGGAGGTGAATATCAATACGGTACTGTCTAGTTCATTGTGTCTGGACAATGCTTTCATTAGCCCTGCGACTAGGTCATCGACTGCGCGCAATGAGTTAAGCCGATCCCGATACTGGCGATTTAGGCAACTAATGTCTGTGGCGGTCATAGCAGGAACCTTCGCTAGCCAAGCTGGTTTATCACTCATATCGGCCTCGTTAAATGCCGGTGGCCGCGGTAACTGAATGTAGGTCGGAAGGTTGTCTTTGTGGCGCGGCGCAGGCCGGATAGTCTGATTCCACGGAGAACCATCGCACCCGTTTATTATTGGCGTGGGTTGCTC
>JARRLL010000002.1:128193-143692 GCA_037387125.1 Gammaproteobacteria bacterium | reverse complement strand
CTGAGACTGTGGCCCGCATGGACGCGGGCCCCAAGCCTACAGGGACGTATTCACGGCGTGTCTCGGCGCGGGCTGCCGCGAACCCTGTCGACGCTCAGGCACACTGCATACGCAAATAGATCGCTGCTAGATTAAGGCTGTGATAGTTCATGCATGCAGCGTCGGCTTAAGGCTGACTTTGATAGAGCGGTCTTCGTGCGGGGAGGCCTTTGGCAGGATGGCTCCCTGCGGTCCGCTTTAGTCCTGCCAAAGGCCTCCCCGCCCGAAAACCTCGCAGCATCTTTAACCAATAAAAAAGCCCGGCTGCTTTCGCAACCGGGCCTTCTGTGCTTAACGAATGGAGATTCGTTTAGAAGCGATAACCTACATTAAGGCCGACGGTGGTGGGGTTGATCTCAACTTTGCCAACTTTGGACCCGCCCACTTTCAGATCAGGCTCAATATCGATATAGCGAACATCGACGTTCATGTAGAGCTTGTCAGTGAACATGTAGTCGATACCGGCCTGCACCGCATAACCATACGAATCATCCAGCTCTGCTTTAGCCCCGCTCAAAGCTTCTTCCAGAGCACCGTAAGTCTTCTGGGAAAAGAAATACGTGTAGTTCATACCAACACCGACGTATGGAATAAACGTGCCACCCGAATTGAAGTGATACTGCAGGGTCAATGTAGGAGGCAGGTGCTTGGTGCTGCCGCCAGAGAGTCCGCCTGCCGTGTAATCGTGCTCAAACGGCAAGGATGCCAGCAGCTCGAGCGCGATCGCATCAGTAAAGAAGTAAGCACCCGTCAGCGACAAAGAAGAATCATCATCTACAACCACATCTAAATCAGCCGGACTACCATTCGTCTGTTCCGGATCAACATTTGTGGTACCGGCCTTGAATACCCAATCACCAGCTTCGAACGCCGATGCCGTTCCGCTCGCCATCGCCGCAACGGCAGCCAGGGCAATAATCATTTGTTTATTCATTCTATGTGACTCCCACATTGTTTCTGCGCCGCCTGTCTCGGGCCTCATGCCCGCCACACGCTGGTTGCGCGACGGGGCTATTCTTTTGCCCTAAGGACTTTCGTTAAATACGGCAAATCGCCTAGTTGTGCGTGGTAATTACTTATTGCCCGTATTTGCCGCGAAACTGCATCGGTTATAGTGTCGAAACTATATATAACGGCAGCGAGCGATAGCGCTGCCAAATAACTGCAATTGAGGTGTAACCATGTCGAGCTTCATCGTTGGGCTGATCTGGCTCGTATTATTTCTGGCGGTCCCGGTAACGGTTTCCTACCGGCGAGCGGATTTAAACAGCGCAACGTTAGGCATAGGAGCGGCGCTGGTAGTCTATTCGCTTGCCGGTCACGGGCCCTTCCTCTGGTTTCTGCTGCTCTGGATTCTTTTTGCCGGGCTGGTCTTGCTGAATATGGTCGACCTGCGGCGGGAACGAATCACGGCCCGGTTGTTTGATGTTTATAAAACCATGGTGCCGTCGATTTCAGACACCGAGCGCGAAGCGCTGGAAGCGGGGTCTGTCTCATGGGATGGCGAACTGTTCACCGGTAAGCCCGACTGGAGCCGGCTGATGTCGCTGCCGGCTCCGCGGCTGACCGAGGACGAAAAAGCCTTTATCAACGGCCCGGTCGAAGAACTGTGCGGAATGCTCGACGACTGGCAGATCACCCGCGACGGAGACCTGCCGCCGGAAGTCTGGGAGTTCATGAAGCAGAATCGCTTTTTCGCGATGATCATTCCCAAAGAATACGGCGGCCTCGGCTTTTCGGCGCTGGCCAACTCGCGAGTACTGGCGCGCATCTGCAGCCGGTCGGTCGTTGCCGCGACGACCGTCGCGGTGCCTAACTCACTTGGCCCCGGCGAACTGCTCACCCACTACGGCACAGAAGAACAGAAACAACGCTGGTTGCCAGGCCTCGCTGAAGGCAAGGAAATACTGTACGACCCGGATCACCTCATTGGAGAACAGGACGAATACGGCATAACGGCCGCGCTGAGTCCGACGAAAACCAAGGGCGTTGTCATAGGCCGGCGGCATTTACCGCTGAATACCCCGTTCCAGAACGGCCCGACTCAGGGCAAGGACGTGTTCGTGCCGCTCGACTACATCATCGGTGGCGTCGAACGGGCCGGCCAGGGCTGGCGGATGCTGATGCAGCAGCTCGCGGCGGGACGTTCAATCTCTCTGCCCTCTGAATCGCAGGGCAGTTCCCAGGCAGCGCTGTACGCATCGACCGCCTACTGCCGAATTCGTAAACAGTTCAACCTGCCGATCTCCAAGTTCGAAGGCATCGAAGAGGTCCTCGCACGCATGGCCGGACGGACCTACATCATCAACGCCGGCATCGGCTGCACGATGAGCGCATTGGGCACCGGCGAAATTCCTGCGGTGCCGTCGGCAATCATGAAATACCACTGCACCGAACTCGGGCGCCAGGTGGGCAACGATGCGATGGACGTTCAGGGCGGCAAAGCGATTATCTCGGGCCCGAAGAACTACCTCGGACGTGCCTACGACTCCATTCCGATCAGCATCACGGTCGAAGGCGCCAATATCCTGACGCGCAGCCTGATGATATTCGGCCAGGGTGCCATCCGCTGTCATCCCTTTGTGCTGCAGGAGATGGAGGCGGCGAACAACCCCGACTACGAGCAGGGTCTGCGCGACTTCGATAGCCTGCTGTTCAAACACATAGGCGCGGCGCTCAGCAATGCGGCCCGCTCATTCGTCATGGCTTTAACGCATGCGCGCTACACCGATGTACCCAAGTCCGGCCCGACACGCCGTTACTACCAGCATATAAACAGGTACAGCGCAGCGTTCGCGCTCGCCTCCGATACGGCCATGCTTATTTTGGGCGGCGATTTGAAGCGCAAAGAGACGCTGAGCGCCCGGCTGGGAGATGTCTTCAGCTACATTTACCTGGCCAGCATGGTCCTGAAGCACTACGAAGATCAGGGCAGCCCGGCAGAAGATTTGCCGCTGGTGGAATGGAGCTGCCGCAGCCTGCTCTACCAGGCCCAGGAGCAACTCCACGGCCTGCTGCGAAATTTCCCCAACCGGGCCGTTGCCAGCGTGTTGCGCATGTGTATTTTCCCGCGCGGCAGAACCTATTTTGCGCCGTCCGACAAGCTGGGGCAGGAAATTGTCGAATTATTGACCCGGCCGACCGAAAGTCGCGAGCGGCTGACGGCTCGTGTGTATAAGAAGCGCGAGCCCGGTAATCCGCTGGGCTTGCTGCAGCAGGCCCTCGAGACCGTGGAAGAAAACCGGGCACTCAACCGCAAACTGGCGGAAGCGGTTCGGAACAAAATCTTCTCGGCCCGCGACGATCTGGATGCGATCGACAAGGCTCAGGAGGCCGGCGTGCTTACCGCTGATGAAGCCAACCGGCTGCGGGTCCAGGATGAAATGGTCATGGAGTTGATTCACGTCGACGATTTCGCGCCCGAGGAGATAGGTCACGCCCGCAAGAAGTGACGCACCTGCAGCAACGGCGGGCCGGGATCTACCCGGCCTGCGCTAACTGGCCATGACACTGCCATGCTTACGCGCTACCATGCGACATCCTCAGGATTAGCGAGAACAATTACATGAACTACCGCCTAATTTTGCTTGCTGGTATCAGCGCGGTTTTGCTCAATGCTTGCAGTGGTAATGGCGATAACAGCGGTGAGGCGGCAATGGAAGCGCCGGCCAGTCAACCCGCAGAGATGTCGGCCGAAGCGCCGGCGGCACCCGCCACGATAGAATCCAGCTCGGCCCGAGTATTTATCATCAGCCCGGATGACGGTGCGACCGTAGAGTCCCCCGTAAAAGTAGTATTTGGCATCGAGAATTTTGGGCTGGCACCCGCGGGTACCTACGAGGCGCGAACCGGCCATCACCATCTGCTTATCGACACCGACCTGCCGCCGATGGGCGAGCCTATTCCGGCAGACGATAATCACCTGCACTTTGGCAAGGCTCAAACCGAGACAACTATCGAGCTGTCGCCCGGCGAGCATACGCTCCGCCTGTTGCTGGCAGACGGCAACCACGTGCCCCATAACCCTGTGCTGGTTTCGGCGCCGGTAACAATCACGGTCACGGATGGTTCTGCCGGGGTAGAATAGGAAGTCTGACGCCTCTGCGGATTTGTGCGCAGGAGGCTCAACTCGTAAATGTCACGATGGGATACACCGGGCCTGAAAGCAGCGATGAGTAATACCCCGATAGGAATCAGCGGATTAGCCGTATACATACCGCCGTTCCGGGTCGACCTGCAGGAGTGGTGCGCCTGGAGTGGCGCTAATCCGGACAAGATCAGCGACGTGGTGGGCTCCGGTTTTCGCCTGCCCGGCCCACAGCATAGCGTGTATACGATGGCTGCTAACGCGGTCTTGCAGCTGATCGAACGATACGAAGTCAATCCCGAAGAAGTGCGCTTCCTGGCGCTGGGAACCGAGTCCAGCACGGACAATTCGGCGGGCGCCGTTATCGCGAAAGGCATGGTGGACGACGCGCTCAGGCAGCAGGGTAAGGCGCCCTTATCGCGCAACTGCGAGGTGCCCGAGTTCAAGCACGCCTGCCTGGGCGGTATCTACGCGCTTAAAAATGCCGTGCGTTTCCTCAACACGGATGGCGCGGATTCCAAGGCCATTGTCGTTTGCTCGGATATTGCGCTCTATGAGCCGGGCAGCAGCGGCGAACCGACGCAAGGTGCCGGCGCCGTCGCTATGCTGCTGGAAGCCAACCCGAAGATCGCCACCGTGGATCTGCGCGAATCTGGCAACGCCTCAGACTACCGGCGTGTCGATTTCAGAAAACCCATCCAGTACCGAAACGGCGATGGCAAAACGCATACCTGCAGTAACGTTCCGGTATTCAACGGGCGTTATTCGGCCTCCTGCTATATCGACGAGATGATGCGGGCGCTAGAAGACATGTGTGGCCGGCGCGAAATAGATCTGCATACGTATATCAAGAATGTCGAGGCTGTGTTTATGCATCGGCCTTTTCGTCGCATGCCTGAAAATGGCTGGGGCATGGCGTATTTGTTCAGCCTTGCCAGCGAAGAAACGGGCCATGCAGAGCTGCGTTCTTATGCGGAAACTGCGGGCGTTGATTTCGATGCCGTATTGCGCGAAAGCCGCAACCGGCCCAGCGTTACGGAGTTCGCGGTCCGCGAGCGCATCAGCGAGGAAGTATTTCCGAACATGAGCCACGTGCTCCGCAGTTTTCGGAAAACAAGCCCATACCAGCAATTCATCCTGGACCGAATGGCGCTCGGCTGCCGCCAGATGGAAGAGCTGGGGAACCTTTATACCGGAGCATTACCGGCCTGGTTCGCAGCCGGCCTCAGTGATGCGCTCGAGAACGACAGGCATCTCGCCGGTCGCGAAATATTGCTGATTGGATACGGCAGCGGCGATGCCGCCGAAGCCATTCCGGTCCGGATGGTTGACGGATGGCAGGAAGCAGCCGGCAGAATAAATATGGACAGCTCGTTGAGCGGTTATATCAACCTAACCAAAGATCAATACCTGGCACTGCGCAACGGCGCGATGACGACGCCGCCGGGCTACGAGCCGAAAGCAGAATTTATTGTCGACCGGGTCGGCTCGATGAACGACGAAAACTTTCAGGACACCGGGATCGAATACTACCGCTATATCAATTAGCGGCAGTGAGGCGCTAACCGGCGGCAACCCCGCTTATCAGCCCGTCTTGGGTCCAGTGGAGTTCCACCGGCTGTTTCACTACTGACTCATCTGCCTGACGGGCGAATTCATTCAAGCGTTCCGCATCCGCCGAAAATGCGAGACCGAAGTCACCACCGCCGGCGCCTGAGGGTTTGTAACCCACGCCCACTGTTTGCGCCAGGCTGCGCAGGCGCCGGTGGCCGTCGGACCAAATGCCGATACTCGCCTTTTCATCGAGCTCACGCAGCAATTCGCCGTAGTCTTGCAGAGCCTCGAACAGCTCACCGGAACGGGATGCCCGCCAGGGTGCCTGCGCCGCAAGCGCGCCGTCTGAAAGTTTTGTCATGAGGGCTTCATAAGCCTGCGGAGAGCCCCGGCCGAATGCCTTGAGCCGGGCGAGCATCCCGGTAGTCGAAGCCGCGTTGCCACTCCACACGGGCCGCAGATAAAAGCCCTCCGGCCAGCGCAGCGATTCGACTGCCGGCGCAACGGCATCCGGGCGAACAGCGATAACACCGCCATGCCAGCTCGTCGCGATGTCGACGCCACTCCCGGTGCCATGCTGCAAAATACGATGTGCCGCAAGGCACCTTCTCAGTGTGGGCGTTTCACCCATGCATGCCTGCAATGCGGCGACAACAGCTACGGTCAGCGCAGCGCTGGAGCCCACGCCGATCTTTTGCGCCTCGCCTGATGCATCGCTGTAGAACTGCCGCGTGCACAACTCTATCTCGAAAGGCGGCAGTCCTCGAATCGCGGCCCGATCATCGCGCAGCGCATCGAGCGCCGCGATCAACAAATCGCCATAGATGCCGGGATCGGCATGCCAGTCGACCGCTCCATCGGTGTGGCTAAACGGAAAGCGGTCACCCGTATTCGCAATACGTAATTCACTGCGGCCGGAGCTAACAACCAGATTGGCTGCCGCAAAACGATCGACTGCCGCAGATATTGCGGCTGCTCCCTCAAGTACCGCGTATTCACCGACGAGAATGAGTTTCCCCGGTGCCGTCGCCCTGAAGGCCTGCCCCATGCTGTTCGTCATGCTTCCAGCCAGGCGCCCTTGCCCAACCGGGTTTCGAGCACCTCGAGGACACCGGGTACCGACCGAAGGGCATCCCTGACGTTCGGCACGGCGTCGGGCAGGCAAACGGCTTTAACCTGGGGCCCGGCGTCGATAGTAAAAAATGCCGCGACACCGTGCTTACGCAAGTCGCGCACGCAATGCATCGCTTCGACGGTGGCACCTGACCAGTAAATAAGCGGCGGCCGAGTGCTCATCGCCACCGAATGCATTTTTAGGCAGCTGTGTTCGGCAAGCTCTGCCAAACGCTCGAAATCGCGGGCGCCGACCGCGTCCAGGCCGGCCCTCAGGTCAGCCGGATGCGAATCCAGCCAGGCTGCATAATAAGGTGATGTGGCGCGGCTGAGTTCCATGCCGCCCGTGGAACCGACGTCTTTCTGCGCGCGGGACGTAACGGCAACCATAACCGCAAGGGGCCAGTCCTCAGGCTCAGCCACCGTACGGCAGCTGGTAGTCGTTTTGTCGCCGGAGATGTCCAACAGGACGATGCCGTTGTGCAGGGACCGCGGGGCCGACCCGGAGCCAATCCGCGCCACCTCATCCAGCAGTGCGCTGGCTTGCGGAAGGCCGAGCGCGCCTGCCGCCGCCGCGACCAGGGCTGCATAACCAGAGGCCGATGAAGCCAGGCCCGCACCGGTCGGGAAATCGTTGACCGACTCCACAGCCGCATGCATGGTTACCCCGGCCTGCTTGCGCAGCAGGTCAAGGCAGCGCGTAACCCGCGCCAACGCAACCGGGTCCGAGCGCCCGTTTACCAAAAGGCTGTCCCCGTCCAGGTTGGCTTCGAAGCTGACGCTCGTGCGGCTGCTGAGTCCTTCCAGCGTCAGCGACAGGGAACCCACCGCAGGGATATTTTCTGCCGTATCGCTTTTACCCCAGTATTTAATTAAGGCAACATTCGGATGTGCCACGGCGGTTGCCTTCATTTGAATTACCCGTAAATAGAATCGTTGCAGTATAGCTGGCCATGATTATAGAACGGCTGGCGCCACCGTTTTGCTTTGGCATTGGCGGGCGCTATGTTTTAATGCCGCGCCCCCTGACGAAAACATGAAATACGAAGACGTCACTTACGATTGGCTCAACAGAGTCGAAGCTAAACTGGACAGGGTCCTTCCTGCTGCCAGCTGCGCGCCTGCGCGCCTGCATGAGGCGATGCGCTACTCCGTTTTGGGTGGAGGCAAGCGCATAAGGCCCGTATTAGTCTACGCAACCGGTGCCGCGCTGGGTGTGCCGCCGGAACGCCTGGATGGCCCTGCCGCCGCCATCGAACTCATGCACGCGTTCTCGCTGATCCACGACGACTTGCCGGCAATGGACAATGACGATCTGCGCCGTGGCAAGCCGACCGCGCACAAAGCTTTCGATGAGGCTACTGCAATTCTGGCCGCAGATGCTCTGCAGCCGCTCGCCTTCCGGGTGCTGGCGACGGATGAGTCAATGGCCTGCGAACCGAACGTGCGACTCAAAATTATCGAAGAACTCGCTGCAGCCTGCGGGTCGACCGGCATGACCGGCGGGCAGTCCATAGACCTGAGCGCCGAAGGCAAAAGATTAAATGCGGCCGAACTCGAAAACATGTACAACCTCAAGACCGGTCGTCTGCTCAAAGTCAGCGTTCTGGCCGCCGTATATAGCGCGGACCTGCAGCACCCGCTGCTCGACGCCATGACCCGTTTCATCGATGCGGTTGGTCTCGCATTTCAGATCAAGGACGACATCCTGGACATCGAGGGCGCTACGGAGACTATCGGCAAGCAGCAGGGCTCGGATATCGAAAGGGACAAAGCCACCTGGCCCGCTTTGTTCGGTATCGAGATCGCCCGCGAGAAAACGGGGGAGCTGCTGACAGCGGCGTTGGCCGAAATCAGCTCCATGGGTGCTTCGGCGGATCCGCTGCGACAAGTCGCCCGGTTTATCGTTAATCGGGAAATGTAAGCGGCAGCATCCGCCAGCCTCGTAAAAAGCTACAATAGCTGCCGGCGTCCGAATCAATCAGTTATGTATACGAGCTTCTTCGGCCTCAACGAGAATCCGTTCTCTATCACACCGAACCCGCGCTACCTCTACATGAGCGAACGCCACACGGAAGCGTTGGCGCATCTAATCTACGGAATCAAGGACGCAAGCGGCTTCGTGCAGCTGACGGGTGAGGTCGGCACCGGCAAAACAACGCTGATAAGAAGTCTGCTCCAGCGCATACCCCGCAATGCAGACGTTGCGCTGGTCCTTAACCCGCAATTATCGGCAACGGAATTTCTGACCAGCGTGCTTGCCGAGCTCGGCATCCCCTTGCCTGCCGATACAAGCAGCAAGAAAGCATTGATCGACGCACTCAACCGCTTTCTGCTCGAAAATCACAGCAGAGGCCGGCGTACGATCCTTATCGTCGATGAGGCACAGAATTTTGCCGTTGATGTTCTGGAGCAGATACGGCTACTGACCAATCTTGAAACCACCAAACAGAAGCTGTTTCAAATTACTCTGATTGGTCAGCCCGAACTGCGTGAGATGCTCGACCGCAATGATCTGCGCCAGCTGGCACAGCGCATAACCGGTCGCTATCACCTGCAACCGCTCAATCAGTCTGAGACCGAGGAATACATTCGCCATCGCTTACGCATTGCAGGTGCATCACGGGACATATTTACCAAAAGCGCATCCAAAGAGATGTACAGGCTGTCCGGTGGGGTGCCACGCATCATCAATGTGATCGCTGACCGGGCCCTGCTGGGCGCGTATACCCAGGAAGCGCAGGAAATTACTCCCGCGATGGTGCGCCGCGCGGCCACCGAAATATACGGCGACGGACGCGAGCGCGATGATCTGCGAAAAACGTGGCTGAAAGTTGCGGCAATGGTCGCCGTTACCGGCGTATTGCTTGGCGCGGCAGCTTACATCGCGCTCCGTTACACCGAGAAAACGATTGAGCAACAGCCTGCCGCGGCGCGGACAACAATCGATAATCCTGCTCCAGGCGCCAGTGCTGCGCCGCAGACCGAGGAGATTCCGGCGCAGCCTGTGCAGCCACCCGCGGCAAAGAGCGCGGAACAGCAGGCGGGCAATGCTTTTGAGGCATCGCTGCGCAGTAGCGCGAGTAACACAACCACGAAAGCTGCCTTTAACAGTCTGTTTCGGCTGTGGGGCGTGCAATATGATCCGGACAGCCCGCGCGCCTGCGAATATGCGGAACAATTTCAGCTTTATTGTCTTTTTCAAAAAGGCTCTCTCGCCCAGGTGCAAAAACTCGACCGACCAGCCATTCTGACTTTGCAGGACAATCAGGGCGGCCGGCACCAGGTCGTGCTGGCACAGATCGAAAATGATATGGCCACGGTCGATATCGGCGGCACCGAACAGCGCGTTCCCCTATCCGACCTGATCGAGCTTTGGGACGGAGAATTCCTGTTGTTATGGAAACCCCAGGCGGGCGCGGAGAAATCTTTTTTTCCGGGTATGCGGGATCCCGGCGTCATCTGGTTAAGGCAAAGCCTGGCAAAGATTCAGGGCACCCCGGTCGAACCCATGGACTCCGACTTGTTTGACGAAAGCCTGGAAGGTCGAGTAAAGCAATACCAGGTTACAAGGCGCCTGACAGTCGATGGCATGGTGGGTCAGCAAACCCTCATCCTGATTAACTCTGATATCGACGCCGCAGTGCCTAAACTGACCCGGGTAAATTGACCATGTCTTTTATTCTTGATGCGTTAAGAAAATCAGAGCAGGAACGGCAGCGGAGCGAACACCCGAGCGTGGCACATGTGCGCGTGCAAAGCGCGCCGGGTTTTAAAACCGCATGGATTTTCCTGGTGGCGGCGCTGGTTATCGTCAACCTGATACTGCTGGCATTTATCCTGTTACGCGAGGCGCCTGAGCCACCTGCGGCGGCAACTCAACCGCCAGCCGCAACCCAGCCGGCAGCCGGCTCGACCCCGCTGATAGCGCCGCCTGGCACTGGCGCTGCAGAAAGGGCTCCGATAGCGATTCCGCCGCAAGCGCAAGACGATTCGCAGTCCCGCGATCTGCGCAATGAATTGTCCGCGCAAGCTAAAGCCACTGCGGCGCCAAAACCATCGGCTTCGCCGCCGGCATCGGCCGCTAAACCGGTGCCGGACAAACCGGCAAGCGGCCCGAAAGAAACGTCTTCTTTCAGTTCGCTGGCGACATTCACTGAGCTCTCGTTGGCCGGATCGATCAGCCTTCCGCCGCTGCATCTAGACATACATGTCTACAGTGAGAAGCCCGCAGAACGTTTCGTATTTATCAATATGCGCAAATACCGGGAGGGCGAGAAACTTAACGAAGGGCCGATGATAAATACAATTACGGACGAGGGCGTGGTGCTCAGACACCAGGGCAGAGATTTCCTCCTGAAACGCCAATAGCCATGCCGCGCGGGATTCAGTATCTCGATGGGCCGCGACTAAGGCGTTGCTTGATAGCCGGGCTGGGCAAACTCGCTAATGAGCGCGACTACCTCAACCGCATCAATGTTTTTCCGGTTCCCGATGGCGACACCGGCAATAACCTCGCGCAGACCGCGTCGGGCGGCCTTCGCGAGCTCGAGGCCCAGACTTCGAATAGCGCCAGTGCGGTGCTTAATGCGCTCGCGATAGCGACACTCGACAACGCCCAGGGCAACTCCGGCGTGCTGCTCGCCCAGTTTCTGCAGGGCCTTGCAGACACGAGTGCCGCACTCGAGCGGCTGGATACGCAGCAGCTGGCTGATATGTTCCTCGAAGCCGGCAAATACACCCGCTCCGCGCTGGAAGCGCCGCGCGAGGGAACCATAGTTACGGCGATTGACGCGGCCGCCGCCGCCGCCAATGCGGCCCGCGACTGCGACGACTTTGCCGTGCTGTTGCCGGCAATGCTCGCCGCCACCCGCGAGGCCGTTGCTGCAAGCACCGGACTGCTCGAAGAGTTACGCCGCGCAAATGTCGTCGATGCAGGTGCAGCTGGTTTTTGTGCGATTCTTGAAGGCTGCACCGATTTCCTGCTCACCGGTTCTATCCGTGATTTGCCAAGCACTCCCGTACCGACCGATGTCCGGGACGTACATCAGCATCAGCTTGCAGACTTGCGGTTTCGCTACTGCACTGAATGCCTGTTATCGGGCGAAAAGATCGACGCGGCCCACATTCGGAAACTCCTGCAGCCGGAGGGTGACAGCCTGGTGATCGCCGGGTCATCCAAGCGTTTGCGTATCCATATTCATACCAACGATCCCGAGCGGGTATTTGATCTCGTCGCGGAATTCGGTGAACCGCAGCACACCAAGGCGGATGACATGATCGGGCAAGCTCGGTCGCTGAGCCGCACTGACAGGAAAGTTGCGGTCGTAACAGACTCGGCTGCCGACATACCCGATTCGATACTGGCCGAGCTGGATATCCACATGATTCCGCTGCGGGTGTTGTTCGGGACAGAAAGTCATCTCGACAAAATCGGTATGAGTCCGCAGGAGTTTCGCGACGAACTGGCCCGCAATCCCGAAGCACCCGGCACATCACAGCCGACACAGGGAGATCTGCGCCGCACTTATGAGTTTTTGACTACGCACTACTCGCAGATCATCGCCATACATGTGAGCGGCGCGTTGAGTGGCACCTTTCAGGCGGCCAAAAGCGCCGCCGCCAGCGCAACGAATGGCGAGCGTATCCGTGTGATCGACAGTCGGAACGTATCGGTCGGTCAGGGGTTGATAGTAAAACGAGCCGCACAGTTCGCCGCGGCCGGCATGGAGGGTGACGAGCTGGAAGCGGCCGTGCAAAAGGAAGTCGCCGGTGTCCGAACCTTCGCGCTCGTCAGCGATTTAAGCAACGCCGTGCGCAGCGGCCGGGTTCGGCCATCGCTCCGGCGTATTGCAGACTGGCTCAGGCTGACGCCGATACTTACCAACACGCCCGCCGGGAAAGTAGGTGTCTATCGTTTTCTGCCAGGGCGATTCAGGCTCGTGGAGCGATTCGCCAAATCGATAACGGACGCGATGGGCACGAATGGCAGCTGGGAACTGGCCTTAGTCCATGGCGGCTCGGATCCGGAGTCGGCGAATCGCCTGGAAGCAATCCTCGGTGAAAATTTCAGTCATGTTGCTGAGACATTCCATACCGAAATAGGGCCGGCGCTCGGAGTCCACGCCGGCATGGACGCTTTGGTCGTCGCACTCAGGCGGGCCGATGCAGAGCGTGATCACACGCCGACACGCTAAGCGTCCGCTTGGGCGATTAATTCCGGGCCTTCATTATGCGGGCTATTGACCGTGCGTGAAACGGGCCATGCCTCAAGTTTGACTCGTTGCGATTGCAACAGCGCCTGCTGAAGTTCGTCGGCCCTGCGGCCTGGCGACAACCAGTCGCTGGCCGCGGACCCATCCATCAGCACGGGCATGCGGTGATGCAACTTCTGCATAAACTCGTTGGCGGGCGCAGTAATAATTGCGCAGCTGCGTAAAACCCCGTCATCACCCTGTCGCCATTCATCCCATATAGCGGCCATGCCGAACGGCTTTCGGTCGTCACGGCAGATGAAATAAGGTGTCTTTGCAGTAGCTTCCTTGCGCCATTCATAGAAACCACTCGCCAACACGAGACAGCGGCGCTTGTCGAAGGACTGCCTGTAAGCCGGCTTTTCGGTGACGGTCTCGGCCCGCGCGTTGATCATACGGTTACCTATCGCCGGGTCCTTGGCCCAGAAAGGCACCAGTCCCCAGCGGCAGCGGTCTGCAACCATCTGGCCCTGCTCGCCTGACCTCAGGACAATCACGTCCTGAGTCGGCGCAATGTTGTACCGGGCTTCGAATTGGAAATCGAAGCTGACTCCGAATGCAGCTGTTACGGCTTCACTCGGCGAAAAGAATGCAAACCTGCCGCACATTAGTCGCGGATTCCTATGCCCCTCGATATCAGGTAAAAGCATACCGCGAAGGCGATAAACACAAATGCAATAACTATGGCATAGGCACTGACAATACTGATGTCGGAAACGCCCAACATGCCGTAGCGAAACCCGTTGACCATGTACAGGATCGGATTGAACGCCGAAACACGCGCCCAGAATTCCGGCAGTAGCGAGGTGGTGTAGAAAACACCCCCCAGATAGGTCAACGGACCCAGTACAAATGACGGAATGATCGAAACATCGTCGAACTTGCGCGCAAAGATTGCGTTGATCATGCCGCCCAGCGAAAAAACTGTAGCGGTCAGCACCAGCATGGAAATCGTAATCAGGGGATGCTTGACCTCGAGCTGCGTAAAAAATAACGCAACCACGGTAACGACTCCACCCACCAGTAACCCGCGAATAACCCCTCCGCCGACATGGCCCAGAATAATGACCCAGCTTTTCACGGGAGCGACGAGCATTTCCTGCAAATGCCCCTGAAACTTGGCGGCGAAAAATGACGAAACGACATTGCCGTAGGAATTGGTAATGACGGACATCATGATGAGTCCGGGCGCCATGAACTGCATATAATCGAAGCCGCCCATTTCGCCGACCCGACGACCGATCAGATTGCCGAAGATCACGAAATACAGCGTCATCGTGATCACGGGCGGCACGATCGTTTGCATCCAGATACGCAGTATCCGGATCACTTCCTTGCGTGTGATGGTATACAGCGCTATTAACTGACCCCGAAAGTTCATCTCAGACCTGCAACTCCGGCAAGGCCAAACTCTCGGTGCGCTCCTGCTCGCGGCGATCGACGAGCCGCATAAAAAGTTCTTCCAGGCGATTTGTCTTGTTGCGCATGCTGCTGACAGCTATGCCGGCCGCATTCAAGGCAGCAAACAATTGATTCAGGTTCTGATCGGCGAAGATTTCTACTTCTATCTCATGCTCGTTCAGCGACATGTATTCAAAGCCCTCTATTTTCAGGCTCGCCGGCACCGGATCAGTCAGGCTCAGCACAAAAACTTCCTGATGCAATTTACGCAGCACATTGGACATTCGGTCATGCTCCACGATGCGGCCCGCATCGATAATGCCTACATTGCGGCACAGGTTTTCGGCTTCTTCCAGGTAGTGCGTGGTAAGAATAATCGTCGTGCCCTGCTCGTTTATTTCACGCAAGAACCTCCACATCGACCGCCGAATCTCGATATCGACTCCGGCGGTGGGCTCGTCGAGTATCAGCAAACGCGGTTCGTGCACCAGGGCGCGCGCGATCATCAGCCGCCTCTTCATGCCGCCCGAAAGATTGCGCGAGGTTTCGTCTCGCCGGTCCCAAAGCTGTAATTCGCGCAGGCACTGCTCGGTTCTGGCTTTAGCCCTGCTGGTCGGCAGGCCGTAGAAACCGGCAACATTGAACACGCAGTTGTAAACCGTGTCCCACTGGTTCAGGTTTATTTCCTGCGGCACCACACCTATACAAGACTTCGCCGCGGCAAGATCCTTGTCGATATCGTGGCCGAAAACTTCGACGGTGCCGCCGGTCTTGTTGACCAGTGACGTGATAATCCCGATCGCAGTCGTCTTGCCGGCGCCATTCGGCCCCAGCAATGCAAAGAAGTCGCCCTCGGCAACATCCAGATCAATGCCGTGTAAGGCCGTAAAGCCATTGGCATAGACCTTGGTGAGATTGCGGAGGGAGAGCGCGTTCATGACCGCGGATTGTGCCCGGCTGGCGAGAGCAAGCCAATACACTCACTGCTTCACTCCGGTCAATGGTCAAAGTCGTAGCCGGCCGCATCGCCTTATCGACGGTAGCGCAACCC
>JARRLL010000002.1:40751-128145 GCA_037387125.1 Gammaproteobacteria bacterium | reverse complement strand
ATCGATAGCGGCAGGAGCGACAGCCGCGAAGCCGCCTGTTGCTCACTGTTGCCAACGCGGACCGAACGAATCAGGTCTGGCCAGAAACGTGGGTGCAAGGCGAAACGGGCCCGCAGGCAAAAGCCGGCTTCAGCGCAGTGACGACTGAGAACCGTAAAGTTTTGCGCAGCCAGTAAGGCCAGGCTCTCGGGAGTCAGACCGGCATTCAGTGCCGTTATGCGCTTGCTGTGCCGGGCCGATTGCCAGAGACAGACGAGCAGCCGTTGGGCGAAGCCCTGGACCTGCTGCTCCCATTGCGAACCCGTGTAGCCAGAACCGCCAGCGTCAGCCACCGCATCCCGTTCCTGCGCTAATTGCCGCGGAGTGCACGCGTCCCTTGCTCCGGTCTGGCTGGCACCGGGCAACGGGCTGAATTCGGCCAGCAACTGCGGTGCAGCCGCAATCCGGTCGAGCTGCGCCGGTGAAAGCGAGCGCAGGGCCCCGAGCACTCCGCCATCCAGCCCCAGCAGTGAGTGGTTTTCAGCCACCGCTGGACTGGCAAGGAGGCGCAGGAATTCACGGTTGATGTTGGCGATTTCGGCCAATTCGATCACCAGGTCGGCCGCGAGGCCCGGTGCGGCGGCCATGATTTCGGGTATTTCCGGACGAATTTGTTGCATTTGATGAGCCCTCTGGTCGTCGTGGCAATTTACTATATATGGTCGAGAATGAACATAAAAGGCAATTAATGTGCATTTATGGTCTAATCCGACCATAAATGGATAAAACAGGGAGATAAAGATGAGGGTGACAGACAATCGCTATGCCGCCGAAATGTCCAGATTTAACCTGGCAGTGCGGATGATCGGCCACGAAGCCAGGACCGGGACGATCCGCGCGTGCACGGGTTTTTCCGAGGACCGTATTCGGAAAATCTACGCAACCTACTTCAAAGCCGGCAGCGGGCCGACGGTCAGGCGCAGACGCGGGAAATCACCCAAGCAAATCACCCCTTACGTGAACTCGGCCGCGAACCAGTCGGAGGCCACTGTGCTCGCCTGCCTGTTTATCCATTGCGGCGTAATGGAAATCGACTCCGGCACCGGTTTTGCCGCGGATGCGCGCTTGAATCCGGTTCGGCTTGGTAACCACATCTGTGACGCGTACGAGGCTTACCGGTGCATCCATCCGAACCCTTGTCTTTGTTTTGAAAAGTCGTGGGGCCTGTACAGCGCGATGGCGCGCGACCAGGAGCTGATTTTTGCATTCTGCGCCGACTGCGGGGGTCCGTATGTTCAGGATCGCTATTCCCTCGACTACCGGCATTGCCCGTTTTGCGATATCAAGGAAAACAGCTCATAAATCACGGCGGTTAGTTGCAGACTGATTGGCCAGCGTTGCATAACGGGGGTAGTCTGTGGGCTGACTCGTTGGTTGCGATACTACAGAATGGCTTTACAGACCTTTTTTTCCGGCGGTTCGATCGATCGGCTGGCCGAACTGCGGAACGATCCGCAGACTCTGCAGAATCTCTGGAACGACCCCGCCACTCGGTTCCTCGCTGCATGGGAGTCGCGTTTCCTGGTGCGCGATGATGCCGTCCTGCTCTTGACCCGCGAGGACATTCGGCAGCTCGATTCCATTGAAGAATACATCTACCTCGGGCGCCTCGACGACAGACATATATTCGGCCTTGATCTTAAGGAAAGTCCTGAAAAACACGGCATCGACCAGGCTTTGTTCGAGAATTTCCGGGGCCTGATGGGCAACCTGGCCGCAGACGAAGCTGCATTACTCGCCTATGCCAAAGGCATGATCGAGTGGCGCAACCGGCACCGTTACTGCGGCGTTTGCGGCGCTGCCAATCGGCCGGAAAGCGGCGGCTTTGTGATGGCCTGTACCGGCAACGAGTGCGATGGCCGCACGTTTCCGCGCATTGACCCGGCGATTATCGTGCTCGTGATACACGAGGGCCGTTGTTTGCTTGGACGGCAGAAGAACTGGCCGGCTGGGCGTTATTCAACTGTTGCCGGCTTCGCGGAACCGGGCGAGTCGCTCGAAGATGCGGTCTGTCGAGAGGTGAAAGAAGAAACGAATATCGCGATCGGCGAAATCGAATACCTCGGCTCCCAACCCTGGCCTTTTCCCACCGCGATGATGGTCGGCTTTCACGCGACGGCAACCAGCACGGATATTCGCCTGAATGACGAAGAGCTCGCGGATGCCCGTTGGTTCAGCCGGACCGATCTGCAGCGCGGCGAAATCATGCTGCCGCCCACCACCTCTATCGCATTCAGGCTCATCGAAGACTGGTTCAACCGGACAGGAGGGCCAAAGCTTGAGTCTTTAAACCTGAGCGGCAGTTTCTCCCGAACCACAGGTGAACGCACCTGACATGTGCCTCTTAAGCATCGCCTGGCAAGTTTCGGTCGATTATCCGTTCGTCTTCGTTGGCAACCGGGATGAATATCATGCCCGTGCAAGCGCGGCAGCCGATTGGTGGGGGGATGCGCCCGACGTGCTGGGCGGCCGCGACCTGGTCGCTGGCGGCAGCTGGCTTGGCGTGAATCGCGACGGGCGTTTCGCCGTCGTTACGAATCGCCCCGACATGCCCGCGCCGGAAGCAAATTCGCTATCGCGCGGCAGCCTGGTCGCCGACAGTCTCAACGGGACACTCGACCAGCAGCGTCTGCAGGCGCTGCTTGCTGAGCAGTCTCCCCGCTACGGGGGCTTCAGCCTGCTTGCCGGCAATATCCTTCTGGGCGCAATGCATTGTTACAGCGGCGGTCACGGCAGCGCACGGCTGGATACGACCTACGTCGAGCGAGGCGTATTTGGCCTCAGCAACACGGCGCTCGACGAGCCCTGGCCGAAACTAACCTGGCTCAATGACCAACTTGCGGCACTGGCAACGAAGCCCGACCCGCAAAAACTGTTTGCGCTGCTGCTGCGCGAACAGCCGGTGCCCGGGGCCGAAACCGAGTGGGTATCCGCCCGTCCGTTCATTGTGGGTGACAGCTATGGCACCCGCAGCGCGACGGTCGTCATCGTGGACAGAACCGGCCGATGCCGCTTTATCGAACGCCGGTTTGGGCCGGGCGGCGCACCTGCCGGGGAAACGGATGAGACTTTTAAGCTGCTGGCCGGCGAAGCCGGCTGATCAAGACGTTTAGGGCAAAACCCGGCGGAATGATTGAGCCAGCCACCCTCAGGCAAATATATAAAATAATATGCGCATTTATGTGACTTTATTCACTTGACTGAGCAGCTTTTATGCGTAAGATGCGCAAACTATTCTATTTATGCGCATATGATATGCCTATTGCCCCCGACATCCGCGAGAAGCGCCGACAGGCCATCCTCGACCTCGTAGCAACACGAACGATTACGCGCCAGTCAGAACTGGTGCAACTGTTGCTGGCGAATGGCTTCGATGCGACGCAGTCGAGCGTGAGCCGCGACCTGCGGGAGCTGGGCATCACCAAGCTGGCAAGCGGCTACGGCCGTATCGGGGTGACCGGCACCCCGGACATGGAAGTGCCGGAAGGCTATGTGCGCAAAGTGGCGACCGCGGGCAACAACCTGACGGTGGTGAAGACAGCCACGGGGGCCGCGCAACGTGTTGCACTGTATCTGGATCGCAGCGAGTGGCCGGAGATCGTCGGCACGATTTCGGGCGACGATACGATTTTTGTGGCGACCAGAAATGCCGGCGAACAAAAACAATTGCTGAGCCGGCTGAGGCTGCTGCAGCACTAATAGAACCTCACTGCCGGTTGATAAACCGGTGCTGCTCTGTCGTCACCGCCTGCGTTAATACCGGCGGACTGGACGAAGCGGCCGCGAAAAGTCTCGAGGAGCGGGCCATGGCCCTCGGCGCGCAGGAACATATCCTGGTCGAGGCGCGGCCGCGGTTTTTCAACCAGGTACTGCGTTATCTGATCGCCGGCAATGTGCGGCGAGGCAATTTGTACCCCCTGTGCGTCGGTGCCGAGCGCGGTATTCAGGCGACGCTGCTTGCCGAGTTTGCGCAAGAACGGGGCTCCACGACCGTGGCGCATGGCTGCACCGCTGCCGGCAACGACCAGGTGCGCTTCGAAGTCGCTTTACGCACCGTGAACCCGGGACTCGAAGTACTCGCACCCGTGCGGGATCAGTCCTTCGTGCGGAGCGAACAAGTAAAGTACCTCGAAGATGGGAAATTTCCCCTGCCCCCTTCGGGCGGCTCGTACTCGATCAACAAGGGTCTGTGGGGTGTGAGCATCGGCGGTATCGAAACGCTGGACTCGAAAGACACGATTCCGGAATCCGCGTGGGTGCTCTCCTCGGATGCTTTCGACAAGCCCGCAGAGCCACGGACGATTCATGTCGGTTTCGACAAAGGCATACCGGTATCACTGAATGGCGCGATGCTCGATCCGGTCGCGCTGATCGAAAAACTCGAGACGATCGGCGGCAGTTATGCCATCGGCCGGGGCATCCATGTCGGCGACACCGTGCTCGGGACCAAGGGGCGGGTGGCGTTCGAAGCGCCCGCCGCCGAAATCCTGCTCAACGCACACCGCGAACTCGAGAAACTCACGCTGAGCGCATTGCAGCTGCAAATCAAAGAGCCGCTGGCTAACACCTATGGCGACTTCGTGCACTACGGCAAGCAGCTCGATCCTGCCTGTCGGGACATCGAGGCCCTGCTCGAGTCTTCGCAGCAGCGCGTAACGGGCGAGGTCAAAATCATTCTGCGGCCCGGCAACGCTTTTGTCGCCGGAGTGACATCGCCCTATTCGCTGATGGCAGCGACCAAGGGCGTTTACGGTGAAGCCGCAGGCGAATGGACGCCGCAGGACGCGTTAGGATTCTCGCGGATACTTTCACTGCCCGGCATGCTCCAGTCGCGAGCTGCGGCCGGCAACAAGGATTAGACGATGAAAACGGTCATTGCCGACAAGATCGGATCGGTCGCACAGAACAAGGCGCTCAAGCGAGAGTTGCGGGTGTCAGAAGATATTCCGTGTGAAGAAGGCGTGCTGGTTGCGGTCGAAATTCAGAACAACAAGGGCACGTATAACAAGCTCGAGCTAACCAGCGGCCGAATGGCGCAGGTCAAACGGGGCGACATTATTATCGGCGCTCTCGGTCACCGCAAAGCTCTATTCGGTTATTCCGGCCATCTGCCTGAAACGCTGGTTCCCGGTGACATCATTCAAGTTCTGAACATCGGGGGCGTGCTGGGTATCTGCGATTCGGTAAACGCTAACTTCGGTCAGCCCTTCGATGGAAAAGTACTCGGCGCGGTCCTCGAATTTCCCATACTCGGCGAGCGAATCGGCGTGCCGTCACGGGTGGGCTTCGAGAAGCTGCCGGAAAACCCCGAAGTGAATACGCACGGCGTGCCCGTCATAGCGCTGGCTGGCACCTGCATGGATTCGGGTAAAACTGCTGCCGCGAGCGCCATCGTCAGCCGGCTTCGGCACCTCGGTTACACCGTCGATGCATTCAAGGCGACGGGCGTGTCGCTGCGGCGGGACATTCTGGCGATGGAAGACGCGGGTGCCCGAAACACGCTCATCTTTACCGATTACGGCGTCGTCGCCACGACTGCAAAGAACGGCCCGAATGTTACGCGCAAGATGATGGACGAGCTCTGCGCCAAAAAGCCCGATGTGGTGATCTTCGAGCTCGGCGACGGCATCCTCGGGGCCTATGGTGTCGATGCAATTTTGCACGACAAAACCATAACCGACGCGCTGTCATGCCTGATCCTGTGCGCCAACGATCCCGTCGGCGCGACCGGAGGCGTAAACTTGCTGAAAACAGAATTCGGCCTGGAGACGCATCTCGTTACCGGGCCGGCAACCGACAACGAAGTCGGGCGGGACATCATCAGGCAGCGGCTTAACATCAATGCGTTTAACGCGATAACTAACGGTGCAGACCTGGGTGACGCGGTCGTCGAAATTCTGCAGCTGGAAAAATCATGAACACGACGAACAAGATTCCGACAATAGTGCTCGGCGGAACCGGCTACGTGGCCGGCGAGTTGCTGCGGCTTATAGCCGCGCATCCGCACCTTCAACTGGCGGCCGCCGTGTCGGAAAGTCAGGCAGGAGAGCCTATCAAGTCGGTGTTTCCGCACCTGCAGAATGCATTCGGTGAGCAGGCCTATATCAGCCGTGACCAGGTCGATGAATTATTGACAGGCGAGGTCGCTCTGTTTTCGGCGGCCCCGCACGGCGCCAGCGCCGGCATCATCGCCGAGCTGCTGCAGCAGGCGAATAAACGAGGCTGCAAACTCACCGTTGTGGACGCATCCGCCGATTTTCGCTTTGCCAGCAATGCGGCTTATGAAGCCGTCTACGGTCATCCGCACGGTGCGCAGGAACTGCTCAGTCATTTTTCCAGCGGCATACCCGAGCACATGGCCGATCCTGCTGAGCCTCACGTCGGGCATCCCGGTTGTTTTGCTACCGCGATGTTGCTGGGCACAGTGCCGCTCTTAAAACTGGACCTGATAAAGCCCGAGATTCATGCTTTCGGCATCACCGGCAGCACAGGCTCCGGACGTTCGCCCATTGCCACCACTCATCATCCCTTACGGCACTCGAATCTGTACGCATACAAGCCGCTGGCGCACCGGCATGCGCCCGAGGTAACCGGCATTACCGCAAGCATTACGGGGGTGAAGCCCGACCTGCATTTCGTACCGCATTCCGGACCGTTCGCGCGCGGTATACACATGACCCTGCAGGCGACCTTGAAACAGAACATGTCGACGATAGAAATTAATGCCTTGCTGACAGATTTCTATGCGGGCAAGCCATTCGTCGAAGTGGTGCAGGGAACGCCGCGCATCAAGGACGTGGTAGGCAGTAATTATGCGCATATTGCCGCCGTTACCGAAGGCTCGACTGTCGCTGTATTCGTCGCGATCGACAACCTGATGAAAGGCGCAGCGGGAGGCTGTGTGCAGTGGATGAACCGGCTGCTCGGCCTCGACGAAACGGCCGGTTTGGCAGCACCCGGGCCGGGATGGATCTAGCTATGGCAGACGCTGACTACAACGCGGTCGCAGCCGAGCAACAACATTTGCTGCAGGTATACAGCCAGTTTGCGTTTGAGCCGGTTGCGGCGAACGGTGTAACAATCAAATGCCGGGACGGGAGGACATTGCTGGACTTGTACGGTGGGCACGCCGTGGCAGCGCTCGGCTATAGCCATCCAGACGTTATCGCCGCTCTTAACAAGCAGGCGAGCACACTGTTCTTCCAAAGCAATGCCGTTGCCATGGAGGTGCGCGCGCAGGCCGCCGACAAACTGATCAACTTTGCGCCGGGCGACCTGAACAAGGTGTTTTTTGTTAACAGCGGGGCCGAAGCAAACGAGAATGCGTTGCGGATCGCGCTGAAAAAGACGGGTCGGACAAAAGTTATAGCACTCGAACACGGTTTTCACGGCCGGACAGCCGCCGCCGCCGCAGTCACCTGGGGCAGTGCCGGCAAATGGTATGGGTTCCCCAACACGCCGTTCGATGTGGAGTTTGTCCCTCGTGATGACAAAGACGCGGCCGCAGGCGCTATAGACGAGCAGACCGGCGCCGTAATTCTGGAACTCGTCCAGGGTGTTGCGGGCGCTTATGCCCTCGATTCAGAATTCGTCGCCGCAGTGGCTGCCGCCTGCAAACAGAGAGGCGCATTGCTGATCGTCGATGAAGTGCAGACCGGCATCGGCCGTTGCGGAGAAATGTTTGCCGCCGAAATCTTTAAGCTCCAACCGGACATATTGACCACGGCCAAGGCCCTCGGCGCAGGATTCCCATGCGGGACAATACTCATGACCGACGAGGTCGCCAGCTGCCTTGGTAACGGCGATCTCGGTACCACATTCGGCGGCGGCCCGCTGGCCTGTGTCATTATCTCAACCGTGCTGGACGTGATTCAACGTGACGGATTACTGGCAAACGTGCGGCGTCTCTCGCAGCGCATTAAACAGGAATGTATCATCGGGCCGGTAAGCGACATATCGGGCGCCGGCTTCCTGCTCGGATTACGCTGCCCGGGCGGAGCTTTGCCCGTGCGCAAGGCGCTGCTGGAAAAAGGCATACTGACGGGGTCGAGCAGCGATAGCGAGGTAATGCGTTTGTTACCGCCGCTGGTGCTGGGCGACGAACATATTGATCAGCTCGTCGCAGCTCTTAATAAACTTTAGACCCTTTATTTATTTGCGAAGGACCAACAGAAGGAAGAATGATGAAGCAATTTAATGATCTTGCTGATTTTCAGGTCGAAGAAATCGATGCGCTCCTGCAGCTCACCGCCCGGCTCGAAAAGAATCCGGAGCCAATGGCTTTGCGGGGCAAAGTGCTGGCGCTGCTGTTCCTGAGTCCTTCGCTGCGCACACTGGCCTCATTCCAGGCAGCAATGACAAGGCTCGGCGGCGGCTCATTCGTAATCTCGCCAAACATGTCCATCCACGGCCTGGAAACCCGGCCGGGTATCGTTATGGACGGCATGGCGGCGGAACATATACGCGAAGCCGTGCCGGTAATTGCCTCCTACGGCGATGCTATAGGTATCCGGGCCTTCGCCAATCGGGAGAATCTCGAAACCGACCTGGCCGACAGCGAGTTCAATGAGCTGCTTCAGCTGTGCAATATTCCGCAGATAAACATGGAATCCTCGATCAATCATCCGTGCCAAAGTCTCGCTGACTGGAAGACCATGGATGAACTCAACGTTCCGCGACAGGGCGGCAAGTTCGTGCTTAGCTGGGCCTATCACCCCCGCGCGCTGCCACTCGCGGTGCCGGCTTCCACTGTCCACATGGCTGCAATGCGCGGCATGGATGTCACCGTGTTGCGCCCCGATGGCTTTGAATTACCCGAGCAGGTCATGCACAAGGCGAAGCAGGCGGCTGCGGCATCGGGCGGCTCGGTTCGTGAAACCGATGACCGTGGAGAAGCGCTGGAAGGCGCCAATATCATCTATGCCAAATCATGGATCTCAACCCGTCATTACGGCAACCTGCCGGCGGACGAAAAATTGCGCCATGGTCTCGAAGGCTGGTGTGTTGACGATCCGTGGTTCGAAACAGCTCAGGAAGACTGCCGTTTTATGCATTGTCTGCCGGTGCGGCGCGGCGTGGTCGTAACGGACCGGGTTCTCGACGGGCCGCGCAGCGTGGTCATTCAGGAGGCGCGTAATCGCATGTATGCGCAGATGGCAGTACTGCACCAACTGCTCAAGTAAGTTTTAACTGAAGTAAATGATTTGAATACAACAAACACACACCGCGACATAGTGGTCGCCGCGCTTAAACACGCGGCACCCTATATTCGAATGTTCAAACGCAAGATCTTTGTCATCAAAGCCGGCGGCGAGTTATTCGTCGACCCCGCGGCAACCCATGCGCTTGTGGAACAGATTGCGATTCTGAATCAGGTCGGTGTGCGGGTAGTTGTCGTGCACGGGGCCGGGCCCCAATCCACGGCAATTGCCAGGGAGCAGGGCCTGGAGACGCGAATGATCCATGGCCGACGCGTGACGGATGCGGCGACACTTAAAGTCAGTGCCGAAGCAAACCGGCAAATCAGTGAGCAAATAATGGCGGCTTGTGAAAGCCTTGATGTACATGCCGTGGCAATACGGGGCGCGGACAGCGAGCTTGTCGTTGCCCATAAGCGCCCGCCCGTTGAGGTAGAGGGCGAAGGCCTGATCGACTTTGGCTTTGTTGGCGATATCGACAGCGTGAATTGCGAAGCGTTGCAGCAACTGCTCGCAGACGGCATCGTGCCCGTCATAAGCCCCATATCAGCCGACAATGACGGCACACTGCTAAACATCAATGCGGACACCGTGGCGGCTTCACTGGCCGGCGCGCTGAATGCCGAAAAATTGATTCTGGCGACGGGAGCTCCCGGGATACTTGAAGACATTAAGGATCCGGGCTCACTGGTTTCCTACCTCGACCTGGCCGGCCTGCAAGAAATGCGGGACAACGGCTCGCTGGCGGACGGTATGCTGCCCAAAGCAAAAGCAATCGAAGCGGCCATTAAGGGTGGCGTAAAACGGGTGCATGTCATCTCCTACAAATTACCGGACAGTCTGTTGCTGGAAGTATTCACTAATGAAGGCACGGGCACTCTGATCGTAGAAAGCATCGCGGCATTAACGCAAGCTGAGCAATCGGCGGCGTGACAATGGCCTGGAGTTCGGCATGAAACGGCTATGGGACAAGGGTGAACCACTCGATCAGCGGGTGCTTCGGTATACGGCAGGCGAAGACCATATTCTCGACGAACGGCTGGTGCCCTACGACGTGCGCGCCTCTATCGCGCACGCGGCCATGTTGCGGGACCAGCAGCTGCTTTCCGCCGAAGACTATAAGGCGATCGAAACTGGCTTGTCTGCACTCGCCACGCAACACGCCGCCGGAGACTGGCATATAACGCTGGAAGACGAAGACGTCCATACAGCCCTCGAGTCGCGCCTCACCGATGCGATCGGCGAGGCGGGCAAACGCATTCATCTCGGCCGATCGCGCAACGACCAGGTGCTGGTCGCGCTGCGCCTTTACCTGCTCGACGCTGCTGAAGATCTGCAGCAGGCAGCGCGCAGCGTCGCGCAGGCACTGACGGCGCTGGGTCAGCGCTACTCGAATACCGTTTTGCCGGGCTATACCCATATGCAACAGGGCATGCCGAGTTCGGTTGAGCTCTGGGCAGCTGGTTTCGCAGCGGAGCTCGAAGACGATGCTGCGGCCATAGCGGCAACGTCCCGGCGAATCAGTAAAAGTCCGCTTGGCAGCGCTGCGGGCTATGGCACGCCCGGCATTCCGGTGGACCGGGAGCACACCCGGTCATCGCTTGGATTCGCGCAGATTCACGAGCCGGTGACTGCTGTGCAACTATCACGGGGTAAGGCCGAGGCCAGCCTGGTATTCGAACTGAGCCTGCTGATGCAGGACCTCGGCAAGCTGGCGGCCGACCTGCTGCTCTATTACACCCAGGAGTTTGCGTTTATTTCGTTACCGGAAAACATGACCACCGGGTCGTCCATAATGCCGCAGAAACGGAACCCCGATGTGCTGGAACTCGTGCGCGGGGCAACGGCGACCGTAAATGCCGCGCTGTACGAAATTCAGGGCATAACCACCAAGCTGGGCTCTGGTTATCAGCGCGATTTGCAGCGGATCAAGGAACCGCTGTTTCGGGCGATAGACCTTGCCGGCGCCTCAGCCGAAATCATGGCGCAGCTCATAGGCGGCGTAGAATTTCGGCCGGAAAACATTGAACTCGATGATGCTATTTTCGCAGCGGAGCGCGCGAACAAACTGGTGGTCGAAGAAGGCATCAGCTTCCGCGATGCGTACCGTCAAGTGGCAATAGCCCTGAAAAACAAGGGCTAAAAAATGCGAATTAACGCTGTACTCGCCGCTGCGCTGGCAGCCATATTGCTGATGGGAGCTTCGGCTTGCGGTTTGAGGGGCGACTTGTACCTGACGGAATCGGCGAAACCTTTCGAGGCACCTGCTGCGGAGCCGGAGATCAATGGTGACCGGCCGGACGAACAGGGCACTATTGGGCCGGCCGCAACAGAGCAGCCCGGTCCCGGCGGTGTAGCGCAGAGTGCCGATAGCTTAGCCAGCGAGGAATCGACCAAGACACTCGCGGAAGAGGATGCACAAGCCGGTTTAAACGAAGCAGGCCCGGAGCCGCAGACCGGTGACGAGGACGAACCACCGAAAGCTTCGGCACCAGCACCATGACGACTAAAGCTTCGCTGTTACTGGTCGACGGCTCTTCGTACCTGTACCGGGCATTTCATGCGCTGCCCGAGCTGACATCGAGTAAAGGAGCGCAAACGGGGGCCTTGCTCGGCGTACTCAACATGCTCAACCGTATTCTGCATGACCAGAAACCCGACATGATTGCGGTGGTCATGGACGCGCCGGGTAAAACTTTTCGCGATGAACTGTTTGCCGAATACAAGGCTAACAGGCCGCCGATGCCTGACGAACTCCGACAGCAAATAGACCCACTATTAGAAGCCATACAAGCCTTGGGCGTGCCGCTGCTGCGCATCAGCGGTGTCGAAGCGGATGATGTAATCGGCACGCTCGCCACGCGCGCAGCGGCTGAAAACATCTCGACAGTCATTGCGACGGGCGATAAAGACATGGCCCAGTTGGTTGATGAGCACATCACATTGCTCGATACCATGCCCCGGGGGCCGCGGAACGAACCGAGGCCGCTCGACGCTGCAGGTGTCGTTGAAAAATTCGAGGTGCGTCCGACTCAGATCATCGATTACCTGGCACTGGTCGGTGACAGCTCTGACAATATTCCGGGAGTGCCGAAGGTCGGGGCAAAAACGGCTGTCAAGTTGCTGGCCGAGTTTGATGGCGTCAACGAAATACTCGCCGATACGGAAAAGGTGGCGACCCTGCCCATACGCGGTGCGAAGGGAGTGGCGGAGAGCATCGCAGCCAACCGTGACGTATTGCTGCTCTCTCAAAAACTGGCCACCATCGACCGCGATCTCGATTTGGATCAAAACCCGGGCGACCTTGTCAGGGGTAAACCCGACATTAGGAAATTACGCTCTATCTATGAAGAATACGAGCTGCGTTCGTTGCTGAAAAAACTTGAAGACGCCGAAGAAGATTCGCACGATTCGGTTGGCGCCGTGTCGCCGAATAACCAGCCCGAAGCCAACTACGAGACTGTGCTAACTGATTCGCAGTTAAATGGCTGGCTGAAAAGAATCGAAGCTTGCGAACTGACCGCATTCGACACTGAAACCACCAGCCTCGATTACATGGCAGCGGAAATAGTCGGCTTGTCTTTTGCCGTCGGCGAGGGCGAAGCCTGTTATATACCGCTGACCCACAATTATCCGGGGGCGCCGGAACAGCTTGACCGCGAACAGGTTCTCGAGCAATTGAGGCCATGGCTCGAAAACGGAGAAAAAGCCAAGGCCGGCCATCACCTTAAATACGATGCTCATGTTTTGGCGAACCACGGCATACGGTTGCGCGGCATCGAGTTCGACACGATGCTTGAGTCCTACGTGCTCGACAGCACGGCCACCAGGCATGACATGGACTCAGTAGCGCGCCGTTACCTTGGGCTCGAGACGATCAAGTATGAAGATGTTGCCGGTAAGGGCGCCAAGCAGATTCGCTTCGACGAAGTAGAAATCGAAACGGCTGCACATTATGCCGCCGAAGATGCTGACGTTACGCTCCGCCTGCATAACACTCTCTGGCCGAAGCTCGAGCAGACCGGTCAACTTGCAAAGCTCTATAAGGAGATCGAACAGCCGCTGATATCTGTCCTGGAAAACATGGAGGAAACCGGCGTACTCATCGATGCCGATCTGCTGTCGCGGCAAAGTGACGAGATCACGGCCAAGCTCGCAACGCTCGTTAAGAAGGCGCACAAAGAGGCCGGACGTGATTTCAACCTCGGTTCACCCAAACAACTGCAGGAAATATTGTTCGAAGAACTTGAGCTCCCGGTCGTAAGGAAGACCCCTAAAGGTCAGCCGTCTACGGCTGAAGATGTGCTGCAGGAACTTGCGGAAGATTATGAGTTGCCCAGGCTCATCCTAGAACACCGCAGCCTGAGCAAACTCAAATCGACTTACACGGACAAATTACCCGAGCAGATTTGCGAACGGACAGGAAGAGTCCACACCTCATATCATCAGGCTGTAACGGCTACTGGCCGGCTCTCGTCTTCATCGCCGAACCTCCAGAACATCCCGATCCGCACAGAAGAAGGCCGCCGCATCCGTCAGGCCTTTATCGCCCCGAAGGGCTACAGCATATTGGCCGCTGACTATTCACAGATAGAACTAAGGATCATGGCCCACATATCGCAAGACAAGGGCCTGCTGCAAGCATTTGCCGATGACCAGGACATTCATCAGGCGACGGCTGCGGAAGTTTTCGGCATCGACCTCGACAAGGTAAGCGGTGAGCAACGGCGGTCAGCCAAGGCGATCAATTTCGGCCTGATATACGGCATGTCCGCGTTCGGCCTGGCCAAACAGCTCGGCATTTCCCGGCACGAGGCGCAGGATTATGTTGACCTGTATTTCGATCGCTATCCCGGCGTCAAAGCCTACATGGACCAGACTCGCGCGCAGGCGAGCGAAAAAGGCTACGTGGAAACCGTTTTCGGCCGCCGGCTCTACTTGCCGGACATCAATGCCAAACAGGCCCAGCGGCGCCAGTACGCCGAGCGAAGCGCCATCAATGCGCCCATGCAGGGCACGGCCGCAGACATAATTAAACAAGCGATGCTCGACGTAGACGGCTGGCTGAAACGAGAACAGCCCGATGCGCGATTGATTATGCAGGTGCACGACGAGCTGGTTTTGGAAGTGCGCACCGCCGAGGCGGAAGGGGTTGCAGAAACGGTCAGAAAGCTGATGTCTGACGCGTCGCAGCTCGCTGTAAAGCTCAAGGTTGACGCGGGAATCGGGCGAAACTGGGACGAGGCCCATTAAGTTTCGCAGAAAGTTGACTATTCGGCTGCAATTTGGGCAATAATATATCCGGCGTTTACGCCCCCACCATCCTCCCTTGGTGGGTGGGTTTCCGGTTACCCCAAGCCGGTTACCTCAGCCCCGGGCGCTCCCCTGTACTCGGCGTCCGGGGCAACTTATTCAAGAGGGGCCGGAGCAAAACGCCGGCCCCTTTTTTGATTTTCATCCTTCAGATATTCATCGTCACACAAAAGTGGTCGCAATAGTCAGGGTCTTTTAACTTTTTCCTATGAATATTTTCAGGAATATTTCGCGCTGGCAACGCATGTTGGTGGTCGTCGTACCTGCCGCCACATTATTTATGTTTCTGGTGGCCCTTTGGGTACCGATACGCATAGACTTCCACGAACCCTACCTGGGCGCCAACCTGTTTGATGAAATCCGGCCACGTGCGCTCCTGGGGACGATCGCCCACTTTCTGCGACTGGGTCCACTGGGATTCAATTATCTCAAGTACCTCGCCCTGTTTGTTTGGTATTCGTTGATCGTTTTCCAGGTCTACCAGGCCGTATTGGCTCGCCAGGCCGTTACTGCAGCAACCCTGCTGATCTATTTAGCCCTATGTTTTATTTTCGCATTTAGCACCGTAACGTATATGACCTACGGCCCAGGGTTTATAGATGTATCGGCCTATGCATTAGTGGCGTTGGCGGTAATATTTATCAGCAGGCTTGACACGAATATAAACTGGCTACTCCTGGTGGCAATAACGATATTGCTGCTGCTGGCTGTGCTGGCACATGAAAAGTCGGTGTTTGACCTGGCTATTTGCTTCGTCTGGGTGCTCTGGAAGAAGAGCCTGCGTAGCGCTATGACTTACGTAGCCCCCGGCATCTTGATGGCGCTCTTGTTCCTGTCATCAGTATCTTCAGAAGGTGCGTCCGGACTGCAGCCTAAAGAATATGCCGATATTTTGGCGATGGGTTTTGCATTCCTGGTGCGGCATTCCCTGAATGTCTGGGGAATCGTTGGGGGTGCCGGTGCGCTTTGGGGTCTTTATGTTATTTTTTCTTACAACTTCGTTAAACAAGGAAACTCGCGGTCGGATGCTGCGCATCGACTGCTGCTCGTGTCTGCAATGGTATTGATTTGCCTCGCAACGCTTTTAATCGCGGCAGATACGAATCGCATGATTGGCCTTATGTGGCTGCCCGTCATTTTGCTGGTGCAGGAAGTAGATATAAACAAGATTTTTTTGGCGCAGAAAGCGGCTCTTGCCTTGGCGATACTTTGTGTTCTGCAGTTTTTCAACCCGCCGATACTGATGTACAACCATGGAGTTGTGCCGCTTAACTGTTATAGCCTGAGGCTGACAGGGCGTTTGCCCGCCGAGGCTGATGTTGCACCGCTTAAGATGGGGCCCTTTGGGGTCTATGCTTTGTCGCGCCCCGATCTTACCCGCTCGCTGGAACAAAGGTGCCTGGATTATCCCGGACCCGGAGCGCCGGCGGCCGATTGAGCTTTACGCAGTCATCAAGTAACCGGTGAATAGCGAACTTGCTTTTGTCATTCGCAAAACTGCTCGCGCCATGCCCGCCTAACGTGTCTGGCACCGCTTAAGCCAGCAAATCCGGACAATAATCGCCCTCACACAGTAAAGTTGTAAATTCAGTGCTGGATGAGCGGCCAGGTGGCCAAACTCGCTGCGCAAAACCAAGTATTCTTAAAATATAATCCTGACATCAATTTGCGAGCAGAAACTATGGCGCGGCTCTTTAGAGACTTCTCTGTGTTCGTTCTTATAACGCTGTTGTTGGCAGTTGTTATAAATGCTGCCGCCTGGCTGTATATAAAGAATGCCCCCGGCAATGACCGGGGCTGGAAAGGTAACTGGCAGATAAATCCTGAATCAAGCCGTGGTATAGAGCTCCGGAAACAAATATTCAGCACGGATAACGAGGAGTTCCTGCGCAGCCTGGAGACAGAACCCAACCTCAGGGCCCACACCGTACTAAGTTTCACTACTGGCAGCTCCACTCCGGCCTATACCGTGGGGGCAGAAAGCATTCGTTATGAATCCGGCTGGACCGATAAACATGTGCGCCAACTTCTCAAAGCAAACGACACCGTTTTCGTGCTGGGCGGTTCCACGACCTTTGGCCACGGCGTCAGTGGCGACGATACGGTCAGCGCCTATTTAGGCAGGCAGAATACGAAGCTGGCTTATCTCAACTTTGGCATCAACGCCTACGACTCTCTGCGCGAGGTTGATAAACTTGTTTACCTCTTGCGGCAGGGGTACCGGCCCAGACAGGTCATTTTTATAGACGCGTTAAATGATCTCACCACCTTCATTTCGACGCCTTATCGATCACATGACAAACCCCGCGTGCAGGGTTTTTTAATCGACAGGGGAAAACCCGCACTGATTTTCGGTACCGGTGCAAACATGTTACTGGCGTTTGCATACTCGCTACCCATCACCCAGCTTTGGTACCAGCTATCAGCGCCAGAGCTGGATGTCCCCTATGGTTCTCTCGATGCGAACCGGGACCCCATCGACTATCAGCTGATGTCTTTTTTCTATAAAAATCAGTTCGCATACGGTGACAAAAATCTGGCCGCTGTTCAAGATGACTGGCTGCAGTACTATCAGGACAATATTCGCTTCGTTCAGCAACTCGGCGCGGCATTTGACTTTGAGGCGTATTTTATTTTTCAGCCCTTCGGCGTCGTGGAACCGGACAATCCATTTCTGCTGCCGAGTTACAATGGCAGCATCGGACAACGAATCCCCTTGAGTTTTACCCAGGCTATGGGCGCAGCGATCGCAGCCGGTGAGCTGGACATGATCGATTGTCAGGATGCCTTTTCAGGCATAGACAAATCAAAGGCATTCGTTGATGCCACGCATTATTCGCCCACCGGAAACGAGGCGCTGGCCCGATGCATTCTTTCCGGAATAGAAGCCAGGCGTTAAGGTCTGAGGGGAATCAGGATTAATTGCACCCAGATCTTATAGAGCGCCTGACCTCTGAGCTCTGCGATCACTTTCTATTAGGCTTTCTATCGGGGGTTGAATTGCCTCAGAGGCAATTACACGTAATCTGAGTGCCTCTGCAACCGAAAATACCAACAGTGCCTGCAGCGTACGACGTTGTCGGGAAACACCGGGGATCTGCAAGGAGAGCTATTACGCAGCGGAATCGCTCGAGGGTCACTTTTTGCGGCCACGGTACCGGCTATCTTTTTTTCACCTTTGTCCTCAGGAGTTCGATCGGGCGCTCGAGACTCCAGGTAACCACCCAGGAAAAAGCAAATATAAAAGGAATTGATACGACCATAAGGAGCAAATTGGGTCGCTCAACATATATTCCTGCCGCATCCAGTAATGGGATTACCAGCATGCCAACCTGAAAATGAAAAAGATAAATGGGGTAGCTAAAATCGCCCATCCACCCATCAAACCTTTTACTGAGGAAAGGAAGCGTTCTTCTCTCGCAGAGCAATACAACCATGGTCGAACACAAAATATAGTTGCTATAGAAGAATGCTCCTCTGGTCTGATCCAACAGATCCCCTATTAGCCAGTTCCCCAATATCGATACGAAGAATATATAAGGTAAGTAGTCGTAAAAACCGCCTTTGAGTCGATGAAGAAATTGTGAAAGCTGGGGCCTGTAATGAAAGATCAGCGCACCGGTAGAAAACGGCAGGGAAGCGGCAGCAACTGTGTAATACCTCTCGCCCCACCCAAGCCCGAGAATAATTGTAGCTATGTGATACGCCACGCTTCCCGCGAACCAAATTAGTGTTAAAAGCTTTTTCCGGGAGGCGCCTACTCCTATCACTAAGTAATAGAAAAGCTCAACAGTGAGGGCCCATGCGGGCGGAGTTAAGCGGGGCTGCTCTATCGCAGACAAGTAAAGAAAGACATTTCGAGCCCAATCAGAAGTATTCGTCGGCAAAAAAATAGCCGGGTTGTAAGCTCGAACAAATCGTGCACCGAAATACCAAATCAGGATTACCGAAAAAATTACTGAGATCCAGTAGATTGGATAGATTCGCAGAAACCTGTTCAATGCATATTTGTAGAATCCTAACGCGGAGTATCCGTAGTTATTGTGCATGATCAAGGTCATTAAATAACCACTCAACACGTAAAACCCGAATACCGCATACCCCCCCATGGACAGGTCGCCGAGGTGCAAAGCAACCACCATTAGTGCCAGCAAAGTCCGATAAGTGCCAAACATTAAAAAATACAGCCTTTATCAATGCCCCGAAAACCATGGCGGCGAATTTCGGGGCTGTGTTTACTGCCAAGTCCGGCCATCATGCACGGTGAAGCTGCTAATTGATTCGTCGGCGCCTTCTACTGGCCCCAAACTTCACTCAATAACTTTTCGGCAATCAGCTTGTGTGCCGCCGGACTGGGGTGGCGATCAATTCTACCGGTAGTGAGCCCCTCGTTTGAATTTGCGTCTGCAGCCAGCTTTTCCAAATTCATATAGAACAATCGAAAACCCTCTTTACTGGCAACGTTGCCCGCTGCATTAATCTGGCTTTCTTGATACTCGTAGGCTGTCGGGAAAATAATCACGACCTCTATGTTTTTTCCTGGCGCTAGCTCGCCAATTTCTTCCAGCGCTCTCCTGATTTGTCTTGGGTAACCGCCCTGCTCAAGATCAACATTAGGTCGCTTGCTGCGAGCATACGCCTTCAGACCCACCAGGTTCGCAACAGTCGAATACAAATAAGACTGCCAGAACGGCGGCACAGTGTCGGTTGGCTTAAACGGCGCTTTTTGCTTCTCCCACAAAATCGCCGGGGTCGCCGAAGTAATCGAGACGATAATCATGTCCGGGTCATATTCGAGCGCCTTGTAGCGAATGCTGGCGACGATCTCACTGAGCCCATAATGTTCGAGCGCGAAGTTTATTACTTCGAATTTCTTTGGGGTATAAATCTCGTTAAGCCTTTCTTCCAGAATCGAATGATAGGCCTGCTCAGGTTCTACGCCGGTCGCCATAGTCCATGAGCTTCCCGCCACCGCTATTCGGTAGACAGCGTCTGGTTTCTCGATCGTATACTCTTTGTCCGGAAGGCCTCTGGAGTTTGATACCAATCGCTTGCCACGAAACAGCGAATCCAGGTTAGGACGCAACTCATAGTAAATATCCGTATTGGCTGCAGGCTGAACCAGGCCGGAGTCCATCAGAAGTAAATGGCTGTTCATCTTTTTGTAGCTGAGCGCATCAAGCCCAAAAATATAGAAACGCAGGCTCAGCTCCAGGGCCACAATGATCACCAGCGCAAGTACTGCGACTCGACGTAATTTTTCAGGCACTAGAAAGACTCGGTGGGGAGGTATGGTTGCATATCATCAGCACTGCGAGCGAAAGATTGTAGGGCCTCAACAATCGTTACAAAAGTAACAAAGGGTTTGCAACAAGAATAATCAAAATTCTATACATATCTTATTGTCGCTGCTGACGAAAGCTATTTGACCTGGGCTTTGCGTTAGCGAGCTGCATCGCATTCTTTATTTGGGTTTGCATGCACAAGCATCTTGTCCAAAGCATTACGAGCCTCCTCTACACCGAGGCGCTTGGTTGCCGAGAATAATTGTATGCTGACCCGACCGCCTGTTTCTTTGCGCACCTGGTTCAGAACGTTAATAGCGGCGCCACGCTTCAGTTTGTCTGACTTGGTGAGCAGGATGTGTATGTCGCAACCAATTTGTTGTGCCCAATCGATCATCTGCCAGTCAAAATCGCTCAGGGATCTCCGCACATCAACTATGACAAACAGCCCTGTGAGCGATTGGCGGCCCTCGAAATAGGCCCCCATAAGTTTTCGCCAGTGCTCCTGCAGCTTGGGCGGGACACGAGCATAACCGTAGCCTGGTAAATCAACCAGCCGTTGATTATCTCGCAGACTAAAAAAATTGATAAGCTGCGTTCGGCCAGGGCTTTTGCTAGTGCGGGCAAAATTACGTTGATTAACGATGGCGTTAATCGCGCTGGACTTGCCCGCATTGGATCGCCCCGCAAATGCGACCTCGGCGCCCTCATCGGGCAGAAACTGGTCCGGCTGGTGGGCACTGGTGAGGAATTTGGCCTTGGGGTAATGCGACATCTGGGCTCTCTGCGCCACCGCCCGGGGGCTGAGCGGCCACTGGCTGATATTGGCGCCATCATAGCGGGCGGCAGCCCTTCATCCATGGTTTTCGTGTAAAATGCGCCGCTGCCTCGCAGTGTAGCACGAGGCTTCGAATACTAAATCAAGCATCACTTTAAGGCATTTCATCGTGACCTCTGGAAAAGCAAGCAAAATGAATTTCGGAATCCTGTCGGCTCGTTTTATAGCCGCCACACGCGCCATGTTCGCGGTCGGCACAATTTTAATCCTGATGCAGCCAGCCGCGGCGGCGGGCGACGCAGAAGCCGGCGCGCAAAAGGCCGGCACCTGTGCTGCGTGTCATGGGATGGATGGCAACAGCGTCAACCCGCAATGGCCAAGCCTGGCGGGGCAGAATGCCAATTATATCGTCAATACGCTGCAGGCCTTCAAAGACGGTACCCGCTCGGATGTGCTCATGAGCGCTCAGGCGGCAGCCTTGAGTGAGCAGGACATGGCAGATCTGGCCGCCCATTTCGAGGCCCAGGTAGCAACGCGGCGGACCGCCAACCCGGACTTGGCGCGGCTGGGCGAAAAAGTCTATCGTGGCGGGAACAAAGAGACCAGCGTAAGTGCCTGCATCGCGTGCCACGGACCAACGGGTCAGGGCAACGGACCGGCGGCTTATCCTGCCATTAGCGGCCAGCATGCTGCCTATACGGCGAAGCAACTGAATGACTATAAAAGTGGCGCTCGCACAAGCGACGGTGATGCACGGATCATGCGAAACATCACCGAGCGCTTGAGTGACGATGAGATAAAAGCAGTGTCTGCGTATATGCAGGGGTTGCACTAGTTAAGACATATAGGGCAGTCTGTTTTAATACAAAAACATGTCTTGCCTGGAACCACCGCGGGGTTAGTAAAATGAGTAAAGCCGTTATTCGTCCTTTTCCTGGCCTACTGGCTGTTCTTTGCATGGCGCTAATAAGCGCGTGCGGCAGCCCGGAAGAAGCGGCTGTCACGGAACCGGCAACAGACCAGACCGAAGCTCCCGCAAGCCCGGCCGAGCCCGCAACCGAAGCGGTTACGGACACTGAGGCGGTTAATGTTGAAGCGCTGGGCGGCGTCGCCGAAACAGAAGGGCTGACCGAAGATGCCGACGAAGAAAGCGACATAGAGCTGAGCAAGCCGGCCACCGCCCCTGCGGCAGCGGCTGAATGGAAGTACAAGGAAGGCGAAGACTTTCGACGACTGACAACGAGTCAGGGCACGAGCAGCCCGCCGGATAAAATCGAAGTGGCCGAGGTCTTCTGGTATGGCTGCCCGCACTGCTACAACTTCGACCCCATTCTGACGGACTGGGAAAAAGATCTTCCGCCCGACGTTTCTTTTGTGCGTATTCCGGTCATTTGGAACCCCACGAATCAGGCGCACGCGCGACTGATGTATACAGCCGAAGCGCTTGGCGTGCTTGACCAGGCTCACCTCGCAGTTTTCAAAGCCATCCACCAGGACGGCGATATGCTAACCAGCGAAGCTTCCATCCTGGAGCTGTTTAAAAGTTTCGGCGTCGAGGAAGATGCCTTTAACGAGGCGTATAAATCCTTCGGAGTGAGCAGCGCCGTTAAACGGGCCGAGAATCTGACACGCCGCTACGGCGTTCGATCAGTGCCGGTGCTGGTTATTAACGGCAAATACGTGACTGACTCGCCAAATATCAAAACATTCGGTGACATGCTCAGCGTAACCAATGAGCTAGTCCAGCGCGAGCGAGCGCGGAACTAAGCGCCAGGTTCTTTCGACTTTTCAGGGGGCCGGTCGTGATGGCCGGGGTGCGCGCACGCCTCGCAATTAACCCAGCCCGAATCTCCGTTAAGGTAGTGCTCCTTTTTCCAGATCGGAACGCGGTGCTTCACCTCGTCGATAATATAGCGGCAGGCGCGAAACGCTTCGTCGCGATGACCGGCGCTAACGCCCACCCAGACGGCCAATTCGCCAATTTCAAGTGCGCCGACGCGGTGAACACATAGCGCATGCTCGATCGGGTAACGTTGCAGCGCCTCGGCAACGATTCGATTACCTTCCTTGTTGGCCAGCGCCTCATAGGCCTGATACTCGAGACGCAGCACGTCCTGTCCTTCATTACGATTTCGCACCCAGCCCTCGAAACTTACGAAACCGCCACAGGCCTCTGACTGCAACATTGCCCTGTCGACATTCGGTTGTAATGCTGCCGACTGAATACGAAAGCCGTTCATCCTCCGGCCACCGGAGGAATGAAAACCACTGAGTCTCCGTTACACAAGGCCGCATCCCAGTCCGCAAACTCATCATTGATCGCGACCTTGAGAGATGCGAGCTCGGGAAAGTCATGCCGCTGCTGCAGTTCGGCATACAAGTCTGACGCTTTTTCAGCAGCCGTTTCTATCGTCTCGACAGGGACACCAGTCCTCTCCCTGAGTACCGCAAAATATTCAACCTGAACAGTTTTCATTCCGTATTCGACCTTTTGTCCGCTTGGCTGTCACTTAGCAGCAACGCTTCCAAGTCTGAGGGCGTGTCAATATCCATTGCTGCAGCCGGCATTGCAACCTCACTGCATTCTGCCGCCGCGCGGAGCACGCGCCGCGCACCCTCGTCGCCGGTCAGAGCCATTAATTCGCCACAAAACGAAGCAGGGAAAATCGCCGGCACCCCACGCAAACCGAGGTAGTGGGCGGCTGCGGGTTGTCCTGGGGATGCAACCCAGGCGTCAGCCAGGCGCACTATATCGCCTGGAGTAACCAGTGGTTGATCAGCGAGCGATAATAGCAGGCCGGAAAAAGTATATGGCCGCAAGGCGACAAGCCCCGCCCGCAGCGATGCGGAAATGCCTTGCGCCCAATCAGGATTAGTGACGACGGTCACAGGGTAGGACTCCAGACAAGTCTCGACTTCTGCAGCCCGCGCGCCGGTGACCACGACCAGGCCTCCCTGGCAGACAGGCAGACAGGCCTCGACCGCGCTGCGCAGCATCGCTTTCCCCTGCCATTGAAGAGTTTGCTTGGGCCTGCCCAGTCGACGCGAACCGCCGGCGGCCAGAATCAAACCGACCAGTTTTTGATAGCCTTCGGACGACATGCTTGTCAGGCCGCGAACAACTGATCGGGATCGCGGAACGCCTTGAATTCGAGCATGTTGCCAGCGGGGTCGGCAAAAAACATCGTGGCCTGTTCCCCCGTTTTGCCTTCAAATCGAAGCGTAGGCTCGATCAAAAACTTCAGCCCTGCTGTCGCCAGCCGCTGCGCAAGAGACTGCCATTCATCCCAGCCGAGTACCACTCCGAAATGGGGAACGGGTACCGATTCTCCGTCCACTAAGTTAACTGGGAGCGCGCTCTGCCTGGCTGCTTCGGTTGCGTGACACACCAGCTGATGCCCGTACAAATTAAAATCGATCCAATGCGCGTCGCTGCGGCCCGTCGTGCAGCCCAGCATCTCGGTATAGAATTTTTTTGCGGCCTGTAAATCATCAACAGGTATAGCCAGATGGAAGGGTTGCAATTGCATTCGACTCTACTCGGGCCGGTTATACGGGTCCCACGCCGGCGGGCCTGACTCCAGCTCCCGACACAACTGCTGCAAAAAATCGGTCTCCGAAATCGATGACCGGCAGGACCCTGCCAGCCGCAACCTGGGCGCGACCTCATTCACCCCTTCAAATTGCCATTGCCCGCCTGCCGACTCCTGATCGGTCAGCCTGTCGGCCAACTCGGCCAGATCTACGCGCATATGGGGGCGGCGAGATGCCAGTTGAACCCAGCTCTCGTAGCGATACTGCATTTCGAGTGACGCACCCTTTATCCAGACGATTCTCGAGGAATGGGTCACGTTATGGACCGCCAAAGGATGGACGGACCGGCTCCATTTCCGCAAATAGCGGCGCACCGTGCGCGCTGGCATATCTTCAGGTATGCGAACGATAGCCATATCCAGGTGAGGTAATTCATCGATCACCACTCGACCCTCTGCGATAGCGGCTTCGCTTTCTTGCCAGTGCTGCAGCTCGTCCTGCCAGAAATGAGGATATGCGTCGATGTTGTCCATCAGGCCGGGCAATTCATTCAGCATCAACCTGTAGAGACTGTGAATCTGGTTCGTCGCTGTTCCCGAAAAGACTTCTGCCGGCAAGGGAGAGCTCTCGGGATCGGCGTAGGCCGCGAGAATAAAGGATAATTTAGCCGCACGGATATCGCTGCATACGGAAAAATCGCCAGCCCGGGATGTCGCAATCATGAGGCCCCTGTTTCGCATTGCGTTCACAGGGTCGACCAGTGCGTACATGCTGAGCAATCCGTCCTCATCGTAGTGGCTATTGGAAACCAGCCCGGCATCAACAAAGTGCGCCGGCGAGTCCAAATAAGCGAAAGCTATGTCCGTCGACGTGTCGCGCAGCAGCTCACGAGGCGTTTGGTTCCATGGCCAATGGGACAGGGTCAGCACCGTGGCACGCTGCTCTTTGCCGTCAACAATGATATTAGGCTTATCTTCCAGAAAACTGTACGGACAAAACTGTACCGCCGCGGGTAACAACTTTTCTTCTATTGATACGCTCATAATTTGTAAATGCCCGCAGGGGCATTCAGCGACCTGTTACGTGGTTAAAAGCAGCTGACAAATTAATCCGCGCGCGAAACCAGACCGGTTACACGAATCAGCAGCACGACAAACGCCACCGCAACGAGCGCCACCATGAGGTACTGCGGCGCACCGATATATTCAGCCCCGGGCGCAACCTTGGCGGGAGAAATACCTCGCGCGATATACCAGACCGAACCAATTGCGACCGGCACCAGCATCGGAAGAATGGCTATCCACCGCGACTTATTGCCGTATGACCGCCTCAAAAACAAACCACTCAGCCCCGCCGCGGGCAGGGTAATCACTAAATTTAAAAGAAAAACGAACACGTAAGTGTCCGAGTAAGCTCGGAACGCACCATTAGCCGTGGCCAACGCGGCTCCGAGAACGGCGGCTGCAGGCAGCAGGACAATGCCCAGCAGATTTATTTTGCCTTGTGTAGTCATAAGGTATTCGCCCTGTCGGATAAAGTGTCGTGGCCAATAATAACACTGTATGCCGGTCGCGCCGCCAGTCCGCGCAGCACCCGAGATGCCTGACCAGCCTGCGGGTCAGGCCCCATAGAAAATGCGGCCGCAAGCTTCGAAACCGGCGGCCGCACTTGCGAATTGACTGCTCGAGTAACTTCTAGAAGAGCGTATAGATAAATGGCGCAACGGCGGAACCCTGCGCAACAACGATCAATACACCGAGAAGTAACATGACCAAAATGATGGGCGCCAGCCAGAACTTCTTGCGCTCCCTCATGAAATCCCAGAGGTCTTTAAGAAAATCGATCATTAGAAGGGCTTCTCCAAATTTTTGGCCGGCGGCGTGTCGCTCGGCACCCGGTAGCTATTGACCGAAGAATCGAGTTTACGTGCCATAGAATCTTTCCCGAATAGCTTCATTATCAAGCCGACCGGAAAAAACATACCGAAAAACACTACAAACATGATAATCGGCGTCATGATGTAAGTGCCCATAAACAAACCGAATTTCATCCAGATGTTGTAGACCGGGCGCAGACTCATCGGCGCGGCCAGACCCCAAACAGCCAGTACCGCAAAAAGCGCCCAGGGCCACCACGGCAATGCCCGCTCGAACACCCAGGGGAAAAACAGGCCAAACAGCACGACCACAATCGCGCCGGTCATTAGTGCGAAATCACGGTAGCCTTTGCTGTCCAGCTCCGGAATTGCATGTGCGTCAGCTGACATTTATCTGCCTTTAATCCAGCTCAAATTCTTGTTGCCAGTCATCATTCTTTTCCCAGACCGGCTGCTCGGTTTTGTCGAGCAGGAAATTCTCGACTACGAGAAAGTCCATTTCTGTTCGCATGAAGCAGCGGTAGGCATCTTCGGGCGTGCAGACTATAGGCTCGCCCCGGACATTGAAGGATGTATTAACTACGACACCGCATCCTGTCCGCTTGTTGAAGGCGTCTATCATCGAATAATAAGCAGGGTTGGTGTCTTTGTGAATCGTCTGGATTCGAGCAGAATAATCCACGTGGGTTATCGCCGGCAATTCAGATCTCTTGAGGTTAAGCTTCTCGATACCAAATAATTTTTGCTGCTCTTCGGTCAGCGGTATCCGGTGCTCTTCCTTTATCGGAGCCACGATAAGCATATAGGGGCTCGGCACCTTTTGCTCAAAGTAATCCCCCACACGATAATCGATTACGGACGGCGCGAACGGTCTAAACGATTCACGATACTTAATCTTGAGATTCATGACGGACTGCATTTTGGCGCTACGCGGATCGCCGATGATCGAGCGACCACCCAAAGCACGGGGCCCAAATTCCATTCGGCCTCGCATCCAGCCAATCACGTTTTCTGTATCGAGAATTTCCGCCAGGCGGGGAAACAACTGCTCGTCCGGCAACTCGTGGTAAACGGCGCCAGCCGCATCGAGCTGCTCACGCACCTGATCAGCGCTGAAGACCGGCCCGAGGTAGGAACCGTGCATCTTATCTTTGCCGTCGCTGGCGCGCTCGTTATCCAGGTATTCGTGCCAGATAATGGCTGCAGCGCCCAGCGCGCCGCCGGCATCACCGGCCGCCGGCTGTATCCAGATATCTTTAAACGGGCCTTCACGCTGAATGCGCCCATTGGCGACACAATTCAATGCCACGCCGCCCGCCAGGCAAAGGTTATCAACGCCCGTTTCCTTCTGGAGGGTACGCGTTAGCCTGAGCACCACCTCCTCGGTCACTTTCTGGATTGAAGCGGCTATATCCATCTCGCGCTGCGAAATTGCGGTTTCCGACTTACGTGCCGGTCCGCCGAACAGCTTTGCAAATTTGTCATTGGTCATGGTCAGGCCGGTGCAGTAGTTGAAGTACTGCATATCCAACCTGAAGGTGCCGTCTTCCTTCAGATCAATCAGGTTATCAAGGATGACGTCTACGTATTTTGGCTCGCCGTAAGGAGCAAGCCCCATGAGTTTATATTCACCGGAATTAACCTTAAAACCCGTGAAGTAGGTAAATGCTGAGTAGAGAAGCCCTAGCGAATGGGGGAAATCAATTTCCCAAAGCGGCTTCAGTTCTTTACCGTCGCCCAACCAGGCAGATGTCGTGGCCCATTCGCCCACACCGTCAAGGCAAAGCACAACCGCTTTGTCATAGGGACTAAAGTAAAAAGCCGACGCAGCATGGGACTGATGGTGGCCCGCGAACATCAGCGGCGGCAATTCGTTTTTCTTGCAGCCGGCTAACTCAGAGAGCTCTGTCTTCAAGGTGCTTTTCAGGTAGAGCTTCTCTTTTAGCCAAATCGGCATCGCTTTGACGAAAGAGCGAAATCCTTGTGGCGCATAACTCAGGTAGGTTTCCAGCAGACGTTCGAACTTGACCAGCGGTTTGTCATAGAAAACAACGTAGTCAAGATCGCACAGTTTCAAGCCGGCCTCAGCCAAACAATACTGGATTGCTTCAGCGGGAAACCGCTCGTCATGTTTTTTGCGCGTAAAGCGCTCCTGCTGGGCGGCCGCAATGACGTCGCCATTTTTCAGCAACGCCGCAGCGCTGTCATGATAATACGCGGATATACCTAGAATGTATGAAGCGCTCAAAATACTCGGTCTCTTTGAGTTTATAACTGGCGGTGCAGTCGTTGTTGTTTTGCGTTATTCAACTAAAAAGGGCTTAGAGCCCAGCCACATGTTAATTATCACCCAGTTCATTACACGATAGGGCGACACCTAACTTAATTCAGAGGAAATCAGCATTCTGTGATGCTTATCGCGAAACAACTAGCTGTTCGCCACAATCATCCGCATTTTGTTTTTCCGGCAGGGCAGTTTGCTAGCTGCTGTTTGGCCAGTCGTATTTTCAAACCGTGAATCCTGATGGCGCGGGGGTCATATGTCAACGCCACCGCGGGTTCGTCTTGCAACCACCCCGCCACAGCTGACTACGCGGATAGAAAAGCATTTTAAATCATAAGGTTGCGAGCTAACGTCTCTGCTATGCAGTTTGATGCATTGCATCATATTTTGTCGGCCATTAAACAATATTCAGCACTCCACCCCATTCGGCCGTCCGTGCCTATTCGGCCGGCCAATGCAGCCTGTAGCTTTCGGGCTGCTCCGGGAAAAAGCCGCCGCGAGCGTAAATCTCAAGATAATGTAGTCTCCCACCACGAAAGAACAGCGAGCTTCCTGCTCCATGCATCAGACCCGGAGCCTCCAGATCCGGGCAGCACACCCGCGTGTTCGCTTCGATCGGTGCCGCATCTTTCGGCGCCTCCAGAAAAATGAAGAACCCTGTTCGCATATAGTCGCGCTTGGTCACTCGCGCTCCGGCAAGCTGGGTTGCTAGAGCTTCGCAATCATTATTGCCGGCTATCCATTCAAGTAAATCTTTTTCAAGTTGTTCCATCAGTTCTCTCAACACCCACGGTCGCTAGCACTGTCGACGTTGTAACCTCGTAACAGACAAGCTGCGCAATTTTCCTGACGATTATTTTCACCGCCATTCTGCCGCCGACCTTGTTGTCGTACAGTATTCTGGTGGCTCAAGCTTATACCATCGCGCAATTTCCTCGCTTTCGATTAAGCGATAAGCGGCTAGAAGCTCCGGAGTTTGCTTAAGCGAAAAAACAGGCGAATCGCAGATAGTCATGTCTACAAGATTCAGGTAGTCATCGACCAACCCGTGCGTGTAAATTCGTTGGGTTCTAGCCGGAACCACAAAGCGAATATCCATCCGCCGCTGCCGCGTAGTCTGAAAATAATTCAAGACTGCAAACTCCTTCCAGCCAGCAATTGCTACAGCCTTTTTAGGCAGCTTGACGAATGCCGCTTCCGCCAAACGTTCCGGACCCATATCAAGGGCCATGTAGCGGCGGCCCTGAAACTGCGTCAGCAGCAAACCGACAATCAAAATCCCCGGTAATAGCAAGTCCAGGCGTCCAGACCTCAGATAGGCAAAGCGATCGCCCAACCAGACTATCCCACAGGCTATCCAGAACCCCATTACGAAATAGGCGGGGATAATCATCATAAAATAATCGCCAGGCCCGAATATCGTATAGTAGCCAGTGTAAATGGCAAATACGCCGAATAGAAAGTATCCGTAGACGCGATCAACTTTGTCAAAATGATAGATACCGGCCAACGCCAAAGGAACCCCTATATAAAAGACGCTCTTCGCAATTATTAAGGTATGTTCGATAATTCGAGAGACAAGAAAAGATAAACTTTCAATCTCCAACGGCTCATGCTGTGAGCCCGACATATATAAAAGCATGGAGCTAAGACTGTCGGGAAAAACGTCGCCGGATGGAGCCAGGTTCTTTGCCAAAACCAGATTTGCTATGCCTATCAGGGTGCACGCCACAATCATCGTAACGGCGAGCAGAAACAGATATCTGGCACGATTCGGGGCCGCCATCCATATCATGTAGATGAAGGCAGGAAGCAGCAGAATATTGCCGAAATAGGCACCTAGAGAGAGCGCATAAAAACAAAGCATGGCCGCAAAATGAACCCGGCTTGCACCGGCACGCCAAAACCACCCAAACAACAAGGCGAAAGCCAGAAAAATCATGCCAAGGCTATAAACTTCAGTGATAACAGCGCTTGCCCAAACCTGAAAACTGAAAGCGAAAACCAGCGCTACCAGTATGGCTAAAAACGTATTTTTCCAGACCGCATAAACAAGCAGCGCCAGGATGGCTGCGGAAAGACTCGCAGCGAGTACCGATAAATAAGTTGTTCCCGCAGCCGGTTCTTGCGCCAGGAGAGTGGCCAGATGACCAAGCAATGAATGAAGCGGACTACCGGGAGCATGACTTGCGCCGAGCGCCCAGGCTGTCAATGCGAGTTCTGCAGAATCATGCCAGCCGACTGAGCGACTTGCCGTAGGAAGATAAACAATTAGTGCCAGGCCGGTGGCCAGTGCCGCCACCACCCATGATTGATGGGCAGAGTTGTCAGCAGAATTCATCGAATATCGAAGAGGGCAGCGGTAACGTTAAGGCATGATTTGGCCATTCGGCTGGCAATAAGATCCGGGACATTACCAGTTGTGGTCCGCTTCGTAACCATGACGAATAAGCCAATCGCCACCAATTTTTTTAAATGCATCTTTCTGGGCTGGTCCAAAATGATTCTTCCAGTCGCCTGCTTTTCCTTTGCGAAAGAAACTGCCGCTTTTTTCCTGTCCGGCCACTCGACCGCCACTCAACCTGTCGAAGCGGTTTTTCTCGACCATGTCGTTAATGCGGTCTTCGGTAGCCGGCAATTCATATAGGCGGAGTATCCGCCTGAGGCTTGCATGAGGGTCTGACAATATATCCTCGTAACGCACCATGACGCTGCACTGAGGATCGCTATTGTCATACCACTGATCTACCCAACGGCAAAATCCCGGCAAGGCGTATTCTATCCACTGATCTATGTAATCGCTCAGGGTCATGCTCATGGTTTCGTCATGCGCCCAATGCCAGGGTGTTAGTCGAACGTAATGATAATCACTTATGCAGATATCCCGAAGGTCACGATAAAGCACCGCGTAAGGAACATTTGATTCTCGTAATATTTTGGCATTGTGTTCTGTCCATGCCAGATGCATCTTGCTTAACACCAGCATCTTCCGCATGCGGGTAAACGTATCATCAGGCAAGTTGAATATTCCCCGTGGCGCCAGTGTGGCCTCCGGAATCAGCAGCTCACTATAACCAGGATAGCTACTCAACATTTTCTCAAGCCAGGTGGTGCCACTCTTGGGTATACCTACAACGAACAAAATATTATTTTTGTATTGATCCCCATATCGCTTGTAGCCCTGCCGGCACTTGTGCGCATGCCACCAATACCGCGGGTAAACCAAGGCGTTGCGGATAGGCGTGGCCAGGGGCTTGGGCAATTTGCGCAGGAATTCGGACTGTTTATTCAGCATATTTACAGCTTACCGCGAACAGAGTCTTGTCAATTTTCATCCGGATATATTGTTATCGGCAGCCGCCAGATCAAATTCTGCCCTAATAGTTCTTAGCAAGGCGTCACGTAATTCAAACTTTGGCTCAAACCCTGATGACTGAAGCCTTTTGGTGGCAAACTGGCTATTCGCACAAAACTTTTCTATCCGCACCCTGCTGACCGGGAAGGTTCTATTGAGCAGAGCCGCAAGCATATCCAGCACAGCTGCCATTCCATAGACGAACCAGTATGGCAATTTCAGCGGCATTGAATCACCGAAGCCGAAAGCTTTTCGAACCAATGGCACCAGCTCGTTCATGCGTAAGTCAGGCTTATCGACATAGTTGTAAATTTTTACCTGCTCGCCATTGACTGTTAGCAAAAATGTAAGGAAGGCTGCCACATTACCAACATAGGCAATTGACTTACGGTTCTCACCGTCGCCGACCATGACAAAGCCTTTCGTACCTAATTGTCGAATGAGGTTATAGATATTGCCGCGGTTCCCCTCACCGAAGACGGCCGTCGGTCTAATCATGCGAAGAGTGCGGTCCGGCCTTTTGGCAACCCATTCTAGATAAACCTGCTCAGCTTCGAGCTTGGTCCGGCCATAGTCATTTATATAGTTAGTCGCGGCATCTTCATCAAGTTCTTCCGGAGAGAAGCCATAGATGGCGACGCTGCTGGTAAAAATCAGTTGGTTAATGCCCAACTGCTCGGCAGCATCGCACACATTTCTCGCACCTTGAACATTCACATCATCATAAAGGGACAAAGGGCGAACATTGTCGGCGTGCTCAGCAGCCAGGTTGTATATGACATCGCACCCCTTGCAAGCGGCAACGATGTCGGATGTCTGTCGAACATCCCCGCGCACTCGCAACTGCGGATACGCGGCACTATCATTTTTATCCACGATCCGAACTTCGTGGCCTTCCTCAAGTAGCAGGGGAATGAGACGGGTTCCAATGAACCCGCTTCCGCCTATTACTGCTATTTTTTTAGTACTCATCGGGCAATCGCTTTCCAGTTCCTAAGACAAAAGACATCGGGCAATTCGGCTGCCGTAAGCGCCGTCGCGCATTCTCGGGGAAGCCAAGCCTCAGGAGGACTAACCTGACGCCGTTTGTCTCTTGCGCCTTCCGCGGAGCCATACTTATACCAAAAAACATACATTCTTGGTTGACAACCTGTTTATGTCGCATAGCTCCAACTCTCAGGGAACCGCAAAATTTAGTGCCTATACCAATCTACCTTGCTTTCCGAATTGGCTTTACGTACCTTGCGGGACGTTTAGCTCGTATACCAAAAAACGTCTATCTTAATTGGCCTCGAAGAATGACCCGGTCCCCCATTTTTAGTGTGCTGGTAATCTTGGCGCTTTGCTTTCTCGCCATGATTTACGGCTCTGGCGCTGTCTACATGGGCTGGTGGCCCAGCAAACTGGTGGGCGATGCTAAAAGAGCGGCTGAAGCAATACTGTCTGTGCAGGACGAGGAATTCAGAAAGAACTGGCCAACCAGCATGGAATTCATCGAAACCAGCGGCAGAAACAAACTGTCCACTATCAATCACGCACCAGTCTTAACAGAGAATAACGAGCTCATCTTCGTAGATGGAGGTACTCAGCAGCTGCGCCAATACTGCCCGGATAACGGCTGTGTAGCCTGGCTGATGGATCGTAGCGGCAACATAAAGCATGTATGGCATATTGGTCCTTCGCTAATCTGGGAAGGCGCAGAACATATTGCGGGTTTCAGCCGCGCCGAGAATATTTACTCAGTTGGGGCACACCCTTATAGCAACGGTGACCTTCTCGTCGCATACCAGGGTCGAAATACCTATCCTTATGGCGTCGGAATCGCGAAATTCGATAAAGATTCGAATTTGCTGTGGCGCAAAGACAATTTTGCGCATCACTGGTTTTCGGTAGATTCGGATGGCCGTATTTACGTGCCTGTTTTCAGCGCATTAAAGGCGCCGGTACAAATTGGCGACAGTAATCTGCAAATAGACTGTCCGGGCGGAACTCTTTACGAGGATGCAATTGCGATCCTTGACCCGGATGGCCATGAAATAAACCGAATATCGATCTTGGACTCGCTAGCCCGCTCAGACCTCAAGGGCATAGTATTTCAGGCGATTCATTCCGACAGGCCATTGCCACTAAATTATACGGAGTGCGATCCTACGCATCTCAATGATGTTCAGGTGATATCTGCAGCGGCAGCTGCAAACTCACCGTATTTATCGCCCGGAGATCTCCTCATCTCATTACGCAGCACAAATTCCGTTGCCGTAATCAACCAAGAAAGCGGGGAAGTTACCTGGTCTTCGTCCGGCACTACCGTGCTCCAACATAGCCCCAGGTATATGGGTGATAATACCGTTTTAATATTCGACAACCTGGGTGGGGCTGCTACGCAAGGCGGGTCCCGTCTCATACGACTGGATATGAGTAGCGGCAAAACTGAGGTTGTTGCCCCGATACCGGGCGACCAGAATGCTGGGGATTTCCTTTCGGCAACTGCTGGGCACATTGACGTAAGTGATGATAACTCGCGTGCGCTGGTTTCACTGACTCGACAAGGACGAACCCTCGAAATCGATTTGGCAAATGGGGCGGTTCTGTGGGAATTCCTGAATATTCACGATGTAAGTGACGTCATAAAGCCAGATAAAGAAGGCGAAAAAGTTGCAGCAAGATTTGCGACCCAAACTGTGCGATATTTCAATAATGCTGATTTCGAGTTTAACGAGGGGGGAGCTAGCCCCAGAAATCAATGAGATTTTTCCAGACAGCAGCTGAGTCAGGTGTGCCTGAAAAATCCGAGTTAGTATTATCCCGCAATTCAAAGATGAGACGTTGCGCATGAATGCGAATAAAAAAGGCACGGCACTTAAGGCGACCATTGTTGTGTGCCTTAGCCTGCTTTTTGTTCTCTCGCTTGCGGAATTTGCCATTCGGATAGTGGAGAAGTCCGGCGCTTACCCGGAAGTTTTCAAATTGATGGGAAATGCCAGCCCTCCCCTGGACCGAAGGGACGGACCGGGCATGTACTACGCCCATCAATATAGCGCTTATGCCCTTAAGCCAGGCTATTCTGTAGGTGATCGGGAGCGAATTAACTCACTCGGTTTTCGCGGTGAGGAAATTGCCTTCGAAAAGCCCGAAGGCGTATTCCGTATTATTGCAATAGGCGGTTCCACAACATTCGCTGTCTACCTGCCCTGGCACCAGTCGTTTCCATACTATCTGCAAAAGGAGTTACGGAGTCGATTCAACACCGACCGCATTGAAGTTATAAACGCCGGGCTAACAGGCTCGACGGCTGCGGAAAGCTTTCATCGCATGGCGACGCAGGTTCTGCCGGTCGATCCCGATATGGTGATTATTTATCACGGGTTCAACGACCTGCTGCCCCGGGTTTTCGATGACTATCAGGAAGACTATTACCATTTCCGAAAATCGGACCCGAACAATCCTCCCGGGATGTCGCGATTTTACATATATCGACTGGCCTTGCGAGTGCTAAGCCCGGGTTTGTTTCACGAAAACAATAACCTGATGAGGTACGTCTGGAAGACACAGAATCTTCCTGATACGGATACCGAAAGAGCTAGAAATTTTCTGGCTAGCTCAAGCGATGCGTTTCGAGAGAATATGGAAAATATGGTGGTGCTGCTTAAAGGCCACGGCGTCAAAGTGGTGTTAGCTTCTTTTGCCATTTTGCCGGACACTTGGCACTGGATGGATGCTATACCCCCCTATCTCTGGGAGCTTGGCATTAAGGAGAATAATCAAGTTATTGCAGAGCTGGCGAGTAAATACGACGTGCCCGAAGTGCCGTTTGCAGAGGCCCCGTTTAAAGACGGCTCGGCATATTATAAAACTAAGATGTTTGATGACTCGATACATATGAGTCCTGCAGGCAATCAGTTTAAAGCCGCCATCTTTGCGGACACTGTAGCGCCAATAGTGGCCAAAGCGCTTGGCGTTAAAGTACCAGCGATGTCAGAGTTCCACAGTTTTGATGGTGCAAAAAGCGTCGATCGGGAACCAGAAAAGGCAACCGACAACGACCTTTAACGAACACGAAAAATCATGCTCATTCAAAATTTTTATTACTATCTCTCAGTTATTTTAATAGCGGGTCTGTGGTCGGCCATTGGAATAGCTGCAATTCTGTTAATAAGCGCATCCATTGCAGTTCTCCTGGTTCCGGGAATGCGTGCCAGCAGAGTGCGTTTGCCAACTTTCTGGACGCTGATTTCAGCTGGACTGGTTTGCGTAGGCGTTGCCTTTTATACGTCTGTATACGAATTCGATGAGCATCCGGAAACGCTGGTTATAGATTCGCTGCCACCCGGCGAGCCGAACTGCGGTACAGCGACAACGCACTGGACTAAGGCTGCATATGGTATTGGCAACCCCTGCCCAAGCGGCTGCTATCGGGGGTTGACGCTAAAAAAGGAGCTACGCCTGACGGGCTTCCCACCATGGCCCGAGTACCGGCGGGAGTTACAGTGCTGGACGCGCTGACATAATATGGCTTGGTAGAAATAATAATTTTTAAGTAATCGCTGTTCCGAGCGAGCCTTTGCTTGTAAATTACCTGATGTAACTGATTTATCCTGGCATACGCCCGTAGTCATTTTAGCTATGATTCCTTTTGCCCGAAAAATTAAAAGAAAGATTAGGCGCAGCTATTGTTGGCTCGCTGAAAGACAAGGTTATTTCAAGGCCAAGTTGCTTGGCATAAAAGTACCGGTATTTCCGCTGGTTTATTTGCCGGACGGATTCCAAATAAACTGGGCGGGCGACACCGGGATTGCGATAATAGACAACTTTTGCACGCCGGACGAAGCCGAATACCTTATCTCGAGAGCGGCGAACGGGCTCTCTGATAGCCGCATAACCATCGATGATAAGCGCGTTACGGACCCGTACCGCAAATCACAAACCGCGATTGTTTTCGATCCTTACAACAAGGACTCGGAGGTCATTCGACTGGCCAGTCGAGCGGCCATGCTGCTGGGAGTTCCCGCCGACCATGTCGAAAGCGTATATGTAACCCGCTACAGGGCCGGGGAATACTATAAGGCTCATCATGACGCATACGAAGGCTTTGACGGTGATCGATTGTATACGGCACTTATTTATCTTAATGATCTCGGCGCAGATGACGGGGGCGGCACACTCTTCGAGAAACTGAATATCGGGGTTCAGCCTAAATGCGGTCGCGCCGTCATCTGGACCAATACGAACCCCGATGGCAGCCATCATCCGGAAACCATGCATGAAGCACTCCCGGTTAGAGGTGATGCGGAGAAATGGGTTATTCAGATTTGGTTCCGACGTTACAAATTGATTGATGTGCCAGCGAATTCCTTCGATGCGCCGCAGACTCGCCGGGGCAAAGCTCTTAAGGGTGGCGAAATACTCCCGGATGGAGCATGGGCTGTAGGCAATACAGAACCAGATAGCGATTACGCGAAAGCATTCAGCTAGACATGAATTAGAATTAACAGGCTGATGAATTGAGTATCACCCGAAAAATCAAACGGCGGTTGAAAAAGCTGAACTACCGGCGCAATTATTATCTTGCGAAGCTTTTCCCGCCGCGAGTACCCCCGGCGCCGCTTTATTATTTGCCGAGTGGCTTTACCGTGCATAAGGTTGCCGAGACCGGCTTGCGCGTGGTCGATAACTTCTGCACCAAGGAAGAGGCTCAATACCTTATCGAGAAGGCGCGCGAACAGCTCATGAAGAGTCAAGTTATCCTCGGTGGAAAACCGGTGAACGACCCAGGCCGCACCTCATCACATGCTGTCGCTTTTCATCGGAATCATCAGGACGAGCGCGTGCTTCCCATAATTGCACGCGGCGCAATGCTGGCCGGAGTACCGGTAGATCATGCGGAGCAAATTTATGTTAGCCGCTACAGTGACGGAGAGTTTTATCACGGTCACTATGACTTTTCCGACAGTTTCCTAACCGACCACCGACTCTGCACCATGCTGATTTATCTTAATGATCTCGATAAATCACAAGGCGGTGCCACTTACTTCCGTGAACTGAACATCGCGGTTCAGCCTAAAGCGGGACGCGCCGTAATCTGGACCAACGTCAATCCGGACGGGAGCAAACATCTGGAAACCCTGCATGCGGCGCTGCCGCCCAGAGGCGAGGGAATCGAAAAATGGGTCATTCAGCTTTGGTTCCGGCCCTACAAAATGACGCCGGTAAAACGCGCGCTTCGCGCATTGCAGACAACAGCGGGAATTCCACTAAAGGGCGACGAAACACTTCCGCCCGGCGCGGCCGCTATCAAAACATAAGCTTCAGAATCGATACTTGACGCCAACGCCGAAGGAGTTTGACGCGCCTTCGATATCTTCTTCGAAGGTACCGTAGGCAGATGAGCGATGATGTATCCGCATCACGCCGGCCCAGCGCGGATTATTGGGCGGGCTGAATGCCAGCTCTACCAGGATGTAGGCGAGCAACCGATTGGTAGCCCCGTGTTCCTCGATTTCGAAAATGGGTTTTTCGGTCGCATAAGACACGCCCAAACCCGTCGCGAAGCTGGTATCCACGTACTTATCCCAGATAAACCTATTCCAGCGGATACTCGTGAGTGCGTTAAATTCCCAGTGGTGCATGTCTGCGTCGCCACCACCGTGTTTACCTATCTGACCCTCTACTTCCCAATCGACATCCTTATAAAAGGTCTTCAGGCGGCGGGATAATGCAGCGACCCAAACCTTGTTGTCCGACAGTTCGGCCTTGAATATCAGCATATCGCCGAGCTGATCGCCGGAAAGCCAGGCAACATAGCCCGTAAAAGCCCAATCGTAATTTTCCTGCTCGTTTACTGAACTTGCCGATTTGTCACCAGCGCCCTCGAGCGAGTCCGCTTGCTGCAGGACGTCTGGCTGGATCTCGGCAACGACTTCGGGCTCCGAAGCCAACGCAGCGAAAGATACCAGGCAGAGGCAAAAGGTTGCGCGAAAGCGATTAGCAACAGAAGTCAGACACATAAACTGCACTATGAATTTATTTGGTTTAACCCGACAGTGAAAAACAGACCAACGACCGATCCTTGATGAATGGACCCAACGTGAATGGAACCAACGGCGGCGCTAGTGCTTTTCGACGCCCAGCAAAGCCGCGCAGCATATATCAATGAGTCTGCGGGGTCGAGAAGCGCCGGCTCGCAGCTACGGAAGTGGCTGCAAAATGTCGGTCTGGCAGGCGGGCGGGGCCCCGTATCAGGACGGTCGGGCCGCGATATCCTGAATCATCCCCTTCTGCAGCGCCCATTTCTCGGCAGCATCGGGCAACTGACGGTAAATCTCCTGGCCGCGTGCCGACATTTCCCGCCAGAGATCCGGGTCTTCGGCCAGCCTGATAAGCTGCTCCGCTGCAGAACGGGCATTGGTAGGCTCGAAATAGGCCGCCGCATCCTTGCACACGTCTGAAGCAAAGCGCAGGTTGGTCGTTACCAGCGGCACACCGGTGCAAAGCGACTCGGGGTAGACGGCCGAAAAGACCTCCAGCAGCGACGGCAGGAAACAAAGATGACTCCGTTCATAAAGAGCAGGCGTCTCTGTAACCGCTACTTTACCGAGGTTTCGCACCCGATCTTGGACCCCGAGTTCTTTTGCCCGGGCCAGAATAGCCTGAACCTCCGGCCAGTCTTCCGGCAGTGTCACGGTAAACCGAAAGTCGAGCTTTGGCCTGAGTTTGGCCATCTCCAGTGCAACGTGCGGGATGAGCTCCAGGTTCTTGTGGCCGTAATAGGCAGACAGGCACAGTATCTCTAGTCTTCCGCTTTGCGGCGGGTTCGGCCTGAATGTTTGACCGCTGAATTGGGGGCCTGTCGTATTGGGTATAACGAATATCCTGTCGGGGTCGCAACGTAATCGCTTAACTAGCCCGTCTTTGGCAATAGGCGCTTCTGTCCACCAGTAGTCAACCGCCTTCCACCAGCCCGCTTTCCAGAGCATCAGGCCAAGCTTCTGCAGTGTTGCAAGAGAGAACCCCAGGGTTTTAAACGCGACCCAGTTCGAATGGGTTACCCACGGGTCTGCCACGCCACACAGATGACGCGACGTAAAACGAACATACGCCGGCCCAAACAGGGTAAACACGAGGTCGGGTTTAAAATCCTTTTCAATCTGAAGCACACGTTTGCGCTCATTTGCGTCACGTGCCGGAGACTTTTCGAATACATGAAAACGTGGCCCCTTAGTGTCGATGCCAAACCCGGCGATCTCCCGCTCGGCACCGGCTGACAGCAGAAATTGCCAGCTCGCTGCGACGGGATCACGTATCGCATGAACCACGAAGGCCGCCGCTACCTGCAGTCCGCCACCCTGCATGAGGGTGCTCATATTGACGAGAACTTTATAACTTTTGTCTGACATTCCAGTCCGTCGCAAAGCAAAATTGCGCATACCCTAACGCGAATCGCGAGTTCGAGTCCAAGCCGCTATTTGAGCTGGATCTCGATTACGATAGCCTGACTGCGGCATCCTGGTGTCGTTTTCGACCATTACCAGGCCCTATTTGACCGGCGCGGACGCATCGCTGACCCGCTAAGATAAGGCAGTTTCGGTATTTAAGCATCAAGATATAAGGCGTAAAAAAGAGCAACGGGCGGACAGCTCGGCGCTCAGATGCAACGCAATGAGCAAACTTATCATGTCGCGAATTTTTTCCAGCCTGATTCTCTCTGTGGCACTGGCCGCGTGTTCGATGCAGACCGGGCTGGACCGGCCGGCGGCGCAGCAGCAACGCGCTAACGAAACACCCGTCCTGACGGATGCGGAGCAGTGCTCTCTGGTTTTGCAAAAGAGTTCCGGCGCATCAGTTACGGGGCTCGAAGGAACTAATTTGCAATTGTTCAGCTGGAACACCCACAAAAACACGGATGCCGCAATGCGAGCCGACCTGGTCCGGCTGGCAGAGGACGCAGATCTGATATTGCTGCAGGAAGCTGTCATAAACAGGGAAGCGTTCGCCGGCATCGACCCCGCATTTCACTGGTCGTTCTCACAGGGCTATCGGACAGAGAATTTCAGTTCCGGCGTCACCACTGCAAGCCGAATAAGGCCGCTGGCTCAATGCAGCCTGACGCACAAGGAGCCTTGGCTACGCTCTCCGAAAGCAACCAATATCACAGAATTTGCCCTGGCAGATAGCGATCAAACGCTGCTGGTTATCAATCTGCATCTGATCAATTTCACTATCGGTGTCGAAGCCATGCGCCAGCAATTGCTGCAGGCATTAAGTTTTGTCGAACAACATACCGGGCCGGTGATCGTTGCGGGTGATTTCAATACCTGGAACAAAAGCCGGCGAGAACTCGTGGCCGATGCGCTGCTCTCACGCGGGCTAGAGCCGGTCAGTTACGACAGCGATTACCGGAAACGGTTTTTAGGTTACGCGCTGGACCACACGTATATTCGCGATATAACCGTGGCTCGCGGAACCAGTTACCCGGTAAATACGTCTGATCATAATCCGACTTCGGTAACGCTAAAGTTTTAAAGCAAACGGAACGAGCTAGTGACGACTCCTAAACATCTTCTCGGGCTAATGGCGCTGCAGCTGCTACTCGCAACTACAGCGTCTGCAGCCGACGATTCTGCTGATGCAGAGATACAGTATTTGCTGCACCAAGTGGGCTCCAGCAATTGCACCTTTGTGCGCAACGGCCAACGCCACACAGCAGAACGTGCCGAGGAGCATTTGCGTATGAAGTACAGCAAAGGCCGCAAATACATCGGTGATGCCGAGGAATTCATCGATAAAATTGCCAGTAAAAGCTCCTGGACGGGCAAACCCTACACTATCGAATGCGCGAACGGGACGGCGGAACAAAGCAGGAGCTGGCTATTAGTGCGGCTTCGTGACCATCGCGAGAACTAAAAGCCGCCTGTATCCTAAGGCTTGTCGTCTGGTTAGCGACCCCAGCACATTCTGTTAAATCAGCAAGTTTTGTAAGAAAACGCGACGCCTATCACGCCACCAAATCCCTTGAAAACCTAGGATTCATTGCACTGGCGGCAAAAACTGCCGGCTTTTTAAGTGAAAGGCGTGCGATGCGGATTGTTGGCCTAATTAGATCGATATTCTCGGTAGCAGGAGCCCTGCTGCTCGGCGGTGTGCTTTTATTGCCTCCGACGGCGCTGGCGGCACCGGCTACCGTGCAACCTTCGACTCAGCTGCCGGGGCTTCCCGAAGCCGGCGCTCCCAGCTTCACATTCAATGAAGGAGCCAACACCTTCGGCGGCAATATACAGAGCTGGTACGACAACTACGCGGTGTTCCAGAACGTCGGCGGTGCCGGTGGGAGCTACAATTTTTTCGCGCACAGTACCGGCCAATTCAGTTACCTGGAATCGCCGGATACTGGATTTGGCGGCGTCGCAGGAATACTCGACCTAAACGCAAGCTTCGATAGCAACGGCACTCTGCAAGCCGGTGGCACCATCACGATCACCGGGGCGATCGCCGGTATCGGTATCACGGACCCGACGACTCAGCTAATGACCGCCGAGCTGATTGACTTCGTTTTCGACGGCGACAAACTTGGCTTTGCAATCAGCAACATACAGTGCGCGGTCGAAATTGTCGGCTGCGCAAAGAGCGAAACACAGGTCGAAAGTGTCTATTTCGGCTTAGGCGGTAACTTCGAAGGAATAGCCGATCTGAATGGGAGGCATTACCGCTCGACTATCATGAGCACCACGACGGTACCGTTGCCCGCATCGGCCTGGTTGATGCTCTCCGGGCTCGGCACCCTATTGATGTTCAGGTCGCGGCGCGCAGAGTAAAACCCGACAATTCACTAATAAAGATATATCGCGGCCGGAACCAGCGGGGGCACACCATTGGGCGGCAGACCGTTCCCGGTAACACCCAGCAAAGCGCCATCGAGCGCCATGTCCAGTTGCGCGCCAAAGAACAGGAAATCACTGGACGCCGGCGCCTTGACGTAAGCGACCTGCTCCCAGACATCGTTGCTGATGCGCCTGAACACATGCACCGCGCCCGACGCACGGTAATTGTTGGACGTCTCTGTCGGGTTGATACCGGTGGTTACCGCAGGGTCTCGCCAGGCGCCAACTGCCGCGTATTCGCCGCTGCTGCTTAAAACCACCGCCTGTCCGAACTGGGCATTGGGGTTTGGCGTCGATGCCTTGAAATAGGAACTCTTTTGAGTCCAGCTACTGGCTGCACCCGCGCCCGAACGCTCGAACAGGTAGGCGGCACCGACATCGAGGCTCTCCTCGCCCTGGTTCGGCGACACCCAGCCGGATGTCAGACGATCCTCGCGCGGCGCACCGACAATCAGCAATTCTCCGCGGGCGTCGAAGGAAATCGAATTCCCGAAACGATCGTTCGTGCCTGCGTTCGATGCCTTGAGATAGGCGACTTCCGTCCAGACCCCGGCATCACCGGCAAAGACGTACACAGCACCCGACCCAGAAAGATTGTTCGCACCCGGATTACCCGCGGCTCCATCCTCGCCGAAAGCCGAGACCGCTAAATACTGGTAACCGGCGTCCTCGGCCAGCGCGAGGGCGCGACCAAATCGATCTCCCGCGTCTGCATTGGATGCTTTCAGATACGCTTGCTGCGCCCAAATGCCATCGGTACGCTGGTAGACAAAAACCGCGCCAGAGTCGGTCAGCGAATCATTGAGCGGATCCGCTCCGTCGCTGTCTTCAAACAGTGCGCTAACCGCAAGCGTATTCCCGTCGCCCGACAACGCGACAGCCCAGCCGAAAGAATCCCCAAACTCGCCGTCCGCAGGCACCTGGGCATTTTCCGCCTTGATATAAGCCTGCAACTGCCAGCCGTCACCCACTCTGGTAAAGACGTACACCGCACCCGAGTCAGTCGCATCTTCATTGTCCTGCAGCGCATCCAGTTCAGGGAAAACGCCCTTAACAGCGCTGTCTTCGCCTGCAGCTGATACCGCGAGCGTCGTGCCATCGTCACTGATCGCGACCGCGCTGCCAAAAATAATTTCCTTCGATGACGGGTCGGTGAGCGAGAAAGAACCCCCAAAACGATCGCCGGTGCCGAAGTTGGGCGATTTCAATAGCGAGAACTGACGGCTGGCGACGTCATAGCTGTAAACGGATCCGGAAATAAAGGACAAGGCTCCGCCCTGATCACAATTGCCGCTCCCGTCACCTGCTCCGTTGCCCGAACCGTCACCTGCACCCGTGCCGGAACCGTCCGCGGGACATTCAAAATCAGCCGGCAACGTCGAGTCACCGAAGGCGCCAACTACCATCGTCTGGCCATCTTCGGTTAGCGCAAGGGATGATGCGTAGGCAGACTCCGGAGCAACCTGGCTGAAGACTTCTATCGCGAAGGCCGATACGCCCGCCGTGTCCTGGGTTCCGATGAACTGCCACTCACCGTCCACGAATGCCTCCAGGGCAAAACGCGACCCCTTCCAGTCAAACAGGTGTACCGGGATTTGAATACGATCGATGCGCTGATCGCTGGAATAAAGCTTTCCGTTAGCCGGCAGGATTGGGTAGCGGCCGGCGGTCTGCGTTAGCCTGTACTCCGTCGCGCCGGGAACCTCCAGCCAGCCGAACTGTATAGTGCGGCCCGTGAACGGCACCACGAAACGCAGCGGCGACTCGATCAGCGCCAGAACCCACTCGAAGCCATCACCGAATGCGATTTGCTGCCATTCACCCGCCGCATCTTTGGCCTCCAGCAAGAATGCCAGCGTCGTCACATCGAATTCGAGTTCGGACACATCAATAGTCGTTTCTGAGCCCGTTAACAGAAGTTCGCCGCTAATGATTTCCGTCTCACCCGCCGTTTGCGACAGGCGAAACTCCGTGGCCTCGTCGGGCCCTTCCCAGGCAAAGCGTAATTCCGCACCAACGATCACGTCGCCCAGCGCATTTTGCGACGCAACGGGCACCCAATCAGTATTTTCGAGGTCGTTGAGATTGCGCGATTCCAGCAGAAATTCTGTTTCCGCGGCCATATAAATCAGCGTCCGCGTATCCACGGTAAGACTAAGGTCCGCGCCAATCCACTCCCTGCCCGGCAGAACATCCACATCACCCGCCGTCTGGGTCAGCCGGTATTCCGTAGCGCCCTCAACGGTATCCCATTCCAGGCGAATAGTGCTCCCACCGTTCGAGAGGCTGAACAAAAGCGGAGAATCATCATAGGTCGGATCGAAATCCAGATCGGGCTCGGTATCGCCGCATGCGGCCAGCAGCGAAACTGCCAGCACGACAGACATGATATTTGTCAGAATTTTCCCGAGTCCGTGCATTACTGTCTCCTGGCCGGCCGCCCCTCTTTTGAGGGATACACCGTGCCGCACTGAAAATAGTCCGACCGTTTAAATTAACATCGGTTCCAAGGGGATTTCATTCATTGCTACCCGGTCCGAGCGGGAACAGGTATTCTTCCTTGGGACGAGTATTTTAGCCGCTGGCACAGAAATCGCACCGTTATTATTAATGACTGACCGGTATTGCACAGGAAATGGTGTGTTCAGCACGGTCGATACACTCAGCACCGGATTAATTGGCCTTTAAAGGGACCGCGAGCCCATCACCCGCGGGCTGCCGACATTCACTCATGAACACTAAATCACGCGGGCCCGGCGAAACGGAAAGTACGGTCGGTTCGAACAACCTTTCGCACAAGCGCGGCGTCAAAAGCTACGTATTGCGGGCCGGCCGGCTAACCACAGGACAACAACGTGCGCTGCGGGATTTGTGGCCTCTATACGGCGTTACGCGCCCGGCACGCGCGTTGCACCCCGCCGAGTTTTTCGCACAGGCAGCGCCGGTCAATATGGAGATCGGCTTCGGCAACGGCGATAACCTCGTTGCGATGGCCGTGGCCGCACCTGATGAGAACTTCCTCGGCGTAGAAGTACATGAACCCGGTGTTGGTCATTGTTTACTCAAGATCGAAGAAGCCGGCGCGACGAATGTGCGCCTGATACGTCACGATGCGATAGAAGTGCTGCGCGACTGGCTGGTCGACCACAGTCTCGCCCGCGTCAACCTGTTCTTTCCGGATCCCTGGCATAAAAAGCGCCATCACAAGCGCCGTATCGTGCAACCGGAGTTTACTCGGCTGCTGGCTCGTAAACTTCAGCCGGGCGGTATGCTGCATATCGTCACCGACTGGCCCGACTACGCCGAGCATATTGCGGCGATACTGGCGCAGAATCCCGATTTCGAAACTCTGGACAACACACCGGGCGACCGTATCACCACCCGCTTCGACACACGGGGCAAGCGTCTGGGACATAGCAACTGGGAACGGGCTTGGTGCACACGCAGCAAATTACCCATTCCGACGTAAACGGCGTATAAATATATTCGCGCGCTAAAAATAATTTTACTCCGCACGCGCGCACCAATAAGCACCGCATGCAACGCGGGCTAAGGCAAAAGAACATGGGGTAGTAGCGCCTGAAATCGGACGTTGGTATTGCAGTCCCAACGGTAATTTGTTCGAAGTTGTCGCCGTGGACGATGACGATGGCACGATTGATATTCAGCATTTTGACGGCACCCTCGAAGAAGCGGGCCCTGATGAATGGCTGGCGATGCGTGCCGACGTCGCCCAAGCGCCGGAAGACTGGTCCGGGTCGGTCGACATTATGAGTGATGATTTGCCAGGCTCGCGTCGAGCTGAGATTCGCGACTGGCAGAGCGAACTCGAAATGATCGATGACATCCGCAGTCACATCACCGAAATCGAATAAATTGCCCGAGCGGCTGTTGCCAAACTAACCGGGACCACCCGGCCGCGAGCTCGCCCGTCGCGAGTGCGCTCAGTTGCCGCGCATGGTCTCCGGCGCGATAACGTAGATCTCACCGTCTGCGACGCGCACTGCCAGTCCTCGCAAACTGGCCCCAACACACGGTCCGGCTGCACATAAGCCCGTATCGGGTTCAAACACCGCGCCGTGCGATGAACACAACAGCAACGTTCTGTCAGGGTTGAAAAAGCCCTCGGGGTCGAGGTTCAGCGGGTGACCCAGATGAGCACAGGAATTAGCATAGGCATAGACGGCACCCTGCCAGCGCACGACAAAACCGCGAAATGGCCAGTCGCCGTCACCGGCACGAAATTCCCTCGCGCCAGGGTCATCGATCTCTGCCAGACTGGCGACTCGCCATTCCCGCATCTCCAAGAGTCAATCCTCCCGAAGCAGACGGCGCGACACCCAGACGGCCAGCAGGATAGCCGGCAGCCCCATACCTGCCGCGTAGACGAAAAACATCACCCAGCCGGCTGCATCGACGACGAAACCCGAAAAGCCGCTGAGTATTTTGCCGGGCAAAACCATCAGCGACGTAAAGAGCGCGTACTGGGTGGCCGTATAAGCGCTGTTCGTCAGGCTGGAAAGGTAGGCAATGAAAACGGTGCCGGTGAAACCCTGCGCCAGGTTGTCCGCACAGATAGTCACCACCAGGGCCGGCACGTTATCGCCAAGCAACGCCAGCCCGGCGAAACTCAAATTGGTCACCGCCAGGATCACGGCGCCAAATACCAGCGGCCCCCCCAGACCGTAGCGCGCGACGGCAACCCCGCCAAGCGCTGCGCCGGCGAGGACGGCAGCCAAACCAATGGTTTTGACGTAGCCGGCTATCTCCAGTTCGGTAAAACCGATATCCAGGTAAAAAGGGTTGGCCATTACGCCCAGCACCATATCGCTGATTCGGTAGATGCCGATGAAGACCAGGATCATTAGCGCCTGCGATGCGTTACGCCGAAAAAACTCAATAAAGGGCTCTAGCACGGCCTGCTTAAACCAGGCCGCCGGCTCGTTGACCAATGACAGGCGCGCGGCGCTCATCGCCAGCGACGACTCGGGCTCAGGCACGAGCATCACGGTGACCATACCTATGCCCATGAACAAGGCCATCAACTGGTACGCAGTCGCATAAGACCAGGCGCCGCCAATGGCCAGCGCGCCGGCGCCCGACACCAGCAGAGCGAGTCGATAACCCAGTTGATAGCTGGCCGCCATCGCACCTTGCAAACTCTCGTCCACGGCTTCGATACGCCATGCGTCGACCGCGATATCCTGTGTAGCGGAAAAGAAGGCCACGGCCAGAGCGCAGGCCGCCAGCAGGGGCAGTTGCGTAGCCGGATCGCTCGCTGCCATGCCCGCCAGCGCGCAGGCCACCCCGACCTGACCAAACAGCATCCAGCTGCGACGCTGACCGAGCACACGGGTCAGCACGGGTATCCGTAACTGGTCGGCCAGCGGAGCCCATGCGAATTTGAATGCGTAGAGAATCCCGACCCAGGCAAACATGCCGATGCTGGCTTTGCTCAGCCCCACGCGCTGCAGCCACGCCGATAACGTACCGGCTGTCAGCACAAACGGCAGGCCGGCAGAGAAGCCCAGAAACAACATGGCGGCAACACGCGGATGACGATAGATGCCGAAAGCATCGAGCCAGTTGCCGGCAGCAACCTTTGGCGGTTTATTTGAGGTCATAGTCCATGATCAGCGGCGCGTGGTCAGAGAAACGTTTGCGTTTGTAGATCCTCGCCTTACGCACGCTGTCTTTAAGGCCCGGAGTCACTACCTGGTAATCAATGCGCCAACCCACGTTATTGTCCCAGGCGCGTCCGCGGTTCGACCACCACGTGTATTGATCGGGTTTGGGCTCCACCAGCCTGAACGCGTCCACGAAACCATGGGTGCCAAAGACTTCATCCAACCATGCACGTTCTTCAGGCAAAAAGCCGGAATTCTTTTGGTTCGATTTCCAGTTGCGCAAATCGATTTCCTTGTGCGCGATATTCCAGTCACCACAAATGACGTACTCGCGGCCTGAGGCTCGAACGGCGCGCATGTGCTCGGTAAACTCTTCCATAAACCGATACTTTGCCGCCTGCCGGTCTTCACTCGAAGAGCCTGAAGGCATGTAAACGGATACCACGCTGAGCTTCCCGAAGCGGGCTTCGATATAACGGCCCTCAGCGTCGAACTCTGCGGAACCAAAACCACGAATAAGGTCATCAGGCTCTTGTTTACTGAGTAATGCAACTCCGCTATAGCCCTTCCGCTCCGCAACTTCATGGAAAACGTGGTAGCGGTTCGGCGAATAAACCGGGTCGGTTATCTGCTCGGGCTGCGCCCTGACTTCCTGCAGACAGAAGACGTCCGCTGACTGGCGCGGCAGCCAGTCAAAAAAACCCTTGCGCGCGGCCGCGCGAATTCCATTTACATTAAGACTGACTATGCGCATCGATTGCGACATCCCAAAGCTTCGAGGTGTGCGATACTCTAGCAGCCTTGTTAGTGCGTATCACCCAAACGAAGCAGGCCTGTATGCAAGACTATAAAAAAGAGTTCATCACCCTCGCGCTGGAAGTCGGCGCACTCAAATTCGGCGAATTCAAACTGAAGTCGGGGCGCATAAGCCCGTACTTTTTCAACTCCGGGATGTTCACCACCGGCAAGGCTGCCGCAACCCTCGCGCGTTGTTATGCGGCCGCTGCGGTTGAGTCTGCAATCAACTTCACAACCATCTTCGGCCCGGCCTACAAGGGGATTCCGCTGGCCGCGCTCACTGCGGCGGCGCTTGCCGATCACCACGATCGCAATGTTCCCTATAGCTTCAACCGCAAAGAAGCCAAGGCACACGGCGAAGGCGGCAACATAGTCGGCGCCCCCGTCAGCGACCGGACGCTGATCGTCGACGATGTCATTACGGCCGGCACGGCCGTCAGGGAGGCCATTGAAATCATCGCATCTGCGGGCGGCAAAGTCGCAGGCGTGCTGCTAGCGCTCGATCGCCAGGAAAAGGGCACCGGTGAGCTGTCGGCGGTGCAGGAGCTTGAGCAACAGCACGGCCTGCCGGTATTCAGCATCATCCGGCTCAAAGACCTGATAGACCACCTCAAAAGCAGCCCGGAAGCCTCGGGTTTACTGGCTTCCGTGCTCGACTACCGCGATCGCTACGGCTGTTGACCGCATACTGAACAAACCTTTTTTCAGCTCAAACCTGACCTGGTTCACAGTTCGCACCTTTCCTGCGCACCATAATTGAATCCACGACCGTGGAATGCCGGCAAGCGAGACCGGACAACGCGGGCACGTAATCAAACGGGATAAGGCGCATGAAGATTTCACAGTTGCTAACCACACTGATTTTGCTGGGCGCAGCATCGGCGACTCTGGCGGGCGATTTGCGCACCTATCGCTGGACCGATGAGAACGGCGTGACCCACTACGGCGATCGCGTTCCACCCGAATATGCCGACAAGGACCTGAGCATTCTGAACGATCAAGGGGTCACGGTCGCGAAGATCACCGGTAAGCAATCCGAAGAGGAGCTGGCCGCCCAGGAACAGCAGCGTGCCGAGCGCGAAGCACTGGCAAAGGAACGTGAAGAAGCGCTGCTGCGCGACCGGGTATTGCTCAGCACCTACCTGTCGGTGGAAGAAATCGAGGCGCTGCGTGACCGCCGCGTCGAGCTGGTCGACGGCCAGATGCGGGTGATCCAGATCTACCTGGACAACCTGCGCGAAAAACTGCTGAAACTGGAGCACGAGGCAAAACGCTACAGTCCCTACAGCGATGACCCGAATGCCAAGCCTATCGATGAAAAACTGGCGCGCGAACTGTCTGATACGCTGGATTCAATCATGCTCTATGAGCAGAACCTGGCCAAATCAATAGCGGAGCAGGAAGAGCTGGTCGCGAAGTTCGAGGCCGACATTACGCGCTTCAAAGAACTGCGAACCGCCAACAACAACTAGTCGACCAAAGTAGCTAGCCGTGCCCGGTGTGGCCGAAACCGCCCTCGCCGCGCTCGCTGGCTGAAAACTCTTCGACGACCTCGAAATCGGCCTGCACGACGGGAACAACAACCAGTTGCGCAAGTCGCGTGCCCGGCTCCAGCTCAAAAGTTTCGCTGCCGCGGTTCCAGCAAGACACGAACAACTGCCCCTGATAGTCGGAATCAATTAAGCCAACCAGATTGCCGAGCACGATGCCGTGCTTATGCCCGAGCCCGGAGCGCGGCAATATCATTGCCGCCAGGCCCGGGTCTTCGATATGAATGGCCATGCCGGTCGGAACAAGTTCCGTCTGGCCGGGCCCTAACACCAGCGTCTCGTCAAGGCAGGCCCGCAAGTCGACGCCAGCGGAGCCATCAGTAGCATGCTCCGGCATTGGAATCTCATTACCCACGCGCGGGTCAAGTATCTTGAGTTGAAAAGTCCGTCGGCTCAAGGCTGCACTCCGTTCAAGTTTCAGTTTTGCTAATTAAAATTACCGTGTCGCGAGTGCATGCCGGTAACGTCCGGCAATCACATCGACGAGCTGGCGGGCCAGCTCCGGCTTGGAAAGTTTCGGCAGCGGCTGCCGCCCGTCTTGCCACAAGACCACCACTTCATTGTCATCCGCATCGAAACATAAATTCTCACCGACGAGATTGGCGATAATCATGTCGAGGTTCTTGCGGTTGAGCTTGTCGGTTGCATGCTGCTCCAGCTTTTCGGTCTCGGCCGCAAAACCCACCGTAAACGGTCCCTCATCGAGCGCCGCTATGGTCGCCAGCAAGTCGGGCGACTTGACCATCTCGAGCACGAAGGTATCCGCAGATTTCTTGATTTTCTGCGCTGCTGCCGTGGCCGGTCGGTAATCAGAAATGGCTGCGGCCCCGACATAAATATCGATACCTTCTATGCGCTGCATGGCAGCGTCGAACATCTGCTGTGTACTTTCTACGTCGATGCGCTCGACACCCGGCGGGGTGGGCAGGTTAACGGGACCGGCGATCAACGTGACTTTTGCGCCGGCATCAGCCACCGCGCGCGCGACCGCAAAACCCATTTTCCCGGAGCTGCGATTACTCACGAACCGCACCGGATCGATTGCTTCACGCGTCGGACCCGCTGTCACCATAACCCTGAGCCCCTCGAGCGGCCCTTTCTGGCCGCCACGGGACAACTTGCTGACGATATCGACCGGTTCTGACATGCGGCCGGGCCCGCTGTCACCGCAGGCCTGCGAACCCACATCGGGGCCAATGAAAATAATGTTGCGTTTGCGCAGCAGATCGCAATTGGCCTGCGTAGCGGCATCGTTCCACATCGCCTGATTCATCGACGGCGCAAGCGCTATGGGAGCCTCGGTTGCGAGGCAGATGGTCGTAAGCAGGTTCTCGGCAGAACCTGCGGCGAGTTGCGCGATCAGATTTGCAGTAGCCGGCGCTATCAGGACCTGATCGGCCCATTTGGCCAGTTCAATGTGACCCATCGCCGCTTCGGCCTGCTGATCCCAGATATCGCCGCGCACGGGTTCGCCGGAGACGGCCTGAAAGACGGTCGGCGAAACCAGTTTCTCGGCGCTGGCGGTCAGCACGACACGCACCTCGGCACCCTGATCACGCAGGCGCCTGACGATGTCGGGACTTTTGTATGCAGCGATGCTGCCGGTCACTCCGAGCAGCACTCGCCGGCCGTTGAGGTCACTCATAGAGAAAGCCGCAAGACGGTGTGGATGTTGATAATCGAGGGCTAGATTAACCCAAATCGCAAAGATCAGGGTGCTTTGTCGCGACTCTCGCAACTTTTGGCGGTCGGCGCCGCCCCGCAGCTCACCGAGAATAGTCAACATGAGCAGAGCACATATTTGCCAGTGGAAGGCTGACGATCGGCCGCGCGAGAAACTGCTGAACGGCGGGGCCGGCCTGCTGTCCGATGCGGAACTGCTGGCCGTACTGCTGGGTCACGGTGCGCGCGGTATGTCGGCGGTCGACCTCGCCCGGGCCCTGATACACAACTTCGACGGTATTCGCGGAACCCTGAACGCCACGACCGCTGAGCTGACTGCGATACGCGGCATCGGGAGCGCCAAAGCCGCCATTTTATTTGCCGCCCGCGAATGCGGCGGGCGCTACCTGCGCGCCAGACTGCGGCCGGGTGTCACCATCGGCTCGCCGGCCGATAGCCGCGAATTCCTGCTGGCATCGCTGCGCGATCGGCCGCACGAAGTCTTCTGCTGCCTCTTCATGGATAACCGCCACCGGGTGCTGGCCTTCGATGAATTATTCCGCGGCACGATCGACGCGGCGGCCGTTTACCCGCGCGAAATCGTCAAACAGGCCCTGGCACGCAATGCGGCGGCCGTTATCCTGGCCCACAACCACCCTTCCGGAATTGCCGAACCCAGCCAGTCAGACCAGCTTATTACCCGGCGCATACGCGACGCCCTCGAACTCGTGGACGTAAGGCTGCTGGACCATTTTGTGATCGGCGATAACGCCTGTGTGTCACTCGCCAGCCGGGGCATGCTGTAGCGCAGCGCACCGGGCCGAATCGGCGCTGCCGGGCCTCTGCAGACAAGAAGCTTCGCCCGAACCCTTGCCAGTTAGCTCCGGTACTGGTATAAAACGCGGCTCCCACCGCTATTCGCGGTGCTAAATTACTGATTTATTTGAGGTCCGCCATGTCCCGCGTCTGTCAGGTCACCGGAAAACGTCCGATGTCCGGAAACAATGTGTCGCACGCCAATAACAAGACGCGTCGCCGTTTCCTGCCCAATCTGCACAGCAAGAAAATCTGGGTGGAAAGCGAGCAGCGTTACGTCAAGCTGCGGCTGTCGCAGAAGGGCCTGCGCATTATCGACAAGCAGGGCATCGATAAAGTGTTAGCTAACATTCGCGCCCGCGGCGTCAAGGTCTAGGACAATGGGTAAATCAGCGCGAGACAAGATCAAGTTAGTATCGTCGGCCGGTACCGGTCACTACTACACCACGGACAAAAATAAGCGGCTGCATCCGGAGAAAATGGAAGTCAGGAAATACGATCCTGTTGTTCGGAAACACGTGATCTACAAGGAAGCGAAGATCAAGTAGCAAGGGATGCTTTGCAGCGTTAAGGAATTTTAAAACCGCCGTCAGGCGGTTTATTTTAAATGAGACCATCCATTCAGCTCGCACGCAGTCGAGCTGAATGGATAGACGGTCGAATTTATGCCGGGAAAGCACCGCTTTCCCGGCAAAATTGACAGCCCACGTCAATGCGCCAGCCGGGCAAAGAAAAGCCCGGCACATGACCGGGCTTTTTAATACAAAGTAAGACCTGTGAAGTTTCTGGGCAACTGCTACGCCGCGACCGCAGGCGGCAATATATATCCACGCAGACGCTCCGAGAACTCCTCGAGTGAATGTATGCCGCTGGCCTCGGCCTCTGCGCACCACTCCTTGAGTTGCTCTACCAGCTGCTCATTGCTGACGTTGGCCTGCTCCCAGATCTTTACCAGCTTCTCGCGGTATTCATGCACCTTTTTCAGCTTCTGGTTATTGTCCAGCACCTTCTTCAGGCGGCCGTGAGCAACAGCATCAAGTGTCTCCGGGCGCGCCACGAAAAGTCGACGCGCTTTTGCCAGCATTTCATTGCGATGCTCAGCCAGACGCTCGGTTTTCAATACCGGCAGAGTAACGCGGTTGGTGTACTCACGCAGAACGTGCATGCGATTGACGAGCACGGCCTGCAGGGTCTGCAAATCGACGTGACGGCTTCTGGAGACCCGGGGCTTGGGCGCAAGGCGCCGAACTTCGCAGAGGCCCAGTGCCCGAAAAATACAAATATACATCCAGCCTATATCGAACTCCCAGGGGCGCACCGAAAATTTGGCCGAGGTCGGAAAGGCATGATGATTGTTGTGCAGTTCTTCGCCGCCGATAATGACCGCGATCGGTGTCAGGTTGGTCGAAGCATCATCACACTCGAAGTTACGATAACCACTGAAGTGACCCAAACCGTTAATAATGCCGGCGGCCATTACGGGCATGGCAATCAGCTGTATTCCCAGGTAAATGATACCCGGCCCACCGAGCAGCAACAGACTGCCGATAACCAGCAGCCAGATCCCGCCGTTGCGGAAGCGCTTGTAGAGGTTGCGTTCTATCCAGTCCTGGGGTGTACCGCGCGAATACTTGGCTACAGTCTCCGCATTGGCGGCTTCCGCCTGGTAGAGCTCCGCGCCCTCGAGCAATACTTTGCGTATGCCGAAAACCTGCGGGCTGTGCGGGTCGCCCTCGCGTTCGCACATGGCATGGTGCTTGCGATGCACCGCGACCCATTCGTCCGTCATGGCGCCGGAATTAACCCACAGCCAGAAACGGAAGAAATGCTTGAGGATCGGATGCAGATCAATGGCACGATGAGCCTGATCACGATGCAGGTAGAGCGTGATGCTCATCATCGAAATCATAAAGCTGGCTACCGACAGACCAACGTACTGCCAGAAACTCAGATCGAGTATGCCGTAAAAGTAGTTTTCCATGCGCTGAGAAAGTTATCCTTGCAAGACTGACGAATGACTATAACCAAAGCACCAGTCAGCTTAAAGTCACTAGCCTTCTATTTGGGGTCCAAACAGGTACAAATCAATTGCTACCGCTGCAGGACACTGATGTTAAATAAGATTTTTTCCGCTTTTTTGTACCGCGTCACAAACCATGCCCGAACTGCCTGAAGTCGAAACAACCCGCCGAGGCATAGCACCTGCGCTCGAAGGCGCTGCGATCAGCGCGGTCACTGTGCGCGAGCGCCGCCTGCGCTGGCCCGTGCCGAGCGGCATCGAAACGCAGCTGGCTGGTCAGATTGTTCATACGCTGCGCCGTCGCGCCAAGTACCTGCTGCTGGATACAAGTGCCGGCACCGCCATCATCCACCTCGGCATGTCCGGCAGCATGCGCATCGTCAGCGCCGACGAGCCGCCCGAAAAACACGACCACTTCGACATCGTCGTTAACAGCGGCGATATCGTGCGGTTTAATGATCCGCGGCGCTTCGGTTCGTTCCTGTGGGCCGGCAAGCAGCCCCATAAACATCCGCTGCTGGCTGAGCTCGGCCCGGAGCCGCTCGAAGCCGAATTCAGCGGAGACTACCTGCGGCAAACGACACGCAACCGCAAAATTGCAATCAAACAGCACATCATGAATGGCAAAGTCGTCGTAGGCGTAGGCAACATCTATGCGAACGAGGCTTTGTTCAGAGCCGGCATACACCCCGCTCGCGCAGCCAGGCGAATCGCTGCGGCGCGCCTGGACCGGCTAAGCAACGAGATAAAAACGGTTCTGCAGGACGCGATTCGACAAGGTGGAACAACGCTGCGTGATTATCGTGGGGGCGACGGCAAACCCGGTTACTTTCGGCAACAACTGACTGTGTATGAGCGCGACGGTCTGCCGTGCGTGCAATGTGGCAACGAAATCAGCAGAGTCGTCCAGGGCCAGCGGGCAACGTACTACTGCCGGACCTGCCAGCGCTGAGCAGGCTAGTAAACTCGGCCTTCACCTTCACCGCGCGGATCAGTCGCCGATTCGACCTTGTTGTCGGCATAGTCCCATGTGACCACGTTCATGTTGCCGAACGGACGCCTGGACAATGACAGGCTATGTCCCAGGCTTTGGAGCCTGGCGATTTCTTCGTCGCTAAATGCCCCGGGCTCGTAGTTGATGACATCGGGGAGATACTGATGATGGAAGCGCTTCATGGCCACCATGTCAGCGGCGCTGGCACCCTGCTGCCATTCGAGCGCAGCCAGCAAAACCATGGTAATGATGCGGCTACCGCCCGGCGTACCGACAATGGCGATGCCGCGATCGGATTCCAGAAAGCTGGGCGTCATGCTGGACAAAGGCCGTTTGCCCGGTGCGACCGCATTCGCCTCGTCACCGATCAATTCGAATTCGTTCGGCACGCCCGGTTTGATCGAAAAATCATCCATCTCGTTATTGAGGATGACGCCCGTGCCGGGCGGCATGAATCCGGAACCGTACCAGGTGTTGACGGTGATGGTCGCGGCAACACGGTTGCCGGCTGCATCGATAATCGAAAAATGTGTGGTCTGCGCGCCTTCGCTGCCATCCGGCTCGATACCGGCCAGGTGATTACTGTCGGTGGCCCGGTCGGCCCGAATCGATACGCGCTGACCGGCTGCGTACTCCGGGCTGATCAGCATGGCCACGGGTATGGTCACGAAATCCGCATCGCCCAGATACAACGCCCGATCACGGTAGGCACGGCGCATCGCCTCGACGAGCAGGTGGTCGCGCTGCGCGATACTCATCGCCGCCAGTTCATAGCCGGACAGGATATTAAACATCTGCGCGAGAGCAATGCCACCGGATGACGGCGGTGGCGCTGTCACGACGCGCATATCAGCGTAACTGGCGATCAGCGGCTCGCGTTCCGTCACGCTATAAGCCTGCAGATCATTGTGAGTCCAGATACCGCCGGCCTGCTGCACGCCGCTGACCAGCAAATCCGCCGTCTCGCCCGCATAATAGCCGTCGAAACCAGCGGCAGCGAAACGCCGAATCGTGGCGGCCAGATCCGGTTGGCGGATCACATCCCCCACTTCAGGAATCGTGCCGTTGGGATAGAAAACCTCGGAAAACGCGTTATCGCCCAGCAAAGAACTCTTGCGAAACTTAAGTCCCAGCTGCGCCCGCCGGCTCATCACAAAGCCTTCTTCCGCATAGCGAATCGCAGGTGCCAGGGCCGCTTTGAGCGGCAGGTCGCCAAAATTTTCGCTCAGATAAACCATACCTGCCGGTTCACCGGGAATGCCTGCTGCAAGCGCTCCGTCCGTTGAAGCCCGGGCTAAGGGCCGGCCGTCTTCGTCCAGGTACATGTCGCGGGTTGCCTTCAGAGGCGCCTTCTCGCGGGCATCGATAAAGCGGTACTCGTCTTTATCCGCGATATAGAGCAGGAAAAAGCCACCGCCGCCGAAACCCGAAGCTGCAGGCTCGACCACACCGAGTGCCGCTGCGACGGCGACGGCAGCGTCGAATGCGTTGCCGCCCTGCTCCAGAATCTCCATCCCTGCTGCCGTTGCGAGCGGGTCGGCGCTGGCGATAGCCGCCTGCCCCGGCGCAGGTGCGCGAGCCGCACAACCGAACTGAACGGATAACAGCAACGTCGCGAAGACTAGTCGGGCAAACCTTATGGTCATACAATAATTCCCTCAAAACCTGCCCGCGCGAAAACTTACCAGGATAGCCGCTGAGCTGTTCTTCACTACTTCTGCTTCGATGCCCAGATTGCCAGTTTGTGCCGAATGGACTGCTGCGAGACCTGGTCTTCAGGCATCGGCTGTATAAGCTTGTCATGCACCAAAAGGCGATAAATATACTCAAGTTTCTCGTTGGCCGAGTCGGTCGCTTCAAACTCGACGGCACCGCGTTTCTCGCCGTAAGCGCAACCCAGTTCGATTGCCTTCTTTACCAGCTCTTTTTCGTTTTTCAGTTTTTTCATTCGGCGCCCCTTTAAGTCACGGGCTGGCACAATTTGCCGCTCAAACAAAATCTCCACGACTTTCTGCACATAATTTGAGCAGGTCGCTACACACTAAAATGATCCAGCAACGCCTGATTGACAGCCGGGTGAACGAAGGCGGACACATCGCCTCCGAGTGCCGCTATCTCGCGTACCAGCGTCGACGACACAAACATGAATTCTTCAGTCGGCGTTAGAAATACAGTTTCAACATCGCCGGCAAGGTGCCGATTCATCGTTGCCAGCTGAAACTCGTACTCGAAATCGCTTACCGCTCGCAGACCACGGATAATCACTTTGGTGTCATGCTTGTGTGCAACTTCTACAGTTAAGCCTTCATAACCGACAACGGCAACATTATCGAGGTCGCTCACGACAGCGTTGATCAACTCGATGCGCCTGGTCAGGTCAAAGACAGGCTGCTTCTTCGAGCTGGCAGCAACCGCCACGATAACCCGGCTGAACAGGCCGGCCGCACGGCGCACCATTTCTTCGTGGCCGTTGGTAAAGGGGTCGAAAGTCCCAGGATACAGGGCGCCCGCTGCCATGACGATCCTCCTTATTCGCTTACTGCTGCTGTTCTGCTCGCAAGCACATAACGCACCTGCCCCGCTATTCGTTCCTTTTCTGTCAACCAACCGGAAGGTAACTCTGGCAGAGCCTGATGCTTATCCATTTCCATATATATAAGCGCAGTCTTTGCCAATACATCCGATTTTTCCAGCAGTGTACACAAATCCTGCAATCGCGGACCGTCGAATGGCGGATCGAGAAAAACGAGATCGAAGCGCCCGGACAGCGCCTTCAGAGCGCTGGCCGCGTTCCCCGTTACAACTTCTGCGCCCTCGCCATCAAGGGTGGCCAGCGTCTCCCGCAACAGCTGCGCTACTCGGGGGTTTTTCTCTATAAACACAACTGCGCCAGCCCCTCGCGATAATGCCTCGATGCCAAGAGCACCCGTACCGGCATACATGTCAAGACAACGGACACCACGGATGTGCGGAGCCAGCCAGTTGAACAGGGTCTCGCGAATGCGGTCACCCGTAGGACGGACACCGTCGCCGTAGACGGGAATCCGCCGGCCCTTCCAGCGGCCACCGATAATTCTCACCTGCGCGTTTCGCTTGCTTTTTATGCGGCCTGGCATAGGTCTCCCCGATCTGCTGCGATAAGCATAGCCGAGGTTTGCAATCTACGGCAGCGGGATATGTTGACGCTATCAATTCGGCTACCATGCGCGCTAATGAATAATCCAACAGACAAAGCCGCCGAAAATCCTGCCGCCAAACAAGGCTTTTTCACCCGCCTGAAGCAACGCCTTAACAAGGGCAAAGGTCTCGGGCTGGGTTCACTGAACTGGTTTTCAGGGCGTGGTCTGGATGATGAACTCCAAGAAGAAATCGAAGAGCAGCTGCTACTGGCCGATGTCGGGGTAGATACGACCCAGCGAATTATGGACGGACTGCGTAAACGGGCCAAGAAAATAGCCGCCGATGACAGTCAAGGTTTGCTGGCAGCGCTGAAGGGCGAGTTGCTGGATATCCTCCAACCGGTGGCCATCCCGCTGACGATAGCGGCCGATCGCCGACCTTTCGTCATCCTGTTCGTCGGCGTTAACGGCTCGGGCAAAACCACGACCATAGGCAAACTGGCGCATCGGCTTCGACTGGAGGGTCGGTCCGTTATCCTGGCGGCGGGCGATACGTATCGCGCGGCTGCGACAGAGCAGTTGCAGGCATGGGGAGAACGAAACGGAGTGCCCGTCGTCAGTCAGGCACCGGGGGCGGATCCCGCCGCGGTCATTTTTGATGCCATCGAGGCCGCAAGGTCACGGAACATCGATGTCGTGCTCGCCGACACCGCGGGACGACTGCAAAATCAGGACAACCTGATGCGCGAACTCCAAAAAGTGGTGCGCGTAGCCGGACGGCATGACGAGTCGGCTCCCCATGAAATCATGCTGGTCCTCGATGCGGGCCAGGGACAAAACGCACTTAACCAGGCTGTGCAGTTTAACCAGGCGGTGGGACTGAGCGGCATCACCATGACCAAGCTCGACGGCGGCGGACGTGGCGGCATTCTGCTCGCCATTGCCGATCGCCTGAATGTTCCGTACCGGTTTATCGGTATTGGCGAAGAGGCCGACGACATGGCACCGTTCGATGCCACGCGTTTCGTAGACGCATTACTCGATACGTCACCGGAAGATTTGCCGTAAGGCATTAATCAGGGCAACCTTAAGCGCAATGATTCGCTTCGACAACGTAAGCAAACGCTACCAGGGGACAGGCGACGCCTTGCGTAACCTGTCGTTTGAAGTGGACCGCGGTGAAATGGTTTTCCTCACCGGCGCTTCAGGTGCAGGCAAAAGCACCTTGCTGCGTCTAATCGCCCATATCGAGATACCCACGCGCGGGCAGGTTTTCGTTGACGGCGTCAATGTAGGGCGTCTGAGCAAACGGCAGGTGCCGGCTCACCGTCGCCAGATAGGGATCGTTTTTCAGGACAACAAGCTACTGGCGGACCGCAGTGCATTCGATAACGTTGCGCTGCCCTTGGTCATAGCCGGCGTCAGCGACCGTGAAATTCCCCGCCGCGTGCGGGCGGCGCTCGATCAGGTGGGCTTGCTTAAAAAGGAAAAGTTGCTGCCGGGCATGCTATCGACCGGCGAGCAACAACGCATCGGGATTGCGCGCGCCGTGGTCGCTCGGCCTCGTTTGCTCATCGCTGATGAGCCTACGGGCAACCTTGACCCCTGGCTATCGCTGGAAATCATGAAGCTGTTCGGTCGCTTCAACGAAATCGGTGTCACGATGCTGATCGCAACCCACGACCTCAATCTGCTGAACAAGGTTAGAGGACGACGTCTGCAGCTCGGTAATGGCGAGCTGATAGATCCCGCAACCGATGCCCTCATCTTTTAGCTGAATTACCGATATGGCGCGCAACAAACAACACAGCCCGATGAATCAGCTCACACGCTGGGGTCAGCTGCACTATCGAAACTGCCGGGATACAGTATTTGCACTGGCGGACAACCCCATAGCAACAGCTCTTACCGTCGCCGTCATAGGTATCGCGCTTGCGCTGCCCGGTTCGTTGAACATCATGATTCAGAATGCCCGCAACCTGGCCGGCAGCTGGGAAAGCGCCCGCGACTTTTCAATCTACATGGTGCCGGGCACGGATCTGGCTCAAGCACAGTCGCTCGCGAAAGAATTGCAGGCAGCTGACGATATCGCGGCAGTCAAGTTGATCGCAGCAGAAAGCGCTCTGCTGGACTTTCGGGAGTCATCCGGTCTGGGAGACGTTCTCGACGCGCTGGGCAGCAACCCGCTGCCGCATACATTGGTCGTTCGGCCGGCCGAGACGGCCGAGGCAGCGGCACTTGCGGATCTGGCGGATAAGCTGGTCGCTCGGACCGAAGTTGACATGGTGAAAATCGATACGCTGTGGGTTGAACGCCTGAACGCAATCCTGGATTTTATGAACCGTGTAGTCGTGATCGCATCGATACTACTGATCGCAGCCGTGATAATTATCGTCGGCAATACGATTCGGCTGGATATTCAGAACCGCCGCGTCGAAATAGAAGTTTTGAAATTGTTGGGTGCCAGCGACGGCTTTGTACGCCGGCCGTTTCTTTATGTCGGACTCTGGTACGGTTTCCTCGGCAGCATGATTGCCCTGTTCCTGCTGGTCGCAGGGGGCTGGCTGCTGTCGAGTCCGCTCGAGAGACTCATCGGGCTCTACGAATCTGACATCAATCTGCTCGGGCTGGACCCGCAAACGATAGCGGCTATCGTCGGCGGCGGTGTGCTCTCCGGCTGGGGCGGGGCCTGGACAGCCGTCTCCAGGCACCTGGCCGCCATCCAGCCAAAATAGCAAGTTCTTGTTTTTAAAGACTAAATACCTTCTTTCACGGGGAACCTGCCCCGCTATTAGCACTCTAATACCCGGAGTGCTAAAATCCCCGCCCCGAACGAGAGGTGTTTTTGTATGAATCAAGCTTTAACAGCATCGCAGTACGATCTGGTTCTCGCCGGACCGACAGGCAGCCTGGACAGCTACATCCAGACTGTGAATGCGCTGCCGATACTTGATAAAGAAACCGAACAGGCTCTGGCCCGCCGGCTGGTCGAAAACAATGACCTCGAGGCCGCTCGCCAGCTGGTCATCTCCCAGTTGCGCTTCGTCGTGCATATCGCCCGCGGCTACACCGGCTATGGCCTGCCGCTCGCAGACCTGATCCAGGAAGGCAACATAGGGCTCATGAAGGCGGTCAAGCGCTTTGATCCGGATGTCGGTGTGCGCCTGGTATCGTTTGCGGTTCATTGGATTCGTGCGGAAATTCACGAATTCGTTATCAAAAACTGGAAACTCGTTAAAGTTGCCACCACCAAGGCACAGCGGAAACTGTTTTTTAATTTGCGCAAGGCTAAGAATCATCTGGGCTGGCTGTCGCGAGAAGAAACTGCCGCGGTTGCAAATGACCTGGGCGTCAGTGAGCGCGAAGTTACCGAGATGGAACAGCGCCTTTACTCTTATGATGTCGCATTTGACGTGACGGCGGCTGATGACGAAGACGCCCCTTACTCGCCGGCATTGTATTTGCCCAGCCCCGATAGCGACCCGGCCCATGCGCTGGAAGCAGATGACTGGAGCAGCCAGGCCAGTGATTCACTGAGCGATGCACTGGAAACGCTTGATGAACGCAGCCGTGAAATCCTCGAATGCCGCTGGCTGTCCGAGTCAAAAACGACGCTGCAAGAATTGGCTGACAAATTTGGCGTTTCTGCCGAACGTATTCGGCAGATAGAAAACAATGCCATCAAGAAGTTGCGTAGCGCGGTATCGGCTGACTAAGGCTAGCGCGCCGGCCCAATAAAAAGCCCCGCAGAAGCGGGGCTTTTTATTGGGCGCAAGATCATGAGCCAATCACTGCCGAATCAGGTCGTGATAGGCACGATCGTTATCTCTACCCGTCGGTTCTGCTGCCGGCCGGCTGCTGTGTCGTTGGTCGCAATCGGACGCGTTTCACCGGCGCCTACGGAAATCAGTCGGTCCGAACGCACCGAGCGAGAAGTCAGATACGCCGTAACGCTGCCCGAACGTTTCTGCGACAGCGACTGATTGTAGGACTCACTGCCGGTGCTGTCGGTATGACCTGCTACCTCTACGAGGGTCTTGTCGAATTCATTAAGCACCAGCGCAACCGAATCCAGTACAGGATAAAAACTCGCACTGATGTCTGACGAATCGACAGCAAAGGTCACGTTGCCCGGCATATTCAACGTAATGTTGTCGCCCAGGCGTGTAACGCTGACGCCCGTTCCTTCCAGCTTCTGGCGCAGCTTCATTTCCTGCTGATCCATGTAATAGCCGACGCCGCCACCGGCAATGCCGCCTACGCCCGCCAGAATCAGCGCACGCTTTTTCCGCTCTGCGGAGTTATCCCCGGTGATCAACCCGACGGCCGCGCCGGCTGCCGCGCCGATCGCCGCGCCTTTGGCGGCGTTGCTGGTTTTCTCTTCCCGCGTGTACGGGTCGAGCGTCGTGCAGGAAGACAAGAGAATACCGCCACATACCAGCAATGCGGTATATGTGGTCTTATATTGAAGACGTCTGATAGCCATAATCACTCCTTTGACAAGCCGAGTCTCTAGCACCGCTGTGCGGGGCACCTTATACCGTATTTAGAACAGCTAGCACAGACATTAACGCCTCAGCAGGCAAAAGGTTTACCCCGCAAATGAATCAACCGGCCAACGGCTACAACCACCGCGCGATATGGGCCATAGCGCTGCCCATGATGCTGTCGGGCATATCCCTGCCGCTGGTGGGGCTCGTAGATACGGGGGTGATGGGACACCTCGACAGGCCCAATTATCTTGCTGCGGTAGCGGCCAATACCACGATCTTCAGTTTCGCGCTTTACGGGCTCAACTTTCTTCGCATGAGCACGACCGGCATGACCGCACAGGCATACGGGTCGCGCAATCATGCCCGCATCACCGAAAGTCTTGCGCAACCCCTGGTGATCGCTGCCGGACTCGCCTGCCTTTTACTCCTCCTGCAGTGGCCGCTGCGAGAGCTGGGCCTATGGATTCTGGCCCCGGGGCAAGAAACCGCACAACTCGCGCGCGATTACTTCGATATCCGTATCTGGAGCGCACCGGCTGTGCTGGCCAATTTCGTCATAGTCGGATGGCTGCTCGGCATGCAAAATGCCCGGGGCCCTTTGCTCATCATGCTCACCGTCAATATCAGCAATGTGCTGATGGATCTCTGGTTCGTGGTGGGCCTCGACATGACCGTTACCGGTGTGGCGCTCGCGACCGTGCTCGCCGAATATACCGGGCTCTCCTTAGGCCTCGTGTTCGTCCGTGCCGAACTGGGCGCTCATAAGCCGGTCTGGAGATTCGACCACTACCGTGAGCTGAAACGCTACCTGCCGTTGTTCAGCATCAATGCCAACTTGTTCCTTCGGAGTATGGCGCTGATGTTTACCTTCGGTTTCATTACGGCCCAAGGCGCGAGGCTCGGCGATGTCGTGCTGGCCACGAATGCTTTGTTGATGAACTTTATATTTTTCATGGCCTATGCATTGGACGGGATAGCGCACGCTGCCGAGGCTTTGACAGGCAAAGCAATTGGCGCTAGTGACCGGCCTGGCCTTGAGAAGGCTGTCGCGGGCTCACTGCTGTGGACCGGCATATTCGCGAGCCTGTTTAGCATGCTTTACCTGTTTGCGGGCGACTCCATAATCGCGACGCTTAGTGATCTTCCGGAAATCAGGGCGACGGCAAATACCTATCTGCCGTGGTTGATTGCAGCGCCGTTGATCTGTGCCTGGTGCTTTTTATATGACGGCGTCTACATCGGCATTACTCGGGCGAAAGAGATGCGCATCGTGATGTTCAGTTCAACCGCACTGGTATTTCTGCCGAGCTGGTATTTGTTCCGGGACTGGGGCAACCATGCCTTGTGGCTGGCGCTGATGCTGTTCATGGCCGCGCGCGGCATCGGCATGCACGTCTGGTTCCGACGCCTGTTGCACAACAATCGGCTGCTTCCTGATTACACGCGCTAGTTATTGCGCTACCGTTACCCAGCCGCCTCCGAGTGCCCGGTAAAGCCGCACGATCGCTGTCAACTGCAATCGCCTCACCTGCGATGCCTCGAGCTGCGCATTGAATAGCGAACGATCAGAGTCGAGAACTTCCAGGTAACTTGTGACGCCGCCGTCGTAACGCGCCCAGGACAGATTGCTCGCGCTCTGCGCGGCCTCCACCTGGAAATCGCGTGCTATCCGCTCTTCACGATACCAACGCACACCCGCAAGGGCATCTTCGACTTCCTGCAAGGCCTGCAAAATCGACTGTTCGTATTGGTTCAGTGCCTGTTCAGTGCGTGCGAGTTCCACCTCGACCTGGCTGCGCCGCTTACCCGCATCGAAAATCGGGCCGAGGATATCGATGCCGACGCCCCACAGCTTTGCGTCGCTCTCAAGCAGATCAGACAGGTCGTTGCTGGCCAATCCGCCACTTGCCGTCAGCGAGACGGAAGGTATGCGCAGTGACTTGGCTACGCCGATTCGTGCCGTCTGCGCAGCCAGTCGTTGCTCTGCCGCCCTGATATCCGGGCGCCTTTCCAAAAGATTGGCCGGCAAGCCCGCCGGGACATCGGGAGAAATGATGCCCGCATTGAGCTCGCGGCCGCGAACCAGCGGGCGCGGATTACGGCCCAGCAGAACATTCAGCAGGTTTTCGGTTTCGAACACCTGCCGCTGCAGCGATGCGAGCTGCGCGGCCGCCAGTGCCTCCTGTATCTGGGCCTGATTAACATCCAGCAACGGGACCGTGCCTTTTTCGAATCGCGCCTGAATCAATTGCGTCGATTTTTGGCGCGCCTCCAGTGTGTCGGCCGCGATTCGCACACGTGCATCCAGATCGCGCAACAACAGATAGGCGCTCGCCACATCAGCAACAAGGGTGATCAGTACAGTCCGCTGATTGTCTTCGCTTGCGAGCAGGTCCGCGCGCGCGGCTTCCGTAGACCGGCGAAATTTACCCCATAGATCGACCTCGTAGGCTGCGGATAAACCCAGAAAATAGTTCTCCTGAATTCCGACCCCGGGTACTATCTGCTCGGCGGTATTACCCCGTCTGGCCGAAGCGGCGCCATCCAGAGTAGGGAACTGATCGGCTCGCGTTATGCCCAGCCTCGCGCGCGCTTCGTCGACACGGGCGATGGCGACGCGTAAATCCCGGTTCTGTTCCAGGGCCACCTGCACCAGTTCATTCAACTGCGGGTCCTGAAAGAGCTCCCACCACTGCAGATTCGCAATGCTCTCTCCTTCCTGAACCGTCCCCTGAAATTCAACGGGCAGGTCGAGCTCCGGACGCTGGTAGTCGGGACCGACCATACAACCGGCTAACAACAGCAATGCGCTGCACGATGTGATGCGTGCTGCGCGCATCAGCGGCCTGCTCCGTTCGCAGCCTTGTCACGGCGGGTGGCGAGTTTTGCGACAAACACATACAGCGCGGGAATGATAATCACGCCGATGACGGTAGCCGCCAACATTCCCGAGAACACGGTCATACCCATGACCTTACGCGCCTCGGCGCCTGCCCCCGATGCCACAAGCAACGGCAGAACCCCGAGAATAAAAGAAAAGGCCGTCATCAGGATTGGCCGGAAACGATCGCGCGCAGCTTCGAGCGCCGCCTCGACTGGCGGCAGGCCCGCTTCGGATTTTAGCTTGGCAAATTCGATAATCAGGATCGCGTTCTTGGCCGCCATGCCAATCAGCATGACCAGACCTATCTGAGCGAATACATTATTCACGTAGCCACCGAGCAACAAGCCGGCGAGCCAAAGCCCGGCCATTGCGCCGAATATCGCGATGGGCGTGCCCATGAGGACGCCGAGCGGCAGAGACCAGCTTTCATATTGGGCTGACAAAATCAGGAATACGAACACCAGCGCGAAAACGAACACGATGGCGCCCGAGCCGGCCGCCGCCTGTTCCTGGTAGCTCATCGCGTTCCATGCGTAGCTCATTCCGCCCGGCAGAGTCTGTTTAGCCACGTCCTCGAGCGCTGCCAGCGCCTGCGACGAACTGTATCCGGGCGCGGGCGAACCAGTCAGCTCGGCAGAGCGGAACAAATTAAAGCGATTCGTGTATTCGGGACCCTGCGTCGGCGACACGGCAACCAGCGCCGACAGCGGCACCATCTGGCCTTCTTTGCCGCGCACGTAGTAATAACGCACGTCGGTCGCGGCTTTGCGGTATTCAGGCTCGGCCTGCACGTACACCTTGAACAGTCTTCCAAAACGATTGAAGTCGTTCACATAGGCGCCGCCCAGGAAAGAGCCGAGCGTCGTGTTCACGTCCGCGGGCGAGACGCCCAGTTTGAGCACCGCCGAGTTATCGATGTCCGCAAATATCTGCGGCGTACTCGCACGATAGGTGGTGATGATTCCGCCGATCTCAGGGCGCTGCGTTGCTGCCTGGATAAAATTCTGGGCCTGCTCGGCCAGGTAAGCGGGCGTGCCGCCGGCGCGGTCCTGTAGCATCATGCTGAACCCCGACCCGGTCCCGAGGCCCGGAATCGCGGGTGGTCCGAACGCGAAGGCAATTGCTTCCGGCACGGTGCGCGCGAGCCTGGCATTGACGCTGCTGATGATCGACCTGACGTGCAAATCCTCACTATTGCGCTCATCCCAGTTCTCGAGCGCGACGAACAGAAAGGCCGTGTTCGGCGCGATAGAGGCGGTGAGCAAGCTATAACCCGCGACCGCAGTAACGGTATCGACACCCGGCGTATCCAGCAAAAGCTGTTCGATTTTTTTCGTGGCCTTGTCCGAACGCTGCAACGACGCGGCATCGGGTAGCTGCACGTTAACGAGGAAATAGCCCTCATCTTCCTCCGGCACAAAGCCCCCGGGCACTGCGCCGAACAATCCGGCCATCAAAACAGTAATAGCGCCCAGCAGACCTAGACTGAGCATCACGCGGCGCGTAAAGCGGTCGGTGATTTTCATGTAGCCCGCCGTCGCCGTTTCGAACATCGCATTGAATTTGTCGTAGAAGGGTTGCAGACGGCTTTTCGATTCGCCCGGCGGGCGCAACAGCATGGCGCTAAGAGCCGGACTCAAGGTCAATGCATTGATCGAGGACAAGGCGACGGAGATAGCAATCGTTATCGCAAATTGCTGGTACAGGCGACCCGTGATGCCGCCCATGGCCGCGACCGGCACGAACACGGCGATCAGTGACAGTGAGGTTGCCACGATCGGACCCGAAACCTCCTTCATGGCGGACAGGGTCGCTTCTTTCGGCGTCATGCCCTGCTCCATCTTGGCTGTCACCGCCTCGACCACGACGATTGCATCGTCAACCACAATACCAATGGCAAGCACCAGCCCAAGCAACGACAGGGTATTGATCGAAAAGCCGAGCAGCGGAAAAACCGCAAAAGTGCCGATCAGCGACACCGGCACAGCAAGCGCCGGGATAAGCGTCGCGCGCGCGTTCTGCAGAAATATAAACACCACCAGGATAACCAGCGTGACTGCCTGGAACAGCGTCACGATGATTTCGCGGATACCGGCTTCGATCGCCAGGGTCGTATCAAGTGAGACCCGGTAATCCAGACCCTCGGGAAAATCCTCGGCCATATCCGCCATCGCCGCCTTGACCGCTGCGGCCACCTCCAGTCCATTCGCGCCAGGCAGCTGATAGACAGCAACAATAGCGGCCGGGCCCTTATTGAGTCGGCTGATGGCGTTGTAGTTTTGGGTGCCGAGCTCCACTCGAGCGACGTCCCGGACCAGCACCTGCGAACCGTCCGGATTGGAGCGCACAATCACATTGCCGAATTCTTCGGCCGTGGCCAGTCGGCCGCGGGTTCTTACGGTGTAAGTGAATTGCGTATCCGGGAGTGCCGGCGGCCCGCCGATCTGTCCGGCGGGAGCAATCACGTTTTGCTCCTGGATGGCCCGAGTAATGTCCGGAACCGTAAGGCCCAGCTTGGCGAGCTGGTCGGGCTTTACCCAGACGCGCATGGCGTACTCGCTGCCACCGAGTATATCGGCCTGACCGACACCGCGAATGCGCGCGATCTCGTCGAGCACGTTAATGGTCAGGTAATTGCTGAGAAAGTCATTGTCGTACTGTCCGGAAGGCGAATAGACGGTCACGAGTAACAGCGGAAACGAAAGCTTTTTCTTGACGGTTATACCGAGTCGCTTGACCTCTTCCGGGATGGTCGCCTGCGCTTCCGACACCCGGTTCTGCACCAGCACGTTGGACATATCGAGGTCAGAACCCACCTCGAAAGAAACACTGAGGTTTACGCGTCCGTCATTGGAGTTGACCGACTTCATGTACAACATGTTTTCGACGCCGTTGATCTTCTGTTCGAGCGGCGTAGCCACCGACTGCTCGACGACCTCGGCATTCGCGCCGGTGTAGATTGCTGATACCGAGACCTCGGGCGGCGTGATTTCCGGGTATTGCGCTATGGGCAGACTGCCCATCGACACGATGCCTACGATTACTATGATGATCGCGATCACCATGGCAACGATAGGACGACGAACGAAAAATTCAGCCATTGCCGGCAGCTACCGTCAGGTTTCCTGCAGGGGCGCCGATGCGGTCGGCGGATCGAAAGGCTGCGGTTCGACAGCCATGCCTGGTCTGACCTTTTGGACGCCCTCGACGATCACTCGCTCGCCGCCGTTTAGCCCGGATTCGATTACGATGTCGTTGCCTTTCGGCGGGCCGGTCTGAACCTGGACGAGTTCTACGATGTTGTCAGCATTGACGACATAGACCTGAAATCGGCCCTGCAACTCGACCACGGCCTGCCGGGGAATCACAACAGCATTAGTGAGTGTCGTGTACTCAGCCCGCACTCGCGCGAATTGCCCGGGTAATAGCAGGCTGTCAGGGTTTTCGAATGTTGCCTCGAGCGTAAAAGTGCCTGTCGATGAATCGATGGACTGCGCCGACCCATCAAGATAACCCACGTGCTTGTATTCGGTGCCGTCCGCCAGAATTAGCTGCAACGGGTTACCGTCCCGATTGGCCCGGACCTCCCGGCCGCCTTCTTGAAGCACGCCCCGCGCGAGAGTCAGATACTCACGCTCGGAAATGGAAAACCGCACCCGAATTGGATCGATATCCGAGAGTGTATTCAGAACCACTGGATTAGGCTCGCGACCAACGAACTCACCGGGCTTCGCCTTGGTCAACCCGATCAACCCATCGATAGGTGCCTGAATACGCGTGTAACTGAGCTCGATTTCTGCCAGCTCGACCCCCGCTTCAGCGGCCTCGACGGCCGCACGCGAAGCGGCTTCCTGCGCCACCGCACTATCGAGATCCTGCTGACTCACTGCATTCATTTCTGCGAGCGGCTTGATCCGGGCAAGATCCGACTGCGCCTTCGCCAACCGTGTCTGTGCTGCAGCTAACTCGCTTTGTGCGGCTACCAGCTTGGCCTTAAAGGGTTGTGGGTCGATGGTGTAAAGCAGGTCCCCTTTTTTCACGAAAGTGCCTTCTTCGAAATCACGGCTTTCCAGGAACCCCTCTACACGAGCGCGAATAGGCACATCCTGATTTCCCAATGTGCCGCCTACCATTTCGAAAAACAGCGGCACATCGGTTCGCTTTGCCTTAACCACCTGGACAGCCATGGGCGGCATCGCAGGCGCATCGCCTTCAAGCCAGTCACATCCGGCCAGCAATGCGGCCACTAGCGTAAAAACTGGCAGACATTTTATTGATAGAAAAAGCTTCAAGGCTATTCCTTATTATTATTTATGCTCACAGGCCGCCTTCGCTGCCACACTGACGCATACCGGCATCATAATAACCTGTTACTCATGCTTTTTGTCGCTCGCCTAAAGGGCCAGCTTGAGAGAGTAAAATAGGTTTTCCATGATACCGGACACGGTAACAGCCGAGTCGTCGCAGACTGGAATATCAATAAGCAAGGGTGCAGGGACAATAGCTCACTTACGGAACTTGAGTGCTTTGGCGACTCAACCTGCTACCCAGCGTTTCACAACCCGGATTCCGGGCGCAACGATCAGCAATTGATCACGGGCCTGCCAATACAGGTTACGCAACAAATATACTGCTCTCTGCACAAATCGGCTCAGACTGCACACCACCCTGTCAGCGACGCAAACCGGCCATGAAGAATTCAGGCCTGCAAGCGGCCGGTTAAAATAAACGGCGGCATCCAGCGGCCGCACAAAATCTTCGATATCTTCCGGGAGGGCCGCAAGCAGCAGGGACTGGAACGCCTGCACATTCGCTAGCGCCGCCGGCGTCCAGCCGGCTACGCCGAGTTGTTCGGCGATCGCAGACAAGCGCTCCTGCCCGGCCGGTTCAGGAGCCGGCTTGTGCACCAGTTCATGGTAGGCGAGCGCGCCGAATTCTTCCGGTGCGCCGGGCCGGAAACTGCCGTCGGGGCCCAGCTTGCGGGAACCTAAAAGGCGCAGGGCAAGCGCTTTCGGGAAAAAGCCGTCTTCCGGATGACGCAGGCCCACCTTTAGCTGGCGGCCCCCTACTCGCAGCCGCAGAGTGCCGCCGTTGGGCGAAGGCTCTCCCGGGCGAGTCCGTAAAATTGTATGCAGTGCGCGGCCATCGGTCGCCAGCAAATTTGTTTCGCCGCCCCAATCAATATAAGGCGGCTGAGTCTTTACCGTTAGCAACACATAGTCGACCGCCCTGTTGAGCGCTGCAAATAATTCTTCCTCCGATGCCCAGCCGCCGGTGCCCGTGAGATCTCGCTTGAGTCTGCCAATTTCCCCGGACCAGGGCTCGGCCGCCTGAAGCCGATGTTCCGCCATGCCCTCACCGAAAAGCATAAAAACATCCCGATCGGTTTCCCATGCATTCTCGGTGCAATGGATCGTCAACTCACCGGCCCACTCTCTGTAGAGTGTCTTGGCGTCAAGAAAGCGGCCATTGACCATGCGCGGGCCGCGCGACGTCATCCGCTCTTCCATTACCGGGCTGTGATCGACCAGGGTTATTGCAATAAACGGCCCCGTGCCTTTGCTGAAACGATGATAAATACCGCGCACGTCGATGTCCGCATAAAAACGCTGATAGTTTTCAGCAACTCTATCCGGCGACCAGCTCACCTCAACAACCTTCAGCACCTCGAATCGATCGCGGAGATCCTGCAAGATTTCGTGCTCGCGATGACGTCCGTTCGCCCAGATAACGAACAGGCTGCTGCGCTCGCCGGGTTGATCCTTGAATAAATCACTCACGGCCGTTTCTCGCGGGCAAAATATTCCCGTATTACGCGTTTGAGGTCATAGAAAAAGGGGGCAGGATCGCGCCAGGAAAACACGGCATAGGCCTTCGGTCCCTTGAACGACTGCCACCATTCTCGCAGGGTGAGGTCACCGCGGCGCCAATAGGCGAATGCCGATTGCAGATCATGACGCAGATCGATCCACTTGGCGCCGCCATAATGCTGCGTGCGATTCTCGGGCAACGGCAACCCGAGTGTGTCGCAATACATCGTATACAGTAATTCAACGCCGCCGGCCTCAGCGATAGCCGATCGTCCGGTCGGACGGCCGATATTGGGTTCAATAATATAGTGCTTGCCGGTCAATGCATCGCGCTTCATCTCGACATAGCCCAGGCCCCTGTAGCCGATGCCGCTGAACAAGTCCAGCGTGGTCTGCAATACAGCATCGTTGCGAACTTCTTCGCCCAGGCAGCTCACGCCGATATCGGGCGGCCACTGGCGCAGTTTGCACGCCACAAACGTCACAAGCGGTTTTGAATCAGCACCAAAATAGCAGTTACATGAATAAAGGCAGGAATCACCGCCCGGAATCCATTGTTGTGCGACCAATATGTCCGCCCACGCGCGGCAACGGTCGAACAACTGCAGCAATTCCTCGGCTGAGCCTGCCCTCAGAACCTTGACTTTCGAGTTCTCATTCCAGGTCGCCGAGCGAACCCGGGGTTTTAGCATGCACGGGTAGGTCAGGCGGGCGGCAGCCTGCTCTGCATCTGCACGCGTATCAAGTGAAAAGGTTGCCGGCACGGGCAGCCCTTGCTGTTGGGCATATTGGTAGAAGGATTCCTTGTCGATCAGCTGCTCGGCTATCTCGGGTGAAGGCAGCGAAAAATGATAATAACGCGAAAGTTCGTCACGATTACGGGACACCATCAGCACACTGGAATCCTGGCAGGGAATTAGCACCGGCTTGTTAGCAAACTCAGGCCCGATGCGCAAAAGCTCGTCCACAAATTCCCGCGTGCCCGTATCAAGAATCAGCACTTTCTCGCAAGCATTGCTGCGACAGGCATGATGATTCGGGTCGCGCGCAATACCAATAACGGGAATGCCGCGATCGCGAAGAATTCTGGCCGCCTGCAGGCCCTGCATGCTGTCGAGCCCGATAGTGATCGCAGCCGGCTTAGTACCGTTAATTATTGAAGTTTCCCCGGAAACCAGTAATGGAGGATCGCTGCAGGCCGGCAAATCGGGCCTGTTAGTCCGCAGTATTTGTAATGCCATTTTGCCAGTCTCATTAGTCGCGCGAGCGGCTTATTATTTTCATGAAGTCTAGCGACGACTCCTCCGGCTGGTCAATTCGGCACCTGGGCATAATGCGCGTTTGCGGCCTTCGGACAGGTGATCGGGAAGTTCTTGGCCCTTGCAGATGCTTGTCTGTAACGATCTCGCTATAATCCGCGCCCTTCGCGACAGTCGTCGCACAGGCAATCCCTAACACTGAAGAGCAAGGCCATGAGTTCACATAAAGTAGTACTGATTCCCGGAGACGGGATCGGACCGGAAATAACCGTTGCTGTAACTCGAATCCTCGAGGCAGCAGGTGCCGACATCGAATGGGTGCATCGCAAAGCCGGCGAGTCAGCTTTGGAAACAGAAGGCGAAGTATTGCCCCAGAACACCATCGATGCGATAGCAGAGGTTGGTATTGCTTTGAAGGGCCCGTGCACCACGCCGGTGGGGAAAGGTTTCAAGTCGGTCAACGTACAACTGCGTAAGGCCTTCGACCTCTACGCGGCCGTCCGCCCTGTGCGCAACCTGGAAGGAGTGAAGACACGCTACGCCGGTGTCGATCTGATCGTTATTCGTGAAAATACCGAAAGCCTGTATAGCGGTGTTGAGAGTGAGATTACTCCGGGAGTAGTGACAAGCACCAAAGTCGCAACCGAAAAGGGATGCACGCGCATCGCGAAGTGGGCTTTTGAATATGCGCGCAGGAAGGGGCGCAAGAAAGTTACGGCATTTCACAAAGCCAATATCATGAAACTTACCGACGGAATGTTTCTACGCTGCGCCGAAGAAGCTCACAAGGACTTTCCCGACATCGAATATGACACGGCAATCATCGATGCGGCGTGCATGCGCATGGTGCAGGATCCGACGCAGTTCGACATGCTGCTGCTGGAAAATCTCTACGGCGACGTCGTCAGCGATCTGGCAGCCGGGCTGGTCGGCGGCCTGGGTGTAACGCCCGGCGCCAACTTTGGCGAAGACCGGGCTATTTTCGAGGCCGTGCATGGCTCGGCGCCCGACATTGCGGGGCAGAACAAGGCCAACCCCCTGGCGCTACTGATGTCCGCCGTCATGATGCTGCGACATCTCGCGGAAACTTCCGGTGACAACAGTCTCGATGATGCCGCCGAGCGCATCAAGCAAGCCTACGACGACTGCCTTAAAAACGGAGAAAAAACGGGCGACCTGGGCGGCAGCTTGGGGACCAACGAATTCGCCGATGCGATTATCGCTCGGCTGTAGCAGACGTTAACGCCCTTTGCCCGATAATGAGCTCAAATGATCGCTGTCACCGCATTCATGTATTTGGAATGCCGTGATACGCGTATGGGCAGGCCAAGCAAGACACGAGACGCAAGCTCACGCTCATAACGGTCAAACTTGCACTCGAAAACGAATGTTTCAGGTAAATTGGCCTGCCGCCTGAAACTTGGTGCGGGTGAGTATCGCTGGTCCCAAACCTGCTGATCGAAATCCAGCGTGATACGTATTCGGCCACACGCACTTAGATAGTACTGCCGATGATATCGGTTGATCATGACCGGCAGCGGAAACTGGTCCAGCCACAAGCGCGCCTGCGGACCAGCCTGAAGTGCAATCTCACGAACGATCTTTGCCCAGGTGTCATCTTGCGACCAGGTCACGTCTTTGACGTCGAAGTTAAGTTTCCAGCCATACTGATTGCGTTTTTGCTTTATCTCGAGACGGCCGCGATCGGGATAACGACTTTCGCCATACCAGCGATATCGTACCTTCGTGCGTTGACTGACGCCCGCGAGATTCTCGGCATAAGCCATCAGTTCATACGTGTCGAAATAAACGTTATTTACCGTTCGCTCAGGGTAAGCAACCCTGAAACCGAGCGCGTGCGTCATTATCCACTGGAGAATAAGATCGTAATCGCTGCGATTGGCGACAAACTTGATTTCCTGTCGTGCGGTCTCAGGTACCTGCATCGTTCTGCTCTCTCTCTGGCTCGGCTTCGGCCTGCGGCCGCCGCAGCCCCGGGCGCATGATGGTGTCATACATCACATCAACATCGACGTCCTCAGCTTGCACGGGGATGCCATCGATTTCGATACGGCTGCCCGTCTGGGCCACCGCTATTGTTCTGTTGCCGGTCAATTTAAGGTTGCGCGCAATAAGCTCTGCCGCACCGAATTCCGGTTTCTTTATATAGGCCATCAGCGCAGCGACTTTTGCGTCGCTGATCTCAGAATCTTCCAGCAACAGATAAGAGCCGTCTTTTGCTGCAGCCCCCGTGCCCGACGCACTCACCCGCAAATCTTTGGCCGTAGCGCGGCTTTGCTCGCCGATGGAGATAGCCTTATCACTGACATCCTTGAATTCTGTGCCGACCACGCTGATATCGCTGAGACTGACGTCGATCCCGTCACCTCCGCCCGCCGTGCCTATCTGCGTGAAGCGGCCACCGTAGACTTCGCCGGTGCAAAAATCGCAGTCGAAACCGTCTGACAATGTATCTTCAATCTCCAGGTCACGGACAGTGAAATTGCTGCTGATGATATTCAGCCCGTCCTCGCCTTTGTGATGCCGTATGCCCGCTCTCTCGATCATTACCGGGCTGCGATAAAAATTGGTGCCGCCCATCAGCAGCCACGGACCGATGGCTACGCCCCTCGTCCACTCTATTTCGACATTGCGCCATTCGGACAGTCCGCCTGCATCCATAACGGCGATACCCAGCCAGGTTTCGGCACCGTCAGCGGGGCCCATTCGAACCGGCTGCTCAGCACTGCCTTTAAAGAACACTTGCCCGCGAACAACGAGAGCCGCGTCGGCACCAAACCTCAGCTCTGTGGCCGGTCCGAGGCGCAGGTTATAGCCGGGTGGCAGGCTGATAAGTTCGGGGACGTCCCAGACCCCGGGTTTGGCGGTGATCGAATTGTCGGCGCGGTTCAACTCGAGAAAACTGTATGCCGACAGAATGTCTTCTAACTTGCCAACCGGAATTGCCGGCCCATCGGAAGCCGGGAAGTAAGGAACAACCGGCACACTAAAATCGCGCCCCCCCGCCGTTCCCACTGCAAGCAAGCCTGCTTCCCGCAGGTTTTCGGGCAACACGATACGAATAGCGTCGCCAATCGAGTCCAGCTCGCGAGCTGCCAGAGTCGTCGGCAGGCCCGCTAATGCGATTACTGGCGGCTCGCTCCCTACGCCCTCCGGCGCTATGCCTGTTACCTCGACACCGTGCGGGATCGCATTCCTGATCTCAAGGTACTCGGCATCGCCGTCCTTGATTCGGTAGGCGTGGACCGGCACAGGGTAAAGGTCCGGCCCAACCAGACCTTCGATCTCGCGATCTACGGGCGCAGTAAAGAAGTCATCCGGCTCGTCGAGCAAAGCGAGCGTGCGCGCTGAGACCTGTGCGGACGGGTAGGGTGGAAGAAAAATATATTCCGTTTTTAGCACATCGTAGAAGCGCTGTTCAGAGGCGACCAGCTTGTCACCTAATTCACCACTCTCGGCTTCATCGGCAAGCTGACCCAGAACCTCGCGAAAACGAGCCATCACCAGCGGATCCCTCAGCATGGCCGCCGCGATCGGTTCATTGCGAATGACCGATACTTCAGCCGTTTCCCGCTGGGGTAAATTGGCGTCGAACGCGATCGGCTCCAGCTTGAGCGTAATGGGATTCACATAAAAACGCTGGTTGTGCCAGCGCAGCGCGTGATGTGCGCCAAAGGCTTCGCTGATTGCCAGGTAAGCACCCAGGGTTTCTGCGTCGAAAACCTCCGAAGCGGTCAACCTGCCCTGTGCAAACCCGCGTAACAAACCCGCTGCTGCAGCATAATGCTTGCTGAAAACCGGCGACTCGAGGACCTTGCCCGACTCAAATGTGTCGGCCGTAGCGTTTCGGTAATCGTCGTAAGCGCCGCTGAAATTACGGATGTTGCCGTCGGGGCTGCGCCATAGGAGTGATTCGTCGAAACGGACGATGATGCCCTCGCGCCGCGACTGCGACTCTAGGAGCTCTTTGGAGAAATGCTCTTCGATCGACATGATGCCGAGGTCTTCCCCGTTCAGCATCATATTGACCAACATGACTCGCGGGGCCAGCACTCCGTAGTCGCGTAACAAATCGAAATAGAGTACCTCGGCATGATAGCCACGCACCTTCGGATGCTGGACGGAGAATCGTCTCATTCCGAAATATTGCTGACCCTTACGGGTATGAATTCGGAATGACCATTTGCGCCCTTCCAGGTGATCGGTCCAGTCGCCCTTAAGACGCAATTTGACCGGAACGTTTCCCGAGGCTTCACGAATCTTCCCTTTCACGAAGCTATCGTCAGTCTGGATAAGTCTTCCCGCCCGCAATGCTGCGTCACGCTCCTGGTAGATCTTGCTCATTTCCTTGAATTTAACGTCAAGGACCAGATCAGGAATTGCCGGAATAGCCGGATCGAGGCCGCGTGCCTTATTGGCTATGGCGTCTATGGAGCTTTCGATGAAAGGTTCGTGCTGCTCAAACGCGTTATAGCCATGATAAATGGGCCACAATACGGTCGGACCGTACTCGGCGAGCAGATATTTGCGCGAGAACAATGCAGGGTTGTTAATAGCCTCCAGGGCAAAGACGGCCAGGAGAAACAGCGGCAGCCCCAGGGCGACCAATGCAACCCTGATATATCGCCCCTTCTTTGTGAGCTTCTTCTCGCTGGACCGCAGTAACATGCGCTTCAGACACTGGGTAGATGGTTCTGATCCAGGAACGTAACACTGATTTCCGGAAAGGCTGCGCGCAGATCGTCGATCAAAACATTGAGCTCTTTATCGTCTCTGATATCGAGCAAATAAGTCGCCGTGAGCAATTGTTCTCGCACATCGTAGCGACGCAGATCACTTTTTGAAACGTGCTTCAGGATGACTTCATTAATGGAGTCGAGCTGCCCGCTTTTGCCGGTTGCTTCGACTCCTTGCCACTCGAGGGACAAAAACAACTGCTTCCCGAAATCATCACGCTTTACCCATTTGAGCCCGGCCATTGCCCCCAAAATAAAAAATGCTGCGAGAACTGTCGGGACAGTCTGGCTGGCGCCGAGACCCAAGCCTATGGCAATCGAAATGAAGAGGTATGCGAGTTCTTCCGGCTCTTTGATGGGCGTGCGAAAACGGACGATTGACAAGGCGCCGACCAGGCCCAAGGACAAAGCAAGCGAAGATTTGACGACCGAAATAATCAGGATCGTTGTCAATGTAACAAATGGAAATACCTGGGCGAACTCATCGCGGTTGGACAACGTGGAGCCAAAACGTCGAAAGTGCCAACGCACTGCGAGCGCCAATAAAACGCCGATGATCAGGTTGATTAGCAGGTCCGGAATAGATAAGGGTGCATCCGAACCGAATAGAGATAGTTCTTGTGGCATCAAAAGATCCTGCTTTACTTTGGAGGTATGATTCTAAAAAGCGCTGCCTCGATGCAATATCGAGCCAGCGCGACGGAACAATTTAACGGAAAAGACCGTATAAAGTAACAATGCTTGTCATAAATTCGCCAAAATCTATATCTTATTGTTATCCATATGGTTTTGGCCATTCATGATGCGCGCATATGGTATTTCCCGGCCGCTTTCCTTAAACCCGACCGCGGCGACAGTGCTTATACCTTTAAGCGTCAGGCTGAAATCTATTCGCGGCAGAAAACTAAATCGAATTTAATGTCTGTTCGTCTCAGGGGTGGCAACCGTTAGTATCACACTCCACGGTTGTTATTGAGTCAGTCGCAGTGAAGGTTTCTCCGGTGTAACTCTCACCGTAAACGCTGACCTCATTATCGCCGCAGGCTATACCGGTATCCTGCTGCGGGAAAAACACGGCCAGATCAGGGTAGGTATCCCCATTATAATCGCTTATCAGGTAATTGCCTGTCGTCATCGCCTTGCCCGCTCCGAACCGAACGGTGCCCAAATCGATTTGCCCCGCATCGAAAACAGCCGTGCCCATCATCGTGACAGGCAAAGACGCTTCAGACGCAGGGTCTATTTCATTAGCGGCGTTCCACGGCAAGACATCCATACTAATGTCTGCCGGCAACGCATCGCCGGGTTGGTACAACAGATCCCCCGAAAAGACGGGCCAGACGGGGCTCGCGCTTAATTTGCCGTCAGCATGCTGCCCCCCGTACTCGAAATGAAAAGCCCAGGCCCGCGCAGGATCAGGGCTGTAGTCGGTCGAATAACTATAGGCCTGCGTTTCAATATTATTAATATTGATAAACGGACCCGAGTAAGTCACGCCATGCGGCGTTTGAGGCTGACCGTTGCAATCGAACTTCGACTGCAACTTTAGGTGCTCATAGTATAAAAAGGCCAGTTCACCGGAGGCCGGATCGACGTTATGCCCCTTATCGGTGCCGCAGTAACCGAAAGTGCCCTCGCCATTATTGGTTACGTAGTTCATTACGGGCATTCGCCAACTGGTGACGCCCAGAAACTGGCTGGCATTCAGGTAATCGATATATATAAGGGTGTCTGCGTAACGCAGGCGACCATCAAGATCATAGCCGCTCGTCGCAGCGTAGTTAGCATCCTGCAACCAGGTGATATCCTGGTGCCAGTCGTAGACGGCGGCCCCACCCGCCCGTTCAAATAGAAATTCAGCGCGGCTCGTTGCGGTTAGTAGCAGAGCGGCTAGCAGCAATAATGCCCTGTGCATCAAAAATTCTCCAAAGACAACGCTCTGCGCTGCGACTCGTGTGTTATTAGCTTTGTAGTCATTTTGGGGGGAGCGCACGCACAAATCAACGACACCCGTCATAAATATAATTCACGTGCTTGACATAATAAGGTATTCGCAGGATCTAAATAACCGCCAATCCTAACGAACCATAAACAATGGTCACCCCGTCGCCATCCCCATGGTCACGCCGGGCGCAGGCAACAAGCTCTGTCCGTTCAGATACGCATCGATTTCTCGGGCGGCTCCGCGGCCTTCGTTAATACCCCAGACGACGAGCGATTGTCCTCTGCGGCAATCGCCCGCTGCAAAGACCCCCTCGACGCTGGTTTTATAATCGCCATGCTGCGCCTTGAAGTTGCCGCGTGGATCCAGCTCCAGACCCAGCGGTTCCGAAACATAGGTTTCGGGGCCCGTGAAACCCATCGCAAGGAGCACCAGGTCGGCCTCATAAACCGTCTCGCTGTTCGGGATCTCCCGCATTTCCATGCGGCCGTTATTATTGACCCAATCCACGCGAACCGTCCGCACACCGGCGACATTACCGCCACCGTCATCAATAAATGATTTGGTTACCACGGCATAAAAACGCGGGTCGCAACCAAATTTGGTGATGGACTCTTCGTGGCCATAATCGGTGCGCATAATGACCGGCCATTCCGGCCAGGGGTTCTTTTCACCGCGAGTTGCGGGTGGCTGCGGCATCAGCTCAAGGTTTACCATGGCCTCACAGCCATGGCGAAGCGACGTGGCGATACAGTCAGTACCGGTATCACCGCCACCGATTACCACAACTCTTTTACCCTTGGCACTTATGTACTGGCCGTCTTCCAGCCCGGAATCGAGCAGGCTGCGGGTGTGCTTCGTCAGAAATTCCATCGCGAAATGGATGCCTTTCAAGTCTCTTCCGGGCACGGGCAGATCACGCGGTGTGGTCGAGCCGGTGGCAAACAATACGGCATCGAAATCGCTCTGCAGTTTTGTTACCGGAATATCCTTACCTATGTCCGCGCCCGTCACGAACTGAACACCCGCCTCACGCATCAGATCGACTCGACGATCAACCAGCTTTTTTTCCAGCTTCATATTCGGAATGCCGTACATCAGCAAACCGCCGATGCGATCTGCGCGTTCGTAAACCGTAACGCTATGGCCGGCCAGGTTAAGCTGTTCTGCTGCGGCCAGTCCCGCCGGGCCTGACCCAACTACAGCTACTGATTTGCCGGAACGGTTTTCGGGATGCGCGGGCGTTACCCAGCCTTCATCGAAGCCGCGATCAATGATCGCATTTTCAATATTCTTGATCGTCACAGCCGGGTTATTGATGCCGAGCACGCAAGCGCCTTCGCAAGGAGCCGGGCAAACCCTGCCGGTGAATTCCGGGAAGTTGTTGGTTTTATGCAGCCGGTCGAGCGCTTCACGCCAACGGCCCTTATAAACAAGATCATTCCATTCAGGTATCAGGTTATCGATCGGACATCCCGTATCTGACTGACAGAACGGCACTCCACAATCCATGCAGCGCGCACCCTGACGCTGCAGGCGTTCTTCGTTGGCCGGCGTGTATATTTCGAGGTAATCACCCAGCCGCTCCTGCTCATCCCGATAGGGAACAGTCTTGCGAGGATATTCCAGAAATCCGGTTGGCTTGCCCATCGTTAGGTCCCCGATACCAAAAAGGAGCCGGTCTGGTCAGCATCATGGACCGGCGCTTCAATTTCTTCATCGTGTCTGCGTCGCTCTGTAAGCACGCGCTTGTAGTCTGTCGGCATAACCTTTACGAACTGGCTCAGTACGTCGGGCCACTCCTCCAATATTTGCTCGGCCACAGCGGAACCCGTGAAATCGCGGTGCAGTTCTATAAGCTCACGCAACTCAAACACGTCGTTATCATCCTCGACCGGATCCAGCTCGACCATGCCCTTGTTGCACTTCGCCTCGAAATCGCCGTTGACGTCCCAGACGTAAGCAGCGCCACCTGACATTCCGGCAGCGAAGTTCCGCCCGGTCGGCCCGAGAATTACCGCGCGGCCGCCCGTCATGTATTCGCAGGCATGGTCGCCTACGCCCTCGACGACGGCACGGGCGCCACTGTTGCGCACGCAGAAACGTTCCGCGGCGCGGCCGCGAATAAACGCCCGCCCGCTGGTGGCGCCATAAAGAGCCACGTTACCGATGATGACGTTCTCCTCGGCCACAAAAGTGCTTTCCTTCGGCGGATAGACGATGAGACGCCCGCCGGACAAACCTTTACCGACATAATCGTTGCTGTCACCCTCGAGCTCCAGCGTAATGCCGCGCGCCATAAAAGCACCGAGACTCTGGCCGGCCGAACCGCGCAGTTTGATGTGCACAGTGTCGATCGGCAGTCCGCGCTCACCCCATTTCTTAACGATGGCATGGCTCAGCATCGTCCCGACAGTTCGGTTCGTGTTAACGATCGGCAGTTCGATTTCTACACGTTCGCCTTTCTCGATGGCGGGCCTCGCCATTTCTATGAGGCGATTATCGAGCGCCAGTTCGAGGCCGTGATCCTGCTCCATCGTGCAACGAACTTCGACGTTGCCGCTTGGTTTAGTCGCCCGCGTCAGTATCGGGGTCAGGTCGAGACCATCCGATTTCCAGTGCTTGACAGCCCGGCGAATGTCCATGACATCCGTGCGACCGATCATATCGACAAGGCGCCGAAACCCGAGGTCGGCCATGATTTCCCTGGCTTCCTCTGCGACCATGAACAAATAGTTCACGACGTGCTCCGGATGGCCCGCAAACTTCTTCCGCAAGACCGGATCCTGCGTCGCGATACCTACCGGGCAGGTGTTCAGATGACACTTGCGCATCATGATGCAACCCAGCGCGATCAGCGGTGCGGTCGAGAAACCCATTTCCTCTGCGCCCAGCAGTGCCGCGATAACAACATCGCGGCCGGTCTTAAGGCCGCCATCCGTCTGCAGCACCACACGGCTGCGCAAATCGTTGAGGACCAGCGTCTGGTGTGTTTCGGCGATACCGAGCTCCCAGGGCAAACCTGCATGCTTGATGCTGGTAAGCGGTGAAGCGCCAGTACCGCCGCTGTCACCGGAAACCAGAATATGGTCGGCATGGGCCTTTGCGACACCGGCTGCGATCGTTCCGACACCGACTTCCGAAACCAGCTTGACGCTGATGCGTGCCGACGGATTCGCGTTTTTCAGGTCGTGAATAAGCTGCGCCAGATCTTCAATGGAATAAATATCATGGTGCGGCGGCGGACTGATAAGCCCGACACCCGGCGTCGAATAGCGGATTCGCGCAATGACTTCATCCACCTTGCGACCCGGCAGTTCGCCGCCTTCGCCCGGCTTCGCGCCCTGCGCCATCTTGATCTGCAGTTCGTCAGCATTGCTAAGGTACCAGGCAGTAACACCAAAACGACCGGAGGCTATTTGCTTGATAGCCGAACGCCTCGAGTCACCGGACGGCATTGGCTTGAAGCGCTCAGGATCTTCGCCGCCCTCGCCGGTGTTGCTCTTACCGCCGAGGCGGTTCATCGCGATCGCAAGCGACTCGTGAGCCTCTTTAGAAATAGAGCCATAACTCATGGCACCCGTTACGAAACGTTTAACAATCTCGCTCGCCGGTTCTACTTCTTCAATCGGTATTGATTTACCCGCGCCGCCCGAACGCAGCTCGATAAGGCCACGCAGCGTGCAATTAGCTGCGGCGTCATCGTTAATCTTGGCCGCAAAACGCTTGTAAGCGTCCTGATTACCGCCGCGCACGGCCGCCTGCAAGGACGAAATAGTGGCGGGATTCCAGGCATGCCGTTCGCCCGCGCTGCGCCAATGAAAATCTCCCGGATTAGGTAGCTCCCTGAGGCGCTGTTCTGCACGGGCCGGAAAAGCCAGCTTATGGCGACGCAGGGCCTCCTCTTCCAGCACGGCGAAACCGACACCCTGCAGCCGACTCGCAGTGCCGACGAAACACCGGTCAATCACTTCATCGGCAAGCCCCAGCGCCTCGAATATTTGTGCGCCTTTGTATGACTGCAACGTAGAAATGCCCATTTTCGCCATGACCTTCAGCATGCCCTTGGCAACTGCCTTGCGATAAGCCTCGACGAGGCTCTCGTCATCGGGGAATGCTTTCGCGTCCAGAAGGTCGTCGCGACGCGCCTGCCAAAGCGCTTCGAATGCAAGATAGGGATTTATGGCATCCGCACCGTAGCCGACCAGCAGGCAGTGATGATGGACCTCGCGCGCTTCACCGGTTTCGACGATGACACCGATACGCGTCCTCTTGGCGCAGCGGACCAGGTGATGATGAACTGCGGCGCAAGCCAGCAACGAGCTGACGGCTATGCGGTCGTGCCCTATGTTTCGGTCAGACAGCACAACGAAGCTGTAACCATCGTCGATGGCCTGCTCGGCCTCGGCGCATATTTGCTCTATCGCGTTGGTCAGGCCGCCAGGTGCAGCAGCGCGCTCGTAGGTCACATCGATAGTTTTTGTTTTCCACCCGCGATGGTTCATCGCCTGCAGCGCCGCGAGATTATCGTTATTCAGAATCGGGTGCTTCAGCGCTAGCCGATGGCAATGCTCCTCGGTGGTCTCGAGTAAATTGCGCTCCGGGCCAATGTAGCATTCCAGCGACATGATGATTTCTTCGCGGATCGAATCGATCGGCGGATTGGTAACCTGCGCAAACAACTGCTTGAAGTAGTCGTAAAGCATGCGCGGTTTATCACTCAGGCACGCCAAAGCCGAGTCATTACCCATTGAACCAACCGGATCGCGCAGCTGGCTAACCAGGGGTAACAGCATGAATTGCATGGTTTCAGCGGTGTAGCCGAAAGCCTGCATTCGCTCGATCAACGTTTCCGCATCGAGCTTGGCGCCCATGCCGTCGCTTTCGAGGTCCTTCAATATAAGTCGTTGCGATTGCAGCCAGCCGATATAAGGACGCCGGCCGGCAAAATCCTGTTTCAGGACTTCGTCGGGGATCAGTTCCCCTTGCTCGAAGTCGATCAGGAACATACGGCCGGGTTCCAGCCTTCCCTTGAACTTCACATTGACGGGATCAACGGGCACGACGCCGACCTCACTGGCCATGATGACCCGGTCATCATGCGTAAGGTAATAGCGACTCGGTCGCAGGCCGTTTCGGTCCAGAACCGCGCCGATATAGCGCCCGTCCGTAAAGGCTATGGAAGCGGGGCCATCCCAGGGTTCCATCAGAGACGAGTGGTATTCATAGAATGCCCGCTTCTTATCAGGCATCAGCTCATTTTTCTGCCATGCCTCCGGAACCATCATCATGACGGCTTCCTGCAGCGTGCGCCCGGTCATCAACAGGAACTCCAGCACGTTATCAAACGCTCCAGAGTCCGACACGTCAGGCTCTATGACCGGGTATAGCTCGCTAATGCGGTCACCGAAAAAGGGGCTCGCCGCAACGCCCTCGCGCGCGATCATCCAGTTCGTGTTGCCGCGCAGGGTATTAATTTCACCATTATGCGACATGAAGCGGTTCGGTTGTGCCCGGTCCCAGCTTGGAAAGGTGTTCGTCGAAAAGCGCGAATGCACCATCGCGATGTGCGAGGTGTAATCTTCGCATTGCAGATCCGGGTAGTAGGCCATCACCTGATCAGGCGCAAACATACCTTTGTAGATAATGATCTTGGTCGACAAACTGCAGACGTAGAACATCTTGGCCTGGGATAATTTGTCGTCACCACGGAGACTATGGCTGGCTCGTTTGCGAATAAGATAAAGCGTCCGCTCGAAAGCATCGCCCTCGATATCGTCTGCTGCGGCGATGATGAGTTGCTCAATTTTCGGCTCAGCGGCACGGGCGGTCGGCCCGAGATCGGCCGCATCGGCATCGGTCGGAACTTCGCGCCAACCAATCAGACGCTGGCCTTCTTCGTCACATATCTTGGCAACGGTCGACTTGCAATGCTCGCGCTCGGCGGAATCGGTCGGAAGGAAAACGATTCCGGCGGCAAAACGACCCGGTTGCGGCAATTCAACGCCCAGATCCTCTTTCGCTACTCGGGCAAGAAACTCGTGTGGCAAAGCGGTGAGCATGCCCGCGCCATCGCCGGTATTCTTCTCGGCACCACGCGCACCGCGATGATCCATGCGGCAGCCAAGATGGTCTGCATCTCTGATGATCTGGTGACTGCGCACACCTTTAATATGTGCAACAAAGCCAACACCGCAGGAGTCGCGTTCGTTCGCCGGGTCGTAAAGCCCGTGCGCATCGGGAAATCCGTGTGTGTTCTTCACACCCATACTCAATCTCTCGCTATTTAGCCCGATTACATCGCCCGGACTGCATAAACCCATAAATATCTGTTTTGAAGACCGATACGCGACTGGTCTGCTACCGCGTCAGGACCGCCTGGGCAACGGTCACTGACCAGTCCGGCGAAATACGCAGCCAACCCGGCTCCTTGCGCCTTCTTAATCAGTAACAAAGTCGATATCGACCGAACTCTGAGCCTTCCGGGCGGCTATCGAGGCTTCCTTGCGGGAAAACTCGCCTGCCCCGTATCACTTTGAATTATAAAGTAATTCTCCGCCCTGCACCGCCAGCGCTGGAGCTGTGTAAAAATCATAAGCCTATGTTTTTACTGCGATTCTTGGCCTTAATGTTGCTATTTTAGGCCAAGCGCCCGGAACCGGCGATTATAGTTTAAAAAGCTCCCAAATCTCAATGTGTTGCAAGGAGGCGGGTTTGAGTTCATGGTCAGGCTGCCAAGCCGGGCAGCGATCATGTGACCGGGGTCACCGTTCACGGTTTGGCAGAATGCCATGATGATGCGTCATGAAGCCCAACCAAATAAAAGAAGTATTGGAATTCTGGTTTGCCGACCGGGCGCTGGACGCGCCCACCATCGATAGCCGAATGGATTTGTGGTTCGGTAATAACGAAGAATTCGATGCGGAGCTCGTCCGCCGCTTTGCCATGCTGACCGAGCAGGCATTGACCGGGGCGCTGGACGACTGGGCTAACAGCGCGGACGGTATGCTGGCTTTGATCCTGCTGCTGGAGCAGTTTCCGCGGCGGGTCTACCGAAACAGCCCTAAATCCTATGCGGGCGACCGAAAAGCCCTGAAGCTCTGCGAAAAAGGCGTTGCATCGGATCTC
>JARRLL010000002.1:0-40736 GCA_037387125.1 Gammaproteobacteria bacterium | reverse complement strand
GCCGCTACAGCGCGCGGAATCCATCAAGATTCAACAAACCTCGGTCAAAATATTCAATGCGCTTGCCGATCGCGTTTCGTCGACCCTGCAAGACACCTTTCGAACTGTGGCCCAATTTGCCGAGCTGCGGCGTGACATCATTGCCGAATTTGGCCGCTTTCCGCATCGAAACGATTCGCTCGGCCGCTCCAATACGGGCCAGGAAGACGCCTGCCTGACCCTGTAAATACTCGTAATCCGCGACCAACCCGACTATCTTTAGGGTTCTGGATGATTTCGTCAGCGCGGAGACTGAAATGCATTACCGTGAACCCCGTCGTGTAGCGATAGTCGGCGGAACAAGAATTCCGTTCTGCCGCTCATACACCGCCTATGCAGAGCAATCCAACCAGCAAATGATGACGGCCACGCTTGCGAGCATGGTCAGCAAATTCAATCTCGCCGGCGAACGACTAGGTGACGTTTCCCTGGGTGCTGTTATGAAGCACTCGCGCGATTGGAACATGGCGCGCGAGTGCGTACTGGGCACGGAGCTGCACCCGGGCACTCCCGCATTCGATCTGCAACGCGCCTGCGGCACCAGCATCGAAGCCGCTATTTTGATTGGCAATAAGATTGCCCTCGGTCAGATAGATTCAGGCATCGCCGCAGGAACCGATACGATCAGCGACACGCCGATCGTTTATCCGAACAGCTATCGCCAATTGCTGATGAGCAGCGCACGCGGCAAGAGCCTGGGCGCGAAACTAAAACCCTGGCTTGGCTTACGTCCATCCATGTTCAAGCCGTCTTTCCCCGACGTCGTTGAACCGCGCACCGGACTGTCGATGGGGCAAAGCACCGAACTCACCGCCAAGGCCTGGGGCATCGGCCGGGAAGAACAGGATGAGCTTGCCTGCAGCAGCCATCAAAAAGCGGCGGCGGCCTGGGATGAAGGTTTTTACGATGACCTCGTCGTTCCTTTTGCCGGCGCATCGCGGGACAACAACGTCAGGCCGGACACATCGCTGCAAAAGCTGGCCGCCCTGAAGCCGGTCTTCGACCGCAGCGGCGGCACCATGACCGCAGGCAACAGCACCCCGCTTACCGACGGTGCAGCAGCCGTGCTGCTGGCGTCAGAAGAGTGGGCCGCAGAAAGAAATTTGCCAGTGCTTGCCTACCTGCGCTACGGCAAGGTGGCCGCTGTGGATTTCGTCACCGAGGATCGGGATGGGCTGCTGCTGGCGCCGGCTTTCGCAGTTTCCGAAATGCTTAGAGATGCTGATCTGGGTCTCGATGATTTTGACTTCTATGAAATACACGAGGCTTTTGCAGCCCAGACCCTGGCCACCTTAAAAGCATGGGAAAGCCCTGAGTTTTGCAAAACCCGACTCAACAGGGACAAGGCGTTGGGCAGCATCGACCGTGCGCGGCTAAACATCAAGGGCGGCAGCCTCGCCATTGGCCACCCTTTCGCCGCAACCGGTGCACGCATTCTCGGCGGACTCGCCAAGCAGATAAATATGGCGAATGGTGGTCGCGGACTCATTTCAGTTTGCACGGCAGGTGGCATGGGCGTGACTGCCATCGTCGAAAAATAGCGCCGGAACGATCGCACGACTTAGGGAGTAATTCACATGGACGCGTTTCTGGTGCAGATCAATGCCATTCTGTGGCACGACTACGTGCTCTACATCATGGTGGTCACCGGCCTCACTTTCACGATATGGAGCGGCTTCAGCCAGTACCGAGCCCTGACCCATGGCGTTACCGTCATTCGCGGCCGCTATGACGACCCGGATGACCCGGGCGCAATCAATCACTTTCAGGCTTTGTCCACTGCGCTATCGGCAACCGTCGGGCTCGGCAATATCGGGGGCGTGGCCATTGCGATTTCGCTGGGCGGGCCGGGTGCGGTTTTCTGGATGTGGGTCATCGGTTTCCTGGGCATGGCAACCAAGATGACGGAAGTCACGCTGTCCATGCTCTACAGAAATACAGAAGACTCGGACAACCCTCACGGCGGGCCGATGTATGTGGTCAGCAAGGGGCTCGTGTGGCGGTTCCCGCGTTTCGGCAAGCTGGGAAATATACTGGGTGGGCTGTTCTGCATCACCTGCCTGATTATGGCGGCCACCGGGGGCAACATGTTCCAGGCGTGGAACGCGGGCACCATTACCGAGGCGTACTTCGGCATACCCAGCGTTGCAACGGGTATAGTCCTCGCGATCATAGTCGGCATGGTCATCATCGGCGGCATCAAACGAATCGGCTCGGTGACCGGTCGCCTGGTGCCCATCATGGTCGTGCTCTATCTGCTGGCTGCCTTTTATGTGCTGGCAGTCAATTTTTCCCAGATTCCGGACATCTTCAGGCTGATCTTTCAGGGTGCATTCTCGACACTCGATGCGAGCGGTGCTTTTATAGGCGGCACCATGGGCTACGCGTTTTTGTTCGGCATGAAGCGCGCGATTTTCTCCAACGAGGCAGGGCAGGGTACATCGCCCATCGCTCACTCGGCCGTCAAAACCAACGAACCCGTGCGAGAAGGGATCGTGGCCGGCCTGGAACCTTTTCTCGACACCATCGTCGTATGCACGCTGACCGCGCTGGTCATACTTGGCACCGGGGTCTGGCAACGCGGTGCGGAAGCGGTGCTGATCGATGATCCGGTTGTGGTACAGACGGCGGAAGGGGGCTGGACAGTAAACTCGACGAGAATCACCGAACGCACTGACGGTGATTTTGTCCCGGGGGACAACGTATTTCTCATTGCTCACGCTGATGCTAATCCCAGCAGCGGTAACAATATGCACAGAATCGACGGCCAGATAGTCATCGCCGCCAACTCGGATATCTATGTCGAGTGGAGTACGCTAAACACCGAAACACGGCCGCAAATATACGATCAAGGCGTCTATATGAGTTATGTGGGCGCGACGCTGACAGCAAAAGCCTTCGACACGATAGCCCCCGGGCTCGGTAAATGGCTGTTAACGCTGTCGGTATGGCTGTTTGCGATTTCAACCATGATTGCCTATAGCTACTATGGCGAACAGGCGATGGTTTACCTGTTGGGCGAACAGTCGGTGATGGCATACAAGGTTATTTACTGCCTGCTGGCCGTGATCGCGACGGCCGGCTTTTTACAAACCGATGCACAACTGGACAACCTCACCGGCTTCGGCACGGGTGTGATGTTATTCGTCAACGTGCCTATTATGTGGCTGTTCGGCTCGCAGGCTATGCGCGCTTACAAGGAATACGTCGGCCGACTCGATTCCGGTCGAATGGAGGCCGGACATGCACCGCCTTCAATCGAAGATTTAATAAGCGGGCGCGATATCGAGCCGCAGGATCGTAACTAAAGGTATTTTTCACGAGTAAGCCGATATGGATAAATTCAGCCTCCCTGCCCGCTGGTTGCATTGGTCGATTGCCGGTCTCTTGCTTATACAGATTCCGCTCGCCTGGTACATGGTCGATTTACCGCTGGGCATGGACAAGCTTGAAAAATATTCCTGGCACAAATCTCTGGGCATGCTGCTTTTTGCCCTTGGCGTGTTGCGCCTGGTAAGGGGGCTGGTCGGCAGCCGCCCCCCGTTGCCTGCAGAAACGCCTCGCTATGAAAAGATTCTTGCCAGGGTCATACAGGCGCTGCTGTACCTGATCATACTGGTGATGCCCATCAGCGGCTGGCTGATGTCGTCCGCGGCTAATGTGCCGGTAAAGCTGTTTAGCCTCGTTACCCTGCCTCCGCTGATTGAGCCCGACAAAGCGCTTGTGGAAGTATTCGAAGAGGTTCACGAACTGCAATCCTTTCTGCTCTTGACGCTGGTTACACTGCACATTCTGGCTGCACTCAAACACCAGTTGATCAACCGCGACAACGTTTTACACAGCATGCTGCCCTTGGTGCACAAGCGATGAGCTGCCGGCTTGTTTGGCTGAGTTTGCTGGCTTGCATGATGGTCGCGCCTGCATTTGCGGAAGACACGGTCGACGGCTTTCAGGCGCAACGGTGGGTTGCGGATCCGGCGAAAAGCCGGCTGGGTTTTCGGGCGACCCAGGAGGGGGCGCAATTCAACGGCCGCTTTCATGACTTCACAGCAGGCCTGCAAATCGCATTCGCAGACGGAAAATATTCTCTGCAGCAGGTAGACGCCGGCATTCAGCTTAAGTCCGTCGACACCGACTACCAGGAGCGGGACGATTATCTTGTTCAGGAAGACTGGTTTTACGCGGAGCTATGGCCGCGAGCCACTTTCAGCAGCAGCTTGATCGCCGACAACGGCGCCGGTAATTACATCGCCGATGGCACACTGGCATTGCGTGGCATCAGCAAAGAAGTGCAGCTCGATTTGCGGCTGGTAATCGAGGACAACGGCGAGCGCGGGAAGTTACTAGGGTCGGCTTCCGTCAACAGGCTGGATTTCGGGGTAGGTCAGGGCGATTGGGCAGATACCGAATGGATCGGCGACAAAGTTGAAGTTGAATTCGAACTTTATTTACTCAGGGCATTTGAATAACAGCGCCCGAACGCCGCGCAGCAAGGCTTTAGTCTTGGGCCACAGGCACCAGCCGGACGATCAGCGAACCAGTTTTGTGCTCAAGCAGTAAATAGAGCTCACCTTGCGGTCCTGTTTCAATATCCCGAAACCGCGCAAGATCCTCGATTAAGGTTTCGGTGTGGGTAACTTGTCCGCCATCAATTTCCATGCGCAGCAGATCCGTCGCACGCAGCGTCCCGGCAATAATATTGCCGCGCCACTCGGGAAATTCCTCGCTCACATAGAAAATGAAACTGGAAATAGCGATCGACGGCGTCCAATCGACCACCGGAAATATGGCATCGTCCTCACTGAGCTCGATACCGAGTTTAGCGGCGACATTGACCGGGCGGCCATCGTAATTAACGCCATTGGTGAATACGGGCCAGCCGTAATTGCCGCCTTTGACTATGCGGTTTAACTCATCGCCGCCGCGAGGCCCCATTTCAGTACTCCAAAGCTCGCCGCTTGCGCGGTTAAACTCCAGACCCTGCACGCTGCGATGACCGTATGACCAGATCGAACCCATCGCATCGGCCACATCAATGAATGGATTGTCCTTCGGTATACGGCCGTCATCGTGAATGCGATGGATCTTGCCATGCGGAAGGCTGAGATCCTGAATACCCATAAAGTCGAGCGTGTCTTTCATGCCCACGCTGATATAGACGTAACCGGCATCGTCAAAAGCAATGCGGCCGCCCGCAGCGAGATCGGAGGTGTTGGTGTAAGTCTCCGGCTCTGCTTGCCAGATGACCTCCTGGTCGACCCAGACGCCTCCTTTGATGCGACCCCGAACCAGCCGGTTCATGGAGACCGGGCCGCCGGATTTTTTGCTCAGTTCATTGCAGTCGCTGCAGCGGTCAGTATGGTGGATATAGATCCAGCCATTTTTTTCGTAGTCGGGATGAAGCGCAACATCGAGCATCCAGCCGAGCCCCTGCACCTGGCCCAGGAAAATACCGGAATCGTCATAGACCGTCGGCGTTCCCTTTATGTACTCGGACTTCCGGCCGTCGGGCGAAATAATCCGCAAGCCGCGCATGCGCTCCGCCAGCAAAATGTCGCCGGTCGGCAAAGGCGCGATCGAGAATGGCATGGGATCCAGCCCGTCGGTGATGACATCCACACGGAATGTATGTTTTTCGCTAACGAGACTGGCCGCGGGAATGACCAGCGGAACATTATCCCGCTTATCCAGAATTGTGGTGCCCTGCCGCTGCTCTGCTACATACAGCGCCAGGTTCCAGATCTGGTCTTCGTCCATCGTCTCGGACCAGGCGGGCATGCCGGCCTCCTGGTTACCGCGGGCGATGCTCGCAGCAATCGCCTTTACCGTATCGCCGTATTTCAGGTCCGCGCCAACCAAAGCCGGCCCCAGCGTGGCACCGCGCAGATCCTCACCGTGGCATGCACCGCAGTTCTCGTTAAACTTTTTAATGAAGCCGTCGAAAACCTGATATTTTTGTCGCATCATTTTTGCTTCCCGATCCAAACCTAACATACCCTTTCAACCAGGGGCCGCGCATCGCAGGGTGATTCGCGGTGCGGATGCTCACGATGCCGACTACTTTACTAGCAGTGCGGCGACCTTTTTAATGTAGCGTTATGTTTCCCGAGTGTCAGCATTAAAAAGACGCTCATCTATTCCAGCTATTCAAGGATCCACAACATGACTTCCGAAACGATTACCCTGAATGCCGATGACGGGCATGAGCTAACGGCTTACGTCGCTCGCCCCGCCGGCGCAGCTAAAGGCGGTCTCGTGATACTGCAGGAAATATTCGGTGTAACCAGCCATATACAGAGTGTCGCCGATGGTTTTGCGGCGGAAGGATACCTTGCGATTGCGCCGGCCATGTTCGATCGGGTCAAACCCGGGATTATGCTGTCATACAACGACTTCGAAACGGCCCGCGGCACCATGGCGCAGCTGGATCGAGACCAATGCGTACTGGACATGAAAGCGGCGGCCGACTATGTGCGCTCTGCCGGCAAGGTTGGCATCGTCGGTTTTTGCTGGGGCGGCTCCATGGCAGACCTGGCGGCCTGCAACGGTCTGGTCGATGCGGGCGTTTCCTATTACGGCCGCATGACGGTCGAATGGCTGGATCTGCAGCCACAGTGCCCCATGCTTTATCACTATGGCGAGACCGATTCGCTGATACCCTCGGAGACGATCGAAAAAATCCAACGCAAGCGCAAAGGCCACGTGCGTGTATGGGGTGGCGCAGGTCACGGCTTCAATTGCAACGACCGGCCGGATTATCACAAGGCCTCGGCGACCAAGGCCATGGAAATAACGCTCGGTTTTCTTGGCGAGCATCTCGCGGATTAAGGCTCAAACGTCAGTCGATTTGGGCTCCGCGAAAACCGGGTTGAGTAAAGTCCCTATCGCGTCGATTTCGACCTCGATCATGTCGCCCGCTTGCAGCCAGACCGGCGGCTTGCGTGCGAAGCCCACTCCGCCCGGCGTACCGGTGCTGATAACGTCACCAGGCTGCAACTCGGCAAAAGTCGAGCAGTATTCGATCAAAGCCGGAATGTCGAACTTCAGGTCACTTATCGGCGCCTGCTGCATGACTTTGCCGTTAAGCCTCGTAGCCAGCTTGAGAACGGTGGGGTCAGGAATTTCATCCGCCGTTACCAGCCACGGCCCGAAGCTCCCCGACGACTTAAAATTTTTACCGGGGGTGAACTGCGAACCGTGGTTTTGCCAATCGCGCACGGAGCCATCCATAAAGCAGCTATAGCCCGCAACGTATTGCAGGGCATTGGCGGCTTTTACATGCCTGGCAGTCCTGCCTATAACGACAGCCAGTTCGCCCTCGAAATCGTACTGCTCGGAAGCGAAGGGTTTATATAGGGGCTCACCATGACCGACCTGGCTGTCGGCCCAACGCACGAAAAGCCATGGGTAGTCAGGGGGCTCGCGGCCCATCTCGGCCATATGGGCGCGGAAATTAATTCCTACACAGATGATCCTGCCGGGGTTCGGAATCACCGGGTCGAATATGGCATCAGCTACTGGCACCCGCGCCAACTCGTTAACATCGGGCAGAAGTCCCAGGGAATCGTGGGCGATAGCGTCCCTGAGCGTCGGATTCGCCACGAGGAATGCTTTGTCCGGGACGATAATTTCGTCGCCTTCTACCCGCCCCCATACCGCGGCGCCATCCAAGCGAATGCTGGCCAGTCTCATTGCTTTGCCGTCCATGTTCGTCTGATGCGGCGATACTACTAGAGTTACCGGGCGACGGCACACCCGGCGCCTGAGGCGGGCGGCTATAATCTGCACAAGTGCTGGTTGGGCGCAGTAGAATGTTTGCCCTGACTGAACCACCGTGGTCATGCCCGCCGTGGCCGCCGCGGCTGCACCTCCTCGATAAATCAGACTCAATAAATCAGGAATTCAACAGACAATGAAATTAGGCCAGGGGCGACCCAAACTCACCGAGGACCCGGTCGGAAAATCCATTATCTCGCTCATGCTCCCGATGATGATCGGCATGATTGCCATCGTTTCCTACAACATTGTTGATACGTTTTTCATTGGTCAGCTGGGAACTATGGAACTCGCTGCCGTTTCATTTACCTTCCCCGTCGCGTTTATCGTCGGTGCCATTTCGATGGGTCTCGGCATCGGCACATCTTCAGTAGCCTCGCGCTTATTCGGTTCGAAAGAGCTGGGACAGATTCAGCGCATCACAACGCATGCGGCGTTGCTCGCGCTCATTATCGGCGCTTGTGTACTGACACTGGGTCTCAATACCATCGAGCCGGTATTTCGATTGCTCGGTGCGGACGACCAGACACTGCCGTTTATCGAGCGATACATGAGTATTTATTACTTTGGCAGCTTCTTCCTTATCGTTCCGATGATCGGCAACTCTGTGCTGAGGGCCAGCGGCGATGCCAAAACGCCCTCGTACCTGATGACGGCGGGCGCCCTGCTTAACGTCGTGCTCGACCCCATTCTTATTTTTGGATGGGGACCTATACCGCGAATGGAGCTGGAGGGCGCGGCCTACTCAACAGTCTTCTCTAATGCGCTTGCCGGCTCAATTGCATTCGGCGTCATTTATTTTCGTGACCACCTGATTCGCTGGAAACGCAAAGACTTGCCGCTAATTCTCGATTCGTGGCGCCGAATACTGCACGTGGGCATCCCTTCGATGGCCAGCAGCCTCGTAACGCCGATGACAACCGCATTCATAACCTGGCAGGTAGCTCAGTTCGGTAATGAAGCCGTTGCCGGCTTCGGTATCGCGTCCCGCGTCGAGGGAATTTCACTGATGGCGCTGATGGCCTTGAGTGCGGCGGTGACACCGTTTACGGGGCAAAACTATGGCGCAAAATATTACGACCGTGTCGTGGGTGGCATGCGCTTCGCTTACCGCTGGGCCATGGCCTACGGACTAATCGTGGCGATAATTATGTTTTTCGCGGCATCACACATCGGCGATCTTTTTACTGACAACCCGCAGGCTATCGCCACGACCACCATGCACCTGACGCTGGTGCCGTGGAGTTACGGCTTCCTCGGCATGTCCATGATCAGTGTGAGTGCATTCAATGCAGTCGGTAAACCGACGCCGGGCATGCTCGTGTCGATGAGCCGCACGATCGGAGTTTATGCGCCGCTCGCCTTCCTGCTGGCATGGCTGCTCGACCTGCGCGGCGTATTCCTGGCGGCCTTCAGTGCAAATATTATTGCCGGACTTCTGGGCTTTTTCTGGTTTCGGTTGGCAATGAAACCCTATTTCGAAGCGCAGCCTGCTGCCGCGACGGCCTGATGCGCTGGATCCGGCTCCAATTTGTTGGCCGATGGATTTGCGGGGCCCTGCTGTTAGCCACAGCGACAGTTTCTGCCAAGGAGCAAACCCTGACTGTGGTCAGCAGCTGGAGCTCGCGGCAGAATTTTACCGAGCATTTTCTTCAGTATGTGGAGGCAGTAAACGCCGCCGGCAAAGGCATCGTGCAGATCAAATTTCTGGGTGGGCCCGAAGTAATCCCGCAGCGACAGCTCCTCTACGCGTTACGCCGTGGCGTGATCGACATGGCTTTTGGGGGTATGACCTACTACCGCGGCGTGCTGCCGGAAGGCGATGCCATGTTCGCTGGCACCGTCACGCCGCAGACAGCCCGCGAGAATGGCGGGATCGATGCATTACAACCCTACTGGCAGGAACGCATAAACGCGCACCTTATCGGCTGGATGCAATCAGGCATAGGTCCGCATTTTTACCTGACCGAGCCGCCCGCATTTGACGAGCTTGGCTTCCCGGACCTCAACGGCCTGAAAATAAGAACCTCACCTACCAATGTCGAATTAGTAAACAGCACCGGTGCACGTGCCGTGCAGATTGCCGTAAAAGAAATCTACACGGCCTTCCAGAGGGGCGCTGTCGACGGTCTGGCCTGGCCGACTATCGGTTTCCCGGATCTGGGTATCAGCGACTACGTGCATTACCGTGTCGACCCGTCGGTATTGCAGCTGGCCATCACGCTGCAGATCAACCTCGACCGCTGGAAAGCTCTGAGTCCCGAAGCGCAGCAATTGTTAACAGATCAGGCGATCATCTACGAACGGAAAAGTCGCACCGATTTGTTTGCCATCATGGACAGGGAGGTCGCGCAGCTCGATGCATCGGGGTTCAAGTCGATCGAGATGGAGCCCGCGGTCGCTGCACGCTGGACAAAGCATGCCCACGAAATTGTCTGGGATCGTTTCGAACAGCGCTCACCTGAGTCAGCGAGTATTTTGAAGCCATTGTTTTTCCCCGAGAGCATTGAGTAGCGATGCTGATTCGGACATACGACAGGCTGATCGAGGGGCTCGCAGTATTGAGTGGCCTGACGGTCGCCGCAGTTTGCCTGTTAATTGTGTATGACGTTATCGCGCGAAACCTGGGCATGCAGCCACCCGCATCGACCGTTGCGCTGACCGAATACGCGCTACTGTACTTCACTATGGCTGCCGCCCCCTGGCTGGTGCGCACGCGCGGCCATATCGTCGTTGAAATACTGCATTCGCGAGTGGGCGGCGCATCCAGACGAATACTCGACAAACTGATACTGCTTCTTTGCCTGCTTATATCCCTAGCTATGTGCTTACTCGCTTCGATGCTGATGATCGAAGCCATCGCGCAGGGGGAGGTAGAAATCAGGTCGCTGGAGATGCCTCGCGCCCTGTTGTTTGCCCCGCTGGCCGTCGGTTTTGGCCTTATCGCGACAGAATTTCTGCGGCTGGCTCTCAAGGGCGAATCGGTAACCGATCAGAATCTGCAACGGGAGTCCCTGTAATCGTGGCCGTCACCGGGGCATTAATTTTCCTGCTAGTGCTGTTGTTGATGGTACTTGGCGTGCCGGTGGCTTTCGCGTTCCTCGGTGCTAACCTGCTCGGCGCATTTTTGTTGATGGGCGGTTTCAGCGGCATGCTTCAACTGGTCGATAATTCAACCAGCCTGATCACGTCGTTCACGCTGGTCGACTCGGGTGTTCGATACGCTCGACACTCTGCTCGGGCGTGTGCCTGGAAGACTGAGCTACCTGACCGTTGCAGGTGGGGCCACTTTTTCTACCCTTACCGGTTCGACGATGGCCAATACTGCCATGCTGGGTTCGCTGATGGTTCCCGAAATGAACCGCCGGGGCTACTCGCCGCACATGTCGATCGGGCCGATTATCGGCACCGGGGGGCTGGCCATGCTGATCCCGCCCTCTTCCATGGGCGTTCTGCTGGGGAGCCTGGCGAGGATCGACATCGGTGCGCTGCTGATCGCAGGCTTGCTACCCGGCATTTTGCTCGCGCTACTTTATTGCGCGGTGATTTGGGTGCAGACGAAAATCGACCCCGACTGCGCGCCCCGTTATGAAACGGATGCCGTGCCATGGGCCCGCAAACTTAGAATGGTCGCCACAAATATTCTTCCGCTCGGGCTGGTTATATTTTGCGTGGTTGGCTTTATCCTTTTTGGCGTGGCCACGCCCTCCGAGTCGGCGGCCTTCGGCGCACTCTCGGTCGTAGCACTGGCGGCAGGTAACCGCCGCCTGTCACTGGCGGTCTTGCAGAAATCTCTGGGCAGCACCGTAGCCGTGACCGGAATGGTTTTTTTACTGGTTATTGCGTCTTCGGTCTTTGCCCAGCTCATGGCTTTTTCGGGCAGCAGCACTGCCGTTGTCGACTGGGCATTGGGCATAGAGGGTGGCGCCCTCTTAAAGTTGGCGCTGATGTTCGGCACGCTGCTCCTGCTCGGCATGTTCATGGATCAGATATCGATCCTGTTATTGACCATTCCGGTTTTTTTCCCGCTCGCGGCAAGCCTGGGTTACGACAATGTCTGGTTTGGGATTATCGTTTTGCTGGCGCTGGAAATGAGTCTCAGCACTCCGCCGTTCGGGCTGTTGCTGTTCCTGATGCAGGGTGTTGCGCCGAAGGGCACCAGAATCGGCCAAATTGCGTATGCCGCCTTGCCCTATCTGGCCTGCGATATGCTGCTCATGCTGGCACTGCTGGCTGTGCCCGGCATCGCCCTGTTCTTGCCCGGGCTCATCTAGTGATCTAGGGTTTGAATACGTCGTTTTTGCCGAACACCCATTGAATCTGTTTTCCCAGTGACCACCAAAAGCTTAGGAAGGTTTTCAGGCGCGCCATTAGCGGCCCATGGTTTAGGGTGTATCGATAACTGTTCACGGCCAAGTGATCCATCCCTTTCATTTGGTGAGGATTTAGCAGCGCTACCTGCCATTCCAGCGTGACTTTGCCGGGCGCATGTTCTGCCGCCGCACACACAGCCTCGTTAAGTTCGTCGAACGAATAGCCAAGTTTCTCAACGGTCTGCCGGCCCAAAGAGCGCAGGTAACTTTGCGCAAAATGCACCTGCTGTGCATCGGTCAATAATTGCTGCCAAGAATCAAGGCTGTCCCCGGTTGGCCGGCTGCGACTGTGAATACCGACTCGGTCCTGCATAAAGCCTTCGAGTGGCGGTGCATTCGAATAATCGACCATGCCATCTTGATAGGTCAGGCCAATTTCATCGCAAATTCTGCGCGTATGTTTTTCAGGCGCTGTCACAAATTCTTCATAGCGCACGACGATTGCATCGTCGTCCAGTTTTTCCATGCCTTTTAGCATTGCAGCCGGACCATCCAGCAATTCCAGTCGGAACCGCTCGAGTGTCGATAAATCGTGGCTGATTTGTGAATTAACGATCGATGCGAGAACCGACAGCGGATTACGCAACAGAAAAATGAATTTTGCCTTGGGGAACAAGCGGACGAGGTCATCCACGATCATCAGGTAGCGTGGCGTCTTGTCGATGAACCAATTTCCGCCTCCACGCCTAATGGCGTTCGAGTAAATGGCTTGCGCGAAGGCACGGATGCCGTCGTCATAGACTTCCGGACCATCGGTATAGATCTCGAGGAATTCCTTTACGCCCTGCAACGCCCAGTCCGCGCTGTAGTCTGCCGTGATGCCCTTATCACGCAAGCCATAAACAGGATGCAGCATCAGCCAGGGCTCAGACGATGCAACAACTGCGTCATTGCCGGCCAACACCCTTTGCAACAGCGTCGACCCTGAACGCGGTTGGGAGATGATGAAGACCAGATTTTCGCCAAGGTATCGCTGCGACATGGGGACGCAGGATAGCCAATAAAGTCCCGCCGAACTAGCTACCCGTTCCCATTCAGCTCAATCCGCGCAACTGATCCAGTATCGCCTCATTCTCCAGCGTCGATGTATCCTGGGTGATCTCCTCGCCGCGGGCTATGGCTCGCAACAACCGCCGCATAATTTTGCCGGAACGGGTCTTTGGCAGATTGTCTGTAAATCGAATGTCGTCGGGCTTGGCGATAGCACCGACCTGATCACCAACCCAGCCGCGCAGCTCCGCGGTAAGCTCTTCAGCATCTTTGCCCGTAGGCCTTTCGCCACGAAAGACAACGTAGGCAAAAATCGACTCGCCTTTGACTTCGTGCGGCCTGCTGACCACAGCCGCCTCGACAACACGAGGATGAGACACCAGCGCAGACTCTACTTCCATCGTGCCGAGGCGGTGGCCGGAAATATTAACGACATCGTCAATGCGACCCATAATCCAGAAATAGCCATCCGCATCCCGATGCGCGCTGTCGCCGGCCAGGTAAAAACGGTTGTCGAATTTCGCCCAATACGTCTCGATGTAGCGGTCGTTGTCGCCCCAGATAGTCCTCACCATCGATGGCCATGGCTTGCGAATTACGAGGTAGCCGCCCGTATTGGAAGTCGTGACGCTGTTGCCCTGCTCATCCACGATATCGGCAGGGATGCCGGGCAGCGGTCGAGTGCAGGAACCGGGTTTGGTTGCGGTAACACCCGGGAGCGGCGAAATCATGATGGACCCGGTTTCGGTCTGCCACCAGGTGTCGACTATCGGGCACCGCTCCTTACCAATGGTCTTGTGATACCAGATCCAGGCCTCGGGATTGATAGGCTCGCCGACTGTTCCCAGCAGCCGAATTTTCGACAGATCATATGCCAGCGGAAACTCGTCGCCAAATTTCATTAGCGCACGAATCGCGGTCGGCGCCGTATAGAAAATGGTAACGCCGAGTTCGGCGCAAATTTTCCAGAAACGGCCAGCATTCGGATAAGTCGGCGCACCTTCGTACATGACTATTGTTGCGCCTGCCGCAAGCGGCCCGTAAGCAACATATGAATGCCCGGTAATCCAGCCGACATCGGCAGTGCACCAGAAAATATCGTCATCCTGCAGATCGAACACCCATTTATTGGTCAGCTTTGCGTTGAGCAAATAACCCGCACTACTGTGCTGGATGCCTTTGGGTTTACCGGTGGAACCGGAGGTATAAAGCAGGAACAGCGCGTGTTCAGCCGGCAATGGCACAGGCTCGCACTCGTGGGGCTGATCGGCAACGGCATCGTGCCACCAGACATCGCGGTTACCGGACATCGGTACGTCGTGGCCGGTCCGTTGCAGCACTATGACTGATTCAATGGTGTCACAACCGTCTGCCAGAGCTTCGTCCGCCGCCTTTTTAAGCTCGACGATATGCCCGCCACGATTTCCGCCGTCTGCGGTTATGAGCATTTTTGCCCCGGCATCTATAATCCGGTCACGCAACGCTTTTGCCGAAAAACCGCCGAAAACAACGGAGTGAACCGCGCCGATTCGCGCGCAGGCCTGCATCGCGATAACAGCCTCCGGCACCATCGGCATATAGATGACGACCCGGTCGCCGCTCTCGATGCCACTCGCCTTGAGAGCATTGGCAAATCTGCCAACTTCTGCCGTCAGCTCTGCGTACGTCAGCGATCGCCTCTCGCCCTTCTCGCCCTCGAAGATGATTGCCTGTTTATTGCCTCTCTCAGCAAGATGAATATCGAGACAGTTTTTCGATACGTTCAGTGTGCCGTCGGTAAACCAGCTGTAATTAGGCGCGTTACTATCATCCAGCACGGTCGTAAAGACTTTATCCCATACCAGCTCGGATCGCGCCTGACTCGCCCAGAAGCCGACATGATCGCGCTCGGCTTCCGCGTAAAGGGCCTCGGCTTGCTCCGGCCGCAAAGCTGCCCGCGCAACAAATTTCTCAGCGGGAGGGAAGCTGCGCTGTTCGACCAATATCGACTCGAGGTTTTTCTCGTTCATTGTTTTTCCTTCGAATATGTTAGTTCAGTCTTTTAACCGCTCAGGCCTGCTAGAAGGCGAGCGATCATTTGTTCCGCTTGTGCCTGGTACGCACCGCCGAACAAATTGAAATGGTTGAGGACATGATACAGATTGTATAGCTCCTGCCGCTCGACGACACCCGGCGCCGGGGGCCACTCCGCATGGTAAGCAGCGTAGAAGGCAAAACTGAAGCCCCCAAACAGGCGCGTCATTGCGATGTCGGCCTCAGGATCACCGTAGTAAACGGCCGGGTCGAACACCACCGGGGTGCCATCCGCCAGCGTCCCCTTGTTGCCGCCCCAGAGGTCGCCATGGAGCAGCGAGGGCGGCGGCTCGTGCCCCGCAAAGTAAGCGTCCATAGACTCCTGCAACCTTTCACCCGCAGCTACCAGCCGCTCCGGGGCGCCATTACGCGCGGCAAGTTGCAGTTGAACGCCCAGGCGCTGGTGGCGAAAAAATTCCACCCAGTCATCTGTCCAGGTATTGTTCTGCTCGCTAAGGCCTATGTAGTTGTCGCGTTTCCAGCCAAAGCCGGAAGCGGTCACGCGGTGCAGGTTTGCCAGGGCCTTGCCCAACGATTCGTCATCGGCAGCCGGCTTTAAATCGAGCCATTCGAGCAACAGCCATGCATCCGGTCCGTCGGCTCCGAAACCGGCTACCGAGGGCACCCTGATGCCTGCGTTGTCGAGCTCAACCAGCCCGGCCGCCTCCGCCGCAAACATGTCAGCGCACGTTTTGTCATTCAACTTCAAAAACCAGTCGCGTCCTCGTTCATCGCGGCATCGGACGGCCTGATTGATATCACCGCCGCCCACCGGTCGAAAGCTTTTGGTTTCGAGTCTTACGCCGGTTTCACGGCAGATAGCCGCGAGCAGCGCTGCAGATAACTGAGACAAGGCAGCGCTTCAGAAATGTGCGGCGATACGCTGGGCCTGTCGCCGCAACGCCTGACCGAAATCGGCCCGGTCATAAAGACTTTCCAGTGACTCGAGGTCGGGAGAGAGTCTCCGCAAAGAGTCACGGTGAGACTCTACCGGCACATCGCACGCGATGGCTGTCAGTCGCCGCGAGAGCATCGCGATGTCTCTGTGGGTCTCGAGCCGCGCGCCCAGCTTGGCGGCACCCCTGACGGGGACGTTTGCGACCTCATCGAGGCGGGCGTATATCTCATCCAGCGAATCGAAATGCTCGAGCAAGGCTGCCGCAGTTTTCGGACCTACGCCGCGCACACCGGGAATATTGTCAACGCTGTCTCCGGCGAGGGCGAGGTAATCCACCATCTGCTCAGCGCGCACACCGTAGGCGTGGCGGACATCCTTGTAAGCGACGCGTCTGCCGCCGGCAAAATCCCATAACACGTCACCCGCATCGAGCAGCTGCGCCATGTCTTTGTCACGGCTGAGGATCGTAGACCTTAAGCCCTGCCTGCGCATGCTGGTAACGAGCGTCCCGATAATATCGTCGGCTTCGAAGCGATTTTCGGCAAAGTCCCTCAGCCCCAGCGCACGAGTCACCTCGCGACAGCGGTCAAACTGCAGCCGCAGTTCATCAGGCGCAGGTTCGCGATTCGCCTTGTAGTCAGGGTAAATGTCATTACGAAAACAGGTGTCGAGGCTGGTATCGAATGCGACGGCCACGTAGTCAGGGCGCGTATGCTCCAGAAAATCACCGAGAAAGCGCGTAAAACCGTACAGGGCATTAACAGGATTACCATCTGCGTCCTGCATGTCATCCGGTATAGAAAACCATGCCCGAAAGACGTAAACGCTGGCATCAATCACATAGAACATACGCGGATACTATCGCCAGACCGCGCAACTCACCAGCCGGCTAAACCCGCTGAAACTGTCCGAAGCTTTGTTTGAGCCGATCGTGCAACGGACTCTTGCGCGGAAAATGTGCCAGCAAAAACTCCATCTGATCGGCCAGCACCCGCCGACCCTTCAGGTAGATGTACTCGGCAAAGGTAGGCACGAACGGCACGGCTATAAGCTGCATGCGCGCCTGCTCCGGCGTATTGCCGCCTTTATGGTTATTACAACGGCGGCAGGCCGCAACGACATTTTGCCAAACGTCTTTGCCGCCCTGGCTGATCGGCGTAATGTGGTCGCGGGTTAGATCGCGGGCCATAAAGCGAATGCCGCAATACATGCAGACGTTCGCATCGCGCCGAAAAAGTGTTTTGTTATTTAACGGAGGCACGTAATTGTGCCGGTTTTCAGCGTAGCCCAGCTGATGCCCGGTGGTGGCGATTATGGAATTGACTTCGACGACGCTGCGCAGACCGGTGCGTGCACAGATACCCCCGTGCACTTTGAACAGCGAGGTGCCGCACGTGTAGGCAACTTGCTCAGTATGATAGAGCCGCACCGCATCACGGTAATCGATCCACTCGAGCGGCATCCCGGCAACATCCGTCCGTAATACCTGCTGGCTAAAATCAACTGTGTGTCCGCCCGAAACCATCGAATCAGTCACCTCTTATTTGCATATAGTGCAGCGTTGTGCAAAAAAATCAATGGATCACTGCCGATGAATTAGAGCGCACGCTGCCAATCTCTTGTTCAAGGGATTCAGGGTCTGCCTGAGGCGGCTTCGTTGCTGGGTTTTCCCCTATATCCCGAGCGGCATCGATGCCTCACAATCGCCCCAGCTACAGACAAACAACCGGATAAATCGATGCTCGAAAAAGATCTGGCTAATTACGTGCTTATTCTGGATGACGCGGCGGCGGCTTCGAAGCGGCAGGCGGACAAGCCGCTGTATGAAAAATACCGGGCGCATGCCGGACTGCTGCTCGCCCTTGCCGTGACCGAAGGCGAAAAGGAAAGGCTGCAGGAAGAAATCGACGCCCACGAAAACCTATGGGTGCACAGCTGGCTAACCGATGAGGCCTATCAGAAACCGGCGATGGCATGGCGCAACGTCGCCGACGCCTGGCTCGCAATCAAGTCGAACTTATAGTGCCGGTATTTCGCGGGTATTCCGTAAACGGTCGATTGGACTCTTGCGGGCCTGAAGACTATGCCTGCACGCCAGTAACCGAACACTCCGCATAGCCGGTATTCGGCTGCGACAGGTTGCGGGTCATTCCGGAGCGAAGCTATTCCGTGTCTTGCGACGCTCGCGGGCTTCATTGCGCTCTTCTTCAGTCATATTCTCCCAATGTTCGCGCATGCGCGCACGTTTCTGCGGGTCCATCTCCTGAATCCTTTGCCTCGCGGCCTGACGCTGTTCGGGCGTCATGCTCTCCCAGCGCTCACGCAGTTTTTGCCGCTGTTCCGGAGGCAAATTCCTGAAGCGCTTAACGTTCTCGCGAATTTTGGCCTGTCGTTCCGGGCTGAGATCTTTGTAGCGGGCGAATTTCTGCCGCAGCTCTTTGCGCTCTTCAGGGGATAATTCCTGCCAGCGGGAAAACCGCTCTCGAACACGTTGTTTTTGCTCGGGACTCATGCCGGCCCAACGCTCTGCGCCATTCATCAACCGTTCCTGCTGAGCGGGTTCGAGCTGGGTCCAGTCGTCGCGCAGTTCACCGAGAGCGGTCTGCTGATCGGCCGACAATTCATCCCAATTTGCAGCTGCCGCGGACTGCGCAAAAAACGGCAGGCTCGCGAAGGCCGAGAAAACCAAAATCTTCAATGCACTACTCATCATCTGTCTCCACGAATTCTGTCTCCACAAACCCGGCGGGTACTTCGGCGGTCGCCAACTCAATGAACTCTTCCCATTCATCGAATTCTTCGGACATGCTGCCCAAAAATTCCAGCAGCTCGATATCCGGCGCTTCGTCCTCCTGCTCCGTTGCAAAAATAGCCGGCCGGCAGACAAGGAGCGCCAATATCAGCCAGCCGGTTTTCAGTTTCGTCATACATGATCCTCATACTGTTCCATTAACGGGGCCTGTAGGAACGCTTTGCAACCAGTTGTAGAAATCCAGGTCCTCGAGCAACTCCAGACTGTCGTCCGTAATGAGCACATCGATATCGGCAGGAATAGACGATTTTGTCACCGGCAAATAGCCCTCTGTCGTGCCCGGCATATCGGGCGAGCCGGTCTGCAGAGCGCCGAACCAGACAGCGACGCCGATAACAACCGCAACCAATGCGCCGCTCGCGGGGAGCAGGGTCGACGATTTGTTTCGTCTTGTGCGCGCTTCCAATTGCGCTAACGCTTCCTGCCGCGCCCGATTCAGGCGGGATCGATCGGCACCGCTCAGTGCATCAGCCTTGGAGCGCAACAGGTTGCCGGCCCGTTGCTCGAAGTCGCTTTTACGGCTGTCGATTTCTCTGTCGTTATTCATCGTGGCCTTCCCCCCAGTCAGTTCCCAGGGACGAACGTAAACTGTGTATTGCTCGCGAGTAGTGTGTTTTCACACTGCCTGCTGAACATTCCATCGCGACTGCCGTCTGCTTCACATCCAGACCGCCCAGCGTCCGCAAGAGAAAAGCCTGTCGCTGGCGAGCGGGCAATGCACCGACCGCGCGCTCAAGATGCTCCATCGTTTCATCGAGCTGGGCTGTGTGGTCCGGACGATCGCTTAAATGCCCCGGCGCCTCAGCAATCGGGTCGAGTTCATCGGTAGCTGTGGGCAGCCATGCCATAAACCGGCGGCGCACGGTACGCCTGCGCTGCAGATCGACGATGCGATTTTTGAGGATTCGATAGAACAGAGGCTCCCATTCCTCGCGCGGCCGTTCGGTGTAATTTCGCACCAGCCGAATCATTGAATCCTGCACAACATCGTGCGCGTCATCCACATGTTGCAGGGAGACATGGGCCATCACGAATGCCTTGCGCTCAATAGCCCTGAAGAACACCTCCATCTGCTCGCGCACCGGGTTAAGGTCTGCCGAGCCGGAAGAAAGCTTGCTGCGCGATGGAATCAGTGCGGTCTCCCTGAAGATTTCTGATTGAGCCAACCGACAGTATGTATAACCAGGCCTCAAGCGTGTACCTCCCGCGCCGGCGCTATTCCTCCGGCAGCGTTTATCGTGGTGTTCAGGCAATATAACGAGCAGCAAACCGATCGGTTTACAGCGTGGCGGCAAAAACCGGGCAACTTTATGCACATAGTGCTTGCCAAATTAAGGTTTAGCCGTACATGCGGCATTGCAACTTTAATCGCTGCGCCTAACTTATTGTTTATAAAGTTTTTATTCTGAATGGCAGTTTTTTACCAACACGCCCGCATTCCTGTAACCGCACGGTTTCATAGGGAAATTCGCTGCACCGTCCACAAAGTTATCCACAGCTTCTGTGGAAAACGGGGGTCCGCAAGCGATTTCCGGCATTCGAGTCACCATGGCTGACGCCCGTCGCATATTGCAGGTCGCGGTCAGCAATCCGCTGAACAGCCTGTTCGACTACCTGGCGCCGAAAGGCGGCGCTGAACCCGGCGCCGGCCAGCGCGTCCGCGTGCCGTTTGGCAAACGCATGCAAATAGGGGTTATTGCAGGGGTCAGCGATACGTCATCGGTAGCGCCCGGTCGATTGCGGGCGGCCCTGGAAATACTGGATGACGAACCATTACTTGACCCCCTGATGCTTGAATTGCTCGCCTGGTGCGCCAGCTACTACCAGCATCCGCCCGGAGACGTTTACGCGGCGGCGCTGCCGGCCGCCTTACGACGCGGTGCGCCGGCGGTGCGTGACAAGCAGCAAGAATGGTGCCTGACGGCTCGTGGTTCGGAACTCGATGCAGCGGAACTGGAAATCCGTGCGCCCGTGCAAGCAAAGATCATTCGGGCACTGCAGGACAGAGGGCCCCTGAGCCCCGAACAACTTCGCGGTTTGCATGCCGGCTGGAGCTCGGTAACGACAAAGCTCGAAGAGAAAGGTTGGGCTGAGCAACGGGTCGCCGAGGATCACACCGCTGCAGACAGCCGATCCCGCCCGGTCGAATTGGGCCCCAGCCTGACGGATGCTCAGTCCGAAGCATTGCGCGCTATTCCCGACCGCGGTTTTCAACCCTGCCTGCTCGAAGGGGTAACCGGGAGCGGCAAGACCGAGGTCTACCTGCAACTCATTAACCGACAGCTCGAGCAGCACAGGCAATCACTGGTGCTGGTTCCGGAAATAGGCCTGACACCACAACTCGTTGACCGTTTTCGGCGACGCATTGCGGGCGACATCGCGGTGATGCACTCGGGTTTGACCGACAGCCAGCGCCTCGAAGCATGGCTGGCCGCATACGAAGGCAAGGCAGACGTAATTATCGGGACACGCTCGGCAATTTTTACGCCGCTGGCGCGGCCGGGCCTGATCGTCATTGACGAAGAGCACGACAGTTCATTCAAACAGCAGGACGGTTTTCGCTACTCAGCCAGAGATGTCGCCGTGTACCGCGGCAGGCAACTCAATATTCCGGTGGTTCTCGGCTCGGCAACGCCGTCATTCGAGTCGCTGCACAACGCGCTGGAGAAACGCTACCTGCATGTCGCTCTTCCCGAGCGACCGGGTAACGCGCAGCAACCTGACGTGCATCTCGTCGATCTGCGTCAGCATGCACCGCATGAAGGGCTGAGTCAGCCGTTGCTGAATGCGATGCGAACGCAGCTCGAGTCCGGAGGCCAGGCGCTGATCTACCTGAATCGGCGGGGATTTGCGCCGATACTGCTGTGCCCTGAGTGCGGTACGCCGCAGGAATGCGCACGCTGTGATGCGCGCATGGTTTTGCACCAGCGCCGGCAAAGGCTTGTTTGCCATCATTGCGCCAGCGAACGCCGGGTTAGCAGCGAATGTTCGATATGTGGGCACGAACTCGTCCCGGTGGGGCAGGGTACGGAGCGCCTCGAAGAAACTCTGCAGAAAATCTTCCCGGACTTTCCGCTGGTCAGGATCGATCGCGACACGACCAGGCGCCGCGGCGAACTCGAACGGCTGCTCGATACCATCCGTAACAAAGAGGCTCGAATTCTGCTCGGCACCCAGATGCTGACCAAGGGCCATGATTTTCCGGAGGTCAGTTTCGTCGGCATCGTCGATTCCGATCAGGGGTTGTTCGGCACCGATTTTCGCAGCAGCGAGCGGCTCGCCCAGTCCATCCTGCAGGTGTCCGGCCGCGCGGGTCGCGGCGACCGGCCCGGCGAAGTCTGGATTCAGACTTACTACCCCGATCATCCGCTGTTACAGACGCTCTTGACGGAAGGGTATTCCGGCTTCGCCGCAAGTGCTTTGCAGGAGCGCAGGGAGGCCGTTTGGCCGCCCTTCAGCCATCTGGCTCTGCTGCGGGCGGAGTGCGCCGACCGTGACCTCCTGTTCAGCTTTCTGAACAATGCTCGCTCGGCAGCGGACAAGCTCGCCGTCAGCTCCATTCGCATACTCGGCCCCGCCAGCTCGCCCATGGAGCGCCGCTCCGGCCGGTTTCGAGCCCAGATTCTGGTCCAATCATCGAACCGGGTCAGCATGCAGCGCTTCTTGTCCGCGTGGCGAGTGCAGTTCGCCGGCCTCAAGGACGCCCGCCGGATTCGCTGGTCGCTGGATATCGATCCGGTCGAACTTTTCTGACGGCATTCATCGCTCAACACGGGTAGAATGCGCCCTCTCGTGAAAGCCGCAATCGAAAAACTGGTGAGCTCGGCTCTGGCCGAACTGTCTATCGGCAAAGACGTCAGTCTTCCGCCGGTCGAAATCGAGCGCACGCGCGATACGCAGCACGGTCATTTCGCCTGCAATATCGCCATGCGCCTTACCAAAGAGCTGAAAAAATCACCGCGCGATATCGCCAATAATCTGGTCGCGGTAATTCCCGAGTCGTCACTTATTAAGAAGATCGAGGTGGCCGGCCCGGGGTTCATTAATTTCCACCTCGCCGACAGTGCTTTCCACGATGAATTACGCGCCATGCTGATGCAGCTGAAACGTTACGGCGAAAGTTCGTTGGGTGAGGGTAAAAAAATACTGCTCGAATTCGTTTCAGCCAACCCCACAGGCCCCCTGCACGTGGGGCACGGCAGGCACGCAGCATATGGCGCCTGTCTCGCCAACCTGCTTAAAGCGACCGGGCACGAGGTTCATCGGGAATATTACGTCAACGATGCAGGGCGCCAAATGAACATTCTGGCGCTGAGCGTATGGCTGCGATTTCTGCAGGGCGGAGGGCAGGAGTTCGATTTTCCCGCAGCCGCCTACCAGGGGGGCTATATCAAGGAAATCGCCAATCGGATTGGTATCGCCACTTCTGTCGAAAGCCCTGTCATGCCGGCAGGTTTGTTTGATGGCCTCCCCGAAGACGAGAAAGACAACGATCTGTTGCTAGACATGCTGATCGACCGCGCCCAGGCCGCGCTGGGCGCAGATGCATTCAGTGAAATTCTGCAGCTGGCCCTGACCGACATACTGACGGACATCCGCGAAGATCTGGCCGAGTTTGGCGTCAACTATGACGAATGGTTTTCGGAAAACAGCCTGACGGCGAACGGGGCTGTCGATCGGGCGCTTAAGCTTTTGGCTGCCAATGGCGTGACCTATGAAAAGGGCGGCGCCGTCTGGTTTCGCGCAACGGATTACGGCGATGAGAAGGACCGGGTGGTGGTTCGTGATAACGGGCGCACGACCTACTTCGCTTCCGATATCGCCTATCACCTGCAAAAGCGCGAACGCGGTTATACCGACCTGGTTGACGTCTTGGGCGCCGACCATCACGGCTATGTTCCGCGGGTTCGGGCCGGACTCGAAGCGATGGGCGAACCCGCCGACTGCCTGCACGTTGAACTCGTGCAATTCGTCGCGCTTTACAAGGGTGGCGAGAAGGCTCAGATGTCGACCCGTTCCGGCGAGTTTGTAACACTGCGTGAGCTGCGCGACGAAGTCGGCAACGACGCGGCGCGGCTTTTTTTCGTGATGCGCGCCAATGAACAGCATCTGGACTTCGATCTCGACCTGGCTAAATCAAGCAGCAACGACAATCCGGTTTACTACCTGCAATATGCGCACGCCCGCGTCTGCAGCGTCATGCGCCAACTGGAAGAGCGCGGCTACGAATGGGATGCAGGCGAAGCGAGCGATAATCTGGCATTGCTGAAGGAACCGCAGGAACATAGTCTGCTGCTGCTGCTGACGAGGTACCCGGAAGTCGTCGAAGCCGCGGCGCTGCAGTATGCGCCGCAACACGTCGTTTACTATTTGAAAGAGTTAGCGGGCGAGTTCCACGCGTATTACAACGCGCACAAATTTATCGTAGACCAAAGCGAACTGCGCAATGCACGTCTGATGCTCGTGCTTGCTATCCGGCAAGTCATGCGTAACGGATTGGACATGCTGGGTGTCAGCGCGCCGGAACACATGTAGAAATGGCCGGGAAGAAGCGTCGCAAGGCAGGTCATAAAGGGGGCGCTCGCAGTTCCGGCAGCTCCACGCCGGGCTGGGTCTACATGCTCATCGGCCTGTCGATAGGCTTGACGGTCGCCTACGCCGTTTACGTAAATGATCGCAAGCAGATTGGTGAAACTGTCACCACCGCTCCCGTTGAACCTCCCGCGCGGGAACCCGCCAGCGCGGTCCCGGAGGAGATCGAGGAAATTCCCGAAGCGAGCGTCACCTTCGACTTCTATGAAATGCTGCCGAACCTTGATGTCGAGGTGTACGAAGAGGAGCGCGAGCCCGTTCGCACCCTGCCACAGGCGACGCCAGAACCGCCGGCACCGGTAACGCGGCAGGGCATTTACATACTTCAGGCAGGCTCGTTCTCACGGCTGGAGGATGCGAATCGACGCAAGGCAGAGCTCGGATTGCTCGGCGTTCGCTCGGACATCATGAAAGGCGCGGCTAACGGGCGAACCGTTTACCGCGTTTACACGGAGCCGATGGAGCAACCGGAGGAAGTCAATAGAACGAGCAACCTGCTCACCGGTGCGGGCATCGAAGTCATGCGTAAACGAGTCAGTGATTAAACACGTCGCACAGCCCATCGCAATACTCGCGCTGCTGGCAGCCGCCGGCTGTGCAACCGCGCCTGTGGAAGTGTCTGAAGATGCTCGGCCCGAACCTGCTGAAATAGTCGCATCGACTCCTGCCGCGCCCGTCCCCGATTACGCAGCAATGCGAATTACCGTGGCCGCCACCGGCGACATCATGCTCGGCACTGACTATCCCGAGAATCATCTGCCGGATGATGACGGCGTTAGTTTTCTAGACGCCGTTGCGCCGCTGCTGCAATCCGCGGATGTCAGCTTCGGCAATCTGGAAGGCGTGTTGCAGGATGGCGGTGAGCCGGTCAAGGAATGCAACAACCCTAAAGCCTGTTACCTGTTTCGCTCACCGACTCGATACGCCAACCATCTGGCGGCAGCCGGTTTTGACGTGATGAGCATCGCTAATAACCATGCCCGCGATTTCGGAGAAGCGGGCCGCGATTCAACCATGACGGTACTGGATCGTGCGGGAATACGGCATTCGGGTCGCCAGGGCAGTATCGCAAGCTGGCGCCAGGATGAATTGCAGATTGCGATGATCGCGTTCTCGCCGACACGCGGCTCCTGGCCGCTGCTCGAGACGGAGGCCGCTGTTGCGACGGTGAGAGACCTCGCCCATCAGCACGAAATCGTCATCGTCTCCTTCCACGGCGGCGCAGAAGGTTTTGACGGGGCCGAGCGACTCGGCTTTGGCATGGAATTCGCGTACGGCGAACCCCGCGGCGACGTGGTTAAATTTTCACGGGCGATGATAGACGCGGGCGCGGACCTGGTATTGGGCCACGGCCCGCACGTCCCGCGCGCGATGGAACTGTACAAGGATCGGCTGATTGCCTACAGCCTCGGCAATTTCGCCACCTACTATGGCATCAGCGTCGCCGGAGTAAAGGGTTACGCGCCCGTGCTCGTAACGGAACTGGACGGTAATGGCCGGTTTATGAATGGCCGGGTTCACTCGAATATCCAGGTTCGTCCCGGCGGGCCGCAACCCGACCCCCGGCAACGAGCCTTAAATATGATCAGGGAGCTTACGGAGGCTGATTTTCCGGAGGGCAAACTGATGTTTTCCGCAGACGGACGTCTCAGTTCTCGCTAGCGCAGGGCGGTTCCATGAGCACAACAGGGCAGCCAGATTCAGCGTCCGCCGCTCGTCCCTTGTTCGAGCGCTTCCCCGCTCTGCCGTCGAAGCTACCTTTTATTGCCCTCGGTGAACTGCCGACGCCGGTAAACCGGCTCGTTAATCTGCAGCAGCGTTTGGGTTTGGAAGAGCTATGGGTAAAGCGCGATGACCTCAGCGCGCCCACCTACGGCGGTAATAAAATACGCAAGCTGGAATTTCTGCTTGCCGACGCGCTGCAAAAAAATTGCGGTACGGTAGTGACATTCGGTGGTCTGGGTTCGAATCATGCGCTCGCAACCTCCCTGAACTGCCGGCAACTCGGGCTTAAATGCGTAGCGATCCTGACTCCGGAACCCGCGACGGACGCTGTTAGACGCACCTTGCGTTATCACCTGTTGCTCGGAACGGAAATTCGCATCGCCAACCGCTACGCTGATACGCGCACGATCGCCGACATGATCGCCGCCGAGCGGGGCGCGCAGGAAGTCTACGAAGTGCCTTTCGGCGGCTCGTCCTGGCGGGGTACGACCGGCTTTGTGAATGCCGCCCTCGAACTCGACCAGCAAGTAACGGCCGGGCTGCTGCCGGCTCCGGATGTTATATACCTCGGTCTGGGCACGGCCGGCAGTGTTGCCGGACTCGCTCTGGGCTTGCGCCTGCTCAATCGCTCCACGCAAATACAGGCGGTGCAGGTTACGCCCGACAGCGTGCGGCCGGACAGCCTGTGCGAGAGGTTATACGCCGAAACGCTTGGCAAGCTGCGCGCGCTCGACACATCGATTCCCGCTATCGATCCGCTTTCAAGCGCCGTCACCGTGCGCAAGGATCAACTGGGAGAGGGCTATGCGATACCCACGATGGCCGCTAAAGAAGCAGCGCAATTAATGAGCGAGGAGGAGTCGATGAACTCCTCACTGACATATACCGCAAAAACAATGGCTGCGTTGATTGCAGATGCGCGCGCAGGTCTATTGTCAGGAAAGCGCGTGCTCTTTTGGAACACCTACAATTCGCGGCCCTACCCGGAATTGCCGGAAGATGACAGTTGGAAAAAGCTGCCGCCTGAATTGCATTTTATGTTCGATCAGTAAACGCCCGTGGACTATTTATATTGATCTGGCACTCGCTGCCGCTAGCGAAAGTCGACACCAAGGCTGCGGAGCTTCCTGTATAGATGCGTTCGCTCCATACCTACTCGCTCGGCGAGCTTCCCCACTTTGCCTTCGCATAGCTCAAGCTGCTGCGTCAGGTATGCGCGTTCGAACTCCTCGCGCGCCTCGCGCATAGGCAGCGCAAGCAAATCCTTTTTAACCAGCGGTTCACCGCCGCCGGTCGGTAACTTCAGGCTCGCCTCCAACTCGCCGAGAGCTATTTCATCTGCTCCACCGGCCAGCAACAAACGCCTGACCAAATTCTTTAACTCGCGAATATTTCCCGGCCATGGATAGTTACGCAAGCGATTTTGCGCTGCGATACTGAAATGCCTGTATTGCAAGTGTTCCTGATCGACGAACATGTCTACGTAAAACTTGAGCAAGGGCGGAATATCCTCCGGATAATCACGCAATGCGGGCACGCTCAACTGCATCACACCAACGGCGGCAAGCAAGTCGGCGCGCAAGCTTTCGCCCGCATAACTCTGCACGGACGCGATAAACCTGACATCGATTGCTTCGCGCTCTGATTTGCCGGGGCGCATATAGCTGCCCTGCTCAAGAAACCCAAGCAGTAGGCTCTGACCTTTAGGTCCGAGCTCATGTAGCTCATCGATAAACAGCGTTCCGCCGGTCGCCCTCTGCAATAATCCGGCCTCCTCGTGTTGGTGCGAATCTGCTCCGATAAACTGCTCCAGGACAGATTCGTCCGCCAGCATAGCGCCACTAACAGAAATAAATTTCCCGCCGGACCGAACCCCGGAGTCATGAATGTATCGTGCAAACAAGTTGCGACCTGAGCCGGTCTCGCCGGTAATCAGAACAGGCGCAGTTTGCATCGCAATTCCGCGCGCCTGTTCCCGCGCGGCCTCTATAACGGCACTTTTGCCCTGCGGGGGTTCCATCGCTGCTCGACCAACAGCAGCTGCTGCAGGGACGACCGGCGCTGCCGATTGCTGTCGCAAGGCCGATTCCACTGTCCGCAACAACTGCGACAGCGACAAAGGTTTTTCGATGTAATCGAAGGCGCCTAAACGTGTCGCCTCTACCGCCGTATCGACGGTGCCGTGGCCTGACATTATTACGACCGGGCATTTCAGGGCACCTTCGCCTGACCAGCGCTTGAGCAACGTTATGCCATCTATGTCGGGCATCCATATGTCCAGCAGCACCAGATCCGGCGCCTTATTGCTATACAGCGCGCTCGCCTCGCTCGCGTCTCCGGCAGTCTGCACCGTATAGCCTTCGTCAGACAATATTTCATTTATTGTCGAACGAATGCCGGGCTCATCATCAACAACCAGTACCGATGCCGCATTCATGCGCTTATTCTCCGTGTACGTCCGCCATTTTGAACGGCACTATCTGCATCTTTGGTTTTGCCGATTGGCAGCACAATGGTTACGCAGGTGCCTTCGTCAAGCTCACTTTCGATCTCCACTTCGCCGCCATGCTCTTCCACTAGTTTCTTCACAATTGCCAGGCCAAGTCCTGTCCCTTTTGATTTAGTGGTTACATAGGGTTCAAATATTTTTTCACGATCTTCCTCGGGCAACCCCGGGCCGTTATCCCGAACCGACACCCCGACACAGTCGATCTTATGTTTGTGCAGCAAGTAACTGCGGATAACGATCTCAGAATCTTCCTGTCCTTCCATCGCCTCCAGCGCATTGCGGATTAGATTATGCAGCACCTGCCTGATCCGCACAGCATCCAGGTTGACCGCAGGCAATGTTTCATCCAGCTCCAGACGAATGGGTAACTGATTACGATGCGCGGGGTACAAATCAGCAACCTGTCTGATGAGACGGTTCAAATCGAAATTGGTTCTATTCATAGCCGGCGCACGCGCGTATTCGCTGAACGCATCTACCATGTCGCGCATGGCTTCGACCTGCTGGACAATCGTCTGCGTGGCCCGGTCGAGAAGCTCGCTGGACGATTCATCGACGGTGCCCAGAAACTTTCTTCGAATACGCTCGGCCGAAAGTTGAATAGGGGTAAGCGGGTTCTTAATCTCGTGCGCAAGGCGCCGCGCCACTTCGCCCCACGCAGCCTCACGCTGGGCCTGCAGCAGCTCAGAAACGTCGTCGAATACCAGCACATACCCGCCTCTGCTGCGATAGCTGCCGGGCAGCACGGTACACGCGCATACCAACACCCGAGTGACCGAGTCGGTCGTCAGGCGCACCTGGGTGCGCCAGTCCGTCTCACCCTGGGCCAGTTTGTCCATAAAAATATCGACCACTTTTTTTAACGCGGGGTTATCCGCCGCCACGGACTCCATCAACCTGCCTTCCTGACTGCGCAGATCCTGATTCAGCAATTTATCGGCCGCCTGATTCGATGTTCTTATTGTCAGGTTTTTTTCAAGCGCTATAACGCCCGACGAGAGTCGGGCAAGGATTGCTTCTACGCTTGCGCGTTCGTTCTCGACCTGAGCCTCGCTCCGGCGAGCCTCAGCGCGGGCCGCGCTTAGCTGTTCGATCATGTCGTTAAACGAATCGACCAGAAAACCAATCTCGTCCCGCTCGCCGCTCGGCAATCGCGTGTCGAGTTCGCCGCGTGCGACAGCGCGGGTGCCGGCGACCAGGCTCTGGACCGGCGCGCTCAACCTGCGTGCGAAGAAAAAGGCGCCATACACCGCGAGCAACAGTGAGATGAGAACAACAATGGACAAGGTCAATGTAAGGCTGCTTTTGAGCGGCTTACGCAAAAATGCCAGTTCGGTATAGCGAGTAACCGTATTCTGCACAGAATTTGCCAGCGGCCCCAACCCCTTTCCTAAAGGGTAGAGGGCCTGCACGATGCGAGGTTCTGCGCCAAAGCGACTGGGTAGCAGGATAGCGGTACGCACGAAATACTCATCATCCGGGCGTGGCTCGAGCGATACATAAAAATTTTGTTGCCGCAGCGTCAGCAATATCTCATCAGTCGGCAGCAACGGTATTGCGTTGCTCGGATCAGCCGAGCTGGTAGCAATAATTTTGGAGCCTCCTGCGAAAACACTCAGCTCCCGCGCGTTCGACGACATCCTTAACTCTGGTAAATATGCATAGATTTGCATGTCCGGCAGGCTCGACAAGGAATCGGCAGCCAGCCGCGTCTGATCGAGGTTTTCACGCATACGCATATCGAGAGCATTTCGGCTCAAATCCAGGGCGTCCGTCAGCCCGCGCTCCACCTTCACATCAAACCACGAATCGATACCCTCGCTCAGAAACTGAATCGAGTAGACATAGACGACCGCCATCGGGGCGATTACCAGCAAAACGAAAGCGCCGACGAGTCGCGCCTTAAGCCGGGCGCCGGGAACATCTTTTTGTTTGTCCCGGAACAGCCGAACCAGATTAACGATAATCAACGAAAGCAGCACTACCGCATTGGCAGCGTTAATCAAAAGAATCGTTTGGTAAAGCCGGCTAAAATTTTCCGAATTGCCCGATATTTCACGCAGCAACACCAAGCCAATAATCGCTAAGGCTAAAGCTGCGAAAAGCAGCAGGGTGGCGAAACGCCGCCTTACTATTTTGGTATCCACCGGTTCCACTTACTTTCGAGGCTAAAATCGCCGCGCCAGAAAGCGAGCATTTGCAGCGGGCCGGGAAGATCGTCTCGGCTAAGCGCTACACGCAAGGAAACAACCTCCTTGCCGTCTGCATCGAGACGCTCCGTAGCCACGAGCGGAAAATTGCTGAGCTGTCCGATCTGACGAAGCGCTGAATAAAGCGTGGCATAACTCGTTTGTTCACCCGTATCAAGATGGTGCACCAGGTAGCGCTGACTCAGGCCAAGATAGCTGAGCTGTATATTCACGCTGCGCGCTAAAATTTGCTTGTCCGTCCAGTACCACCGGTTGCTTGTGATGCGAAACTGATACTGAATTGTCAGCGCAACACTGTTGGCAAGCGCCTCCAGCGCTTCATCGCTCAATTCGAGGTCAGCCCGAACGTCAGCGATCCACATATCTTCTTCAACACGATAATCAGCCTGGATTATCTCAAAGCGCCCATTATTATCGGCGAACAGGGTATTGCTGCTGGCAAGCAAAATGGCTGCACCCAGGAGATATTTTCCGGCTCGCAAAAAAACAGCTTTACCGGCGCACTTAATGCTGCCCGATACGACAGGCTTCATGGCGGTTTCTTTAGCAACTTCGATCAATCCCGTACCTCTGTTTTTTCGGGTTCGGCTGCCCGGCGTTGCATTAAAGCATAATAAAAACCATCGTTATCATCCCGGCCGGGCAATAACTGCACGCCGTGCCCGGTATCGGTCGTTGCGCCAGGGAGACCTGACGGCAGTGGCCGTTCATCAGCATCACCGATTGTCCTGAGAAAGTCAGCCACGACCGCTTCATTTTCGGCCCGCAATAACGAACAGGTTGAATACAGCAGCCACCCACCCGGTTTCAACAAGTTCCACAAAGCTCTGAGCAGATTACTTTGCAGCGCGGCCAGCCTGGCGACATCTTCGGGCTGCCGCAAAAAGCGAATGTCGGGATGGCGTCGAATCACGCCTGTCGCAGAACACGGTGCATCGAGCAAAATTCGATCGAACTGCGTGCCATCCCACCAGTCTTCAGGCGTGGCCGCATCGCCGACTTTTACCGAGCATGAAAGCTGCAGGCGAAGCATATTCTCCTCTAGTCGCTGCAGGCGAGACGCTGATTCATCGAGCGCCACCAATTCTGCGAGTTGCGGGCAATATTCGAGCAAATGCCCTGCCTTGCCACCCGGCGCCGCACAGGCATCCAGCACCCGCATACCGGGTTGCGGATCCAGCAGCAAGGCTGCCGCCTGTGAGGCCACATCCTGAACGCTGCAATCTCCGGCTGCAAAGCCGGGCAGTTCGGACACGGGAACGGGTTCGGGCAGGCATACAGCGGATGGCACCCGCTCGGCAGCATGAGCGCCGACCGAAGCCAGCCGCGCCAGCCAGTCGGCCCTGGTCGTCCTGTTGAGGTTGACGCGAAGCCACATCGGCGCCTGCGTATTGGCCGCCGTAAGAATTTGCTCCCAGTCATCCGGCCAGTCATCGCGGATTGCATCGATCAGCCAGGTCGGATGCAGCCATTGGCTCTCCGGAGATGATTCCGCTGCAGTCAACAGCGCTTCTCTTTCGCGCAGAAACCTTCTGAGCAAGGCGTTTACGACGCCTTTCAATTGAGGCCTTTTCAGCCGGGTTGCCGCGTCGACCGTCGCGGAAACGACAGCGTAGTCCGGCCGGCGTGACTCCCTTAGCGCGTAGAGGCCTACCGAAATCAGGGCTACGATGATGTGATCGCGTTTCCTGAACGGCCTGTCGGTAAGCGAATCGATGATCCGCTGGTTACTCAAGTGGTTGCGAACAGCCCCATAGGCAAGGGCACTTGCCAGCGGCCGGTCACGTTCATCAAGAGTATCGATGCCGGCATTTTCCAGTGCCCGGTCCAGGTTCCTGCCGCCACTGATTACAGCATCGACGGCTAGCGCAGCGACTGCGCGGGGCATTGACCCAGTGCGCGGACGGGTCATCTGCCCAGCACTGCGCCATCGAGCGCGCGGGCATGGGCAAACTCCGCCGCACTCACGCGCTTGCGCCCCGGCGCCTGCACTTCGGTCAACCTCATGAGTTGTTCACCGGTCTGCACGAGAATCCCGTGCTCGTCAGCCGCGAGAACTGTGCCGGGCTCAGCATCAGAATACGCGCCCTGCAATTCAGTTTCGCCTTTCCAGCACCGCAGTTGCTCGCCGAGTAAGGTGGTCTGGGCTACCGGCCAGGGATTGTATGCACGGATAGCGCGGACTATCTCTGTGGCCGGTTTATGCCAATCGATATTGCCGTCTGACTTATTAATACGTGGCGCATAGGTAACTCCTACGGATGCCTGGGGCTGGGGCTCGAGTTCGCCGGCCAGAATGCGGTCCAGATGCTGTGCGAGCAGTTCCCCACCCAGCGACGCCAGCCGATCATGCAACTCGCCGGCTGTCTCCAGCGGATTGATCGTCACGCTTTGGCTCACATACACAGGCCCCGTATCAAGCCCCTGTTCCATCCGCATAAGGCTTACGCCGGTTTCATCATCGCCGGCGAGTATAGCTGCGTTGATAGGTGAGGCCCCGCGCCAGCGCGGCAATAACGAGGCGTGGATGTTCACGCAACCCGCCCGGGGTATGGCCAGAACCTCCGCCGGCAAAAGCAGGCCGTAGGCGACGACCACCATCAGATCGGGCGCAAGCGTGCTCAATTCGTGCTGGATATTTGCATCTCTCAGACCGGCTGGCTGCATAACCGGGATGCCATGGGACAGCGCCGTTTCCTTGACGGGCCCGGCCCGCAGCGCCCGTCCGCGGCCCGCGGGCCGGTCCGGTTGAGTCAGCACGCCAATGACATCATGCCGCGACGCTATCAACCGCAGCAGCGCGGGAACAGAAAACTCCGGGGTACCGGCAAACAGAATCCGCGCGCTGGATTGCATCGACAGAGTCAGCTCGTCAAATGACCGGTTTACGCGCGGGTAACGGGATATCCGCCATGTCGCGCTTGCGCGCCTTGACGAATTTTTTCTTCAAGCGGTGACGTTTCAGCTGCGACAGATAATCGACGAAGAGTTTGCCCTCGAGGTGATCCATTTCATGCTGTATACAGACAGCGAGCAGGCCATCGGCCGACATTTCAAACTCTTTACCCTCACGGTCCAGGGCTTTTACACGAATCTCAGCCGCGCGCTCGACGGTTTCATAGACTTCCGGCACCGATAAGCAGCCTTCGTCGGCGCTGGCAACGCCGCTTGCTTCAAGAATGACGGGATTAATAAAGCAGCGTGGCTGGGACTTATCCTCTGAAATATCCATGACGAGCACGCGCTGATGAACGTCGACCTGGGTCGCGGCGAGACCTATGCCAGGCGCCGCATACATGGTCTCGAGCATGTCATCGATCAACTGCCGAATCTCGTCGCTTACCGCGGCAACGGGCGAAGCGACTGTTCGCAGTCTGGGGTCCGGATATTCGAGAATCTGCAGTAATGCCATGCTTACAAACCAATCAAGCTAAACAAGCCTATGAATACAATAATATTTTATGTTAAATAAGGGCTTGTCCAAAACTGAGCGTTAATTCCAAGCTAAATTGTGTGGCCGGAACCGGGTCACAGTTTCCTCGCACACGGTTGTGCAGAATTATAACAGTCTCGGCCCGCTGGCCGACACGCTGTTTACTAGGGATGGAGCACCAATGAATACCTGCCTGCGCCTCACCGGAAAATGGCACGCAATGCGGAATATGTTACTCGCCGCCTTGCTGGTGCTGATTGCCGGCTATGTCACCGCCAAAGATGAAATTGCGCTGAACCCGGCGCATCCCGATACATACACCGTGCAGCGCGGTGATACGCTCTGGGATATCTCGAGCATGTTTCTCAAGGATCCATGGTACTGGCCGGAGATCTGGCAGGTAAACCCACAGGTTCAAAACCCGCACCTTATATATCCCGGCGATGTGCTAAGCCTGGTCTACATGGACGGCCAGCCCAGAATTCAGTTGACTCGCGGGCCGTCGGGCACCGAGCGGCTGTCACCGTCGATTCGCTCTGAGGATCTCGGCGATGCAATCACCTCTATACCGTTTGCCGACATCAAACCCTTTCTTGCCGGCGGAACCATCATGGACAAGAAGGAAGCAGAGTCGCTTCCCTATGTCGTTGCACTCCGCGATCACCTGGTCGCGGGCGCCGGTCATGAAATCTATGTGAACGGACTCGGCGATGAAGATGCGGAAGGCGATAGTTATTTCGTTTTGCGGCTCGATGACAAACTGAAGGATCCGGAAACCAACAAGGTGCTGGGTTATGAGGTGCTGTATATCGGTAAAAGCGAATTACGCGCCCGCGGTGAACCGGCCACGATGTTCCTGACCGATACCGATCGAGAGACTATCCGCGGCGATCGTATTCGCAAGGCAGATTTGAGCCTGCCGATGAATTACTTCCCCAGTGCTCCGAAGCAGGAAGTAAACGGGCAGATCATCTCAGTCGTTGACGGCGTTTCCCGTATTGGCCAGTACCAGATGGTCATTATCAACCGCGGGATGGAACATGGACTGACGGAAGGCAGCGTTCTCTCTGTCTGGCAAAAGGGTCGCGTAGTCAACGATGGCGGCGGTAAAGGTTCCAGCAGTGGATATAGCGGATTAGGCAAGAAAGTAACCTTGCCCGATACCTTTGCTGGTAATGTAATGGTCATCAAAGCTTACGATGACATTAGCTATGCGCTGGTCATGGAAGCTGTTTCTGAAATGCGCGTGCTCGACAGGATAACGAATCCCTGACGACGGATTAATCCGGTCAGAACAACGGCGCGCATGGGTTACCAGCGCGCCGTTTTCTTTTGCCCGAGGCAACAGCGGCAACCGCAACATATTTTAAGGGTCCAATGTCTTACGAGCCGTGGTTATCACTTTGTCTGGCAACCGACATCGGTCCGGCAACTGCCAAACGCCTGCTCGAACACTTCGGCAGTGCCGAGGCGCTCGCAGGCGCTCGGCGCAGAGACCTCACCGGTTGCGGCCTCACGGAAAAATCGGCGGACGAACTTGACTCACCCGACCCGGCCCGGCTGAATCGCGCCCTGAATTGGCTCCTGGCAGACAACCACCACCTGATTACCTGGGACGATGCACGCTACCCCATCTTGCTCAAGGAAACCGGCCAGGAGCCCATCGCACTCTTCGTGGCAGGCGACCCCGATCTTCTGGCCCTGCCGCAACTGGCCATAGTCGGGAGCCGCAATGCCACACCCGGGGGGAAGGAGATTGCCGGCGATTTCGCGGCCCACCTCAGCCGCGCGGGGCTGGTCGTAACCAGCGGACTCGCAACGGGGATCGATTCTGCCGCGCACCGTGGTGCGCTCGACAATGCGGGTAAAACGATTGCCGTATTGGGCACCGGTCCGGACATTGTGTATCCCGAAGCCAATCGAGATCTGGCCGTGAAGATAGCGGCGAGGGGTGCGATGGTCAGCGAGTTTCCGCCCGGCATGCCCGCAAGCAAAGATCACTTTCCGCGCCGCAACCGAATCATCAGCGGGCTCAGCCTCGGGGTGCTGGTGGTCGAAGCGGGCGTCAGAAGTGGTTCGCTCATCACGGCGCGCATAGCCTCAGAATTCGGCCGCGAAGTTTTCGCTGTGCCGGGTTCTATTCATAGTCCGGTCAGCAAGGGCTGTCACCGATTGATCAAACAAGGCGCAAAACTGGTCGAAAACAGCGCGGATATCGTCACCGAACTGGCTGCGTTGACAGGTGCTGTAGAGACTGTCGAAACCAGTGTGCGAACTACGCCGGAAGCGAATGAACACAAGGATTCAGACTATGGCAAATTGCTTCGCAGCATGGGATATGAGCCTGTCGATATACAGACCTTGGTCAACCGCTGCGGATTGACGGCGGGTGAGCTTTCCTCCATGCTCCTGATCCTGGAGCTGGAAGGCAGAATAGAATCGCTGTCAGGAGGCCGGTTCCAGCAACTTACTGGGTGGACTAAGCGGAATGAATGAAACGGTACTCGACGTACTCATGTACCTGTTTGAGAATTTTTCAGATCAGGATTACGAGTATTCGCCGGACCAGGCGGTATTAAGAGAAGAGTTATTGCAGGCGGGCTTCGGCGAGCGCGAAATCGACCGCGCGCTTGACTGGCTCGAAGAACTGGCGACTACCGAAGCACAGCCGTTTGCCAACAACCCGGCAAAGCGTTCAGTCCGGTTATTCAGTTTGCGTGAACTGGCCCGGCTGGACACGGAATGCCGCGGTTACTTGATTTACCTGGAGCAAATCGGAATCCTTTCGCCGGTTCAGCGCGAACTCGTAGTGGATCGTCTGATGGCACTGGATTCGGCGGATGTCGATGTGGAGCAGGTTAAGTGGGTCGTATTGATGGTCCTGTTCAGCCAGCCCGGTCAGGAGAACGCTTTTTCCCGTATGGAAGACCTTGTATTCGAGGAAGATGCAGGTAGCGTCCACTGAATACGGTAATCGCGAGAAGATGAATCACAATGTAACCGCGGCATGCCGCGGTTTTGTCTTGTATGGACGTTGATTGATTGAGTCAGCAAATGAGCGGCGTAGTAGTAGTTGAATCACCGGCGAAAGCAAAAACCATCGAGAAATATCTTGGTGGCGGTTTCAAGGTGCTGGCGTCCTACGGCCACGTCCGCGACCTGATACCTAAGGAAGGGGCTGTAGACCCAAAACACGGTTTCAGGATGCGTTACGACTCGATCGAGCGTAACGAAAAGCACGTCAAGGCCATAAAGGCGGCGCTGAAGAAAGCTGACACGCTCTACCTTGCGACTGACCCCGATCGCGAAGGCGAGGCTATTTCGTGGCACCTCTACGAGTTGCTCAAGGAACAGGGCGCACTCGAAGGCAAAGACGTACAACGAGTCGTTTTTTACGAAATCACCAAGCGCTCCATTCAGGAAGCAATGGACAATCCGCGCGGCTTGTCGACGGATCTCATCGACGCTCAGCAGGCACGCAGAGCGCTGGACTACCTGTTCGGCTTCAATCTTTCGCCGCTTTTGTGGAAAAAGATCATGCCTAAATTGTCGGCGGGCCGAGTGCAGAGCCCGGCGCTGAGGATGATCGTGGAGCGCGAAGAAGAAATCGAGGCGTTTAATCCTCAGGAATACTGGACGCTCGAAGGCGATATCAAAACCGGCGATGTCTTGTTCAACAGCCGGCTCGTTGAATACCAGGGCGACAAGGTAGAGCAGTTCACCTTCACCAATGAGGCCCAGGCGACAGCGGCTCGCGATGCGGTGATAGCGGCAGCCGGCGGCAAGGTCCGCATCAGCAACATCGACAAAAAGCAGCGCCGCCGCAATCCGGCTGCGCCTTTTACCACCTCCACACTGCAGCAGGAGGCGGCACGCAAACTGGGCTTCAACACCCAGCGCACCATGCGGACAGCACAAAGCCTCTACGAAGGCATAGAGACTTCGGAGGGTACGGTCGGCCTCATCACGTACATGCGTACCGATTCGGTCTCGCTCGCAAACGAGGCCGTCACGGAAATTCGCGAACTGATTACGCAGCGTTACGGCAAAGAAAACGTACCCGACGAGCAGCGCGTGTATAAGACGAAGGCAAAGAATGCTCAGGAGGCGCACGAAGGTATCCGGCCCACAAGCGTTATGCGCACACCCGAGGAGCTCCAGGACCGCCTCGAACCCGATCAATTCAAACTGTACTCACTAATCTGGAAGCGCACGGTCGCCTGCCAGATGGTGCCTGCCGTATTCGATACGGTTGCCATCGATTTGCAGCCGGAGAATAACCGGACTGCGGCCAGGCTGCGCGCGAACGGCTCCACGCTGGTCGAACCGGGCTTTATCGCGGTTTATCAGGAAGGCAGTGATGACGGGAAAGACGATGACGGCGACCGCACATTGCCGCCGCTGGAAGAAAACGAACTGCTGGAGCTTGCCGAATTCAAAGCAGACCAGCATTTCACGGACCCGCCGCCGCGTTATACCGAAGCCAGCCTGGTGAAGACGCTGGAAGAATATGGCATCGGCCGCCCGTCCACGTATGCCAACATTATCTCTACGCTCAAGAATCGCGAATACGTGGAGATGGATGGCAAACGCTTTTTGCCAACGGACGTCGGCCGCATCGTCTCGAATTTTCTAACCAATCATTTCACCCAATATGTCGATTACGACTTCACCGCCAACCTCGAGGACGAGCTCGATGAGGTTTCGCGTGGCGAACGCGAATGGGTGCCGGTGCTGCAGGAATTCTGGGAGCCCTTCCACGAACTGGTCGATGACAAAGAGGCCACCGTAAGCCGTGAAGAAGCTGCGCAGGCCCGGCAGCTGGGCACCGACCCCAAAAGCGGCAAGCCGGTATCGGTGCGCATGGGGCGCTACGGCGCTTTTGTCCAGATCGGCACGAAAGACGACGAGGACAAGCCCAAGTTTGCCGGGCTCAAACCCGGTCAGAAGCTTGCGACCATTAGCTTCGAAGAGGCTATGGAGCTTTTCAAGCTGCCGCGCAAACTCGGCGAAACACCCGAGGGCGAGAAGGTTTCGGCCAGCATCGGGCGGTTTGGTCCGTACGTGCGCTACGCCGATAAATTCGTGTCTATTCGGGGCGAAGACCCGTACACAATCACCCTGGAAGCAGCGCTGGAGTTCATCAAGCAGAAAAAGATTGATGATGCCAACAAACTGATACTCGACTTTCCCGATGACGGGATACAAGTGCTGAACGGCCGTTATGGCCCGTACATCACCAACAAAGAGAAGAATGCGCGGGTGCCCAAAGATCGTGAGCCCAACACATTGACGCTCGAAGAATGCAAGGAGCTGCTGGAAAAGGCGCCGTTCAGAGGCAAGCGCGGCAAGAAGAAAGTGGCCAAAAAGGCGGCAGAGAAGAAAAAGACGACCAAGAAAAAAGCCGCTAAAAAGAAGAAGAAGAAGAAAAAAGCAGCCAGTAAAAAGGCAAAGAAAAAGGCCTCCGGTAAAAAGGCCGCAAGCGAAAGCGATCGCGGCGCATCGACCGTTGACTCTGCCGCGCATGGCGACGCACCCTCCTGATCTAAAGCTCCCGTAGCGAAACGCTAGTGACAACGGTATTCAGTATCCGCAAGGCAGCCGGCATTCTGGATGCCGGGGGTGTCATCGCCTACCCAACTGAAGGTGTCTATGGCATAGGCTGCAGGCCCGACAACCTCGAAGCGGTAAACCGTATCCTGACCATCAAGGGCCGCAAGGCCGGTGCAGGGCTCATACTCATCGCACCCGATGCGGACATGTTTGCAAACTGGATCGCACCCAGTAATATCGAAGCAAGCCGTCTGGCCAGCAAAACAACCGGTCCTGTCAGCTGGATCGTGACGGCGGCCGCGCATGTGGACCCGATATTGACCGGGGGCAGAAAAACGCTGGCAGTCAGGCTCGTTAGCCACTCGGTCGTGAGCGAACTTTGTTACGCAACGGGTTCGCCACTGGTGTCGACGAGCGCTAATCGCAGTGGTCACCGCGCCGCAAAAACCTCGTTCCAGGCCCGCTGCTGGCTGGGAAATGAGCTGGATTATGTAATATCAGGCCCTCTGGGCGGGGCCTCGGGTCCGTCTGAAATCCGCGTGGCACAAAGCAATCAGGTCATTCGGCCCGGAAGTGCACCAAAATGACTCAGAATTCTGTAAAATACGCCGCATAACAACAAACCCCGCGTAAAGGCCCGCGAGACAAAAAATCCTCGGGACGAGGAATTAACAAAATCGCGCCGGCAGTCGGGCACCACGAACCGGGCATAAACCCGGCACCGTCGACAGGATGTCTTCAGATGCGCCGCGC
>JARRLL010000001.1:85327-135102 GCA_037387125.1 Gammaproteobacteria bacterium | reverse complement strand
CAAATACGCTCGATCTCTGGAAAGCTGATGGATCAGCGCTCCGCTCCGTTAAGTGCGGCGCAACGGCAGCAGATCATTCGCTGCATCGAAGACGACGTCATGGGGCTTGGCCCGCTTGAATACGCTGCCGTTAGCGCTCGCCGCCTGGGCGGACTGTTCTTCTGTTAATGCGGTGCTCATGGTTATACTCCGATCAGGTTCGATAGCACGCGACCAACTACACTCTTGTCATTTGCCGCATTCCGGCCCTCAATCTGATTGCGGGCCGCCATAATGGCCTTCGTTACACTCGAGTTTCGTGCGTGGTCGAGCATTGGAACACCAATGTTGATACTTTCTGCGACGCTCTTATATGAATTGGGTACCAGAATGAAACTTTCCTTGTCCACGCCCATAGAGCGAGCAATATCTTTGAGCTCGACTGCAGAACTCTTGTCATAGCGGTTTATAACAACCGATATGCGCTCTGCGGGGACGTCCAGCTCGGTAAGGATGAGTTTGCGCAGACGGGCCGCATCCCGGACGCTGGCAATTTCCTGCTGCGTGACCATGAGGATGTGGTCGGCCCGCTCGTAGACGTCGGCGCTCAATTCATCGATTTGCCGTGGCAGATCGACGATGATGCGGCTGTAGCTCTCTTTCAGCAGGTCGAGTACCCGGCTGAAGCGGGTTGCATCGATATCCCGTGTGAGCAGTATCTCTTCGTCCAGCGGGCTCATCAGCGCGAGGCCACTCTGGTGCTTCGCCATATAGGCGTCCAGTGCGACCGCATCCAGCTGGTCGGCCATGTCGAGCGCTGTCACGAGGCCGTGTTTCGGGTGCAGGTCGAGATACTGCGCGAGGGAACCGAACTGCAGATCCAGTTCGAGCAATGCGACCCTATCCAGGCTGTCGGAAGCGATGATATGGGCCAGGTTTGCAGCCAGGAACGAAGCGCCGCAACCACCCTTGGTGCTGACCACGGCGGTCATCGCCGATTCATTTTCCTGAATGTCCTTTGCCTGCAACTCTGCGCAGATACGGTCCAGCGAGTTTTGCAACTCCTGGTCATTGAGCGGTTCCTCGAGGTAGTCCCTCACGCCTGCCTGCATCGCCATACGTATACATTTCATGTTGTTGGCAGGGCCAATAACGATCGTGGCGGGACGCAGTTCAGCCGGGTTTTCCAGCAGGCTATTAATTTCATCCTCGCTCAGCGTACTCAGGTGGAATACCAGGATGTCAGGCCATTCGCCGACTCCAAACAGCGGGTTTGAATGCCCGTTGCTGATGAAGCGCTGACTGACATTGTATTTAGTGCTTTGTAATTTCTTCTCCAAAGCGCCAATGGCCGTTTTGGATCGGCCCGCAACCATGATGTCTATTTTTTCGCGCACTGTATTAATCCGTTTGTGAGGTTTCTGTATGTTTACGTTTCGTAGTCCGTCTTTTTTCGCCGCCTTTATGTGCAGGTGCTCGTCTGCCCCTCGGGAGGCACGCCCAGACTTTCGCGGGGCATGATCGTCGGGTAGCCATTGAACGTGTGCACAATATCCAGGCCCGGGATAAAAAATCTGAAATTAAAATTAACGATATCTACCTGTACATAGGCGATTTCGTAGTAAAAACTTTCGGTAGACGGGTCGCCCGGAACATAGCCGGTTACTGCGTTGCCGTTGTCATCGATGTACTGCAGACGAATATTAGCCGTCGTCAATCCGTTCAGGATCGGGCCGGTCGTTCCGCTGCCGGTGCTATTAAAGAGCGCTGCTCGCAGGATGGCCGGGCTGTTATAAGTGCAGACCGCAGCCATACGAGCGCCGCGCCGTGTTGCTTCCTGCAGCGTATTAGCCGTAAACATGAACCGGCCTACTTCAATGGCGCCGAACAAAATTGTCAGTGCGACGAGTGCGACGATCGCAAATTCCACCGTCGTCACGCCACGCTGCTTGTTAGCCAGGTGCATTTTCATCACAGGACCCTCATGATGATTTCGGTGTTCATCTGAAAACCACTGCCATTCATGCGGGCGCCGCCGATTCCCGGGATTGCCGGCGCGAACAGGGGCAGGTAGTCGTAGGTAACCGCGACAGAAACGTCATCGTCGTTCGCCAGCGTGACCGCAACTTTGCTAGGGTCGAGGTTGGGCAGAACGGTAGCCCCGCCGGCCGTGATTTTGCCGTAGATTACGAGGTTGACCGTGCGTGCAATTTTTTCGTCGGTTAGTTGCACAATGCCCGAGCCTGCGCCGGCCTCGGCAGAGATGTAACGGCTTGCGTCTCGCACCGTCTGGGTCAGCTTGTTGTAGGTCAGGATGGCGTTCGCCACTTCGGCAACCGCCAGCATGATGAACAGCACGACCGGCAGAACGATAATGCATTCGACGACCGCTACGCCGCGCTGCCTGCCCTGGTTGCCGAGTTTTGATTTAAGCGCCCACATGGTTATGAGTCCCTGCTGTCCGGGTCTTTATACAGCTGAATTTCGGTCGGTCCGGGACCCGCACCGGGCGTGGGGCCCGATCTTCCGGAGGCTTCACACTCGCTCACGAACTGCCCGAAAGCCTCGTTCACCAGGCCGCTCTGGGTGATTTCCTGCAGCAGGAAATAGCAACCGAAGCCGAGTATCGGCAGCTCGGTTGCGCCATTGTCCTTGCCTGTGCAGTCGGCAACCGTGATCGTCAGGTTGCGGCGGTAGAACTCGCCGCCGGAAGCCGGACTGATGTCATAGGATGGTGCGTTGATGCGTGTTTCGTAGTCATCGAAGTTGAATGGAATATCATCCGCTGTCTGGACGACTTCACCGTCGAGGGTGATGTTCTCATCGCCATCGGCTTGGAGCAGGCTGCCCTGATCCTCGACAATAACGTCCGGGGGATAAATATCGGTCTGATTCTTGAACGGTCCACAGCTGTTACCGGGACAATTCAGCCGCGTGTTCATGCCCTGTACAAAGGGTCCGACGCTGTTGCCGGGTTCGGTCGGCATGTCTTCGCCCGCAATTGCGCAGCCTTCGTAGCCGCCTGCGGCGTTAACGCGCATATCTGAGCCGCCCGTGCTGTCGCCGAGGCGAGCCAGGGCAAAGTTGCCCGGACCAATATCGCCGCCGTCGCTGCCGTTTTCAGACGACTTTTTCAGCACGTTGATTTCGCCCTCGTTGTAACCCCAGAAGTTCTGCGGGTTCAACGGGTCCGGCGGCTGATTCGGATCGCCGCACACGATCATCGGCGCGAGGTCACAGACCCGCTTGCCCAGTGTGGGCGTGGGGCCTGCGACTGCGCTGGCGCGTACTGTCTTGTCCTCGAATCCCAATACCTGGATCAAGAAAGCCGGCATGGTGAACTGTTCGACGCGAACCCGAACAAAAAGTGGGTCCACCGTTGTATCGACGAAGGGTTCCAGATTTGCCGAGAACTCGATAAAAACCTCGGTGTCGGGGTCGACATCGGCTTGCATCTCGCCATTGCCGGCTGTCGCGGCGTTACCGTTGAACATGGCTAGCGCAGCAGCCCGAGCGGCAACGATATCCTTGCTGTCGTCGAGCACTTTAGCCCCCGCAAGGGCGGCGGCGTCGACGGTGTTCTGCAACCGGGACTTGTTCAGCAGCGCGTGCGACATATCCAGCGCCAAGCCACCGATGGCAAGTACCGCAAGGATGCCCAGCGTGAACAGGACCATGATTGCGCCCTGCTGCCGGTTCCGTGTTGCCATTCTTGCTTTCAACTGCCTGTTCATTGCTATGCCTCAACAATCGTTTTGCTAGCCCGGGCAGGTGCTCCCGCCCGGGTTAGCTGCTGCTATCTGCCGACCTCGAAATCAATGGTGTCGGACACGGCGGCCGGACGGCCTACGTTCTCGCGATAACTCTTGAGAGCGTTCTCCATGCGTTGTCCGTCGGTGGTCATCACCGGCGTCGTGTCGGGTGCTGCCGCTGCGACCGGATCCAGCGTCTGGGCCTGGCGCATCGCGCGCACCGAGTTGCCGTAGTCGGCTTCCACCCGGGTCGGGCCGCTGGCGCAGCCGGCTGTCAACGCGGCGGCCAGGACGACTCCGGTCAGGAAAAACATCTTGTATGTGTTGTTCGTGTTCATTGTTCTATTCCTTATTTAGGTGTCCGGTTTACTGAACCTGGTGGCCGAATTCGCTGTCAGCACCACCGTGATCACTGTCCGGCTCGAGTGTCTTTTCCATCCGACCGAGCAGGTAGAAGTCAGCATCACTCGGCTCGACAAACGAATCGGTCGGCAGTGTGAGCTTGTTCGGGTCGATCGGCTTGGCCAGACGCGGGGTGATCAGGATCATCAGTTCCGATTCGCCCTTGACGAAGTTCTGGCTGCGGAAGAGGTTGCCCAGTACCGGGAGGTCGCCGAGCCCCGGGAACTTGGTGATGACCTCACGCAAATTCTCGTTGATAAGGCCGGCAACGCCGATGGTCTGGCCGTCGCGAAGCTCGTAAGTCGCTTCTGCGCTGCGCTTGGTCAGCGCCGGAATAAAGAACTGACCGTCAGAACGGGGTCCGGTGCCCAGCGTAACTGCATTGCTGTCGACCAGTTCGCTGACGCTGATGTTGACCTTGAGGTTGATAACACCGTCACCCAGTACGACCGGCAGGAAGCGTAGGCCGACACCGAAGTCCTTGAACTGAATCGTGGTGTTGCCATTTTGCTGCGGCACCGGAATGGGGAACTCACCACCTGACAAGAATTCAGCCTCCTGACCGGTAAGAGTCGTCAGGGTCGGTTCGGCCAGGATCTTGGCAAGTCCGTCTGTCTTCGCAGCACTCAACGCCAGGTTGAACAGGAAGTCATCACTCATATAACTTGCGAACAGGCCCTTGTCGTTGACTGCGTTCGCAATGCCCGGCAGGCCGCCGATTGTGGAGCCCATATCCGTCCCCTGTAAACCGTTTGCCCCGCTAATACCGCCCCAGTTCCAGCGGCCGCTGTCGCTCAGGAAGGCCATCTTCGACTCGATGCTGCGCAGTTCGCTGCGGGCAATCTCTGCCACTTTGACTTCCAGCATCACCTGCTGGCCGCCGCCGATCTGCATCAGGTTGACGACCTGACCTTCATCACCGGCTTCGCCGCCGCCGCCGGCGCCTTGTTCAAACTGCACTTCTTCGACTGATGTGCCGGGTTTGGTCAGGTAGCCTTCGGCGATGCGAATGGCGGCTTCCATGCTGGCCACGTTACTGACCTGGCCGCTCAGCACGATGTTACGTTGCGAGCTGTGAACCTGGATGCCGTCGGCCGGTAGCAGTTCATGAAGTTTGGCTTTAAGAGAGTCCAGGTCATGAGCCACCTCGACTTCGACCGTTCCGATCAGCTGATCGTTACGATCCCAGAGGATCACGTTGGTGCTGCCCAGATCCTTGCCGAGCACATACAGCTGCGTCGAACGCAGGATAAGGATGTCGGCAATGTCGGGGTTACCCACCGAGATGCGCGCTGCGGGCTCGTCCAGGCGCATGACGCCGGATTTGTAGAGCGGTACAGTCATGCTTTCGGTGACGCCCTGGCGCAGGGCCGGACGAGTCTCGACGTTCTGTGCGCTGGCCGTCAGAGCGAGGGTCTGCAATACGATGGTCATCGTAATGATCATGCTCTTCTGAAAGCCGCGTTTTGTTTTTGCTTCAAGCTGTTTCATGGCGTTTCTTCCTTGTTGATGTTGCCTTGGGCATCCTTGCCCAAACCAATCGCCTTTCTATTAGCCTTTGGTCTTCTGTTTGTTAACCTGGGTGCCGCGAATAACCGTTACTTCCGGAGCCGGTGGCTGATATACGCGCCGCACGACCTTTTTCTTGGGCGCGGGCTTCGGCTCCTCTGCGATCACGACATCCTCTTCGTTGGGGTTACGCAGCGTCAGCTGTATAGTTCCCTCGGCACGGCTTTTCGCGAGGATTTCAGACTCTTTGGGAGTCATCTCCAGCGTAACCGACCGCACGACCACCGGGTCGTTGTCATCCGTGCGCGCTTTCTGGTCGACAGCCAGCACGCGGATTTTCGTCAGCACCGTGTCGGTCGAGGCTTGCTTCGTGCGCCGCTCGAGTTTGGTGGCGAGCACATCGACATAGTTGCCCGGCAGCAAGAAGCCGGCAACGCCTACGACGTCATCGACCCTTAGCGTGATGGCGCGCATGTTCTCGCCGATCAGTGCGGCCAGGGTGCTGCCGCTTTCGTGAGAGCTCAGGCGCGACTTCATCAGCATTTCGCCTGCCACAATCTCCGAAAGCGCGACATAGCCTTCGACTTCAGCCGGATCAGATATGGATCCCTGAGGCCGAATTTCCTTCGGGATTGTGATGGTGCTGATATGCCGTTCGGTCAGTTTCGTCCCGTACGGAATATTTATCGCCGCCGTAACAACGGTTACTTGGTTCTTGTTCTCTGCGATCTCACCGTTCTGAATCTGCACCCAGTTGTTGGCTACCCATGCGGCGCCAACGCCCATGAACATGGACAGTGCGATCAGCAAAAGACCTCTTTTCTTCATCATGATTTTATTCCTTCGCCCTGGGCTGGTGAGTGCCAGGCGTCAGTGGTGTTGCGGGATAAGACAAAATAGTTTTTCCATGCCCATTTCATGGCGTCACGAGTGACTTGGCGGGCATGACCTTCGTAGGCTGACCGGTCGGCCGCCATGCTGACCAAATCGCGCGGATGGCATGGCAGCAAGGGGACCCGGTCAACTTTGTGCAGGCCATTCACGACGTAGTCGAACACGTCTGCGTCAACCTCGATTTCTGCTTTTGTACAGAAATCGTCCCAGATGCGCCGGTATTCGTCCGGCGACAGCGTGGGAAATTCAATTTTGTAGCCGATGCGGCGCAGGAATGCCTCGTCGGCGATGTCGGTCGGATGCAGGTTGGTGGAGAAGATCAGCACCACATCGAAGGGCACGCTAAAGTGCCGGCCGGCGCCCAGGGTCAGGTAGTCTTTCTTTTCCTCGAGCGGCACGATCCAGCGGTTGAACACCTCTTCCGGTGAAACGCGCTGGCGGCCCATGTCGTCGATGATAAATACGCCGTTGTTGGCTTTGAGTTGCATCGGCGCCTGGTAGCGCTTGGTGGAATGATCGTAGTGTATGTCGAGCATGTCGGCCGTGAGTTCGCCGCCGCTGACGACCGCAGGCCGTTTGCAGCAGGCGTAGCGTGGGTCATGGCCGCGGCCCAGCATGATGTTCGGATTGGCGATGCCCATGTCGACCTTGCGATGCAGGATCGGGTCAAAGACCTCGACGACCGTTTCGTTGATCGCGATCGCATACGGAATCAATGTTTCATCCGGGAACAATCTCACCAGCTGCTGGGTGATATAGGTTTTACCAGTACCTGCATGGCCGTATATAAAGATGGCGCGGCCTGAATTCAGCGCCGGCCCAATCTGATCACGTATCTGATCACGCAGAACGACACCTTTAAATGCTTGCTGCATCTCCGCTGCATTGACATTGCGGCCGTGCACGGTTTGCGCCTGGGCAACCCGAATGTAATCGTCCAGCGGCACGGGCGCAGGGCCGACGTATCCGCTGCGCAGCATGGCGTCGAGTGCGGTCGCGCGACCCCGATCGGTCAATGCGTAACGCAATGATTTGCCGGCATGATTTGAAGACATCCCGCGTATTTCGATGCGTGCTTCGCCGCGCAGGAAATCCAGTATTGATTCGAGGATCGGCCCGGCGAGTGCAAGCCGTTCTGTCAGGTCTCCGAGGGTCAGTATGCCGCCGTCGAGCAGGTGTTTAACCACCAGGTCGCCCAGAAAGGATTCGTTCAAACCCGTTTCCGCAACGGTGCTGGGACGTTTGGCGAGTTTCTCCAGACGGTTCAGCGCGAGGTCAGCGACATTGCCGCCGGCATTCGTGTCTTCTGCGACTTCAGTCTTATTTATGACCGGCGTATTCATCCAAGTATTGCTCCGATAAATTGTTGCAACTGACCTGAGTGCCACAGGCCGCCGTAGGCGCCGGCTGCGATCGCCATTGCGTAAGGAACGCGCAGCTTGCTCCAGTGGACTTCGGTTTCTTCACGTGCCACCAGGTGCGGCGTACCTTCCAAAGAGACCCTCATGTTTTTGTGATGCCCATGGCGATGGTGTAATACGGCAATCAATGCAAGCGGGAGGCCTGCCAGCAGCGCGATGCCACCGGCTACCAGGGTGCTCAAGGGGCCGAGTATGCTGCCGATTGCGGCGAGTAATTTGACGTCGCCGGCCGCCATGCCGCCGCCAACATAAAAAGGAAGTAGAAATACGGTGCCGACCGCAATGCCGGCGGCCCAGTCGATTACGCCCGCTACGCCGTCGAGCAGTAGCTGGCTGACCAGACCCAGGAAAATAATGGCGATCACCATGATGTTCGGAATCTGGTGAATCTTTATATCGGTACGGACGACCGCATACAGCAGCACGCTAAGTGCCACAATGGTGAGTCCGTTGATGTCGAGAGTATTAGTCATTAAATGTCTGATCTGATTTGGCTGTTGTTCAGCGGGAGTTGAAGCTGCGAGGTGAACAGGGGGTTGCCCCCCTGCCACTCGCAGTCGGTCAACGCCTAGCGGCTTTCTACGGCAGACTCCAGATCATTGATCGTGGTGCCAACAGCATCGCCAAGATCGGTGAAAGCCGTTACGACGGCCAGGCCAATCAGAGCGCCGGCAATGGCGTATTCAACAGTGGTCAAACCTTCTTCGTCCTTGAGGAACTTCTTGATTGCGTTCATTTCTTTTATACCTCGGTATATCGATTTAAATGTATGGCAGAACCATTTCCGCCGTTTAGCTAATCGCCGTTCTGCTTCTGTTTCCGTTTGTCTTGCACCCCTGATTACAAGAGCGGTTAGCAAGACCGCCACGGACAACAAGTGCTATCTCCCGGCGTGCTTGTATTTATACGGAGGAGCGGCCGTTTACCGTTAGAAGAAACTTGCGAGTCATTGGAATTATTTCGTTGGATGCGGTTGGTTAGGAATTATGGTGAATAGCGAGGCCCTAAATCTCTACCGCCTTTGTGCCGCAAAGTCTTCGCATGACGAAGTGAATTCTTATGTTCAATACCAATGGTCGTTATTGAGTAAAACGTGAGCCACTTAACAATTTTATGGCGTTGAAACTGTGACGGAGGTCACACAGGAAAAGGGCGTGCGGGCTTAACTTAGCAACATCGTTTTCACCGTGATGGTTTGGGGTCATCAAAGGCCGATAGAAAAAGTTTCTGCAACGGCCTGAGCTTGTTATGCAAACAAAAATAAAATTATTGTGGATTGATCTGAGTACAGCTGATCGGGACGCAAGCCCTGAGACTCTGCTGGAAGACTATTTCGATGTCGTGGTATGCAGGCGTTACGAGCGCGTTGCGCGCAGGGTGAGCGAAGAGCAACCCGACGTCATCTGCTTCAGCTTTGATTACCCGGATCGCGCAGGGTCAAGGCTGGTCGAGGAGATGAAGCGTTTGTATTCGGCTATCCCGATGTTTATCACGACCGTGCAGCATTCAGAAGAACTGGCGATATGGGCATTCAGGAGCCGCATGACGGACTTTCTGGTAAAGCCTCTGCAGGAAGACGAACTCATCCGTTGCTACGGCATACTGCAGGATATATGCGAAGCGAAGGGCAAGCAGGGTCATCGAATCATGGCGAAGTCGGACCCGGAGTTGCCTGCCAGCATTCTTAGTGCGGCCAGTGGCCAGGATGTCAGCCTCGAGCCGGCGCTCTATTACGTGGAAAAGCATTACCGCGAAAAAATTCGCGCTGAAGATGTTGCCAAATTGTGCGGCATGAGCTCGTTTCGATTCAGCCGCGTGTTCAAGGAAAAATTCGCGATCGCGTTTCGTGACTATGTCGTACGTTATCGTTTACGTGCCGCCTACAAAATGCTGAAGGATCAGAATGCATCGGTAACAGAAGCATGCTATGCCGTCGGCTTCAATGACATTTCCTATTTCAGCCGCATGTTCAAAAGGCACTTTAGTATTCCGCCGTCTGAGCTTGGTGAAATCCTTCCGGATCAGAGCGATGGCGATGACAAATCGCCCACTGTGATCCTGCGTTTGCCGTTGCATTAAGCTGCGCGTTTCGCGACGCGGGCTATCCGGCCCCGAATCTGCTGACCTGACCTGCCGGAATGAAATTAAACTCATGCTTAATTCTAGTCTGGCAATCAGCGCCCGATGAGCGGTTACCACGCAGTCTTGTCCAAAGTATTCATTGTTGCTGAGCATCCCGAATACCAGCGGCCGCAGGCGGCGGCGGAATTCCGGCCGAGCCCGGAGTATCTGCGCTGGGGCCATACCATACGGGGCTACTGGCTCAATTTTGCCAAGACCGGCAACCCGAATGGCCGGGGCCTGCCCCGGTGGCCGCAATATGCGTCGACGACCGACCTTACGCTGGTCATGGGCGAGGCATTCGTGCCTGTCGAGGGTGTGAACAGCGAAGTGCTCGATTATCTCGAGGCGCGGGCGTTACTGCGGCGGGCGGAATACGATGCCGTTGAACAACGAATGACTGTGGATGAAACGAGGTGAGTTCCACCGCGCGGGCCCCGGCTGTTTAACCCGCGACGGTTCTGGGGCATCATTACGCGGCGCTGATTCGAGTGTGTCTATCGTGCGGTCGCGTGCTGATGCGAGGCCGGAAAATTTTTCGCTATTTTGTTGTTGCCGGAAGGAAAGTACACATGCCTCAACACACCGTCCTGACCGGTATTACCACGACGGGAACCCCGCACCTCGGTAACTACGTGGGGGCCATTCGGCCGGCCATAGCGGCCAGCCATGCCGACGACGCCCGATCGTTCTATTTTCTCGCGGATTACCATGCGCTGGTGAAAAATCAGGACCCTCAGCGCCTGCGTCAATCCAGCCTCGAAGTGGCGGCGACCTGGCTGGCGCTCGGGCTCGATACCGACAAGAGCGTTTTCTACCGGCAATCCGACATTCCCGAGATCCCCGAATTGACCTGGATTGTCAGCAGCGTTACCGCCAAGGGCCTGATGAACCGGGCCCATGCTTACAAGGCGGCCGTGCAGGAAAATGAAGAAAGCGGTTCGCGCGACCCCGACAAGGGCGTGACCATGGCGCTGTTCAGTTACCCGGTATTGATGACGGCCGACATCCTGATGTTCAACGCGCATCGCGTGCCGGTCGGCCGGGACCAGATTCAGCACGTCGAAATGGCGCGCGTCATCGCCCAGCGCTTCAATCACATCTACGGCGAAATCTTCGTGTTGCCGGAAGCCGTTGTCGATGAAAAAGCGGCCGTGCTGTCCGGCCTCGACGGGCGCAAGATGAGCAAGAGTTATAACAACACCATCCCGTTGTTCGTACCTTCGAAAAAGCTCCGCAAACTCATCATGAAAATCAAAACCAATTCGCTGGAGCCGGGGAAGCCTAAGGACCCGGATGACGAGTGCACGGTGTTCGATATTTACAAAGCCTTTGCTATGCCCGATGAAACAGCTGCTTTCAGACAAAAACTGATCGACGGGCTGGGCTGGGGCGATGCAAAGCAGGAATTGTTCGAATACCTCGATACCCACCTCGAGGGTGCCCGTGCCGAATACGACAGACTGATAGCCGATCCCGCGCACGTCGAGTCGGTGCTGCAGGCCGGCGCAGCGCGGGCGCGCGAATCCTCGGCCGCACTCATTGCGAAAGTACGTGAGGCCGTGGGCATAGGTTCGCTGGCCTGAAAATCAGCGCTAAGTGTGGCAAACCTGCCCTCGTGTAGCCCGAGCAAGGCCGTTGGCTTCGCGAGCTGACCGGGTTATCCGGAAATTTTTGTCAGGCTTTCTGCGAAGCTTTGCGTTTGCCCTGAGGAGGGCGACTTAGCAGGGGGGCCAGGTACCGACCGGTATAGGAGTGTTTGTCGGCCGCCACCGTTTCGGGCGTGCCGGTGGCGACCACGGTGCCGCCGCCGTCGCCACCTTCGGGGCCGAGGTCGACGATCCAGTCGGCTGTCTTTATCACGTCGAGATTGTGTTCGATCACCACCACGGTATTGCCCTGATCCCTGAGGGTCTGGAGCACCGACAGCAACTGTGCAATGTCATGGAAATGCAGACCTGTCGTGGGTTCGTCCAGTATATAAAGCGTCTGGCCGGTCGAGCGCTTGGACAGTTCCTTTGCGAGTTTGACCCGCTGGGCTTCGCCACCCGACAGGGTGGTCGCGCTTTGCCCCAGGCGTATGTAACTGAGCCCCACGTCCAGCAGTGTCTGCAATTTGCGCGCCACGACAGGCACATTCCTGAACATGTCCAGTGCGTCTTCGACCGTCATGTCGAGCACTTCGTGAATGTTGCGGCCTTTGTATTTTATTTCCAGCGTCTCGCGGTTATAGCGTTTGCCCGTGCAGACATCGCAGGCGACGTAGACATCGGGCAGGAAATGCATTTCCACGCGAATGACGCCGTCGCCTTGGCACGCCTCACAGCGACCGCCTTTGACGTTGAAGCTGAATCGTCCGGCCTTGTAGCCGCGCGAACGCGCCTCTTGGGTGCCGGCAAACAGTTCGCGTATGGGCGTAAACAGGCCGGCGTAGGTCGCCGGATTCGATCGCGGCGTCCGCCCGATAGGCGATTGACTGATATCGATAATTCGGTCTATGTGATCAAGGCCCGTGATGTCCTCGCAGGGCGCCGCGCTCTGGCTGCTGTTATTGATCAGCTCCGCCGCCTTCTTGTAGAGCGTGTCATTGATCAGCGTCGACTTGCCGGAGCCCGACACGCCGGTCACACAGGTCATGATACCGATAGGTATGTCGACATCGATGTTGCGCAGGTTGTTCCCGCTCGCACCCCTGATGCGGATTTGCTTCTTGGGATTTGCGGGTATGCGCGTCGCCGGAATCTCTATGCGGCGTTTGCCGGAGAGGTACTGGCCCGTCAGCGAGGCGGAATTGCTCAAAATCTGTTTCGGGGCGCCCTCGGCAACGATATAACCGCCATGCACGCCCGCGCCGGGGCCGAGGTCGACGACATGGTCGGCCGCCATGATCGCTTCTTCATCGTGCTCCACGACCATCACGGTGTTGCCGAGGTCACGCAGGCGCACCAGGGTATTGAGCAAGCGACTGTTGTCGCGCTGATGCAGGCCTATGGACGGTTCATCGAGGATGTACATGACGCCCACGAGGCCAGAGCCGATCTGGCTGGCGAGTCGAATGCGCTGTGCTTCACCACCGGACAGCGTTTCGGCGCTGCGGTCCAGCGTGAGGTACTCGAGGCCGACGTCCGCAAGGAAGCGCAGCCGGTCTTCGATCTCTTTTACGATCTTGGAGGCGATCTCACCGCGGGCGCCCGCGAGATCGAGTTGCTCGAAGAATGCCAGTGCGTTGGCAACGGATTCGCCGGTAATCTGCGGGATGGCCCGCCTGGCAATAAAGACATTGCGGGCCGCCGTGTTGAGACGAGTGCCCTCGCAATCTGGACAGGGTTGCACGCTGAGGTATTTGGCCAGTTCTTCTCTGACCGTGCTCGAATCGGTTTCGCGATAACGGCGCTCCAGGTTCGGGATGACACCTTCGAAGGCATGGGTGCGTTTGTAACTCGCACCCCGCGCAGACAGGTAGACAAATTCCACGTCTTCGTCGCAGCCGTAAAGCAGTATCTCCTGAATTTTTTTGTCGAGTGAATCGTAGGGCGCTTCAAAATCGAAGCCGAAGTGATCGGCCAGACTTTTGATGACCTGCGAATAATAGGAATTGCGCCGGTCCCAGCCGCGGATCGCGCCACCGGCCAGGCTCAGGCTTTTGTTCTTTATGACCCGGCCCGGATCGAAAAACTGCCGCACCCCCAGGCCGTCGCAACTCGGGCAGGCGCCGACCGGGTTGTTGAAAGAGAACAGCCTTGGCTCAAGCTCGGCCAGCGAGTAGCCGCATTCGGGACAGGCAAATTTATCCGAGAACACCAGTTCCGCTCGATCGGGTTCATCCATCCAGGCGACGCGTGCGACGCCGTCAGCCAGTTTCAATGCCGTCTCGAATGACTCTGCGAGCCGCAGCCGCAGGTCTTCGCGAACCTTGAAGCGATCAACGACGACTTCGATGGTGTGCTTGCGGCGCAGGTCCAGCTTGGGCGGATCGTCGAGTTCTATCACTTCGCCGTTGATGCGCGCCCGCACGAAACCCTGGGCGCGCAGATCGGCCAGCAACTGCAGGTGCTCGCCCTTGCGCTCCTCTACGACCGGCGCCAGCAGCAACAGGCGGGTGCCTTCTGTGATTGCCAGCACCTGGTCGACCATCTGGCTGACCGTCTGCGCCTGCAGATCGTTGCCATGATCGGGACAGCGCGGCCGGCCTGCTCGCGCATACAGCAGTCGCAGGTAGTCGTAAATTTCGGTCACGGTGCCGACCGTCGAGCGCGGGTTGTGTGAGGTGGACTTCTGCTCGATGGAGATCGCCGGCGACAGGCCCTCGATGTGATCGACATCGGGCTTTTCCATCATCGACAGGAACTGACGCGCATAAGCGGACAACGACTCCACGTAGCGCCGCTGGCCTTCCGCATAGATCGTGTCGAACGCGAGCGAAGACTTGCCGGAACCCGACAGACCGGTAATTACGATCAGCCGGTCCCGGGGCAGGTCGAGGTCGATATTTTGCAGATTGTGGGTCCGGGCACCCCGAATGCTGATATGTTGCATCTGGCTCGCAGTCTGTCGAAGGAACCCGCAAATATAGCCTGTTTTGGAAGTCGGCGTGGCTCCGGGAAATAGTGAGTGTGAATTCGCCGGCTCGAATGGCGCGGATGCGCGGCAGTATTCTTTAATTTCATTGTTATTGCGCCATTAATGCGGGTGTCTTTTTAGCCGCCATTGCATACAATAGCGTCCCCCCCGGAGTTGTGGCCGGGCGGCTTAAGAAAACACTTAAAAAGTATATAAATTTCAAATACCTATAGGGGATCAGCATGGCGCGCGGAGTCAATAAGGTCATTCTCATCGGAAATCTGGGCAAGGACCCGGAAACCAAATACATGCCCAGTGGCGATTGCGTGTGTAATTTCAGCCTCGCTACCACTGATTCCTGGAAAGACAAGAATTCGGGTGAAACGGTTGAGAAAACCGAGTGGCACAACATCGTCATGTTTCGCCGGTTGGCCGAAGTTGCAGGCGAATACCTGCGCAAGGGCTCGCAGGTCTATATCGAAGGCAAGCTGAAAACCCGCAAGTGGCAGGATCGCGACGGTAACGATCGCTGGACCACCGAGATTGAAGCGCGCGAGATGCAGATGCTAGGCGGCCGCGGCGGCAGCGCGGGCATGGCGGCACCTGCATCGCAGCAATCGGCCCCGCCCGAAATGGCGCCTACCGGCGGCGAGTACGAGGACGACATCCCCTTCTAGATTATGGTTGATCGGGCGCAAGCCGGCCGCTTTTAACCCTATGCTGCTGCGCAAAGCTGAAGTCTGCGCGTGTTCGGAATGCCTCTAGAGTATTGGCATATAACCATTTAATATGTGCTGCTCCGGGTGCCTGTGCTAGCTTACGCGCGCCTTACAGATGAAGACGTCGGCATTAACCGGCGCGGTCTGGATCCTACGCCAGTCATATTCCTGCGCATCGTTGCCATGCAAGGTGCGCTGCATCGTTATTGGCTGACATTCGCAAGAATTTTTTTAAATTATTTTCAGGAAATAAAAACATGGGCGCTTTCAAAGAACCCCACGGTGGTGAACTTAAACAACTGTATCTCGATAAGGACGCAGTCAAGCAGGCCAAGAAAGAAGCACTGGATTACCAGTCATGGGACCTGACCGACCGTCAGCTCTGTGATATCGAGCTGATCCTTAACGGTGCGTTTTCGCCGCTTGAAGGTTTTCTGACCCAGGCCGAATACGAAGGCGTCGTGAATGACATGCGGTTGCCGAGCGGCGTGTTGTGGCCGATGCCGATAACGCTCGACGTAAACGAGGCATTTGCAGGCGGTGTGAAAGCCGGCGAAAAAATTGCGTTGCGCGATCCGGAAGGCGTGCTGGTTGCAATCCTGACCATCGAGGATATTTACCAGCCCGATAAAGACAAAGAAGCCGCGGCCGTTTTCGGTGCGGACGATCAGGCGCATCCGGCCGTCCACTACCTGAAGAATATTGCCGGTCCGGTATACATCGGCGGCAAGCTGCAGGGCATAGAGCCTCCGCATCACTACGATTTTAAAATGCTGCGCGACGACCCCGCCGAAATGCGTGCGCGTTTCGAGAAGCTGGGGTGGCGTCGTGTTGTAGCGTTCCAGACCCGTAATCCCTTGCATCGTGCCCACCAGGAACTGACCTTCCGTGCGGCCAAAGAAGCGCAAGCCAACCTGCTTATTCATCCGGTTGTGGGCCTGACCAAGCCGGGCGATGTCGATCACTACACGCGCGTGCGTTGCTACGAAGCGGTGCTGGAACAGTATCCGGAGCAGACCACCTCCCTGAGCCTGCTTAACCTGGCGATGCGTATGGGCGGTCCGCGCGAAGCCGTCTGGCACGGGATTATTCGCAAGAACTACGGGTGTACCCATATCATTATCGGTCGTGACCATGCCGGCCCGGGCAACAACTCGGCGGGCGAGCCGTTTTACGGCCCGTATGAAGCGCAGGACCTCTTCAAACAATACGAAGACGAGATCGGCATCACGATGGTGCCCTTCAAGATGATGGTCTATGCAGAGAACCGGGCGCAGTATATTCCGGCCGACGAGACGACCGACGAAGACAAAGTCCTGAATATTTCCGGCACTGAATTCCGGCGTCGTCTTGCTGAAGGTCTGGAAATCCCGGACTGGTTCTCTTACCCGAACGTGGTCGCGGAGCTGCGTAAGTCATATCCGCCCAAGCACAAACAGGGTTTCACAGTATTCTTCACGGGCTTGTCCGGGTCGGGCAAATCGACTATTGCGAACGCACTACTTGTGAAATTGCTTGAAGAAGGCGGCCGCAGCGTTACTCTGCTCGATGGTGATCATGTGCGCCAGCACCTGTCGAGTGAGCTCGGCTTCTCTAAAGAGCACCGGGACCTGAATATCCAGCGTATCGGTTACGTTGCCAGCGAGATCACCAAGCACGGCGGTATTGCTATTTGCGCCCCGATTGCCCCGTATGCCGCGACGCGCCGCATCGTTCGTGACATGTGCGAGGCCGGCGGCGGTTTTGTCGAAGTTTACGTGGCCACCAAGCTGGAGACCTGCGAGGCACGTGACCGCAAGGGCCTGTACGCCAAAGCTCGCGCGGGCATCATCAAGGAGTTCACGGGTATCAGTGATCCTTACGAAGAGCCGGAAAATGCCGAAATCGTCATTAAGACGGAAGAGCTGACGCCGGATCTGGCCGCGCAGCGCGTATTGCTGACGCTGGAAAGTCTGGGCTTCATACGCTAGGCTGAAATTTGTCCAGATTGTGATGCGAGGCACGGGGAACGTGGGTTCCCGGCTATGCCAGGCAAGCTTTATATAAAGACCTTCGGGTGCCAGATGAACGAGTACGACTCCACCAAAATGGTGGACGTGCTGCGTGACAGTCATGGCCTCGAATTGACGGACGAGCCCGAAGCGGCGGATGTCCTGCTCCTGAACACCTGTTCCGTGCGCGAGAAAGCGCAGGATAAGGTGTTCTCGCAACTCGGCCGCTGGAAAAACTGGAAGACGGCCAAGCCGGAATTGATTATCGGCGTCGGCGGATGCGTCGCCAGCCAGGAAGGCGCTGCTATTACCCGCCGAGCGCCCTACGTGGATCTTGTTTTCGGCCCCCAGACTTTGCATCGTCTGCCTGCGATGATAGAGGAAGCGCGCGCACGCGGCAGGGCCGTCGTAGACGTCAGTTTCCCGGAAATAGAGAAATTCGATGCCCTGCCGCCACCCCGGACCGAGGGCGCGACGGCTTTTGTTTCGATCATGGAAGGCTGCAGCAAGTATTGCAGTTTCTGCGTCGTGCCCTACACGCGCGGTGAGGAAATCAGCCGGCCGCTGGATGACGTGGTTGCAGAAGTCGTGAGGCTTGCGCAGCAGGGTGTGCGCGAGGTAACGCTGCTTGGGCAGAACGTAAACGGTTACCGGGGCGCGACCCATGACGGCAAGCTTGCCGACCTGGCAACCCTTATTCATTTCATCGCGGCCATCGATGAGATTGAGCGAATCCGCTATACGACTTCGCATCCCCTGGAATTCGGCGACCGCCTTATCCAGGCATTCGCGGAGGTGCCCAAGCTTGCGAACTATTTGCACCTTCCGGTGCAAAGCGGTTCAGATCGGATTCTTTCCATGATGAAACGCGGTTATACGGCACTCGAATACAAGCAGAAGATTCGCAAGCTGAAAGCCGTCAGACCGGATATATCTTTGTCCACCGATATCATCGTCGGGTTTCCCGGTGAGACGGAAAGCGATTTCGAAGCGACCATGAACCTGGTGGCCGAAATGGGCTTCGATCAGTCTTACAGTTTCATATACAGTCCGCGCCCCGGCACACCGGCTGCCGCGCTGCCTGACGACCTGAGCAAAGCCGAGAAGTTGGCGCGACTCGCCAGATTGCAGGAGAAAATAAATGAGCAGGCGCAGGCAATCAGTGCCGGTATGGTTGGCAGCGTTCAGCGCGTGCTGGTTGAGCGGCCTTCACTAAAAAACAAGCGCGAGTTGGCAGGCAAGACAGAAAATAATAGGTGGGTTAATTTTCAGGGTGATCCCGAACATATCGGGCGCTTTGTGGACGTCGTGATAACCGAGGCGCTGCCCAACTCCTTGCGGGGCAGGCTAAGGTTGGAGTCGGAGGCGGCCTAGTTGAGAATCAGGGTCGCCAATCTTTCAGTTTTACGGCACGGGATCAGAAACTTCAGCTCTTGAATGCTGCTATAGAAACCAGAGAATTCCTGTTGGAGCCAGCCAACAACACCGTGTTGGCGAATCTTTGCGGTCAGTTCGATGAGCACCTGCGCCAGGTCGAGAAGCGGCTGGGTGTGCGTATCAGCAATCGGGGTAATCATTTTCGGGTCGTGGGGCCGGGCGAATCTTCGGCGCTCGGTGCAAAGGTATTACAGCAACTCTATGAACTCGCGAGTCGTGAGGCGCTGGATTCGAGGCGCGTGCACATGTGTTTGCAGGAAACAGCTATGAACAATGATCCGGACAGGGCTGAGCCCGGCGAGCCTGACGGAGACAGGCCGGCCGGCGATGATGCCGCAAGTTACATCGAGACACCGCGGCGGCGGATACGTCCCCGCGGCAAGAACCAGGTCAGCTATGTCACTAACCTGCGAACCCGTGAGCTGTGTTTTGGCATAGGGCCGGCGGGGACGGGCAAGACCTACCTGGCGGTGGCCAGTGCCGTCGAAGCGCTCGACCAGGCCCGAGTCAGACGAATTGTGCTGGTGCGACCTGCCGTAGAAGCTGGCGAACGGCTGGGCTTTCTGCCCGGCGACATGTCGCAGAAAGTCGACCCGTACTTGCGCCCGATGTATGACGCTTTGTACGAAATGTTCGGCTTTGACAGGGTCGGCCGTCTGGTCGAGAAGAACGTGATTGAAGTGGCACCGCTGGCATTTATGCGCGGCCGTTCGCTGAATGAAAGTTTTGTAATTCTGGATGAGGCACAGAATACAACTGTCGAGCAAATGAAAATGTTCCTGACCCGCATGGGCTATGGCTCGAGGGCGGTCGTTACCGGGGACGTTACGCAGATTGACTTGCCGCGCAACCAGCTTTCGGGACTCAAGCACGTTGCCGAGGTGCTGAAAGACGTCGACAGTGTGGCGTTCGATTATTTCACGGCACGGGATGTCGTGCGGCACCCGTTGGTGCAGAGAATCGTCGAAGCCTACGACAGCTATGAGGAGCAGGCGGGTCAAGAACCCGCTAAAAAGAAGTGACTAAGCTCGTGGATGGCGATCCGGTCAGGATCGAGCTGCAGATTGCTGCGAATATTGAAGGTCTACCTTCAGCCCAATCCTTTTCGGACTGGGCCACGTGCGCCGCGCGTAATTCTGGCCGGGCATTTCCCGCAAACACGCTGGTGACTATACGAATAGTCGGTGAAACTGAGAGTGCCAGTCTGAACAGTACTTTTCGTAATGTATCACGGGCGACTAACGTGCTAGCGTTTCCCGCGCCCGCTGCAATCTTCCGGGCAGGCCGGGAAGAAGAAGTTGAACTTGGCGACCTTGCGATTTGTGCGTCTGTCGTATTGCGCGAGGCCGCGGAGCAGGCGAAGCAGCCGCTGACTCATTTCGCACATATGACGGTACATGGAGTATTGCATCTGGCCGGTTACGATCATGGTGACTCCGCGGAGGCCCGCGAGATGGAGTCGCTGGAGCAAAAGATATTGGCCGAATTGGGGTATCCCGATCCTTATCGTGATCAAACTGACGACAGCAGTCTGAGGCAGGCCTGAAACCTGCGCAAATAAAAAATGAATGACGAAATAGACAGAAGCGAAGAAAACGACAGCCTCATAGTTCGCATGAAACGGCTGCTCAAGCAGGAGCCTGAGAACCGTGACGATCTAATCACTTTCCTTAGTGATGACCGATGGTCTTCGGTGCTGGGGAAACAGGAACTGCGCATGCTCCAGGGCGTGCTCCAGGTGTCCCAGGTGCAGGTGCGCGAGGTGATGATTCCCCGCTCACAAATGGTGGTGCTCGACTACAGCACGCCTACCGATCAGCTGCTCAAGACTATAGTTGAGTGCGGGCACTCGCGGTTTCCGGTAATGGGGGAAGGGCGCGACGAAGTGCTGGGGATTTTGCTCGCCAAAGATGTGTTGAAGTTTTTCGTCGAGTCTCCCGGTGCCACGCTCGACCTGACGCGTTTTTTGCGGCCGGCTACATTCATTCCCGAGAGTAAACGCCTGGATACGCTGTTACAGGATTTCCGCAGCAGCCGAAATCACATGGCTATAGTCGTTGATGAATACGGCGGAACATCGGGACTGCTGACCATCGAAGATGTGCTTGAAGAGATAGTCGGTGAGATCGACGATGAACACGACCCGTTAGAGGCAGAGCATATACAGCAGCAGGGTTCGCACTGGAATGTGATGGCGCTGACCAGAATCGATGAATTTAATGAGTATTTTTCGGCAGCGCTGGACGACTCCGACTACGAAACGATCGGCGGTCTCGTCATGAGTGGACTCGGTCGGCTGCCACGCCGCGGCGAAAGTTTCATTCTTGACGGGTTTGTATTTAAAGTTGTCCAGGCGGATCGCCGCCGCATTCACCGGTTCGAGGTTACGCGCGAAGCGGAACTGGGCGAGTGACGCAGGCGCTGAAATCATTGTTTTCCGGTGCCGCCCGGAAGCGCTGGGCTTCTTTGGTTCTGGGAGCCGCGCTGGTTCTGGCATTCGCGCCATTCAGCGAGGCCCTGGTAGCGCCATTTGCACTCGCCTGCCTGATATTGCTCTGGGATTCATCGACTCCGCGTCAGGCCGGTTGGCAAGGTTTCTGCTTTGGCCTCGGCTTGTTTACGGCAGGCACCTACTGGCTGTATATCAGCCTCAATATACTCGGCGGCCTCTGGCCACCGATTGCAGTGCTGCTGATGTTGAGCCTGATCGTCGCGTTAGCGGCCTACGTTGCCCTAACAGGTTATCTCAGCGTTTACCTGACCCCGCAAGGCGGCGCAATGCGCTGGCTGGTTGCTGTGCCCGCAGTCTGGACGCTGACCGAGTGGTTGCGTGGCTGGCTGTTTACCGGCTTCCCCTGGATGAGCGTTGGTTATAGTCAGGTGGACACGCCGCTCGGCGCCCTGGCGCCGCTCGCAGGCGTCTACGGTGTCAGCTGGGCAACGTTGATCGCGGCCGGTCTGCTGGTGTCCCTTGTGCAGGGCTCGATTGCGCTGCGCATGTTTAGTCTCGTGACCGGCGTCGGTGCCGTTTTAGGCCTGATGACTATTGAGGGCACTGTCTGGACCGAGGAAGTGCCGAAGCCGATGCGCGTCAGCCTCGTTCAGGGAGCGGTGCCGCAAGAACTTAAATGGAAACCTCAGCAGCTCCAGCCCACCCTGGACTTGTACACCCGTATGACCCTGGAGCAAGACAAGCGCGATCTGATCGTCTGGCCCGAAGCCGCAATACCCGCATTGCCTTTCGAGATACCGGAGTTTCTGGCTGATTTGCGTGCGGCGATGGTTGAGCGTGATACGCAGTTACTGACGGGCATACTGACCTACGATATCGATCGGGGGGAGTACAGAAATACGCTGCTTGCGATCGGGCCTGACGACCACCAGTACCACAAAAGGCATCTTGTTGCCTTCGGCGAGTTTTTTCCGTTGCCCGATTTCGCGCTGAGTTTATTGCGCATCATGAATCTTCCGTCGGAAAGCATTTCTTCCGGTGAGGATGATCAGCCCCTGTTGATCGCCAAAGGCGTCCCTGTTGCCGCAACGATATGCTACGAGATTGCATTTGGTGCTGAGCAATTGCAGTTTTTCCCGAGCGCCGAACTCATGGTGAACGTGAGTAACGATGCCTGGTTTGGCGACTCCATCGCGCCCCATCAGCACCTGCAAATTGGCCAGATGCGTGCTCTCGAAACAGGCCGTTACCTGCTCCGTGCTACCAATACCGGTATTACTGCCGTCGTTGACCCGAGGGGCCGTGTTCAGGCCAGTATGCCGCAATTCGAGCCCGGCGTGGTGAATGCAGAAGTGCACCCATACCGCGGAGCCACGCCGTATGTAATGGTCGGTAACTGGCCTGTGATCGGCGGGGCCCTTGCATTGACCCTGCTGGCCGGTTTTGTGTCGCGCCGAAAGACCCCCGGCGAAGCAGCCTGAGCAAACACCCGCCGCTCGCAGCCATGCGGCGGCCTGCCCCTCTGGTGTATCCTAGCCGGCCAGTTTGCACAGCCAGAGGCCAGATTTTTGACTACGGCGCCCTATAACCCAGCTGCCATCGAGCATGAAGCCCAGGAGTACTGGGATCAGCATCGCAGTTTCTGCGTATCCGAAGACCCGGACCGCGAAAAATTTTACTGTCTCAGTATGTTTCCGTATCCGAGTGGCCGGCTGCATATGGGCCATGTGCGTAATTACACGATCGGCGATGTGGTTTCCCGTTACCAGCGCATGCTCGGCAAGAACGTGATGCAGCCGATGGGGTGGGACGCGTTCGGGCTGCCCGCCGAGGGGGCAGCGCTTAAACACGGCCTGCCGCCGGCGCAATGGACGCGCGAAAACATCGCCTACATGCGCGGACAACTCCAGCGGCTCGGCTTCGGCTATGACTGGGATCGTGAACTGGCAACCTGCGATCAGGATTACTATCGGTGGGAACAGTGGTTTTTTGCGCGGTTGCTTAAAAAAGGCCTGGCCTACAAAAAATCTGCCGTAGTTAACTGGGACCCCGTTGACCAAACGGTGCTGGCGAATGAGCAGGTTATTGATGGCAAGGGCTGGCGTTCCGGCGCCGTCGTCGAGCGCCGGGAAATTCCCCAGTGGTTTTTGCGGATTACGGACTACGCGGATGAGTTACTCGCCGAACTGGACGGTCTCGAATGGCCCGAGTCGGTCAAGATCATGCAACGCAACTGGATCGGACGGTCCGAAGGCGTTGAAGTCGATTTCGGCATAGCGGGTTCTGATGAAGTGCTGCGGATCTATACGACTCGCCCGGACACTTTGCTGGGGGTTAGCTATATGGCGGTAGCAGCCGAGCACCCGCTGGCGGTTGCCGCCGCTGCAAACAACCCCGAGTTACAGGCTTTCCTTACCGAGTGCCAGCAGTCGGCCGTCGCGGAAGCGGTCGTGGAAACGATGGACAAAAAAGGCATTGCGCTGGGCGTCAACGCTGTGCATCCGATCACCGGTGCAGAAGTGCCGGTCTGGGTGGCCAATTTCGTATTAATGAGTTACGGCACCGGCGCCGTCATGGCAGTGCCTGCGCATGACCAGCGCGATTACGAATTTGCCAGGCAGTATGGGTTGGCAATCAAACAGGTCATCAAGCCTGCGGCTGGGGATGATGAAACCCAATGCGATCTGGCGTCTGCCGCGTTCATAGAAAAAGGGGTGCTGGTGAATTCCGGCAAATACGACGGGTTGAGTTCCGCGGCCGCATTCGACGCGATCGCGAACGACCTGGAGTCGGCGGGTAAAGGCTCGCGCCGGGTTAACTACCGGTTGCGTGACTGGCTGATTTCAAGGCAGCGCTACTGGGGTGCGCCTATACCCGTTATTACGACCGCGGACGGCGAGCTGAAGTCCGTGAGCGACAGCGAACTGCCGGTTGTTTTGCCGGAGGACGTGCAACTGGACGGCAGCGGGTCGCCGCTAAACAGTATGCCTCACTTTCTCGAAACGACCGACCCGGAGACGGGTCAGCCGGCGCGGCGCGAGACCGACACCTTCGATACCTTTATGGAGTCGTCATGGTACTACGCGCGCTTTTGCAGCGCGGGTGCCACCGATGCCATGCTCGATGAGCGCAGCGACTACTGGTTGCCGGTCGACCTGTACATCGGCGGAATAGAGCATGCGATTCTGCATTTGCTGTACGCGCGCTTTTTTCACAAGTTGCTCCGCGATGAAGGGCTGGTCACCAGCGATGAGCCGTTCAAGCGCCTGCTTACCCAGGGCATGGTGCTGAAAGACGGCGCCAAGATGTCCAAGTCTTTGGGCAACACGGTCGACCCTGAAGGTCTCATCAACGATTACGGTGCCGACACCGTCAGGCTGTTTACGATGTTTGCAGCGCCGCCCGAGCAATCGCTGGAATGGTCTGACGAAGGTGTGAAGGGTGCCTACCGGTTTCTGCGCCGCCTTTGGGATCGTGTGCAGGAGCATATTGAAGGCGGGGATGTTGTTGCCCAAACATTGGATTCCGCCGCGCTGGACACACGGCAAAAAGAATTTCGTAAACTGATACACGACGCGATTGCCAAGGTCAGTGATGACATCGGGCGCCGCTACACTTTCAATACTGCGATTGCAGCGGTAATGGAGCTGGTAAATGCAGTAACCCGCTACCAGGTTCGCGACGAGGTCGATCGCACTATCGTGCAGGAGGCGCTGGACAACATCGTGTTGATGCTTGCGCCGATTACTCCGCACATCTGCCATAGCCTGTGGCGGGCGCTTGGTCATGAGGGGTCGCTTATCGATACAAGCTGGCCGCATGCCGATGAATCAGCGCGCGTTGCCGATAGCGTCACGCTGGTTGTTCAGGTCAACGGCAAATTGCGTGCGAGAATCGATGTGCCGGCCGGTGCCAGCAAAGAAGATGCCCAGCAAGCGGCTTTGGCCGATGAGAACGTGCAGCGATTTATCGATGGTAAAGAGATTCGCAAAGTTATTGTCGTTCCGGGGAAGCTGGTCAATGTCGTTGTCTGACCTGGCCAGATTGATGATGTTGCTGGCTTTTACCGCCAGTGCGTCTTGCGGGTTTCGGTTGCAGGGCGTCGGCGACATGCCGGAAAGTCTTGCGACTACCTACATAGATACGCAAGACCGGTACAGCGTCTTCTACCGAAACTTGGTGGCAGAGCTGGACCGGAGCGGAGTCGACGTCGTCGAATCGCCGGTTCACGCGGGTGCGGTCATTCGCGTGTCGAAGGACAGTTTTGGTCAGCAGGTGCTGACTGTCTCCGGGCGTAACGTGCCGACGGAGTATGATGTCTACTACAACATAGCTTTTTCGGTCTGGATAAACGGTGAGGAGGCGCTTGCCGAACAAGCACTCGGTTTGAGACAGGCGTATACCTACGACCCGGCGACCGTGCTGGGCAAGAACCGGGAAGAAGAGGCCATTCGAGATGCACTGGCTGTCAGGCTCGTGCGGCAGGTAAAACGGCAGTTGTCATTGCTCTAGCAGGACAATCATGCGAAAGATTTTAATCCGCTACTTTCTTTATGCGCTCGCTGTTCTGGCGGGGTCGTTTGGATTATTGATACTGGCTTATTTCGAGCCGGAAGTGATGCGATTTAACAAGCTCGAGACAGCGGGTGCGAGGGCCAGCAGTGAATCATCGCCGATCGAGCTGCTGCAGAATTTGTTATTGATAGCCAGCGCAGGAATATTTGGCTGGATCGCTTATCGTGATCGTCTGCGCCGCCCCATGGCGCTCGCATTTGTCGGCCTGTATTGCATCTTCCTGATAAGAGAACTCGATTATTATCTGGATTTTTATGCGGCCGATAACCTCTGGCAGGTACTGTGTGCGCTCATTCTGTCGGTTCTTGTCGTTTACCTTGGTCGAAGTCGTGACCGGCTGTCGCAGGGTTGGAGGCGCTCGTGGCCTTCGGCCGGACTCGCGCTGATTTTTGGTGGCCTCATCATTCTCATACCGTATGCGCAATTAATGGGCCATGAGCCCTTCTGGCAGAGCATCATGGGCGATGAGTATGTGCGTGCGGCAAAGATCATCACCGAAGAGCTTATCGAGCTCGGCGGGTACACGCTGATTACGATTGGCTCCGGCGAATTTCTCTATGCCTGGTCGCGGCTGCCCCGCACGCGCAAGCTGCATGAGCGCCGGCGCAAATAGACGCATCGCGGAGTATTTACAGACGGAAGTTTCGCCGCCGGAGAATCGGAACTACAGTTTTGTCGGATTTTCGACGCCCGGGTAGACCACCGCGGGATCGAAAACTTTCTCGTGCTCGGTGAATTCGAGTTCGAGGGGGCTGTCCGTCTGGGCTTCGCTCCCGAAAGGGACGGTGCGATAGAAGCACGACCGGTAGCCGACATGGCAGCTGGCGCCGCCGGCCACGTCCACGCGCAGCCAAACGCAGTCCTGATCGTCGTCGATCTTTAACTCTCGAATCTTCTGCACCAACCCGCTGGTGGCTCCCTTGTGCCATATGGCCTGTCGGCTGCGGCTGTAATAATGGGCCTCACCCGTGGCGATTGTGAGGGCGAGTGCTTCGGCGTTCATGTAGCCGTGCATGAGCAATTCGCCGGAATCAAAATCGGTGGTTACAGCGGGTATCAGGCCGTGCGCATCAAATTTAGGCGCGAGTTCGTTGCCTTCTTCTACCTGTTCTACCGTTTTACGGGAGCCGAAAATCTTGATGGAATCCACTGTTGGTCCTTCATTGCCTGTTATTGTCGAGCGTGCAAGGCCCGGGTCTAAAGTTGCTATTATAGCGGGCTGATTTGCCGAAAAGTGAGTTCATGAGCCTTATCCTCCACAACACCCTGTCACGCAGCAAGGAAGAGTTCGTGCCGGTTCAGCCGGGGCACGTGTCGGTCTATGTGTGTGGCCCCACCGTCTACAACCGGCCGCATATTGGCAATGCTCGGCCGGCGGTGGTCTTCGACGTGCTCGTGCGGTTTTTACGCACCCGCTACGACGTCACCTACGTCCGCAACATCACGGATATCGACGACAAGATCAATGCCGCGGCTGAGGAGTCCGGTGTGCCAATCGAGGTCGTTGCCCGGCGCCATGCGGCCGACTATCACGCGGATATGGAAGCATTGAAAGTACTGCCGCCCGACGTCGAACCGCACGCGACCCACCATCTCGCGGAAATGATCGCCATGATCGAAACACTGATTGAAGGCGGGCATGCGTACGAGGCCGAGGGCCATGTGCTGTTTCGCGTCAGTTCTTTTGCAGATTACGGCATGCTGTCGCGGCGTGACCGACGACAATTGCTCGATGGCGCGCGCGTGGAGGTTGCCCCTTACAAGGAAGATCCGGGTGACTTCGTGTTGTGGAAGCCGTCGAGCGCCAATCAGCCGGGTTGGGAAAGCCCCTGGGGGCGCGGTCGGCCGGGTTGGCACATCGAATGTTCGGCGATGGCTGCCGCCCACCTGGGCGAAACCATTGATATTCATGGCGGCGGTAACGACCTGATTTTTCCTCATCATGAGAATGAAATAGCGCAGAGTACCTGTGCCCATAACGGTGCCGCGTTCAGCCGCTACTGGCTGCATAATGGTTTCGTAAACGTGGATCACACGAAGATGTCGAAGTCGTTGGGTAACGTGGTACTGGTCCATGATTTGCTGGAGCAGCAGCCAGGCGAAGTCGTCCGGCTTGCGTTGCTGAGCGCACATTATCGGCAACCACTGGACTGGTCCGGTGATGTTTTAGCCGAAGCCAGGCGCAAGTTGGATCGCCTGTACAACGCATTGCTTAATGTCAGCGGCTGGCAGAATAACTGGGCAAGCGCACCGCTGGCGCCCGATTTTGTGACGGCGCTTGAAGATGACATCAATACGCCGCGCGCTTTGGCAGCGTTATTTTCACTCGCGCGTGAAATTAACCGGCTTGGAGATTCACCGGAGGCGATCGAACTGGCTCGCCAACTGCGGGCAAGCGCGGAAATAGTCGGCCTGCTCGAAGAAGACCCGGCAAAATGGCTCGCGTATGACGCAGCGCCTGCGGACACCGATGTGCAGCAAGTTGACGAACTGGTTGCCAGCCGCAATGCGGCTCGCGCAGAACGCGACTTCGCGGCTGCAGACCGTATCCGTGATCAGTTGCTCGAGATGGGTATCGTGATCGAAGACAGTCGCGACGGAACTCGCTGGCGGCGGACGAGCGGAGATCAATAAAGTGGCAGGCACTGATATCAAGGCCGATCAGGACAGCCTGATCGAAGAGTTCGCGTTGTTCGACAACTGGCTCGACCGTTACCAGTATCTGATCGACCTGGGGCGCAAGCTGCCCGAGTTTCCTGCCGATTGGAAAACCGAAGAAAACCGCTTGCACGGCTGCCAGTCGCAGGTTTGGTTAAAAGTATTCCCGGCAGGCGATCGCCTGACATTTCAGGCGATCAGTGATTCGGCGATTGTTTCGGGATTAATCGCGGTTGTCTTGCGGGTATACAGCGACCGCACACCTGCTGAGATTCTGGATACGCAGCCTGATTTCATCGATGCGATAGGTTTGCATCAGCACCTGAGCCCGACGCGCAGCAACGGCTTGCGCGCGATGATCAATGCTATTCGGGACCATGCTGCGCAATGCGCTGGCTGATCAGAGCTTACCGGCGCTTTATTTCGCCGTTTACCCTGCCGCGCTGCCGATTCCAGCCCACCTGTTCCGCCTATGCTGAGGAAGCTGTCGAACGTTACGGCAGCTGGCGCGGGTCCTGGCTCGCACTCAAACGCATCCTCCGATGCCAGCCATTCGCGCGCCCTGGCTACGACCCCGTTCCCGAGAGCTTCAGCTGGTGGGGGCGGGAGACTGCCGGGCGCGACGCTGCGGCCGGGGCCAAACCGCCGGATGCGGCAGACTAGGCTGTTGTAGAATGAAGCTCCCTGAGCGTTACGGGGCTTTGCGTCAGATTTTGAAGTTCGAGGCGGAAAACAAATAAGCATGAGTAAGATAGACGGCAGATTGCTGGAAATTCTCTGTTGCCCCATCACGCGCAGGCCATTAAACGTGCTGGATGGCGACACACTGGCGCGGGTCAATGCCGCGATTGCCGCCGGCAAGGTTCGCAATCATGGCGGCGCGGTCATATCGGCGCCGCTGGAAAGCGCGCTGGTCACCACGGAGGGCGATCTTATTTATCCCGTCAGGCAAGGTATACCGGTCTTGCTGGAAGAGGAATGCATACACTGGGCGGCCTTCAGTGACTGATACGGCCCTTGCCCCTCGAGTGCGTTACCAGGCGTGAGAATTTCGGCCGATAAGCTCGCTGCGCGGCTGGGCAAGGAGCTGGCTCCGGTCTGGTTTGTCGCCGGCGATGATCCGCTGCTCGTGGGTGAGGCGGTCGACCTGGTTCGCGCCGAGGCCCGCCGCCAGGGCTACGATGAACGGGAAGCGCATACGGCGGATGCGCGTTTCGACTGGGACGCGCTTATCCGCGCCCAGGACAACCTGTCGTTGTTTGCCAGCCGCAAGATTGTCGAGGTCAGGTTGCCGACCGGCAAGCCCGGTAAGGCGGGCGCGGCCGCGATCGTGGCGTTGCTGGACAATCTGCCCCCCGACACCCTGTTCATAATCGTCGCGCCGCGGTTGGACAAGGCTACGGCGGCGGGCAAGTGGGCACAGGCCCTGCAGAAGGAGGCCGTCTGGGTTGATGTCAAGGACATTCCGCCAGAGCATTTGTCTGTGTGGATAGGCCGGCGGATGCGCGCCGCAGGACTGCAATACGATGCGGATGCCGTCGAGTTGATGGCCATGCGCGTCGAAGGCAACCTGCTGGCGGCGCAGCAGGAGATCAGCAAGCTGACGCTGCTGACGGACGGCCAGCGGGTCACGGTGGATATCGTTCGGCAAAGTGTGGCGGACGGAGCGCGTTTCGATGTGTTTCAGCTCGCGGACGCGGCTGTCGGCCAGGATGCGGCCCGCGCGATCCGCATCCTCTATGGCTTGCGCAACGAGGGCGTTGCGCCCACGCTGACTGTCTGGGCGCTGGTTAGGGAGATCAATACCCTGGTAGCCGTTTGGACACGTATCGACCAGGGGGCATCGCCGGGGAGTGCTATGAACGATGCGCGAGTCTGGCGCAACCGCCAGCCGCTGTTCGCTAAAGCCCTCAGGAATCATGACGAAAGCAGTGTCAGGCGGCTGCTCGCAAAAGCCGCTGCCGCCGATAAAATCGTCAAGGGCGCGCGCTCAGGGGTCCCGTGGAATAGCTTGCTCGAACTGGTCATTCTATTGGCTCGACCGGCTCGCTCGCGGCGAGCCCAACCGGCAGGTTACGCTGCATTATGAGCAGGCAGGATCCCCTGGTGATCATGGGGGGTGCTTTTGACCCGGTGCACTTCGGTCACCTGCGCACCGCCCTCGAAGTCCGTGACTGCTTGCGGGCCGGTGAGCTGCGCCTGATTCCCTCAGCGATGCCGCCCCACCGCGCGCCGCACATTGCGACCCCGACTCAGCGGTTGGCGATGCTTAACGCCGCCGTGCAGGGCATCTCCTGGTGCACTGTTGATGAGCGTGAGTTACGCAGACCGGGACCCTCATATACCGTCGATACGCTAGCCGAGCTGCGGGCCGAGAACGGTGACCGCAGTCTGTGTATCATTCTCGGTATGGATGCCTTCCGCGGTTTGACCGGCTGGCATCGCTGGGCAGAAATATGCGACCTGGCACACCTGGTTGTCGCCCATCGGCCGGGTTGGGTCCCGCCTGCCGACGGCCAGCTCGGTGAGCTACTTGCGGCCAGATCCGCAGTTTCGCCCGACGAGCTGCGGCGACAGCCGGCAGGCCTCATCCTGGTCAAAGAAGTGACGCAGCTCGAAATTTCTTCCTCGGCTATTCGCTCGATGCTGGCTGCGGGCGAAGACCCGCTCTTCCTGGTGCCCGATGCCGTGCGAGAAATAATTCGATCTTCCCGGTGCTACGGCAGCCGGTCGGACTAAAGATTAAGGAGTACAGATTTAATGCAAGGTGAAGAGTTACTGAAGATTGCACAGACATCGCTGGAAGACATGAAAGCGCGTGACCTCAGGGTGCTCGATGTGCGCAGCCTGACTTCAGTAACTGACTATTTGCTGATCGCAAGCGGCACCTCGGATCGCCATGTCAGGTCATTGTCAGAAAAACTGATAGAAGACGCCAAGAAAGCAGGTCAGGTGCCGTTGGGCGTGGAGGGCCAGGATGCCGGTGAATGGGTATTGGTCGACCTCAATGACGTCGTGGTGCATGTCATGCAGCCGCGGGTGAGAGAGTTCTACAAGCTCGAAGACCTCTGGTCGGTAGGCGCCGAAACAGCAGCCGGTAAACGCGGTAGCTAAGCGAAATCAGGAATCGCCATGCGACTGACTGCATTTGCTGTAGGCACCCGCATGCCTGGCTGGGTTAAAGAGGGCGTAACGACCTACCAGAAACGTCTGCCGCGCCACCTGCAGCTCGAGTTTCGGGAATTCGCCCCGGCACAGCGTTCGGCGGGCGTCACGGCTGAACGCGCCATGCGCAGGGAGGGTGAGCAGCTGCTGAAAGCTTTGCCCGACGGCGCGCACCTGATCGCACTGGATGAGCGCGGCCGGCAATGGAGCTCGATCAACCTTGCCCGGCAGCTGGAGAGCTGGCTTGCGGCACAGCCTCAGGTGGTATTCATGATTGGCGGCGCAGACGGCCTGGCGCCAGCGTGCAAGGACAGGGCAGACAGCCTTTGGTCATTATCGGCGCTGACGCTTCCGCATGCGCTGGTCCGGGTCGTACTGGCCGAGCAGATATACCGCGCCTGGACTCTCGTCCAGGGGCACCCGTACCACAGGGAATGACAACCGAATGAGCAGCAATCCGGCCAATCCATGCAGGTTGATCCTGGCGTCTGCCTCGCCGCGGCGGACTGAATTACTTGAGCAAATCGGGGTCCAATTCACGGTGCGGCCGGCAGCAATTGACGAGACTGTGCGTCCGAACGAAGGCCCGCTCGAATACGTTTGCAGAATTGCAGCGGAAAAGGCTAGCGCCGGCTTCGCTCAAGCCGCAACATCGGTCGGTAAAGCGGGTGAGTCCCCGCTTGTGGTGCTGGGTGCGGATACCGCCGTTGTCGTTGATTCGATGATACTGGGTAAACCGGCGAATCAGGATGACGCCGGGCGCATGCTCAGGTTGCTGTCCGGGCGCGCGCACACGGTGCTCAGTGCGGTAGCCGCTACCGATGGCGTCCGTCTCGAACAGCGGCACAATGCCACGGACGTGGTTTTCCGCAGACTGACTGACGATGAAATAGCGGCCTATTGTGCAACCGGGGAGCCCGCGGACAAGGCTGGCGCATACGCTATACAGGGGCTAGGGGCCTTGTTTGTCAGTCAATTGCGGGGCAGCTACAGCGGTGTGGTGGGGCTGCCGCTGCTGGAAACGTCAGAACTGCTGGCGGCTTTCGGCTGCTACGGTGGAATCAGGATAGGATGAACGAAGAAATTCTTATAAATGTGACGCCGCGTGAGGTTCGTGCTGCCGTGCTTGATAACGGCGTGCTGCTACAAAGGCCGCGTGTCGCGGGTATTGCCAGGCATGCAGGCCGCGTTCGTCGATATCGGCCTGCAACGCACGGCCTTTTTGCATGCTTCCGACATTCGTACGGCGGATTCAGGCGAGCCGGATGCACCTTCGCGCGATGCTGATATACGGAGTCTGCTGGCAGAAGGCGATGAAGTCCTCGTCCAGATACTCAAAGAGCCGCTCGGTGACAAGGGTGCGAGACTGACCACGGCGATCACCATTCCTTCGCGCTACCTGGTTATGCTGCCCGAGCGGCCGGGCATTGGTATTTCCTCGCGCATAGAAGACGAAAACGAACGCGACCGCTTGCGCGAAATGCTGGACGGTTGCACCTCGTCGAAGACCCACGGCTATATCGCGCGTACGGCCGCCGAAGGCGCAAGCATCGAAGCCTTGCGAACGGATATGGCCTTTCTGGCCAGACTCTGGCGAGCACTCGTCGAGAAAGCCCGGCTGGCCACCCCCGGGACTTTGGTGCATGCGGACCTGCCGCTTGCGGTCAGGGTTATCCGCGACCTGACCAACCGACAGATCGAGCGGGTTCGTGTCGATTCGGCGGAGTGTCTCGCGAGTATTGAAAAGTTTGCGGGCACTTTCATGCCAGACTTCAGCGCCTCGCTGGAATTGTATGAAGGCCGGCGGCCTATATTCGATTTATACGCGATCGATGACGAGATCAACCGGGCGCTGGATCGCAAAGTCGATCTCAAGTCGGGAGGCTACCTGATCATCGAGCAGACCGAGGCGATGACGACCATCGACGTCAACACCGGCGCCTACGTAGGCCGAAGCAATCTCGAGGACACCATCTTCCGCACCAACCTGGAAGCCGCAGCGGCAATCGCACGCCAGCTCAGGCTGCGGAACCTGGGGGGTATCATCATTCTGGATTTCATCGACATGCAGACCGAAACTCACCGGCAGCAGGTTATGGAAGCGTTGGAGAATGCGCTGGCATCGGATCATGCACGTAACCAGATTTCCCATGTGTCACCTTTGGGGCTTATCGAAATGACGCGCAAGCGCACTCGCGAGAGCCTGGAACGAACCTTGTGCGAACCTTGTCCTTCCTGCAGCGGCAGGGGGCACGTGAAGACAGCCGAAACGGTGTGTTATGAAATATTTCGCGAGATACTGCGTCAGCATCGGCAGTTTCCGTTCGGTGAACTGGTGGTTCTCGCACAAAACGACGTGGTTGAAATGTTGCTAGACGAGGAATCCCGTACGCTTGCCGAACTCGAGGAGCTGACCGGCAGGCCTATCAGCCTGCAGGCTCAAACAATGACCGCACACGACGCTTTTGATGTGGTGCCCATGTAGCCTTTATGGATACTCTGCGGACAATGAAATCCATGCTGCTGCGCGCCGGGCGCTGGTTAATGCAGTTCGTGGCAGGTTTTGTCATCTTGCTGGCCCTGCTGGTCGGCGTAGCCCGTTTGTTGCTGCCGGAAGCCTCGGAGTTCAAGGAAGATATCCGCACCGCCGTCGAACGGGAGACCGGGTTTACGGTTGACTTCGAGCTGATCAGTGCCGGCCTGTCCTTCTATGGTCCCGAGCTCCGCCTGGTCGGCACCAGCATTCGCTGGCCCGACCAGTCGGAAGTCGTCGCTGTCGAAGCGCTTGCCATAAGTCTCGATGTAATGGAATTGCTCGTTAATCGCCGACTGTTGCCGGGTCATATTTTTATTCGCGGCACGTCAATTGATGTGGAAGTGTCAGCCGACGGCGAGTTGTTTTTGCAAGGGCACAACTGGAAGGACTATCTGCTCGTCGAGCGCCGTGAAGGCATGGAGGAGATACCGGATATTCGCGTCGAGCTTGCTGATATCGGATTCAGTTTCCGCAACCTCCAGCGCAATGGTCCGCGCATAGACGGTGTCATCAAGAGTTTTGCCGCGATAGCGCGTGACGGGCTAGTGCAGGTAACCGCCAACGCAGACCCCGGCAGCGATTACGGCAAGACGCTGGAAGTCGAGGCGACCCTGCCGCTGGCGCTGTTGATGCCCGACCAGAGCGTCGGCAGTGAAACGGGTTGGGAGCTGCGCTTATCAGCGGACGACTTCCGGTTATACAAATGGCTCGACGTCGCTGAATTTCGTGATTTGCCGGTCGTCGACAGCGAGGGTAGTGCGGCCCTGTCAGCACGACTGTTAGGCACGGTTCCGCAGGAAGTGACGGCGGAGCTGGATCTGGCTGCGCTGCAACTCGCGCAACCCGGCGCCGCCCCCGTGTTGATCGATGCGCTGGAGGGCCGGTTCCATTGGCGGGAAATGGAAGGCGGCTGGCAGGCTGAAGGCGAAGACCTGCGTATCGAGCGCCTGTCGCGCACATGGCCCCGCAGCAATTTTCGGGTGAGCTACACCAAAGGGCCGGCGCAAGACGAGGAACAGATTTCGGCCAGCGCCAGCTTCGTCCGTGTGGAAGACCTGTTGCCGTTCGTCCGGGCCCTGGCGCCCGACCGGCTCAAAAGCAGTGGTTTTCTGGGTGAGCCATTCGGTGACTTAGAAGCCTTTGAACTCGATTTGCAGCTGCAGGCAGGCAAGCCCGGGGTTTTCAGCCTTGCGAGTGTGTTTAACCGGGCAGGTTATTCGGCCGGTCAGCAGGGCATAGAAGTCAGCGGTTTCAGCGGCCGAATATCGGCTGATGATGGCGGCGGCAACCTGGAGATAAACACTCAGGATGCCCGCTTTGGATTAGACAGCCTGTTTCGCGATGTACTCGATATAGCCGAACTGGATGGTCTGGCGATATGGCGCTCCAGCCCTGAAGGGCATCGTTTACTGGCTGATGGCATTACGCTCAAAACGTCTGAAGGCGCCGCCAGCGCATCGCTCGAATTATCGGTGGACGAGGATTTCGCCAACCCCGTTATCGACCTCACGGCACAGGCAAACCTCGACGACGTCGCCGCAGTCTGGCGTTACCTGCCTCGCGTTATTCCCGCGCCCGTGCTCAGCTGGCTTGACTCGGCTCTGATTGGTGGTCGCGTAACAGACGCCGATTTTCGTTTGCAGGGACCGCTCGGTGAATTTCCCTATGATCACGGTGAGGGTGTGTTCGTGATTGGCGTGAACTTTGCCGATGGCGTACTCAATTATGCGCCCGACTGGCCGATTATAGAGAACGCAAGTGGTCGCCTCGTGTTCGATGGCGTATCGATGTACAGCACTGAAAATGAATTTTCATTGCGGGGCATGAAGCTAGAAGATATTTCGGTGCGCTTCGAGGATATGCGGACCGGCCTGCTTCGTTTTGCCGGCGCCGGGGATGTTCGCGTCGAAGACCTGCTGGGCTTTGTGCATGAATCACCCGTGAGTGAAAAGCTCGGGCCGGTGTTTGCCGATGTCGAGGCTTTTGGTGCGGGCCGCGTGACGATGCAAATAGCGCTGCCGGTCAAGGAAATTTCGGCTTGGCGACTGGCGGGCAAGCTGACGGTTGCTAATGCCGAGGTAGGCCTCAAGGGTATCGATGAGACTTTCACGAACCTGAATGGCACCGGCAGCATCATGAACACTCAAATTAGCGCCGCCGGTGTTACGGGCAAACTGCTGGATCGCCCGGTCGTTATCGACGTCGAGCCGGTGCAGGATTCGCAGTCGGCCTACAGCCACCGGGCCTTCGTAAAGGGCCGGCTACCCGTGGTAGGTATAGAGCAAGCACTGAATTTACCGCTGGTTCCGTCGCTCGAAGGCGAAGCGGAGCTGACGGCGCAGGCCATGTTCCCCGGCGGTGCCGGGGGTACGGAGCCGTTTAGTTTATTTATTCGTTCCGACCTTGAGGGCGTAAGCAGCAGATTGCCCTATCCCCTCGGCAAGTCAGAGGATGGGAGGGACAGCCTGCAAATGGAAGTCCGGTTCCCGGACCGGGGCGTCGCGCATATATTCGGCTCGCTCAATCGCGGGTTGAGCTGGGCCCTGGCCGCGGCGAACGAAGCAGACCAGTGGAGCCTCGACCGGGGCAGCATCGTGCGTGACCGGGAAATACCAGCGCTGCCGAACGAGCCGCTGCTGACGCTCAGCGGCACGATCGACAGCATCGATCTGGCGGACTGGGTCAACATGATGAGTGCGAACAGCGATGGAGCGACCGCAGGCAACGGGGGTTCGCTGGACGGTTGGCAAAGCCTGTTTCGTGAAGCCGATCTTCAGGTGGGTGAGCTTTTCGCTGTTGGTTACCGGTTCGTCGATCTCGATCTGGACGTTAAATTCGGGGAGACAGCATGGCTGATTGAAATGAGTGGGCCATGGGCTGACGGGACTTTGGTCGTGCCGTATGACTTCACGGGCAATACGCCGCTGATGGTCGATATGGAACGGTTGCTGCTGATCGAGGAAGCTGTCGGCGAGGGTGATGGAGAGGCCGCAGATGACCCGCTCGACCCGCGAACACTGCCTGCGATCCGCGGCACCGTCAACGATTTTGCCCTTGGGAGTATGCGACTTGGCCAGCTGAATGCCGACGTGCGCCGCGTCGACGATGGTCTGCGTTCGAGTTCCTTGCAGACTCTCGCCGACAGTTTCAGCACCGAGATGTCCTACGACTGGGTGGTGGTCGACAATGCGCAACGCAGCAGGTTGCACATGGTTCTGGAGAGCCGGAACGTAGCAGACACGTTGAAAAAGCTCGGCTATTCACCGCTGATTGAAGCAGAAAAAGGTTCCGTCACGGCGGACCTGCTGTGGGAAGGTGGTCCCGGAATGAACAGTGTCTATGCGTCCACCGGCACAATTGAGCTCAGTATCAAAAACGGCATCGTTAACGAAGTCGACACCGGGACGGGGCGCATCCTCGGCCTGCTCAGCGTAACCCGACTGCCGCAAAGGCTATCGTTGGAGTTCCGCGAGATTACTGAGGAAGGTCTGGAGTTTGACAAGATTGCGGGTCGTTTCCGTATCGACTTTGGCGACGCCTGGACCTGTAATCTAGGCCTCGAAGGCCCGGTAGCGGACATGGGTATCGTTGGGCGTGCCGGTATTCTGGCTGAGGACTACGACCAGGTTGCGGCGATGCGCCCGCACGTATCGAACCTCGCTCCGGTCGCCGGTGCTTTTCTCGCCGGGCCGACCGTCGGCATCGCGACGCTACTGGTGACCCAGATAATGAAAAAGCCGCTAAGCAGTATCGGTGAGACTTATTACACGATCCTCGGCGACTGGGATGATCCGAAATTTACCAGGGTCGATCGTGACAAGCTGAATACTCGGCCGTTCGCCGATTGCGAGCAACAGTTGCCGCCACTGTCGCCGGAAGAAATTCAGGCGATCGAAGAGCTGATCGCCAATTCACAGGGTGTGCTGCCGGAGCTTACTCCCGATGCAGAACCGCAATTGCCGCCGGGAGGGGACGACTGATGCGTTTTGCCGCAATACAGATGAATTCGGGAGCGGATATTGCCGCCAACCTAGAACAGGCCGGCGGGCTGTTGCGCGCAGCAGCGAGAGACGGGGCAGAACTTGCGGTATTGCCGGAAAACTTTGCCCTGATGAGCGAGAGCCGCACACAACGATTGCAAGCCGCGGAACGTGATGGCGACGGGATGATCCAGGATGCAATCCGCAGGCTTGCACGCGAACTCGGTATCTGGGTGGTTGCCGGTACCGTGCCGGTGCAAAGTGCTGATCCTGGCAGAGCTACTGCCACTTGTTACGTATACGATGCAGCCGGCAACACGGCAGGGCGCTACGATAAAATCCATTTGTTCGACGTGCGCGTCCCTGAAGCGGGCGAGTCCTTCGCCGAGTCAGCTTACACGGCGCCCGGCTCCGCGCGGCTGACAGTTGCCACACCGTGGGGCAGGCTCGGAATAGCCGTATGCTACGATCTCCGCTTTCCCGAGCAGTTCAGACAGATGGCCGCTGACGGCATGGATTTGCTGGCGCTGCCTGCTGCATTTACCGTCCCGACAGGAAGGGCTCACTGGGAAATACTGTTGCGGGCGCGTGCCGCGGAAAATTTGTGTTATGTGGTCGCAGCCGCGCAGGTTGGCAAGCATCCTGCAGGGCGCATGACCTGGGGGCATTCGATGATAATCGACCCCTGGGGGCGTATTCTGTGCGATGCCGGGCAGACGATTGGCATAGTGGCAGCAGATTATGATTTTACTGCGCTAAACAGCCTGCGAGAAAAATTTCCGGTGCTCGAGCACCGCCGTTTGCATAACTAGTCGAATCAGGTATTGGAGTTTTATGAACCGCGCCACAATTGCTAACCCGCTGGAGTTGGCCCGCACACAACTTTTTGCCCCCACAGGCCTGGAAGACCGGCATCTCGATGAGGCGCTGGGACGCTTGCTCACGGGCGGCGTCGACGCGGCGGATATCTATTTTCAGTTTGTGCGCAACGAGTCCTGGTCGCTCGAAGACGGGATCGTCAAAGAAGGCAGTCACAGCATCGATCAGGGCGTCGGGGTGCGCGCCATGTCCGGCGACAAGACCGGCTTTGCGTACTCGGATGAATTACTTGCACCCGCCCTGATGTCGGCCGCCGATGCCGCAAGCGCCATTGCGCGGCAGGGTCAGGCCGGCAGTTTGCGTGCCTGGCAACCGGGCGGCGGTCAGCGGCTTTATCCCGCGGTCGACCCGCTTGTAACGCTCGCCGATGCGGACAAGGTCGAACTTTTACAGCGTGTCGACCGTGCCACGCGCGCACTCGACCCGCGTGTAAAACAGGTTAATGCCAGCCTGTCGGGTTCCTACGAAGTTATCTTGGTATGCGGCAGCGACGGCACGCTGGCGGCTGATGTCCGGCCCCTGGTTCGTTTTAATGTGTCGGTGATCGTTGAGCAGAAGGGCAAGCGCGAGCAGGGTTTTAGTGGTGGGGGCGGCCGGCGCGATTACCAGTATTTTGTCGAGGGGGACAAGGCTTTCGAGTATGGCCGCGAAGCCGTGCGCCAGGCATTGATCAATCTCGAAGCGCAACCGGCACCGGCAGGTGAAACGATGGTGGTCCTCGGGCCGGGCTGGCCGGGTGTCTTATTGCACGAAGCGATCGGCCACGGGTTGGAGGGGGATTTCAACCGCAAGGGTACTTCCGCATTCGCCAATCGCATGGGTGAAAAAGTCGCATCGGAGTTTTGTACCGTGGTTGATGACGGGGCGCTCGAACACCGCCGGGGATCTCTGAATATAGATGACGAAGGGACGCCGACAAACAGGACGGTCCTGATCGAGGCCGGGAAGTTGACCGGCTATATGCAGGACAAGATGAATGCCCGTTTGATGGGCGTTGCACCGACCGGCAACGGCAGGCGCCAGTCATTTGCGCATATGCCTATGCCGCGAATGACCAATACCTACATGCTGCCCGGGCCCCATGACCCGGCGGAAATTATTGCTTCCGTCAAGAAAGGCATATATGCGAAAAATTTTGCCGGTGGTCAGGTTGATATCACGTCTGGCAAATTCGTTTTTTCAACGAGTGAAACGTATCTGATCGAAAATGGCAGGATCGGTAAACCGCTCAAGGACGCCACTCTCATAGGCGACGGCCCTTCTGTGCTAACGCAGGTGTCGATGGTTGGAAACGATCTTGAGCTCGATGCCGGCGTTGGGGTTTGCGGCAAGGACGGTCAGTCGGTGCCGGTCGGGGTCGGCCAGCCAACCCTGCTCGTCGATCGGCTGACCGTGGGCGGCGTGGCCGGCTAATTTGCGCTCTGCCGGCCTTGACGGAGGGCTTGGGGTAATGGGATAAAAGTGCGTATATGCGCATCTGGTTAACCAAGCCGATCTACGAGACACTGCCGTACTTCTATTTACTGGCCGGCTTGGGCTGTCTGATCGCCTCTATCTACCTCGATTACTGGTATTGGCCCTTGTTGTGCCTGTTGATCGGCAGTGTGTGCCTGATTTTCGGCCTCATCATTCTGCTGCGCAGGCGCGACTTCAGGCGTGACGACAAGCCGTCCGGCAAATGAACCGCGTCATATGACTGACCGATGCGACGCCTGATTAGGAAGTTTTACGTGCAGGCATTCGCCGCGAAAACCGATAGACGAGCTCAGCGGCTATTCGCAGCCGCGCTTCTTTGCCAGATCGGCTAGAATCTCGCTCGCCTTTAAGGCCATCCCTATAAAGTAATCCTTCGTCAAAGCAACCCGAGTGGAGTAGACAGCGTGACCAACCCCGAAATTGCAGATCAGCAGGCACAGCTGGAGCGAACGATCAGCGAGGCGCTCGAGCACGCGGCGGCTTTGGGTGCAAGTCAGGCTGAGGCGAGCGCCAGTTGGGGAGCAGGCTTGTCGGTCACGGTGCGCAGGCAGGAAACGGAGACCTTGGAATACCATCGCGACAAAGGTCTGTCGGTGACTGTGTATCTCGGCAAGCGCAAGGGCAGCGCGAATACCTCGGACCTGGGGGCCGATGCGGTGCGCGAGACCGTCATGAAGGCCTGTTCGATGGCGCGTTTTGGTGCGGAGGACGAGTATGCGGGTCTCGCGGAAGCGGATGCGATGGCGCGAGATTTCCCCGACCTGCAGCTCTATCACCCATGGCAGCTCGACGCCGAAGGTGCTATCGACCTGGCGCTTGAATGCGAAACAGCAGCCCTGGAATACGACAGCCGGATCAATAATTCTGAAGGGGCGACCGTCAGTACCCACGAAGCTTGCCGTGTTTACGGCAATAGTCACGGCTTTTTGGCCGGATACCCCGACACTCAGCACAGTCTTTCCTGCGCGGTGCTCGCCGCTGACGGCAGCGAAATGCAGCGGGATTTTGAATTCACGGTCGCCCGGGATCCCGCTGAGCTGGTGGGTCCCAAGACGGTTGGTCAAGGCGCGGGGCAAAGAACGATAGATCGCCTCGGTGCCCGCAAACTGGACACGCGGGTTACGCCGGTTATTTACCCGGCGCGCGTAGCGCGGGGGCTGATCGGTCATGCGATCGGTGCTATTCGCGGAGGGGCCCTCTATCGGCAGGCCAGTTTCCTGCTCGACTGCCTCGGCGACGCGGTTTTTCCCGAGCACTTTTCTGTTCGTGAGTACCCTTTGTTACCCAAGGCGCTAGCCAGTGCGTCGTTTGACGACGAGGGAGTCGCAACCCGTGATCGCTATCTGTTCGAGGACGGAGTATTGCGCGACTACGTGCTGGCATCGTACTACGCACGCAAGCTTGGGCTGAAGTCCACCGGTAACGCCGGCGGTACCCACAATCTTTTAGTCAGTGATACGGGCGTAAGTTACGCTGACCTCGTCAGTCAGATGGGTACCGGGTTTATAGTGACAGAGTTGATGGGGCAGGGCGTCAACACGGTCACGGGTGATTACTCGCGAGGTGCCAGCGGATACTGGGTGGAGAACGGTGAGATAAGTTACCCCGTGCACGAGATGACGATTGCCGGTAATTTGCGCGACATGTACCGGGGTATCGTCCAGGTGGCGACAGACACGGACTGTCGCGGCGGCATTCGCACGGGTTCGCTGCTAATAGACAGGGTAACGCTGGCCGGCAACTAAGCGCCGCGGATTTCGCCCAATCCTTTGGGTTCTTCGTCCAGCAACGCATAAAGCGATGTCTCGCCTAGCGGCCTGCTCGACAACTCATCAAGTTTATTGAAAACATTGTCGACTTTTTTCGGCCAGTTGCCGTGCCGAAAAATATCCTGCTCGTGACCGGAACGCACTGCTGCCAGGACATTGCCCAGCGTTATGCTGCCCGGGTCCCGCGCCGGAATGAGTTGCCCGCGGTTGCCCAGCTCGAGTAAACCTGCAGCGATCAGCCGTTTCGTAATCGGGCCCATCACTATCCCCGGGACATTGAGTTTCGCCCCTATCTGGTTGGTGTTATACGCTGCGCCCGACCGTCGAAACCCGTCCGCTACGATCAGCATGAGGCTCAGCGCGGATTGTTCCCGCATCTGGTTGCCTACGTTTAGCTCACGATAGCCGATGCGCAGGTACTCAGGGTGCTGGAAATAAAATGACGTCTGCGCACCAATCAGCAGTATGAGCCAGGAGATATACAGCCACATCAGCGCGATGATTATGATGGCGAAGGAGGCGTATATCGTAATGTTGCGCGTAGAGCCAACCACGAAAGCTGCAAACAACACGCCGCTGAATGCCCAGAGCAACCCTCCGGTTAGCCCCCCGACCGCAGCCGCAGCAGGCCGCACCCGCGTGTTGGGAATAAACCAGTACAGCAAGCCGAACACGAGGCTCACCAGAAAATAAGGCATCATCTTGCCGATCAGCACTGCCGTCGCGCCAAGAAACTCGATGCTGAGTATCCGGTCGACCAGCGCATTGCTTCCTACGGTTGCAATGAGGCCGATCGCTGTAACCATCAGCAGCGGCCCCACGAGAACCACGCTCAGGTATTCTCCGAAGCGCTGCACAAAACTGCGGGCGTTGTCGACGCGCCAGACGAAATTAAGACTGTCTTCAATTTTCTTGATCATCGAGACGGTCGTATAGATGAGCAGCAGCAATCCGACTCCCGCGAGCAGACCGCCCTGCACGTTATCCACAAACGAGATCAGGCGGTTGGTCAGATCCACACCTTTTTCGCCGAGCGGCTCGAACAGATTAAGCAGCGCGGGTTCGACGCGCGACCGGTGGATGCCGAAACCCTTTAGAGCCGAAAAAGTCAGGGCGAGCATCGGTACTATCGAGAGGATGGTGATGTACACGAGGCCCATGGCCCGCAGCGTCAGTGTCGTCGTGAGCACATCACGAATAATTGCGTAGCAAAACCGGACGAATTGCACGAGGCGCGGGAGAGGTTGGCCCAGCTCATCCAGTCGACGGTGCCAAAGCAGAGCCTCGAGTTTTTGCAGAAATTCATCCAAGCTTTTTGCCCCGGTCCAAGCAGCCGGCGGCTGCAGGGGTCAGATTGTACATCGCGATGTACGTAAATCAGCCGGTGAGTTGGTCGAGCGCCTGCCGGTATTTTTCCGCTGTCTTGGCAATAACCTCTTTCGGCAACCGGGGCCCCGGTGCTTTCTTGTCCCAATCCAGTGTTTCAAGGTAATCGCGCACGAACTGTTTGTCGAAGCTGGGAGGGCTGATGCCGACAGCATACTGGTCGGCCGGCCAGAACCGAGACGAGTCTGGTGTCATGACCTCGTCGATGAGGTAAAGCATCCCATCTTCGTCGAGGCCGAACTCGAACTTGGTGTCGGCGATGATAATCCCATGCCGGCGGGCATAGTCTGCGCCGTGCAGGTAGATCTCTAGGGTCAGGCTGCGAACTTGCTCAGCCAGTTCCTTGCCTACCAGGTCGCACATGCGGGCGAAGTCGATATTCTCATCATGGTCGCCCACTTCGGCCTTGGTGGCCGGGGTGAATATCGGTTCCGGCAGTTTTGCGGCAAGCTCTAGTCCCTTCGGCAGTTCAATGCCGCAGACAGCGCCGGTTTTCTGGTAGTCCTTCCAGCCCGAACCAATCAGGTAGCCGCGCGCGACTGCCTCCACTGGCAGCGGCTTCAGGCGTTTTACAATTATTGCCCGTTCGCCAACCGACGCACGTTCATTCGGATCGCTAATGACATCGGTCAGGTCCATGCCGGTGAGGTGATTCGGTACGATATTCCGGGTGCGATCGAACCAGAAGTTCGACATTTTGGTGAGCACCGCGCCTTTGCCCGGAATAGGGTCGGGCAGGATAACGTCGAAGGCTGACAGTCTGTCTGTCGTAACGATTAGTAGGTGGTTGTCGTCCACCGCGTAGATGTCGCGCACTTTGCCTTGATTTATTCTCTCAAGGCCTGACAATTTCGATTCGTAGAGTGCATTGTTCATTTTTGGGTACGGGCTTTCTTAAATTAGCGTAGCGGGACCGGGAGCGGAAAGCGGCGTATTTTAGCCTTAGAACCTGTTGAGATCATATGGCCGGGAATACATGAATAAGGTGGGTTGGGCGGGCAAGGTGCTCGGGGGCATCCTCGGCCTGCTGTTGTCCAAATTCAGCCTGCTGGGCGCCCTTATTGGCGTTCTGATCGGCCATCAGTTCGATAAAGGGCTGGCGACGGGAGGTGGAGCTGAAAGCCGCTTTGGCGGGTTTTCGTCGGCTGCGCGCCAGAAAATATTTTTTGAAAGCATATTTATCGCAATGGGCCGGCTCGCCAAGGCTGACGGGCGGGTGTCTGAGGAGGAAATCCAGATTGCCCGCAGCATCATGCACCAGTGGGGTCTCGGCCCTGAGGACGTGCGGCTGGCTATCAGCCTCTTTAACCAGGGTAAAGACCCGAACTTTCCGCTGGATCAGCAGATCCAGACATTTTTCCGCATGTGTCGCGGGCAACCTGTATTGCTGCGTGCCTTTCTTGAGGTTTTGATCGAGATACCACTGATCAAGGGCAATGTAAGCGCTGCAGAGCGCGAGTTTTTGTGGCGCGTGGCAGCGGGGCTGGGGTTCAGCCGCGTCGAGTTCGCGCAGCTGGAGGCCGTTTTACGCGCGCAACGGAGTTTCAGGCGGGGTGGTCCGGCTCCCGTCTCCGAGGAATCTGCGCTGGCCGAGGCATACAAGGCGCTCGGAGTGGAGTCGTCTGCTACCGACAAGGAGGTCAAGACGGCCTATCGAAGGCTCATGAACCAGCATCACCCGGACAAGCTGGCGTCGAAAGGTCTGCCCGAGTCGATGCAGGAAGTCGCCAAGGAGAAAACACGTGAGATTCGTGCAGCCTATGAACGCATCCGCGATCACCGCGGGGGTCTGTAGCGGGACTCGTTGCTAGTTCGCGCGGCCACCCGTTTAGAATTTGAATGCGACCTTTTATGTGCAAATTAGCGTTTAGCGCCATAAACTTGCGCTTCACATTAGCTGCGGGACGAGCTCGATGACTGAAAAGTGGATAGCCCCTTCGATACTTTCGGCCGATTTTGCCCGGCTGGGCGAGGAAGTCGACGCCGTGCTCAGCGCCGGCGCCGATGTCGTGCATTTCGATGTCATGGACAATCATTATGTGCCGAATCTGACCATCGGGCCGCTGGTTTGTGAGGCGTTGCGCAATTACGGCGTGCAGGCACCGATCGATGTGCATTTGATGGTGCAGCCGGTTGATCAGCTGGTCGGCGATTTCGCCAGGGCGGGCGCGACCTATATCAGCTTTCATCCTGAGGCGAGCAAGCATGTGCATCGCACGATCGCGTTGATTCGAGAAGCGGGTTGCAAGCCGGGGCTTGTGTTCAACCCGGCCACGCCGCTCGACTGGCTTGATTACTGTTTGCCGGAGCTGGACCTGGTGTTGATCATGTCGGTCAATCCCGGGTTTGGTGGCCAGACTTTCATACCCTCGAGCCTCGACAAATTGCGCTCGGTCCGCGAGCGGATCGATTCGGCAGGTCTGGATGTTCGCCTCGAAATCGACGGCGGAGTCAAGGTCGACAATATCGCTGAGATTGCCGCCGCCGGTGCGGATATGTTCGTGGCCGGTTCAGCTATCTTCGGCAGCCCTGATTACGCGGCCACTATCAGCGCCATGCGCTCGGCAATATCAGCCCACCAGTAAGCCCGCAAATAAAAAACGGCGCCGCGATACTATCGGAGCGCCGTTTCAGTGCGGACACGCCCTGAGTTAACTGCCTCAGGTTGCGCTATCTAGCTGGTCGCCGTAGTGACGGTCGCCGATATCGTCTGCTTCGGACGCGTGTTGTAGACCACTATAGTCTTGCCGCTTGCCGACACCAGGCCCTGTTCCTCAAGCACTTTCAGCACGCGCCCGGCCATTTCGCGGGAGCAGCCGACCAGTCGGCTCAGTTCCTGGCGGCTAACCTTGATCTGCATGCCGTCCGGGTGCGTCATTGCATCCGGTTCATTGCAAAGATCCATGATCGCATGTGCCACGCGCCCCGTGACGTCGACAAAGGCGAGATCGCCCAGTTTCCGATTGGTGCGATCCAGACGCAGCGCGAGCTGCGTTGCCAGTTCGAACACGAGGCCAGGATTTTCGCTGGCTATCTGCCTGAAGCGCGGATAGGTCATCTCGGCAATTTCCGATTCGACCCGGGTGCGAACCCAGGCGCTGCGGGCCGGTTCGTCATGGAACAGACCCATTTCACCGAAGAACTGCCCCTTATTGAGGTACGCCAGGACCATTTCATTACCGTCCTCGTCCTCGATCATGACTTCTACGGAACCGCTGATGATGTAGTAGAGGCTGTCGGGGAGATCCCCGGCGTGAATCATCACTGTCTTTTGCGGGACCGTGCGCGTGCGACAATATGTCAAAAAGCGATTAATGGCCGGCACATCACTGAGCGCCTTTCCATTGCTGGACATCATTTATACCTCAACCCAATAACCCAAGAGCACTTTGTAAACCTTTCCGACGCTTAGGGCAAGCCGAGTGGCCGGCATTGTGAGGCTTAGACCCGGAATGAAACCTCAGTCATGAACCGTGCTACGAGCCGCATCAGGCTTCTGGACCATGCCGGGAGCGCTTCGCCACCGCGTTCCAGGGCGCCCTCGCCGTGCCGAATCTCATCCGCGCGCATCTTTTCGACTATGGCCCGGCTGCCCCGGTCGCGCTCGGGCAGGCGCTGCAAATGGCCTTCCAGATGCTCGCTGACTTGTTGCTCTGTCTCCGCAAGGAAGCCCAGGCTGATTTTGTCGCCGTAAAGCCCCGCCAGTACCCCGATTGCGAACGAGCCGGAATACCATAGCGGTGCCAGTTTACTGACTCCGCCACCCAGTTGCTCTGCGCGTTGCTGGCACCAGGCCAGGTGGTCTTGTTCCTCTGCTGCCGCCTGCAAAAGATCGGCGCGCAGCTCGGCATCGCGCGCAACCAGAGCCTGCCCTCTGTACAGTGCTTGGGCAGCCGTTTCGCCCGCGTGGTTTACGCGCATCAGGCGGCTCCCGAGGGACTTTTCAGCCGGTTTGAGTGCGTCCGGATCCGCCTGGATAACCGCCTGGCCCGGCGACGGCTCGGCTGCCTGCGGCTTGGCAAAGACGACCCGCAAGGCGGTGTCGAGTTCTCCGATGAAGCGATCGGCAAGACTGTAGCGGCGTTGACTCATAAGATTTGCTGCAGTGGTTCCAGAAAAATTCTGGTGCGGCTATCATACCCGCCCTGCGTCGGTATGTAACGGCATGCGGCGGTCTAGAGAAACTCAGAATAAAGAAGCAATTGATATGCATAAGAAGCTTGTAACTTTTGTACTGGCGGGGTTGGTCTCTCTGCCGCTGATGGCCGAGGAAGAAGCACAAACGGAGGGTCCCTGGTCGGGCAAGGTAGGGCTGGGTTATCTGGCTTCCGAAGGCAATACGGAAAGTAGCAGCGCAACAGCCGAGTTTAAAGCCAATTATGCGGTCAATGCCTGGGAGCACAGCGCTGCGGGCCGGTTTTTCAGTTCCAGTGATGCGGAGGGCACCACGGCGGAAAACTACCTGCTGGGATGGCAGTCGAAGTACAACTTCACGGAAAATAATTACGGTTATGGCGCCGTCGACTGGATTAAGAACCGGTTCAGCGGCTATCCGCGGCAGGTGTTCGCGACCCTCGGTTATGGCCGCAGGATAATCAATACCGAAAGCATGAATTTCGACGCCGAGGTCGGCGCCGGTTACGCAGACCAGAAGGCCGTAAATGCCACGCCGCCGCCGGAAACGATCTCCGAAGACGGGGCTCTCGCGACCGCATCCCTGAATTTCCTCTGGTTCTGGACCGAAAACTCAGAGTTCAACCAGTACCTGGGCGCCAACTACACTTCCGCCAATACATATTGGGAATCAATCACCAAGGTCAGCGCAAAAATTAACAGCACGCTGGCTTTGGGGGTAAGTTACACGGTGCAGGGGAATACTGATGTTGCGCCCGATATCGAGAAAACAGACCGGTTTACGGCCATTACGCTGGATTATTCCTTCTAAAATTAAGGGGTTTGGATGCCCCTGGACCGTTGAAATGCGGGGGCCGGTCCGCTAGAATGGCGCGCTTTTCCGCCGTCAGGGCACCTCGCCAGCGTTGTATTTGCCCTAACTAGATGAATTCAAAAGAATTCTAACTTAGAGTTCGTTAGAGAAAACTCATGAAAACCTTTTCTGCCAAGCCTGAAGAAGTCAGGCGTGACTGGTTTGTCGTCGATGCGACGGACAAAACCCTGGGCCGGTTGGCTACGGAACTTGCCGCGCGTCTCCGGGGCAAGCACAAGCCTGTGTTTACTCCCCACGTAGACACCGGGGATCACATTATCGTCGTCAATGCCGCGAATATTCGTGTGACCGGCAACAAACGGACGGACAAGATGTATTACCGGCACACGGGCTACATAGGCAACCTTAAATCCATAAGCTTCGAAAAACTCATGGAAAAAGCGCCGGAGCAGGCGTTAACGCTCGCGGTCAAAGGTATGCTGCCGAAGAATCGTCTGGGTCGCGCAATGTTGAAGAAGTTGCGCGTTTTTGCCGGCGCCGAGCACGATCATCAGGCCCAGCAGCCGCAACCGCTTGAAATATAATTGCAACCTCGGGCGTCTGATTAAGCCTGCGTTACTGAACGTATATAGAGAAATTTAATGAGCACTGATAGTTACTACGGCACCGGTCGTCGCAAATCCTCGAAGGCACGTGTGTATCTTCGTCCGGGTAAAGGCGAAATAACCGTTAATTCGCGTCCCCTGGACGTATTCTTCGGTCGTAAAACCGCGAGGATGATTGTTCGGCAACCGCTGGAACTGGTTAATCTCGAGTCCAATTTTGACATCGCCGTGTCAGTTAAAGGTGGTGGAACGACCGGACAGGCGGGCGCAATTCGCCACGGCCTGACCCGTGCGCTGCTGGCGTATGACGAAAGCCTGAGAGCCCCGCTGCGGCAGGCCGGCTATGTAACTCGTGACGCGCGAACTGTCGAGCGTAAGAAAGTAGGCCTGCGCAAGGCCCGCCGCGCAACGCAGTTTTCCAAGCGCTAAAACGCTTTATCAGCGCTGCCTCCTTTTGGGGGATCGTCTAGCGGTAGGACTACGGACTCTGACTCCGTCAACCCAGGTTCGAATCCTGGTCCCCCAGCCACACAAGGAAAAGGCCCCATCGGGGCCTTTTTT
>JARRLL010000001.1:0-85302 GCA_037387125.1 Gammaproteobacteria bacterium | reverse complement strand
GCGGACCGCAGGGAGCCATTCCGTCGAAGGGCCCCCGGCTCCAATGCTTTGGTGAACAGTGGGGTGCCGCCACTATAAAGCTGCGCTATGCCGGGGGATCCTTCGCCCATACCTTTTGCTGGCAATAGAAGCTGCAAACATAAATGTAAATGGCTCTGTTGCAAGCCGCCCACGAGCAGCGAGCGAGCAGACCCGGTGCAGAGGGACTTTGGTCTGTCGGGGAGTCTTTCTCGAAACCGCTGCGTTGGCCCGCGCTATTCCGAAGCGTTGTCTAGTTACCTTTATTAACCCGTTGCGGGTTCAAACGCGCAAAAAGCAGACTATTTTTCCTTCGTCTCTACTCCGTTGTCGGTGGCGATTAGCAGTACATCGGCGCCGCGGCGCGCAAAAATTCCTACCGTGACTACACCGGCCAGTTGGTTGATTTTTCCTTCCAGTTCCGGCGGGTTGGTAATACTAAGGCCGCGCACATCGATTATTTCGTTGCCGTTGTCAGTCACAAATCCTGATCGGTATTCCGGCTGTCCGCCGGCTTTTACGAGTTGGCGCGCAACATAGGAGCGTGCCATCGGAATTACTTCTACAGGCAACGGGAATCCGCCCAATACGTTGACCATTTTCGAATCATCAATAATGCAGACAAATTTGCGTGCGGCAGCCGCTACGATTTTTTCCCTCGTAAGTGCGCCGCCACCACCTTTGATGAGATGGAAGTGCTCGTTGGCCTCGTCTGCGCCATCAACGTAAAGGTCGAGATCACCGGTTTCCGATAATTCGACGACGTCGAAACCGTGCTGCCTGAGCCGCTCTGTCGACGCCTCTGAGCTCGACACCACGGCCCTTATTCGCGAGCGAAACTCCGGCAAAGCATCGATGAAGAAATTCACCGTAGATCCTGTGCCAACGCCCAGGAGGGCGCCTTCAGGTATGTATTGCAGGGCCGCAAGGGCCGACTGGCGCTTCTTTTCGTCCTGATTCATAACACGGGGCTCGCGGGCGGCTTTACGTATTTGGGAGGATTATATAGTGGAGTCACGCCATCTGCGATTTGTATTGCAGGGCCTGGAAATGAATGTGCCCGCACGAGGCGGGCACATCCTTTCACCACTCTTACGAAGCGGTTCAAGAAGAATTACTTCTTCTTGCTGGCCTTCTTTTTAGAAGAAGCTTTTTTCTTAGCTTTCTTCTTAGCCTTCTTTTTAGTCTTTTTCTTAGCCTTCTTTTTGGCTTTCTTTTTAGCCTTTTTCTTGGCTACTTTTTTCTTAGCCTTCTTTTTGGCTTTCTTTTTAGCCTTTTTCTTGGCTACTTTTTTCTTAGCCTTTTTCTTGGCTACTTTACGCTTCGTTTTCTTACGAGCTACCTTCTTCGATGTTTTACGTTTCGTCGCAGTTTTTTTCTTGCGAGAAACCTTCTTGCGAGTTGCCATAGCAGTCTCCATGTCGGGTTAACCGCGATTGAGTATATACAAGCGCAGCTAAATTTCCAGCAAGTAAAGGATTTTTCATAGGGTAGGTTTTTGGGCCTCGCGCCCCTTTTTTTAGGGGCAACTTTCTAACCTTGAGCCGAGATGAATTTTTTCGCAGAGGAACACTTATTAAAGTGACTTTTAAGTTTCAGAAAAACGACCTTTCGCGCTAATGGTTCAATAACTTCCGAAGCATTCTTTCTCTGTGATGACAACATGCAACGGCACATCCCATGGTTTAGGGTGGGTATCCTTTATTTGCTGAAAGCTATACGCAGCGCCGACTAGAATGGGGTGACGCCATTGTTTTTGTTGTTGCGTAAAAGCAAAACTGCGGTCATAAAAACCTGCGCCCATTCCAAGCCGATTCAGTTTCGCATCGAAGGCGAGTAACGGGATAACAACAATATCGAGCTGTGCTCGTGGCAGTAAAGATGATCGTGCGTAGACAGGCTCTAAGATGCCAAACCTGTTTGCGGCCAGTTTCGTGTCGGGTTCCAAGCTGGCAAATTCCAGACGTTTACCCTGTAACACGGGCGCAAATACTCTCTTTTTGCGCAACCAGGCGGTCTCGATGATAGTGCTGCAGTCTACTTCGCCGGCCGTAGACATATAGATAGCGATGTTGGTTGCACGTTGCGCGAAGGAAGACCGCCAGAATCTGGCGCCTATTTTTTCCGAGGCGTCTGCAACGAAGTCCGGGTCGAGCGACCGGCGTTTGCGTTTCAGACTGCTACGCACGGCCGTTGTTTCCTTCGGTGTCATTACGCCCGCCTAAAGTTCTAAGTGCGCAAATTCATAATGCCGGAAGAAAAGACTCCTCCCGCCTGTGCCGTTACGAATCGTCGCTCTCGAACCAGAGCGGAAGGTGGGGTCAACCGCGGCAGCCCAGGCTTTCCGCCGTGGCGGATATGCACACAGCTGCCTAACAGGCGACGACCCCAATCTGAAATTTAGGGTCGAGGGTCTTCCAGATTCGCATCGAACACTGCAGGAGGAGCCGGTAAACAGTTTACCAGCTAAGTGAGGCAAATAAGTGTGATGTGGGCCTATAGTTCCAGCTGCCGACCGGCCTGCAAGGCCGACTCGACACGCTCACGCATTGCTGCAAGGCGGCCCGCTGCATCGCCTTCGATGGCTTCACCCTTGCCGTGCGCATGAATCAGCTCATTGGCGATATTCAACGCAGCCATAACCGCGATTCGATCCAGGCCGGTTACTTTCCCGCTGTCTTTGATCTGCTGCATCCGCGAATTCAGCAGTTCAGCCGAGTCGAGCAGTTCCGCCCGTTCATCAGCTTTGCAGGAAACTTGGTATTCCTTACCGAGTATCTTTACGTTGACGTGAGCGTACATCTCCGTCATGAACCATGCTCCATTGCTTTCAGTCGGCTGATCATTGCCTCGACCCGAGCCCTGACCTGCTCGTTTTTCTGCAGCAGCGTCGCCCGATCCGCAATCAGGGAATCCTGCCGGTCTTTAAGGGAGCGATTTTCTTCCTTAAGTTGATTGCAGATTACTACCAGTTCATCCAGTCGCCTTTCCAGACGAGAGAGTTCCTGGCCGAATGTTTGTTCAGGTGAGTCAGACATGTCATTCAATATAGTGTCTCTGTCGTATGCCGGTCAATATGCGCTCAATCGCCTGAGTGTTACGATATACGCTTTGGACCGGGCCTGGAGCGAATTCTACCCGGATTTTGTCCGGAATTTGCACATAATGACCGAACCTGCTGCGATTGAATTCAGCGATATACAGAGCTTGCTTAAAAGCGCGGGCGTTGCTTCCGAGGCCGCTGAAGCCCATGGTGAATTTTGTGGCCGCGCCTGTCTGGCTGGCGCGGCGGCCATAAGGCCATGGCAGGCGGGCATCACCGCCGATGCTGAAGTCGCCGAGACGAACGTGCTGCTTCACGAATGCAGCCGCGCGCTTGAGTCCCTGGCGGTCGACAGCCTGCTGAAGCTTGAAGCGGGCGACATGCGCTTCAATTTACTTTTGCCGGATGATGGCGAATCTATTGATTTCCGGGCTGCGGCGCTTGCCGACTGGTGCCATGGGTTTATGCACGGCCTGGTAATAGGCGGTGGCGCCGATCAAGGCCCGCAGGCGGACGCGCTGGAATCCGTTACTGCGAGCGAAATACTTGACGATTTCAGTGAAATTACCAAGGCCGGCGCAATTGCCGAAGAAGGTGAAGGTGCTGAGCGCGCATATGTCGAACTGGTCGAATATGTTCGGGTCTCCGCGCAGTTGATGTACGACGAGACGGCTGAGCTTCGATCGCAGGGGCAGACAGCGGTCGGGGAACAATAATGAACGCAAGGGAATACGCTAGGCGCAGGCATGCTTTGATGCGGATGATGGGCAAAGGCGGAGTCGCTATTCTGCCAGCCGCACCGATGCGCATGCGCAACAGGGATGTGGAGTATCCGTATCGTCAGGACAGTGATTTCTTTTACCTGAGCGGATTCGCCGAACCGGAAGCCGTGCTGGTGTTGATTCCCGGTCGACCACAGGGGGAGTTGCTGCTGTTTTGTCGTGATCAGGACCCGCAACGTGAGATGTGGGACGGCAAGCGCGTCACGCCGGCTGGCGCCATTGCAGATTATGCAGTTGACGATGCATTCCCTATTGATGACATCGATGAAATATTGCCCGGCATCGTTGAGCAGTGCGAGCGCGTTTACTACACCATGGGCGCGCACCCGGATTTCGATACCAAGCTGATAGGCTGGATCACCGAATTGCGCACCCGCGGCCGTGCCGGCGTGCATGCGCCGGATGAGTTCGTGGCACTCGATCACCTGCTGCATGACCTCCGCCTGTTTAAGAGCCGCTCCGAAATAAGCACTGTCAGAAAGTCAGTGAATATAGCGGTCGCTGCGCACAAACGTGCGATGGCAAATTGCCGGCCGGGTCTTTACGAGTACGAACTCGAGGCGGAATACATCCATGAATTCAGGCGTAACGATGTTCAGTCCGCTTATCAGCCAATCGTTGGCGGGGGTCTGAACGCCTGCACGCTGCATTACGTGAAGAATGATCAACCGCTGCGTGACGGCGATCTGGTGCTGGCAGACGTCGGCTGCGAGTACGATTATTACGCATCTGATATCACGCGAACCTGGCCGGTGAACGGCAGGTTTACCGACCCGCAACGGCAAATTTATGAGCTGGTGTTGCAGGCCCACGATGCGGCCATTGAGCAAATAGCGCCGGGTATGCATTGGAATGACCCGCACGAAGCTGCGGTGCGAGTAATAACCAGGGGGTTGCAGCGCCTCGGATTACTTAAGGGCGATTTACGTGTCCTGCTTACCAAGCAAAAATACCGTAAATTCTTTATGCATCGGACCGGGCACTGGCTGGGCATGGATGTGCACGATGTAGGCGATTACAAGGTGTCGGATCAATGGCGACTACTCGAGCCGGGGATGATTATGACGGTTGAACCCGGCATCTATATTCCTGATGCGCGCGGCGTTCCCGCCAAGTGGCGGGGCATCGGGGTTCGGATTGAAGACGACGTCGTGGTGACCAAAACCGGAAACGAAGTGCTTAGCAGAAACCTGCCGGTTGATCCGGACGAAATAGAATCCCTGGTCGGGTCGGCAGTGAATTAATGTCTGTAACGGCTTCGTGTGACTTCGATGTACTCATCGCCGGCGGCGGACTCGTCGGGGGTAGCCTGGCCATTGCGCTGGCCGCGACCGGCTGTCGCGTGGGCCTCGTGGAGGCGGTTCCGCATGACAGCGAAGCGCAGCCGAGTTTTGACGACCGGACTATCGCGTTGTCGCGAGGCAGCTGTCGAATACTGGATGGTCTGGGCATCTGGTCACAGATTGCCGATACGGTCTGGCCGATCGAGCAGATACACATTTCCGAGCAGAATCGCTTTGGCAGTGCTGTTATCGACGCACGTGAGCAGCAAATAGCCGAACTCGGCTTCGTTATAAAGAGCCGCGACCTCGGGAGGGCGATCTGGAAGATTATCGGGGATTGCTCGAGCGTGACGACTTTCTGTCCGGCCCGAGTTGCCGGGACAGACATCAGCGATGACCGTCGCCTGGTTACGCTTGCGGAGGCCGGTGTCCAGCGCGAGTTGAGCACGCGGTTGCTCGTGGTCGCTGATGGGGCCCGATCACAACTCAGAAACGAACTCGGAATCGATGCGAGTGATCGCGATTACGGTCAGGTTGCGGTGGTTGCCAACATTCAGGTCGACGGCCGCAAAGCCGGCCATGTCGCATATGAAAGGTTTACACCTCACGGGCCGCTGGCCATTCTGCCGGGCCGTAAGGGTCGTTATACGCTGGTACTCGCCCGCAACAGCGAAACCGCGCCGCTTGTCATGGCAATGTCGGACGATGAACTGCTGGGTCTCGTTCAGGATTCTTTCGGTTTTCGCCTCGGTCGCTTCTCGAGGCTGGGGAAACGCCACGCCTATCCTCTGCATCTGGTTACGGCTGACCGCATCATCAAGGAACGAGCCGTGCTTATCGGTAATGCGGCGAACGGCCTTCACCCGGTCGCTGCGCAAGGCTTTAACCTCGGGTTGAGGGATGTCGCGAGCCTCGCGGAACTGCTGGCCGATGGTTTAAGGGCCGATGCTGCCGGCTTTGATTGCGGAGCCGACGACTTGTTGCAGAACTACGCGGACTGGCGCAGCAGTGATCAGCGCAAAGTAGTGGGCTTTACCGACGGCCTCATACGCTTGTTCGGTATACCCGGAGCGATCGCGTCCCGGGGCAGGGGGCTCGGTCTTACTGCCTTCGATTTGGCTCCCGCTGCAAAGCGTGAACTGGCGCGTCAGACGATGGGGCTGTCCGGCAGATTGAGCCGTTTGGCGCGGGGGTTGCCATTGTGAACGGCGATCGTGCAAACGCGTTTTCGGTCGTCATAGCAGGCGGCGGCATCGTTGGGCTGGTGCTCGCAAAACTGCTGTCGGCAGGCTTGCAGAAAGAACTGGGTCAAACCGGTCATCGTTTCAAGCTCGCATTGGTCGAGCCTGATCCGCCCGCGGCGATCGATCTCGAGGCCCCGTTGGATTTGCGCGTCTCCGCACTGGCCCCGGCATCGCGGGCAATTTTGAAAGCTGTCGGTGCATGGGATGAGTTGCCTCGTGAGCGGGTCTGTGCCTATGACCGCATGTGTGTCTGGCAGGCCGGCGGGTCTGCCGGTGGCGCCCGCTCGGTAAGCTTCGAGGCCGCCGAGATGGGGGAGCCGGAACTGGGCCATATCGTTGAAAACAGGGCCATTCGCCAAATCCTCTGGGAGGACCTGGCGGCGGATAAATCGGTTGAGCTGATTACGGGTAGTAAATTAGCGCAGCTGGAGGTGGGAGAAAGCGCTGCAGTCCTGCATCTCGATAGTGGCGAGGCCGTGTCTGCGGATCTGCTCATCGGCGCCGATGGCGCGAGGTCGAGGGTCCGCGCACAGCTGAGCCTGAGTTTCAAAGAAATCCCGCACGGCCAGTCGGCAATAGTTGCCCACGTCGCAACCGAATTGCCGCACGCGCATACGGCATGGCAGTGCTTTCTCGAAGGCGGGCCCGTTGCATTGCTGCCGCTGGCCGACGGACGTTCTTCGCTGGTCTGGTCCTGCCCGGATTCACAGGTTGAGGCTTTGTTACAGGCTGATGATCGAGAGTTCGCGGCGCAACTGAGAGCAGCGTTGGCGAACACGCTCGGTGACCTCACGATTACCACACCCAGAATGAGTTTCCCGCTGGTTTCGGGTTATACCAGTCGCTACATTGGTCCGCGGTTTGCATTGGTCGGGGACGCCGCGCATCGTATTCACCCGCTTGCCGGGCAAGGGGTCAATCTTGGCTTGCTGGACGCCGCCGTACTGGCCGAAACGCTGCTCGAGCATATCGTGCACCCCTGCGCCGACCCGGGCGACATGCGCGTGTTGCGGCGCTACGAGCGCTCTAGGAAAGGCGACAATCTGCTCACGCTCGGCATGATGGATGCACTGAATCGACTGTTTGCAGGGCCTGCGAGACAGCTCGGCGGTGAGGGTCTGGCCGCCGTCAGTGCCCTGCGGCCGGTCAAAAACACGTTTGCGCGTTATGCGATGGGCCAGGGCAGGGAGCTTCCTGCTGCGGCGCGTTCATTTATGCGGTGAAAATTTCTGTCCGAATCCTTTAGTGCGTCCTTTTGACCAGCGAGACGTTTTAGGTATCATGCGCTCTCGATCTTTTAGGTACGCGTGAGAGTGCCGCGGTTTTTATGCCGCCGGCCGCCGAAGGCGCAACTCGCTCGGAAACGCTCAGGCAAAAGGACTGCGTAGCTGGATCGACTCTGGAGAGCGGTCGCCATGACGGCCCACCGAAGGGGTGCGGTAAAGCGTTTGTAGCGCATTGCCCGATCTCTCAGGTAACAGGACAGAGGGGCGGCAGATCAGCCTAGGCGGTCTGCCGCTTTTTTTGTTGCTGCATACTCGGATTGGGAAGTGAATGGGTAAACAAACAGGTCTTTATGCGCGCCATCGTGCGGCGGGTGCAAAGCTCGTCGACTTCGGCGGTTGGGATATGCCGCTGCATTACGGTTCGCAAATAGACGAGCATCACGCTGTGCGTCAGCGAGCGGGCGTCTTCGACGTATCCCATATGACCGTCGTGGATATCTCTGGTGCAGGCAGCCGCGCCTGGTTGCGTTATTTACTGGCCAACGACGTCGACCGACTGCAATCGCAGGGCAAGGGCCTGTATAGCTGCATGCTCAACCCCGCGGGCGGTGTTGTCGATGACCTGATCGTGTATTGGCAGGGCGACGAAGACTATCGGATGGTCGTCAATGCGGCGACGCGCGACGCCGATCTGCACTGGATGGAATCCTCGGTCAAGGACTACACGGTTAACCTTCGGGAGCGAGCAGATCTCGCGATGCTCGCGGTGCAGGGGCCGCAGGCGAGAGAGGCAGCGGCCGCATTTCTGCCCGGCGAAATCGGTGACGCTGCGCTGGCACTCGGCGCATTCGAATCGCTGGAGCGGGATGGCATCTTCATTGCGCGCACCGGCTACACGGGTGAGGATGGCTGGGAAATTCTGCTCGAGCAGAGCGCCGCGGAGCGCATGTGGGACCAGCTATTGCAGGCAGGCGTGCAGCCCTGTGGGTTGGGTGCGCGTGACACGCTGCGGCTCGAAGCCGGGCTTAATCTTTATGGTCAGGACATGACCATGAATACATCGCCGCTGGAATCCAACCTGGGCTGGACCATTGCCTGGGATCCGGCAGACCGCGATTTCATCGGGCGGTTCGCACTTGCCGAACAACGTGCGTCTGGCGTGGGCAGGCAACTGAAAGGGCTGCTGCTCGATGGACGCGGCGTTATGCGCGCCGGGCAGGCGGTGCGAACGAATAGCGGCGAGGGGCAAATAACCAGCGGCGGGTTTTCTCCTACTATGCAGCGTTCGATAGCGCTGGCGAGACTCCCCGCGGATGCAGCGGGACACTGCGAAGTGCAGATTCGAGACAAATTCGTGCCTGCGCACATTGTGAAAGTGCCATTTGTGCGCAACGGCCAGATAAAAACAGATATACATAAACCGATAGAGTAAACGGCGGAGAATTCTGATGAGTGAAATTCCTGATAACCTGCTTTACACCGATGACCACGAGTGGCTGCGGTTGGAGGATGATGGTTCCGTAACAGTTGGAATCAGCGATCATGCGCAGCAGGCGCTGGGCGAACTGGTATTTGTCGAGGTGCCGGAGCTTGGTGCCAGCTTTACCGAGGGTGATGCCTGTGCCGTGGTTGAATCGGTAAAAGCGGCCAGCGATATATATTGTCCGGTGGCCGGCACCGTTTCTGCGGTAAACGAGGCGCTGGCCGACGAGCCGGAGCTTGTTAACGGTAGCCCCTATGAAGACGGCTGGGTCTTCAGGCTGCAGCCTGAAGATGCGACGGTTCTCGATGACCTGCTGGACGCGGAGGCCTATGGCCGCCACCTCGCAGCGCTCGAAGACTAGCCACTAACTTAACAAGTACAACAAGAGAGAGCTGAAGTGCCTTTTATTCCGCATACGGACAAGGATGTGTCGCAGATGCTTGCCGGCATTGGTGTCGACAACATTGCCGACCTGTTTGATGAGATACCGTCGAATCTTCGTACCGAGGGTCTGGACGCGATCGGTCCGGCATTGAGCGAAGCAGAAATAGCCCGACTCATGCAGACCCGGGCCCGCGCCGACGGTGAACCGCTGTGTTTCATAGGTGCAGGCGCCTATGACCATTATGTGCCGGCGGCAGTCTGGGACATTGCGACCCGCGGCGAGTTTTACAGCGCTTATACGCCCTATCAGGCCGAGGCAAGTCAGGGCACGCTGCAGGTGATCTACGAGTTCCAGACGATGCTGACAAGCCTCACCGGGCTCGATGTGGCCAATGCCTCGCTGTACGACGGCGCTACGGCTTTCGCGGAAGCCTGCCTGATGGCTGTCCGGGCCAATCGCAATAACAAGTCACGCCGCATCCTGGTGCCGCGGGCGATGAGTCCGGTCTATCGCTCGGTGGCACGCGCAATCCTGGCGGGACAGAAGATAGAGCTCGTTGAATTGCCGCTGCAGGATGGTTGTTCTGATTCAGCAGCATTAAGTGCTATGGCGGATACGGAGTTCGCGGCTGTTGCGATTCAGAATCCCAGTTTTCTGGGCACACTGGAACAGGTCGATGTGTTGACCGACTGGGCACATGCTCAAGGCGCGTTGGTGATCGGTGTAGCCAATCCGATGTCGCTTGCCCTGCTCAAGCCGCCGGGGCAATGGGGCGCTGACGGCGCCGACATCGCCTGCGGGGAAGGGCAGCCACTGGGTATTCCACTGTCGTCCGGTGGCCCGTATTACGGCTACATGGTTTGTCGCCAGGCGATTGTCAGGCAGATGCCGGGCCGCATCGTTGGTCGTACCGTTGATTTGGAAGGCAACCCGGGTTTTACCCTGACGCTGCAGGCTCGCGAACAGCATATACGCCGCTCGCGCGCGACTTCCAATATCTGCACGAACCAGGGTCTCGTCGCCACAGCGTCGACGATATACATGTCATTGATGGGGGCTGCGGGACTCAGGCGGGTGGCATCGGATTGTAATGCCAACACGCGGGCACTGGTCGATGCGCTCTGCGCCTTACCCGGTATTTCCCGCGCGTTCCCGGCGCCATTTTTCCATGAAGCGGTTCTGCAGCTGGACAGATCAGCGGTCGGCGCACTCGCGGCTTTATCCTCACAGGGTATTTTGGGCGGTTATGACCTGGCGGCAGACTACCCTGAGTTGGGTAACGCGATCCTCGTGTGCGCGACCGAAACCAAGAGCGCGGCGGACATCGCCAGTTATGCAACCGCTGCGGCGGGCATTTTCGGGGTGGCGGCATGAGAGAACCGATTATATTTGAATACGATTCCGTCGGGCGACAAGGATTCACGCCCGAAGCTGCAGGCGAAACAGATATACCGGCCGAGTGGTTGCGAACGGATGTGCCGTTGATGCCCAAAACATCCGAACTGGAAGTGGTCAGGCATTTTACCCGCCTGTCGCAGCAGAATTTCTCGATAGACACGCAGTTCTATCCGCTTGGCTCCTGCACGATGAAGTACAACCCGCGCGTCTGCAACAGGTTGGCGATGCTGCCTCAGTTTCTGTCCCGTCATCCGCTCGGCGACGTGGCACACGGGCAGGGCTTTCTGCAGACGATGTTCGAATTGCAGGAGATGCTGCAGATTGTCACTGGTATGCAGGCGGTTTCGCTCACACCCATGGCCGGCGCCCAGGGTGAGTTTGCGGGCGTGGCCATGATTCGCGCGTATCACGACGCGCGCGGCGATCATGGCCGCACCCAGATTATTGTTCCGGATGCTGCCCACGGCACCAACCCGGCGACTGCAACGATGTGCGGTTGCGATGTCGTCGAGATTCCGACGGCCCGCAATGGAGATATCGATCTGGAGCGGTTGCGCGCGGTTGTGGGCCCGCAGACAGCGGGGATCATGCTGACGAACCCGTCAACGCTCGGTGTTTTTGAACGCCAGATCGGCGAAATTGCAGGTATCGTGCATGCCGCAGGAGGGCTGTTGTATTACGACGGTGCCAACCTCAACGCTATATTGGGTAAAACAATGCCGGGCCTGATGGGCTTCGACGTTGTGCACATGAATTTGCACAAGACTTTTTCTACGCCGCATGGTGGCGGCGGACCCGGTTCCGGTGCGGTAGGCGTGAACGAGCGCCTGAAACCGTTTTTGCCGGTGCCTTTCGTGGTTAAAGAGGGCGATCGCTATGCTTGGGCGGCCGAGGATGAATGCCCGCAGACGATCGGCCGTTTGTCTGCGTTCATGGGGAATGCCGGCGTCTTGTTGCGCGCCTATGTGTATATGCGAATGCTGGGCGGTAAGGGCATGGTGCGCGTTGCCGATTTCGCCGTCCTGAATGCCAATTACCTGATGTCGCGTCTGCGCGATGCCGGCTTCGACCTCGCCTACCCGGAACGCAGGGCCAGCCATGAATTCATCATTTCACTGAAACAGATCGAACGCGAAACGGGCGTAAACGCGATGGATTTTGCGAAGGCGTTGCTCGATTATGGTTTTCATGCGCCGACAACCTATTTCCCGTTGCTTGTTCCCGAATGCCTGCTTATTGAGCCGACCGAGACTGAATCGAGGCATGCCCTGGACGGTTTCGTTGCGGCCATGACGGCGATTCGCGATATGGCGTATGCGGATGCCGATCAGGTGAAGCAAGCGCCTTTGACAATGACGGTCAGACGGCTCGACGACGTGCGCGCCGCAAAACAGCCGGACCTCGTCTGGCGATCAGGCAACCAGGCCTGATATCAATTTTCGAAAACTCAGCATGACAGGAGACAATGCATGTCAGCACTGATTTGTGGATCCATGGCCTACGACAACATCATGGTATTTCCGGGCCGCTTTCAGGAGCAGATCTTGCCGGATCAGATTCATATCCTGAATGTTGCATTCCTGGTACCGGAATTGCGTCGCGAGTTCGGGGGGTGTGCCGGCAATATTGCCTATAACCTCAATTTGCTGGGGGGGCAGGGCTACGCCATGGCAACCATAGGCGAGGATTTTGCGGCCTACGACAGCTGGCTTGAGCAACAGGCAATCGATCGCAGGTTTATTCGTGAGGTCCCCGGCACGCTGACGGCGCAGGCCTATATCACGACGGATCTCGACGACAACCAGATTACCGCTTTTCACCCCGGCGCCATGGACCATGCGCATATCACCGAAGTGCCAACCGATGCCGATATCAGTATCGGCATGATTTCTCCCGACGGCCGGCAGGGCATGATCGACCATGCCAATCAGTTTGCGGCTGCCGGAATTCCGTTTGTATTCGACCCGGGTCAGGGCTTGCCTATGTTTGACGGGGAGGATTTACGGCGATTCATCGAGCTGGCGACTTGGGTGGCCGTTAACGATTATGAAGGGCAGATGCTGCAGGAAAGGACCGGGTGGTCGGCCAGGGAAATTGGCCAGCGCGTCGATGCGCTGATCGTGACGCGGGGCGCAAAAGGTTCGACAATTTTCGCGGGGAGCGAGCAGATCTCGATTCCTGCCGTGACGGCGAAGGACGTTCGTGACCCGACAGGTTGCGGTGATGCGTATCGTGCAGGCATTCTGTACGGGTTGCTGAATGAAATGAGCTGGGCGGATACGGGGCGTCTGGCTGCTGTGCTCGGCGCCACCAAAATCGCCAGCCTGGGTACGCAGAACCACAGCTTTACTCGCGCGAGTATTAATGAAGAATTTGAACGCAGCTTCGGCTATCAGCTGGACCTGTAACTAACCGGGAATATTTATTTGTGTCCATAGTGAAGCACGACCGACGATCACTTTTACTATCCTTACTGTTATTAATAATTTCCGGTAATGCGCTGGCCGAAACAGATGATTGGGCGAAGATGCTCGAACAGATTTCGTCGGGTGTGGTTTCGGTGCGTATCGACCTTGCCCGTTCGTTTGATACGGAGCGAAACGTATCGAGTCAGGCGACCGGCTTTGTGGTGGATGCAGAGAAAGGCTTGATCCTGACTAACCGCCACGTTGTTACGCCGGGTCCGGTGCGAGCCGAAGCGCTGTTCGAAAATCAGGAAGAGGTCTCTCTCGAACCTATTTACCGGGACCCGGTGCATGATTTCGGCTTGTTTAGGTACGATCCTGCGGCGCTGAAATATATAGAACCTGTTGAGCTGGAGCTGCGGCCGGATCGCGCTGCTGTGGGTGTCGAAGTGCGCGTTGTGGGCAACGATGCGGGCGAGCAGTTATCCATCCTGTCCGGGACGATTGCCCGGCTTGACCGCCGGGCGCCCAGCTACGGTTACGGTAATTACAACGACTTCAATACGGATTACATTCAGGCTGCGTCCGGAGTATCCGGCGGTTCGTCAGGTTCCCCCGTCCTCAACCGGTCCGGCCAAGTGATCGCGCTGAATGCGGGCGCCAGCAGCAGTGCCGCTTCGAGTTTTTTCCTGCCCCTCGACCGGGTTAAGCGTGCGGTCGAACTGATTAGCGAGGGTAAGGCGGTAACGCGCGGCACCATCGAGACGCAATTTGTTCGGGTTGCGTTCGATGAGTTACGGCGGCTCGGGCTGAAGCCGGCCACGGAAGAGGCGTTTCGCAGCAGGTTCCCGAGCAAGACCGGCATGCTCGTAGTCCGCGACTATATTCGTCAGGGGGCAGCCGATGGCAGGCTGGAAGTCGGCGATATTCTGCTGGAAGTTAACGGCATGCCTCTTACCGACTTCGTGCCGCTCGAGGCCATACTGGATGACAGCGTCGGGCAGCCCGTGACGCTGAAGTTGGAGCGCAACGGTCAGACCGTATTGAGCGAACTGAGCGTGACTGACTTGCATGCAATTACACCCTCGGATTACATCCAGTTTGGTGAAGCAGTAGTGCATAACCTTTCGTATCAGCAGGCTTGGCACCTGAACAAGCCAATTTCCGGCATCTATATCGCGTCCCCGGGCTACGTGCTGGGCAGGGCAGGAATCCCACGCCAGAGTGTTATTTACGAACTCGATGGCGAGCCAATCGCCGATCTCGATCATCTGGAGGGCGTCCTGAACAATCTGGCCGACGGTCAGAAGGCCGCCGTGCGATATTTTAGTTTTGATGACCCGCAGGGTAGCGCTCTGGGGATCATGCGCATGGATCGCCGCTGGTTTCCGGCGACGCGATGTGTCCGTGAAGACCTCACCGGCGAATGGCCTTGCCGGGAACTCGCAGCCGGGCCTCTCTCACCCCCGGCCGAGCCGGCGACTGTGCGTTTTGTCGTGGAAGAAGACAAGCGCCTGAGAGATATCTCAGCCTCACTGGTGCTTGTCAATTTTGACATGCCTTACACGATTTCGGGAGTCGGGGAGCGGCATTATTACGGTACGGGGCTCGTTGTTGATGCCGAACGCGGCTATGTTGTCGTCGACCGCAATACCGTGCCGCAGGCCATGGGCGACGTGCGAATAACTTTTGCGGGCTCGGTCGAAGTGACGGGCAAGGTCGAGTTTGTGCATCCACTGCACAATCTGGCCCTGCTGTCATACGACCCTGCGCTAATGGGTGACTCCGCAATCAAGTCCGCCGCTTTCGGCCAAAAGCAACCGCAGCCTGCCGACGAATTACTGGCCGTCGGGTTGCGGCGCGACAGTAAGCTGGTGAGTCAAACCGTCAGCGTTGCTTCCGTAGAGCCTGTGTCTTTCGCGCTTTCGCGGACGATGCGGTTTCGCGAAAGTAACCTGGAGACATTGTCGCTCGTGAACCCGCCCCAGGATTTCGACGGAGTATTGCTGGATAAGCGGGGCCGCGTCGCCGCGCTTTGGTCGAGTTTTGCCTACGAAAGCAATAACGAGATTTATCAGCTGAACAAGGGCCTGCCGAGCGATCTCGTTGAAGAGATGCTTCAGCTCGTCGCCAGCGGCAACAAGCTTTATTCGCTGGAAGCCGAATTTTCGCAGATACCGCTATCGGTGGGCCGCAACTTCGGGTTACCCGATTCCTGGATCGAAAGGCTCGAAAATACGGACCCCGACAGGCGTCAGTTGTTGTTAGTTGCGCGAACGGTGGCCGGGACCGCAACGGCAGACATACTGGCCGCCGGTGATTTGTTACTGAGCATCGATGATCAGCCGCTAACCAGATTCCGTGAAGTTGAGCGGGCAGTGCAGAAGCCAGAGGTCGAGGTGGTCGTCTGGCGGAACCAGGCTGAATACAGGTTTAATATTCCGACAACGGTGCTGGATGGCCGTGGAGTGCGCAGGGCCGCTGTTTGGAATGGTACGTTGCTGCAGGCACCTTATCGTCAGATGGCCGCCCAGCGCGGAATCAAACCGACCGGCGTTTACGTGGCCTATTTTGCGTTTGGATCGCCGGCCTCCAGGTCCGGACTGACGGCCGGCAGCCGCATAGTCGAGGTCGATGGCGAGCCGGTGGCGGATTTGGACAGTTTTATTGACCTGGTCGGAAGCCGGCCGGATCGTGACTTTTTGCGGCTGACCACCGTTGCCTGGAACGAATCGGTGCGGGTTATCAATGTTCAGCTTGATAATGCTTACTGGCCCAGCTGGGAAATACTTTATAACGGGGATTGGCATCGAGTGCCTTTTGGGGGTGCGGAAGATTGATACGCACGCCTGCCCAAGGAGGTTTTCAGTTTATCAGGCGGGGTCGAAGTATCAGGGAGTCAGCAGGATCCTGCTGATCCTTGTCTTCGATGGCCAGTTGGTCCCAGCTCTTTAGCCATCGAACAAAGTTACCGGCGGGCATTGGCTTGCTCAGGTAGAAGCCCTGCGCACGCTCGCAACCTTCCTCGCGCAGCCATCGCAAGGCCGCAGTTGTCTCGACGCCTTCGGCCACGACCTCCATGCCGAGGTTATGTGCCAGGTCTATTACCGACCTGACTATAGCAACATTCTGCGGATTGTCGGGCAACCGGGCCACGAATGTGCGGTCTATTTTGAGCTCATCGACGGCGAGCTTTTGCAGATGCGCAAGCGATGAATAGCCCGTTCCGAAATCATCCATGGAAGTGTGACAGCCCAGTTGCTTGAGTCGATTGAGGACATATGCCGCCTGATCAATATCATGCACCACGGCTTCCTCGGTGATTTCAAGGGTGAGACGGCCGGCCGGCACGTTGTTTTCTTTGAGTATTTTCTCGATGTTTCGCGGCAAATTGTCATCCATCAGGTCACGGCCCGAAAGATTGACGGCTATTGGTAGTTCAACGCCCTGCTCATGCCAGTGGCGGCATTGCTCGATCGCACGGCGAAGCACCCATTGGGTCACCATCGAGATGCTGCCCGCGCTTTCTGCCAGCGGAATGAATTCGGCGGGCGGAATGTTGCCAAGTTCCGGATGCTGCCAGCGCAGCAAAGCCTCTGCCCCGCAGACTAGCGTGTTCTCCAATTTGATTTTCGGCTGCAGGTAAAGCTGCAACTGATCTCCCTGAACCGCTTTACGCAGATCGCCCAGTATAGCCAGCTGCCTTACATGCCTTGCTTCGCGGCCGTTCTGGTAAAGCCGAATCCGTTTTTGTGAATGCTGTGCGTCGTTTTTGGCCACGGCCGCTCGACGCAGTAACTCATCGGGTTGTCGCCCGTGCTCCGGACACACGCAAAGACCGATGCATGCATCGAGCGTGACATTTACTGACCGTACAGAAAGTCCTGCATCCAGATTGCGGGCGATTTCTTCTGCCAGCCGTAGACCGGATTTTGCGCTGCGGCCCGGGGCGATAACCAGAAACTGATCGCCCTCGAGTCGCGCCAGCTGACAGGAGTCTTGCAGCAATCGTTGCAGACGCTCTGCTATTTGTCGCAAGACTTCGTCGGCTATTTCATGACCCAATGATGACTGTATTTCTCTGAATCGCTGCAGATGCATGGTCATGACAACGACCGGTTTGTTGCGTTTCGATGCATCCCGTATTGCATCGCGAAGTAATTCAAGTCCTTGCAGCCTGTTCGGGAGGGCGGTTAGTGAGTCGAATTGCGCCTGCTGGTAAATCCGCTGCTCACGTTCTGCTATGCCTTCGCGCATCGACTCGAAAGCCTGGGCGAGTTCGCCTAATTCGTCGCGTGACTTTATCGAAATTTCCTTGCTGTAATTACCTACGCGCATGCGGCGCGCTGCAAGCAACAGAGTTCGCACCGGATGCGTAACCGAGCGTGACAGAAAAAATGCCAGTGCCAGCGCTACCAAAAGGGTCGTGGACGCTGCGTGCAACAGCGTGCCGCGCAGTGTTTCATAGCCGGCCATGGCCTCGACCAGCGGTTTCTGGACCACAACGAAGATGTCATCACCTTCAGGGAAGAAATACTCGCGGTTCGAAATGTAACGGCTTTTAAGCTTTTCTATCGATTTGTACATTTCGGCGCCGCTGGCTATCTGTAGCGACGCATTCAATATCAGGTCGCGGTCTGCACGCGGCAGGGAGCTGCCCAGAAAACGAATACGCCCGGAGTCCAATCCGGTTAGGAAGGTCATCTCAAGGCCGGTAATTGCTGCCAGTTCATTGGCCAGTGCGTCATCGACCAGATAGCCCATCGATATCCAGCCGATAGCCCCCGCTTTGCCAACAGGCAGTGTCATCATTTCAAAGGTTTTGTTTCTTACGGTAATCGCAGAGCGTTTTTTCTTCGTTAGTTTTTCAAACAGCATGCCCTGTTCGAGCTGGTTGCCGGCCGCGGCGGTCATCTTTCCTTCCGGGTCCAGCAACAGGGCTATATCGGCATCCACCCAATTGGCTCTGCTCTCAAGTTCAGCCGTGATGAGCCCAATATTTTTGCTGGCGATGGCTCTTTTAAAGGAGTCATCCTCTGCAAGGGGGCGGACGGTTTGTTCGAGCACCTTTGTATGGTTTTCTACCACGCTGCGAAAGGTTTCAATACCGGATTCCAGCTGCACGTACGCGGAGTCATTGGCTTCGCGTGCCGCAGCTATCAGTACGGCGCTCACCGTTGCAATTTGGGATCCGATAACGACGATAATCGTCAAACCGATAATCTTGTTGCGGAATGATGTAAGCCTTGTCCCCAAAGGGAACCTCCTGAAAAGCATCTCGGACGTCGCGCGGCGGAACACGATTAGTAGCTGTTTATCCTAGCTTTCCGGCGCCTTTCGGGCTGCGGACTGCGTCACGTATGGACACCTGCGGTAACCGGTCAGTTACAATGCGTTATGGAAAACGATCGCTCCCACCCGTGCTTTTGTACCTTTACTTCGGGTGGAGGCTTTGCCTGAGTCTTGGTGAAGGGCAGAATAGCCCCGCCCCAGGTGATTCAGCCTGGCTCGGAACCAATAAATGCCATTTTTAGCGAATATTTTTGATCGACTAGTGCTGGATCGACCCCGACAAGCGCTAATTTTAGTGGGCATCGTTACCGCGCTGTTGGCGGCGTTCATTCCGAAATTCGAGCTGGACGCATCAGGCGACTCGTTGTTGCTGGAAGAAGATGCCGACCTTCGTTACTACCGCGCCATAGTCGCCCGGTACGGCTCCGATAATTTCGTCGTGGTTACCTACCGGCCTCGACAGGACCTGTTTAGTGCCGCAACCCTTGCGGACCTGAAGTCAATTCGGGATGAGCTGGCAGAGTTGCCGCGTGTCGAGCAGGTCATATCAATGCTTGACGTGCCGCTGATTAACAGCCCCAGAACGACGCTGGCCGAGCTACAGAAGCAAGTGCGTACGCTCGAGGACCCGACGACCGATCGTGCGTTGGCGAAGGCCGAGCTGCGTGAGAGCCCTATCTATAGCAACCTGCTGATGAGCCTCGACGGCGATACAACGGCGTTGCTGATTCGCTTTGCCGAAAATGCTGAGTATGCCGGCCTGCAGCGGGAACGCGACAGGTTGCGCGAAAAGATGCTCTCAACCGGGCTAAGTGCCGAGGAGCGCGGCGCAAAGGACTTGATGACCAGCCGCATAAATGAGCTTCGGCAAAACCAAATCGATCAGGAACAGGAAGATATAGCGCAGATTCGGCAAATTCTTGACCGCCATCGCGACAATGCGGACATGCATCTTGGCGGATTGCCGATGATAGTGAGCGATATGATCGATTTCATTCGCCACGATATTGTTGTCTTCGGTTCGGGAATTCTGGCTTTTCTGGTTTTTCTGCTCAGTCTTATTTTCGGGCGACCGCGTTGGGTCGTAATCGCACTTCTGTGTTGCTTGGTCTCGGCGGTCATGATGACCGGACTGCTCGGGTTACTCGAGTGGCGGGTTACGGTCGTGTCTTCGAATTTTGTTGCGCTAATGCTGATCTTCAGCCTTTCGCTGACGGTGCATCTCATTCAGCGTTACAGAGAGCTGCATGCTGAGCATCCGGCGGCCGAGCAGCGTTGGCTCGTAAGGGCAACGATGCGCGATAAGGCCGGGCCATGTTTTTTCACTGCAATAACCACGATGGTGGGTTTTGGCTCATTGCTGGTGAGCGGAATTCGCCCGGTCATTGATTTTGGCTGGATGATGTGCATCGGGATGGTGGTGGTGCTGGTAACGGCCTTTATATTGTTTCCGGCCTGCACCATGATGGTTCAGCCCGGTCGGCCGATTCAACGCGGTGATTCGACGCAACTCATCACCGGTTTTTTTGCAGCGCTGGTGGATCGACGCAAAGCGCTGACGGGCGTCTCCTGCCTGATTCTGGCGCTTGTAAGCGTATGGGGCATCAGTCGTCTGACAGTCGAGAACAGGTTTATCGACTACTTCAAGAAAGACACCGAAATTTACCAGGGGATGCTTACGGTAGACAGTGAGCTGGGCGGTACCGTGCCGCTTGATGTGATCCTGGACGCGGACCAGGATTTTCTGGACCGTAGGGCGGCAGCGGAAGAAAGCAGTGCTGAAGACGAGTTCGATAATTCATTTTCGGATGAGTTTCAGGATGACTTCGGTGATGACTTTGCGGATACCCGGAGTTCCAATGCGGCGGGTACGGATCTGGGTGCGACAAGTTACTGGTATAACGCATTCAGATTGAAGCGATTACGCGCAGTGCATGATTATCTGGACAGCCTCCCTGAAACGGGCAAGGTGCTGTCGCTCGCGACAACGATCCAGACATTCGAGATACTGAATCAGGATGAAGAGCCGGGCACTTTTTTCATGTCGGTTCTGTATAACCGTCTTCCCGCGAATATAAAGGAAGCGCTGTTCGATCCCTATATGTCGCAAGACGGCAACCAGGTGCGCATCAGCATGCGGATCTTCGAATCGGACCCGTCACTGCAACGCCAGCGGCTAATAGACACTATTCGAACTCACCTCGTCGATGAAATGGGATTCAGTCCCGATCGCGTGAACATTACGGGCATGCTCGTGCTCTACAACAACGTGCTGCAAAGTCTCTATCAGTCGCAGATTAAGACCATGGGGGTTGTTCTGTTCGCGATTATGGCCATGTTCGCGGTTTTGTTCAGGTCATTACGGATAGCTCTGATCGCGATTTTGCCGAGCGCTTTGTCGGTGGGAATAGTCCTGGGAACCATGGGGCTGCTTGGTATACCGCTGGATATCATGACGATTACTATTACCGCTATTAGTGTGGGCATCGGAGTGGATGACTCTATTCACTATATCCATCGCTACCTCCAGGAATATGCAGTCGATCGCCATGCCGTTTACGCAATGTACCGCAGCCATGCCAGCGTAGGGCGCGCAATGTTCTATACATCGGTGATCATTATTGCCGGGTTTTCGATACTGGCATTGTCAAACTTTATACCCAGCATCTTGTTCGGACTGCTTACCGGGCTTGCCATGTTTATGGCGCTCGTCGCTAATTTGACGTTGCTGCCGCTGTTGTTGCAAAAACTTGACGTCAGATAAGAGGGTTTCAGATAGTTTCGCTATATTTTTCGCGGTGCAGTTCTCGAGCCTGGGACGTCCAGTCGTAGCGTTTCATTCTGCTTTCGAGATTTGGGATTAAATCCGCGGCCCGCTCGTAATCGTCGGCGCCCAACTCTGCCAGATCTTTGAAGTTTACGATGCCCAGCATGTTAAGTTTTTGCTCGATTTTTGCCCCAACTCCGCGTATCGCCTTCAGGTCGTCGTGAAATTTGGAATCCGGCTCCTCGATTAGACTCGCATCCAGCACAGGTAAGCGGTCGGTGTCTTCCGAGACCGTTTCGGGCGGAGCGGCGCTAACAGCAACAGGCTGTGCCTCGAAGTTTTCTATTCGGGCCAGCAGGTCAGCATTGGTGTCCCGCAGAATTTCCAGCTCCCTGTCCGTTTGCGTTTTGGCCTCTTGAAGCCCGTGCAAATCGGTACTAAGCCCATCTTTCTCACTTTGCGTCTGGGCCAGCTTTTCATTCAATTCCTGCTTGGTACCATCGAGTTCTTGTAATTGCAGGTGCAATTCGTCGAACCGCGCCTGATTCTGCTCAATTGTTGCCTGCAGATGGCAGGTCTCGGACAGTTCCAGCTTGAGTTGCTCAATTTCCGCGCAAGCTTCTGCATGGGCCTGTTTTGACTCTTCAAGCTGGTCGCTCACGAGCAGCCCTGCTTCGATGTCTTTACTCAGTTCCTCAGCCCGCGCGCGGAGCTGCGGAATTTCCTGTAGCTCCTGAGACAGCTTGTCGATGCGTGATCCAAGCTCGCTATTGGCGGCTGCCTGGTTCTGGCAGGTGCCTTCGAGTTCCGATATTCGGTCGCGCAGCGTTCCGTTATCCTCTTCGACCTGTCCGAGTACAGCAACCCTGTCATTAAGTTCGGCGCATTGCGTCTCGAGAGTTTGTATTTGTTCCTGGCGCGCCTGTAATTCTGAGTTGTGCGTTTGGCGTAATTCCTTGGACTGCTGCAGCAGCCTTTCGTTTTCTGCCTGGATGTTGTCCAGCGCCTCGAGTCGCACGGCCAGTTCCTCGTTTTCTTTCCTGGCCTGCTCGATAGCCGCAGAGTGATTCAGGGACTCCTGCCTGAGCTGTGAGCGCAGCGCCGAGTTATCGGTCTCTATTTGCTGAAGTTCATTGATCCTTGCCTTGAGGTTCGTGTTCTCGTCATGCACACCGCGCATTTCAGTGACTTGCGCCTGCAGTTGAGCCGCCTCCTGCTGCACTTCTGAAAGCTGCTGTTGGATATCGGCCAATAGCGTTTGCAGCTGTGCATTCTCGTCGTGAACCGCCGAAAGCTTTTCAACTTCGGCCTGTAACTCCACGTTTTTCGATTGAGCCTCTGTCAGGCCGGCAGAGGTAGCCTGCAGGTTCGCGTTTAGGTCATCGACTTCAACCTTGAGTTCGGTATTCTCATCCCTCACATTGCGCAGTTCGTTGAGTTCAGTCTCCATCACTCGGTTTTCATCCAGTGCAGCAGGTAGCCGTTCCGCCGCAGCTTTTATCTCGTCATAACCTTCCAGTCTTGTATTTAAATCATCGACACTGGAGCGCAGCGTTTTATTGGTCTTGGTCATTACGGTGCAGTGCTGTTTCCATCGTTGCGACTCTGTCGTCTTTTCATCAAGACTCGTTTGCAGTTCACTAACCCGCTCTTTAAGGATTTTGTGCTCATGGCGGATTGTGAAGACTTCTTTTTCGTCATCCTCCATGGTGTCGTCGAGGCCGGCTACCAAGCCGCTTGTCGGCGAATCAATCTTTACTCGAAGCTCAAGTTCGGCATTACGGCTTTTGGTTTCATTTAATTCGCGGTGCATAACCGCAACCTTGGCGTCGAGCTCAGATTTCTGTTCGATCTCTTTGCTCAGCGAGTCTTGAGCCGCGTTGAATTTATGGCGGGTCTCGGTCAGCACTTCTGTGAGCTTTTGCAGTTTGATGCGCAGCTCTGCGATTTCATGGTCCTGTGTGGAAGAGCTTTTGCCGAGCTTTTCAGAATCCTTGCGAGCTATGCTCAGGGCTGCGCTAAGTTCACGAATCTCCTGGTCCCGCGGATCCTCTTTACGGGCATCACGGGTCCGGTTTTGCCAGTAGAGTGCACCTTTCCAACTGCCGAAGCAGCCGCCCGCCATCAGTAAGACGAAAACAGAGACTGTAATAATTGACATAACCCATAGAATCCACGTAGCCCTCGGCAAAACTTAAAGGACTCAAGGCAGCCAAACTATGCGCTGACTCTCATTTTGAGTGGTTGGAGTGGCCCGGTGGAAGGCGCCAAGGCCAGATAAACTAATAACCTCAGGGTCCTGCCAAGGCGCAGTGATCAGCTAACAAGTGGGCCAGCGGTCGGTTGCTGAGGGGTGAATCGCCTGACTCGGCTTATTCTGCGTTTGGCTTTCTGAAGACCAGAAAATGCTGCTGGGGCAGGAAATCACCGTTTTCAACGAGTTCGAGACCCACCTGTTCCATTTCGAGAATAACCTGGGCACTCGTCATCTTATGGACCGGTATTATCTGGATGGACGGGTCTTCTGCTCGATACTCCAGAAGAACCACTTTGCCTCCCGCTTTAAGCGAATCCACAAGGTCCAGCATGATTTCCCGTGGCCAGCTGAGCTCGTGATAAACATCCACGAACAGCGCAAGGTCGATGCTCGCGGGGGCCAGATTGAGCGATTTTTCTGCCGCTAAAACAGTCTGAATATTCCCGATTCTCTCAGCGGCCGAATTCTGCTCCAGAATGGCAAGCATTTCAGGTTGTATATCAACTGCGAAGACTGTTCCGTCCGGAATTCGCCTGGCGATACGCCGGGAAAAATAACCGGATCCGGCGCCGATGTCCGCGACCGTGGCATCTTCGCCTAGCGGCAAGCGAGCCACGCTGAGGTCCGCCCGCTCTTCCCGCTCCCGCGTGGAGCGCTCGAGCCAGTCAGCGCCTTTGTAGCTCATTACGTGTGCGATTTCCCGGCCCATGTAATAGCGCCCTGTTCCGCCCGGCGACGAGGGTCCATCGCTATAGGGACCATCCGCGACGCTTTCGCCAGGCGCGTTGCCGCAGGCGGACAACAATATCCCAAAAGTTACAAACTTCAGGAGTGGGGCGAGTACATTGAGTTGTCTCATCTAAACCTCATCTGCCCGGCTGGTGCTATTCAGGACGCAATGTCACAGTTTCAATGAAGCCTGAATTAAAGTGAAGTATTACAGCGTAGTATGCGTCAGCCAAAAGAAAAGCGGGCCGAAGCCCGCTCAGGGGGGGATATCAATAATTAGCAGCGAAACGGTAACTCGCGGATTTGTATATCGTGACGTTTCAGGCCCTGTAGCTTGCCCTTAGCAGGAAAAGCTTGTGCCGCGGTTCCCTTGGCAATAGCCCTGCCCACTGCTCTGGGTGCCCTCTTATAGAAGCTTGCGTCCAGGCTGTCTGAGTAGGGGTCGAGTCGAGCCAGAGCCCAATCGCTGCAGCATGAAACGGCCAAGAACAATGCGAGTAGCATCAATGAAAGCATTAAAAAGTCCATCTTTCCGCTCCTGTTTGAGACGCCCAACTGACTATGTAAAACAGTTCGCGGTGGGCCGGATATCGGATTCAGGCGGGTAGCCGGTTTTTCAATAAATAATCAGCGCGCCAAGACTTATGAGGGGTATCAGGCCGGCAACAAGCCCGATCAGTAATTCATCGCGGCCATCTAGGTTGCTGGAGGTGTTGAATGTATTCATTTTGCTGCTCCCTGGCTGCCGCCCGAACGGCGCCGCTGTGTTAAATGATGGGAGCTACCTTAAGTTTCTGAGCCGGCCGCTTCTTTTCGCCGCCGTAACCCTTTGTAGCAAAATGTAACGGGTATAAATAACTGATAATAAATTAATTTTTAAAAATCAGTTCAGGCGCTGGCCGCCTCCGGCCTGACCGCTTGCGCATCTTCTTCCGCGGCCCGGAATTGAAGCTCAGCCAGCCGTGCGTAAAGCGGGTCCTTTTTAACCAGTTCGGCGTGGCTGCCAGTTGCCCTGATTTTTCCGTCATCCATAACCACGATGCGCTGAGCCTTGAGCACGGTCGCCAGGCGATGGGCAATGATTATCGTTGTGCGGTTGATCATCAGCTTTTCCAGCGCCGTTTGCACCAGCCGCTCGCTTTCAGCGTCCAGGCTGCTCGTGGCCTCGTCGAGCAGCAGGATGGGCGGGTTCTTCAGTATCGCCCTGGCAATGGCAATACGCTGTTTTTGCCCGCCTGACAGGCGCGTGCCTTTCTCGCCCAGGAAGGTGTCATAGCCTTCTGGCAGGCGCTGGATAAATTCATCGGCAGCGGCTGCCTCCGCGGCTTCGCGGACCTCTGCGTCGGTGGCATCCGGTCGACCATAACGAATGTTTTCGAGCGCACTGGTGCCGAAGATCATGGTTTCTTGCGGCACCACGCCGATCATCGATCGCACGGCCTTGGGGTCTGCTTTTGCGATGTCGATCCCGTCCACGCTGATCGAGCCTGACGACGGGTCGTAGAACCGCAGCAGCAACTGAAATGTTGTGCTCTTGCCCGCGCCGGAAGGCCCGACGAAGGCAACCGTCTCTCCCGGTTTTATGTGGAGCGTAAAACTGTCGATTGCCCTGGTTAGCGGCCTTGACGGATAGGAGAAGCTGACGTTATCGAAATCGATTCGACCTTCACCCGGCAAGGGTATGGCAACCGGATTAGCCGGCGCCCGGATTGCCGGCTTGGCTTCGAGCAATTCTATCAGCCGCTCCATCGCCCCTGCGGCTCGCTGCACCTCGCCCCACATTTCGCTCAGCATTGCGCCCGAACTGCCGAGTAGAACCGTGAAAATCACGAACTGTGCAAGTTCTCCCGGGAGCATATCACCCGCAAGGACCTCGCGCGTTCCGACCCAGAGGACCAGGATAATTGCCCCAAACAACAGAAACATGCTGCCGAAAGACATCACGAAACGCACGCGGATTCTGCGCACGGCAGCCACGAAGGCCGCCTCGACGGCACCGGTGAATCGATTGCTCTGTAAATTCTCAAGCGTAAAGGCTTGGACGGTCTCTATAGCATTCAGTGTCTCGTTTGCCATGCCGCTTGAATCGGCCACCTTGTCCTGCGCCGTGCGCGACAGGGTGCGAACTTTGCGCGCTATCCAAATGACCGGGACGATAACGGCCGGAACCAGCAGCAGAATCATCAGCGTGAGTTGCGGACTGGTATAAAGAATACCGACCAGTGAAATAACCAGCATGACGCTGGAGCGCAGTGCGATAGAGATGCCGACGCCGGAGATGGATTGCACTAAGGTCGTGTCGGTGGTCAGGCGCGACAGCACCTCGCCGGTCTGTGTAACCTCGAAGAAGGTCGGATCCTGCGAAATCACGTGCTTGTAAACCAGCTCCCGTATGTCGGCAACCACGCGTTCTCCGAGCCAGGTGATCAAATACAGCCGGGCCGCCGAAAGCGCGCTTATCAACAGGATGACGCCCAGGACCAGTTTGAAATAGAAATCGATTTGCTCGGGGTCGCCGGTTGTAATGCCGTTGTCTATCAGATACCTGGCCGCAACAGGCAGGCTGCCGGTCGTCGCCGATGCTGCCAGCAGCACGATAATCGCAACGGTAAGGGTTCCCGAGTAGGGTTTGATGAATGGTGCAATAGCCCTTAGCGGCTTAAGCGAAGAGCCCTTGGGGCGCCATTCTGTCTGATCATTGGGTGGCATTTATTTGTCATCTTAGCTAGCGGTGGTTCGCGTCTTAACACAAAGACACGGTGGTCACAGATCGGTCACCGAAGTCAGAGAATTCGCTCTGGAGTGCAAACCAGATGTGATCCGGCTTAGGCGCTGCGGGGCTCCGGTGCTTGTGCAATAGCAATGATTCTATCCGTTTGCGGGGTGCCCGTCAGAATTGTTTACCATAGTGGCGGCCGCTCATGGCAGGTTATGCTTCAACGTGACGATTTTACGGGTTAGGGCTTAAATGCGCGATCAACAAGATCTTGGTCTCATACTGGAGTCTCGCGTGCCATTGATCCTGGCAGAGACCAGTGATGAAAGCCGGTTTCTGCTTTTTTTGACCGGCATCGTGATCGGTGCCGCAACTCACAGTTACCGGCCTTTGTTTCGCTGGTCCGTGACCGATGGCTTGCAGCGGTTGGATATTCAGATGGAACCGCAGCCTACTAATGCAGACCCCGAGCAGGTATTGCGGCATATACGCGCGGTCGAGAAGCCAGGTATCTACGTGCTGCTGGATTTTCACCCTTATTTGCAGGACCCGGTGAATGTCCGCTTGCTAAAGGATATTGCGCTCAAGGCGGCTGATGCGCAGCAATGTCTGGTTCTGGTTAGCCACGAGCTTGAGTTGCCGAGCGAATTGCGACCGTTCGCGGCGCGTTTCGAAATTAAACTGCCAAACCAGGAAGAGCGTGAGGAAATCATTCGATCGGTCGTAGCTGAATGGAGCGACGCTAATTCGGGTACTGCCAAAGTCGATAGCGAGGCCTTGTCGCTTTTGGTGCGTAATCTTTCCGGTCTGACTCGCTCCGACACCGAACGCCTCGCGCGCAATGCCATCTGCAATGACGGCGCGATAAACCGGGCGGACATTCCGGAGGCCCTGCGCGCTAAGTATGCGATTCTCAACCGCGACGGTGTGCTGAGTTATGAATACGAAACAGCCGGATTTTCCGATATAGGGGGGTTAAGCCGGTTAAAAAACTGGCTGCAACAGCGTAAGCGTGTGTTTGAGCAAGGCGCGCAAACGGTCGCCCTGGATCCGCCCCGCGGTCTCCTGTTACTCGGTGTGCAGGGTTGCGGCAAAAGCCTGGCCGCGAAGGCAACAGCCGGAATACTCGGTGTTCCGTTGCTGCGACTGGATATCGGCTCGCTCTATAACAAATATCACGGTGAGACGGAACGCAACCTGCGGGAATCGCTCCGTCAGGCCGAGGCAATGGAACCGTGCGTGCTGTGGCTCGATGAAATTGAAAAAGGTCTGGCCACGGGATCTGGTGACGACGGGCTTTCACGCCGCGTACTCGGAACCTTTCTGACGTGGCTGGCGGAAAAGAAGGCCGCTGTTTTTGTCGTAGCCACCGCTAATGACATCAGCCGGCTTCCACCGGAGTTGGTTCGCAAAGGCCGCTTCGATGAAGTTTTCTTTGTGGACCTGCCCAAGCCCTCCGTTCGAATGGACATTCTTGAGATTCATTTGCGGCAGCGCAGTCTCGACCCGGCCAGGTTCGATTTGGTCAGCCTGGTAGAGGCAAGCGAGGGTTTTTCCGGTGCCGAAATAGAGCAGGGCATCGTAGCCTGCTTGTATGCAGCGCACGCCATGCAACGCCAGCCGGATACCGCGCAGCTGTTGGCAGAGTACCGCCGCAGTCGCCCGTTGTCCGTTTTGATGGCCGAGCAACTGAAGGAATTACGCGGCTGGGCAGCCGCACGGACGGTTTCGGCCGATTAATTAAGGTGACCTGATATGGCAGTGTGCTGGCGTTGCGGCGCGGACCTTGCAGAGCTGACCCCTCCCTTGTCACGCAGCGACGAGTGCCCCTCGTGTCGGTCACAATTGCATGTGTGTCGCATGTGTTGTTACTACGATCCGCGGGTGACAAAGGCTTGTCGTGAAGACGATGCTGAAGAGGTACGCGAGAAAGATCGCGCCAACTTTTGCGATTATTTTCGTCTGGCGGATGACGCTTTTGATGCGCAGCTAGCGGCTGCAGACAAGAAAGCCGCCGCTAATCTGAACGCATTGTTTGGGAGCGGTGCAGACGGGCCGAATTCCGGTGAAGGAATTGTTTCGCCCGATGCGGAGGATTTATTTCGCAAAGACTGATCTTTACCGCGGTTGTAAATCAACCAGCAGCGCGCCGCTTTCGTCCAGCAATTGGAGTGTGTCGCCGGTCCTCTGCCACGAGTGGGTCAAGCTCAGTGCTTCAAGGAAAACCGTTTCCTGCCCGTTAACGGGTGGAGCGCACATTTTTCGCGTTGTAGCCAGAGCGCCAAAGCGCAAGCGCTTGCCCTCGATCTCCACGTTGCCGCGGAAATCATTACAGCCTGCGTTTCCGCTGACTTCGTCCGCGACCAGGCTGAGAGTCGACTGCGCTGCACTGGCGAGCTTTCCGAGGATGTTTATTGCCAGCCACGATGAGTCCGTAAGTGTTTTTGCTGTCACCGGAGGTTCCTTATTCGTTGTGGCGGGCGCCTGTTGGGGTTGAGTTTCCCCCGTCGCCGGTGCCTCCGGCGTTCCCGCACAGCCTGCGATCACAAGCGCTGGCGCAACAATCGCTGTAATCCGTTTCCACGCAGATTCGGAATAGCCTGAAATCATGGCCCGCACCTCGTTCGCTGATCAGCGCTTTCTATTTCAAGTGCAAATGATCATACAACTTCAGGGTTGCGCTTGTCGCGGGCCTGGCTGATGCATTTGCCAATGGTTCACAATATGGTTTTGTTGCAGGGTGAGTGCAGGCGACCTAACATTTGGCCAGGCGGTTGCAGAGCAGACATTTATGATCCAGGCACGGCATTTCATCACGGCGTTGGCGGCGCTGCATGTGGTTTCGCTAAGCGCGATGGCACAGGATTGGCCGGCTTACGGGGGCGATCAGGGCGGACGCCACTATTCCGGGGCAGCGACCATCAATTCGACCAATGTGCAGGATCTGCAGCTTGCCTGGAGCTATCAGCACGGTGAGCTCGAAACCTTTGCCGGCCCGCACATGACCGCGAGCTGGCACGTCACACCGATCCTGTTGCCCGAGGAGGCGAGCCAATCGCTTGTTATATGCACGCCCTTCAACCGGATTGTCGCGCTCCACCCGGAAACCGGCGCCGAACGCTGGGTTTTCGACCCGGATGTAGGACGAGTCAGCGGTTTCATTCGCCACAATTGCAGGGGTGTGGCGTACTGGCAGGATCGTCAGGCGCCTGTGGGGGCGGTATGCAGGCACCGTATTTTCGCCGGCACGGAGACCATGCGCCTGATTGCCGTCGATGCCCTGAGTGGAAAAGCCTGCGCCGATTTCGGCGTGCAGGGCACGGTGGATGTCGATCCGCTGACGCGTATAAAAACCCCCGATCTGAAACGCGGCGACATGCAGTTCTCATCGCCGCCGGTTATTGTCGGTGACGTGGTGGTGATGGGGTCCAGCGACAACACCAAAGCTGATCGGTCCAATAACCCGAGCGGCGCGGTCAGGGCGTTTGATGCGCGCACCGGCCGCTTGCGCTGGAGTTTCGACCCCGTGCCCCGTAACCTGAATGATCCCGCGGCTGCAGGCTGGACTGAGGACGCCCTGGCCCGGACCGGGGGCGCGAATGTCTGGAGCATGATGTCGGTTGATACCGAGCGTGACCTGGTTTTTTTGCCGACCGCAAGTGCCGGGCCGCAGTACTACGGCGGCGATCGTCCGGGCGATAATCGCTATGCAAATTCTGTCGTTGCTCTGCGTGGGTCCACAGGCGAAGTCGTGTGGCACTACCAGACTTTGCATCATGATTTGTGGGACTACGACGTTCCCTCGCAGCCGATCCTGCTCAATCTGGAAGTTGACGGTGAATCCGTGCCGGTGGTTCTGCAGCTTACCAAGCAGGGGCTGACCTTTATCCTTCATCGCGAGACGGGTGAACCGCTGTTCCCGATTGAAGAGCGGCCCGTGCCCACTGACGGCGTGCCGGGCGAGGTTGTCTCGCCAACGCAACCGTTCCCGACGCACCCCAAGCCGTTCGGACAAATTTCGATAACGCCTGACGATGCATGGGGCTTTACGTTATTTGACAAGAATGCTTGTCGCAAAAAAATCGCCGGCATGCGTTACGGTGACATGTACACGCCGCCCAGCGTGGAGGGCACGGTGATGATGCCCGGGTTATCGATCAATAACTGGGGCGGCGCCGCTTACGATCCGGAGACTCAGAATCTCATCGTCCCGGTCAACAAAACACCGACTTTTATTCGCTTAGTGCCAGTCGACGACGTCAGTGAAACAGAGCTTAATGATCCTATGTCCGGCAAGCCCTTCGGTCCGCCCGGTCACATCCAGGGTACCGATTATGCTGTGCAGTTCGGCCCCCTCCTGTCTGATTTCATGTCGCCTTGTATTGCACCGCCCTGGGCCGAGATGCTGTCGGTCAATCTGGTCAGCGGCGAAATCAACTGGCGCCGTCCACTTGGCGTGCTCGACGGCCTGATGCCTTTCCCGCTGCCGCTGGAATGGGGAACACCGATGTCGGGCGGGCCGATTGTCACCGACGGCGGGCTGGTGTTTGTCGGTGCCACCGCCGATGAGCGTTTCAGAGCGCTGGATGTCGAGACCGGGGAAACTCTTTGGGAAGTGCGAACCCCGACATCATCGATGGCAACGCCAATGACTTACGAGGTCAACGGTCGACAGTATGTGGTGATCGCATCGGGCGGCCATATGTGGTTGTATGGTTCCAAAGTTAAGGACTACCTGGTTGCGTATGCGCTACCCGGCAACGATTCGGCGAAATAAGCAATGGAGGCGAAGATTGAGACTACTTAAGTGGCTGCTGGCTGTCGCAGCGGCCCTGCCACTGTTGGCACTGGCGACGCTGTACGTTACTGAACCGGTTGTAGCTCAGCGCTACCTCAGTTTGTTTACGGCTGCTGCCGATGATTTCGAGGCTCTGCGGCCGCGTGTGCCGCTGAACGGCGCGGCACCGCTCATATTGCCCGTCGCGGCGCCCGGCGATCGGCTGATCAGCCCGGCCGGCCTGACCGCGATGCAGGAATATGCAGCGGCCCAGGATTCATGGGCGCTTGTTGTGGTCCAGGACGGCCGTATTCAGGCCGAATGGTATGCCGAGGGCTGGAACCGCCAACGACTGGCGCAGTCACAATCGATGCACAAGAGTATTCTGCCGGTTTTGCTGCAGGCGGCGGTGGAAGACGGCTATATAGACTCGCTGACGGACCCCTTCGGAAAATACGTCGTGGAGTGGCGCGACGATCCGCGCGGCCAGATCACCATCGAGCAGATGCTGTGGATGTCCAGTGGACTGCTGGAGTATCCGTTTTCATTGAATCCTTTCTCAGATGCATTTCGCTGGTTATTTGGTAGCGACATCACCCCCGTCCTGCTGCGCACACCTCTGGACTGGGAGCCCGGTGCGCGTTTCAACTACAACAATGTCAACAGCGAGTTACTGGGCTTGCTGCTGGAGCGATCGACAGGTAATACCTATGCGGAGTATCTGGCAAAGCGCCTGTGGGAGCCGATGGGCGGCGCGGATGCTGAGTTGTGGCTTGATAGTGCGGGGGGCAAAGCGCACTCGTCGTGCTGTTTGCTGGCGGCGGCTATGGATTGGGCGAAGTTCGGAATGCTGCTGCTGGGCCGTGGCGAAATTGATGGCCGCCGCATTGTTTCGGCAGATTTCGTCGACCGCATGGTGACGGCATCGCCCACTTTCGACTGGTACGGTTACCACATATGGCTCGGTTATTCGCGCGCACTGAACCCCCGTGCATCCAAGCTGGAAGGCGGTTACCAGCGGACCGATCCGTTTGACGCCGAGGATACTTTTTATACTTCCGGTTTCGGGGCTCAGCGTGTTTACGTGGTTCCGTCCGCGGGGCTCGTCATCGTGCGTATGGGGCCGGCAACCGGACGGGCGCCGGTGCGGGAAAGCTGGGATAACACCTACCTGGTGAATACTGCGTTACGCAATCAACTTAGCCGTCAGGAGCAGCTGGCCGGCAATTTATAACGCTTGCGGATATTCTGTAATTCGGTAAGCGAGTTCTGCAGTTTGGCTTCTGCCTGGTCTTCGTTCTCCACAGATCGATCCCACTTGACGATCTCTGAATAGAAACTCCGTGCTCCGGCCAGGTCGCCGCGATCGGCTCGGCTGATGGCATCAACCCACAAACCGGCCAGCGCGTAATTCGAATCTTTCGATTTTGCGGCAACCTCGGCGTTGGCTTCGGCCACGCCGTGTTTGCATTCGGCCAGCGCTGTTACGCCAGCGAAAGCGTCTTCGCCGATCCGCACCCTCAGTTCCGCGATTTTCTGTTGTTCCGCAGCTTCCGCCTGCGCCTTGTCCGCCTTGGCTCCGCTCACGCCTCCGGCCACGGCACCAGACGTTCCACCTATCACTGCGCCGCGCGCCGCGGATTCCAGCGGGTCTCCGCCCCACAGCAGGCCGCTGACCAGGCCTCCGGCAGCGCCAGCCAGCGCGCCCACGCCTGCGCCCTCTGCAGCGCGTTCTCCCGATTGCCCCGTGCAACCGCTTGCCGCGCCCAAAATAGCGACAACCGATAAGGTGCTTAATACTAGTTTCATGCGCCGCATATTAAACTCCGCTGAATTCCGGGTCACTGCCACAATTAGGATCCGCTCATGCCTTCGAGCTGGCTGCGCGGGGCCGAGGTGTGCAGGTGATGGATTCGCCAGCCCGCGCTGGTTTCTTCAAGGATGGCCGTACCCAGACCGGTAATGCTGACCGGGTTTCCCTGCGCCTTGCCTGAAGCAGTATATGTATACACAGCGAAGCCGAGCGCACCCTTGAGTTCGCCTGCAATCAATTTGATCTCGTAATTGACGTCGGTAAATGTGTCCATCTCCACCAGCAAATGGTTGTCTCTGAAATCCTCCCAGCTCCAGTTTGGGTAGCCGCTTTCGATGGTGCTGAAGTCGCCGGGTATGACAGCTTGTTCCATCAGTTCAACCGATTTCTGCTCCATTGCGAGCGCGTACTTGTCTAGCACCGACTGCACGACCGCCTCGTCCGGAGTCAGCTCCCGAGAGTCGATGATAGGGCCGCTCGGCGCCTTGCCCTCTGTGCCACCATGACCGTGGTCGCCCGCAGCCCACGCGCCGGCGGTTATCGTAGCCCATGCGACGAATAGTAGAAGTCTAAAACCTGAATTTCTAAACATGTTGGCTTCCCGCGCGCAGCGTTGCTAATTGAAAATCACCTGCCATCCGCAGAGCTTTATGAGCCTGCCTGGACAACGGCCTGTTCAGTCTAGCGCTATATTCCCGCCGGTTCGACATTAGCCGCTGAACGCAGCGATGCCGGCCAGCGACCTGAACGGTGCCGTGAATCCTGAATCAACTGTCTGTTCGAGTTTGCCGCTCAGCAGATTGACGCGTGCGGCAAGCCCATTCCATATATTGGCAGCCAGGGCAAAATTCGAGTCCGCATCGGGACAGCATTGCGCCCAGCCGTAACCTGGCAAAGCGAATGTCTTTAATACCTTGCCGTTTTCGCCATACAGGCGCAGCCCGTCAGATCCGGTACAGAGCAGGCGACCGTCCGCCATGTAGGTCGGTGCGATGAAACAACGCTTGTCGGCCTCATCGTTGGGATCAGTGTCCGGGAAATAGTCGAGGTCTTCCATCTGGCGATCGTTGACAATGTCATAGCGCATAAGCCGGCGACCGGTTTCCGTCGTATAGGTAATAAACTCTTTCGACGGGTGGATAGTCATATGGGTGACGCCCTTGAACTTCGTGCGCTCGGGAGCATTTTCGACTTCGAAGCTCTGCAGCAGATTCAGGTCAGAGTCGTATTTGTAGATATTGCCATCCCCGAGTGAACCATCGGGTAACGTGTCCGCGGTGGTGCCTTTCCAGATCTCCCGGCCGATAAAGTATTCGCCGAAATACTGGTTGCCTTCGTTATCCCAGCAGGTGCTGCCAAAACCGCGACCCGGATGCCAGTTTTCCATCTGCGCGCCATCGGGAGCGACCCGCACGACCGTATGGCCCTGGCTGTCAAAACCCCACAGTACGCCGTCCGGCCCGAAGCTGCAGCCGACAATCAGGTAGCGGGTCCCGGCCGTATACAAGGTTCCTTTGGGGAGCCAATTCTTGTCGAATTGCAGTATGCGGCCCTCGCCCTTGTGATCGTCGGCAGGATCGTTCAGGTAGCTGCAGCCGAGAAAAATATCGCCTTTGTCAAAAGGCCTCATCGTTGATTTTTTTAGCATTGTTGTTCTCCCGAATGCGCACTATAAGGCATGTTGCCGCCGGGGGAGCAATCGAGCTGATTCCTCTGCGGGTCAGCGGTGGGTCAATTCAGGGTATCGTTTAGCTTGACCTTCATGCAGCAAGAAGCTTTAGATTAGGTCGACGCAAAATGGAGCAGGACATGCACGGACAAGGCGCAAGCGGCGATTCCAAGGTTCACCAAGAGGCCACTGACGAGTCAGGCCAGCCGTTTCTTACGGCCGACAAAATTGTTCTGCTGCTTGGGTTGATTACCTACGGTATAGGCCAGTCCGTCCTGTTTATCGTGTTTCAGCCGCTCGTGGAAAAAGTCGGGCTAACGCTCGGTAAATTCGGGTTCATCATGTCGCTGTCCAACCTGGCGCTGGCCCTGTTTGCGGTCTACTGGGGCAAGAAGAGCGACCGTGTGGGCCGCAAGCCGATGTTGATATTCGGCCTTTTCGGGTATGCCCTTGGCACTGCGATGGTGGCTATCGGTCTCGAATGGGGGCTGCGCGGCAACCCAGACCCCACTTTGCTGTTCTTTGCTCTGCTGGCCGCGCGACTTGTCTATGGTTCGCTCGCGTCCGCAATTAATCCGTCGGCCACGGCTTACATGGCCGACACCACGAGCAGGGCGCAGCGGTCCCAGGGCATGGCGCTTATCGGCATGACGTCCGGAGTCGGCACCTTGATCGGTCCGGTCGTCGGCGGCGCATTTGCATTTATCAGCCCGATTGCGCCCATGTATGTCGCTATCGGGCTTGCCTTGCTCGCGATGCTGCTGGTCGGCGCGCTGCTCAAGGAGCCTGTGAAGCATGAATCGATGCAGCGCGGAGAACCCGGGAAACTGGCCTGGAATGACAGCCGGGTGTTTCCTTTTCTGCTGCTGCTCGGTGGTTTCTGGATGTGTTTTACGATGATCCAGATTATCACCGCTTTCTATATCGAGAAACGGGTTGGCATTACGGGGATCACCAATATTCAGGCGGCAATGATGTACGCGCTCGTCTGTATGGCCATTTTTGCAGTCTTGATGCAGACGATAGTGATGCAGATGTTCAAATTTAAAACACGCACATTGTTTCGCATGGGCCTGCCAATCTTCATTCTCGGGCTTATCACGCTGTACTTGAGCTCCAATATTTATCTGCTCTGCATCGCGTTCAGCTTATTGGGGGCCTCGCTGGCGCTCGCCAATGCGGGTATCACCGGCGGGGCCAGCCTTAGCGTAGAGCCTAATGAGCAGGGAGCCGTCGGCGGGCTGCTCTCCGCGGCGCCGATTCTGGGCATGGTGGTCGGGCCGTTGGCGGGTACCAACCTGTTTGCGTGGTTTGGGCCTACGGCCCCGGTGCTGCTAAGCATCAGCGTGCTGACGCTGCTGTCGGTCTATGCCTTCACTATAAAAGTGCGGGACTAATTGCGGCCCAGGGAAATCGAGGCCCGATTTAACTCGGCGACGACTATTGCGAATGTGCCTGCCAGCGAGCGCGGTGTCAGGGCGAAATTTAGCGTTGCGGGCGGACCGGCGGATCCGCCCGTGGCAGCACCCGACGTGTTGGAATCCATTTTTTGCTTTTGTTTCATGCCAGACACGCTCCCCCGCGCATGCAAAAAAAGTTTTTTTATGTCGTAATGGAGCCGCGTTGGACTGCGAAGCATAGTGCTGCGCGCAGTAAACAGCAATTATCAGGGGTGCCTTTACTGCGTATTTTTTCTGGTCGGCGTTGCCGTGGCCGGGGACTATGGCCGCGGCGCGAGGGCCTTCTGTTTAAGGTAGCCGGGGTAGATTTGGGCAAACTTGTCGCGCTCGACCGCAGCTTGTTCTTCACGCTGCTGTTGTTCCAGCCAGTCGATCCCCGCGAGCCAGACATCCGGACTCGGGTAGGGTGCGCCTGCGGAATCCAGGTCTGCGGCGGCGTCTCTCGGGACGGGTTCATCTGTTGCAGCGGTGAACCCTGTTGGCCCGCTCGACGCGCCTGCTGCGAGGGCCTCCGGGTAAACAAGTGTCAGCCGATCGAGCTCAATGCCGGCCTTTTCCAGCTCACCCTGGGCGCGCAGTGAATTTATTCCTGCCAGCCAGACTTCGGCTGTCGGCCGCGCGCCGTGTTCCCATGCATCGCGCGCGTCATCCGCCAGAACGTGCCGTGCTTTAGCACCGACTTCGTCCACAACAGGGCTGCCGTCTGCCTCCGCCAGGACTTTGTCGGGCGGCGCCGTCGGCAAGGCAGTGGCCGCCACCGGTACTTGTTGACGCGTCTCGAGCCTTTTTCGCGCAGTGACCGTAATTTCTTCCAGACTGCCTTCCGCCGTGCTGCGCATTTGCTTTCGAGCAATAGCCGGTTGCTGGGTCGTCGGTGCTTTCGGCTGCGCCGGCCCCGTTGCATCAGCCCAGGTATTGACTGAGCCATTCCCATTGAATTCTATGGGCGCTACCGGCGCAGTCTGCATGATCTGCAGCACTACCGACAGGCAAAAACCGACTATCACAATGGTTGTAATCGGTCTCGACCAGTGACGCCAGAAGCGCAGGTCGATATCCAGCCACCTTTGTCCAGCTGGTTTAGCGTGATTGCGCGCCGCGTCGAGTATGGCGCGATCCAGCTTCGCCGGCGGCTCTTCATCGCCAAGCTTGCGGTAGGCCTTTGACACGGGCGAATCGCCACTCAGAAACTGATCCAGCTCTGCATCACTGGCTTGCGATGTTTCTTGCTTGCCTGGTTTTCTATCCATCTCGTCTCACCAAGTTTATTTCACCAGGTTTATTTCACCAGGGTCACTTCATCAGCCGCCGTCAAAAATTTTCGCAGGTTGCCGAGTGCATAGCGCAACCTGCTTTTAACCGTCTCGCGGCCGACACCGGTGATTTCGCTAATTTCCTGTAGCGTGAATCCGCCTTCTTCCTTTAACAGGAACGCTTCACGTTGTTCATGCGTTAAATTGAGCAGTGCTCCTTCTATCGAGCTAAGCATTTCTGTTCTGGCTGCGTTGGCAACCGGGTTGTCGGCCGACACCAGCTGGTCGATCTGACTGCCTTCGGCGTTGCGGATTCCAGGCCGGGTCGCGGCTCGGCGGTATTGGTCAATCATGCAGTTCCGGGCAATGTGGTAAAGGTAGGTTGTGAACCTGGCGGTCGGGCGGTAATTTGAACTGTTACTGATTATTCGGCTCCAGACCTCCTGAAAAATATCTTCAGCCATTTGGCGATCGCCCGCCTGGCGCAGCAAGAACCGGAACAATGGGGCGCGATGCAGGCCATACAGGGTCTCGAAAGCCCCCGTGTCGCCATCCGCGTAGCGCAACATCAATGCTGTATCGTCCAGATCCGTCATCGCTGGCAAAAGCATACGCCATCGCATCGCCGGGCGCCGGGCAAGCGGTGTGCTCGCCCGGGGCCGGCATTTTAGCGAACCGCGACCCGGTCCGGCTGGCTGGTCGACAGGCTTTCGGCCAGCGCCACCAGGCCGACGAATTCGCCGCGGTAACCGAAGGGGTCGTTGCCGCGGCCGGCATCGGCGAGTTCGCGAATCTCCTTGTAGCCAAAGCTCTCGAGGTATTCACCGCCCCGCAGTTGCTGGCCGAAGGCAGCCACGGCGGCAGCAAAGCGCAATTCAGTGCTTGCCCGGGTCAGGTCGACTATGTCGTCGGTAATCAGAGCCTGTTCGATTAGCCTGCTGGCGCTATTGGCTTTCTGCTTGTAGCGCAGCCGCACGAATGCAAGTTCATCGTCTTTTTGGCCGCTTGTGTCAGCCTTGCTGCCATAGCGTAGCGGGTCTATCCGCAGTCCGGCGCTTTCGGCCAGGCTTATCTCGTAGAGGGCGGTAACGCTGTGCCCGGCGCCGATTTCGCCAGCATCGATTTTGTCATTGTTGAAATCTTCCCGGCGCAGCGAACGGTTCTCGTAGCCGATCAACCGGTACTCGGCGACGACCGCCGGGTTAAATTCGACCTGAATTTTTACGTCGCTCGCAATCGTGTGCAGCGTGGCCGAGAGTTCTTCGACCAGCACTTTGCGTGCTTCATTGAGGCTGTCGATATACGCATAGTTGCCGTTGCCCTTATCAGCCAGTTGCTCCATCAAATGATCGTTGTAGTTGCCGGTGCCGAAGCCGAGGGTAGTCAGAGAAATGCCCCCCGTACGACGCTCTTCGACGAGGTCAATGAGCGATTCGAAATTGACGGTGCCGACGTTAAAGTCGCCGTCGGTGGCGAGCACGACCCGGTTGATGCCGTCAGCAATATAAGCCTGTTCAGCCATTTGATAAGCCAGCCTGATGCCTGCGGCGCCATTCGTGCTCCCTCCCGCACTGAGTTGGTCGACCGCGCTCATGATTGTGGCTTTACGGTCGCCGGGGGTCGGTTCCAGCACGATACCGGTGCCGCCGGCGTATACCACGAGCGCTACCGAGTCCTGTTGTCCGAGTTGTGCCGTCAACAGTCGAAAAGCACTTTTGAGTAACGGTAATTTGTCCGGGCTTTGCATCGATCCCGATACGTCGACAAGGAATACCAGGTTCGCGGCAGGCCGCTCCTCTCGCGGCATCTCATAACCCTTCAGCCCAATGCGTAAAAGGTGTGTCGTCGGATTCCACGGCGTCACCGCAATCTCCGTGTTGATGCTGAAAGGCGCGCTGCTATCGCGCGGCGGGGTATAGTCATAGCCAAAGTAATTGATCAGCTCTTCGATGCGCACGGCATCCTGAGGCGGCAGGTAGCCGTCATTCAGCATCCGTCGCACATTGGAATAGGCGCCGGTGTCGACGTCAATGCTAAAAGTAGAGACGGGGTTTTCGCTGACCCTTTTGACCGGGTTATTGCTGTAGTGAGCATAATTTTCGCGATTCACAGGCTCAATTGCATAGCGGCCCACCGGACCACCGTGCAACGCAATAGCCATGTCAGCGCTGCCCTGTGAAATATCTGCAGCGGCGGCCAGTGGGGTTTCCTGCAAACGTTCCGCGCGCCTGCGCGCGAGCACGTTAATTTCCTCGAGCTTATCCGCAGAGTGCTTTGGCGCAGCCGGCTCCTGTTCGATGCCGGCCGGGTCTTGGTGAGGTTTTTTAGGTGCTGCCTGCGAGTTTGCCGTTGGTTGCTCGGTTGGCGTCGAGCAGGCCAGCAGTGTGAAAGCACTTGCTGTCAGCAGTAGCAGTAAGCGTCGCAATGAACTGTGTGTGTTCAGATATAAGGTGAAGCGGTCCATGTCGTTCTCCGTTTTTTGGCCGCGACTCGCGGCGTATACGGTTATTAACGGCTGCGGAGAACAAATGGGGTTAAGGTGCAGGGAAAATTTTGATTGCCGGTAAGTGATTGATTGATATCTTGTATTGCAATCCCGTTGTGACCGCGGTGGAGATGCCCCGTGCCCGGATATTTAGTAGTCTGCAGTATCCGGTCCACGAGCTTGCAGCTAATCGTTCAATGTACGGGTTAGGCAAACGGATAGGCAAAAGAATAGTCAAACGAATAGCGCTAGAGGAGAACAATGTGTACACCAATGTCTGGTATGTCGCTGCCTTCAGTAAGGACCTGAAGAACGAGCCCCTCAAAGTGCGCATGCTCGGCGCGGACCTCGTGCTATTTCGCGAAATGGACGGCACCCCGCGTTGCATCAGTAACGTCTGCCCGCACCGGGGCTCGAGTCTCGCCGACGGTTGCCTGTATAAAGACGGCACGCTGGCCTGCCCGTTTCATGGCTATCGATTCAACGGGGCGGGCGACTGCACGCTTATCCCTTCGAGGCGCAATCACGATGTGCAGGTCGTGGCGCCGGGGATGCAAACCGATGCCTACGCGACTGTCGAGAAATACGGCTGCATCTGGGTGTGTCTGGGCGACGAGCCGGACGCGGCATCACCCATTTTCGATATGCCGGAATGGGATGATGAGGCCTACCGATGCACTGCGAACGAGGAAGTCTGGGAGGCCGATTACCACACGGCCAAGTTTACCAATCTTGATTATGTGCACCTTCCGGTCGTGCACGGCATCCTGTTTCAAGGCAATGCGAACCCGATCCAGGCGCCGGAGCACCGCGTAACCGCCACCGAGCATGGGTTCCAGTCCGTGATGCAGGTGAACGCGGCGCCGAGCGAAGGTGTCTGGAGCGAGATGCGCGAGGCAGGAGCCAAGGTCGAATCCATCATGAAGTTTTTCCTGCCGGGTTTTACCCTGCGCGGCCAGGTTGAAATCGGGGGGATCGGTTCAGGCGAGTTCAATATCTTTTATGAGTTCACCACGCCGATCGATGAGCGTCGCACGGTGATGCGGCACATGTTTTTTCGCAATTACCGCATGGAAGAAGATTTCGATGCTGAACATACGCGCCGCAATTTGCAGAACGTGCATCAGGATAAGGCATTGGCTGAATCACAGCGGCCGAAACTGGCGGCCACAGGGCCGAAGGCCTCCGGAATTTATACGCACGATGAAGACAAGATCATGCTGACCTATTGGGGCTTGCTGGAGAAGCTGCGCGACAAAGGCTGGCAAATTGATCGCTCTGCGTTGCAAGCGCCGGATGATGCCGTGCGAATCATTCCATCGCCGAACCGGAAAGCCCACCCGAATGGCTGGGTATATGAAGCGATGCCCCGCGTTCCGGCGGGCGCCGAGACCGAGGTGTCGGTCGCGGAGCTCAGCTACGTCGATATCGACAGCGTAGAACCGACGCGGGCGGTCGACTACGGAAAATCGGAACCGGTCATACCCCGCGATGCAAAGTCGAACGCAACGCTGGAATGGGAGGATGCCGCGTTAAAGCGGATCGAGAAAGCGCCCGGTTTCGTGCAGCCGATGATCATCAAGAACGCGGAGACAGCAGCAAAGGAACGCGGGACCAATTTCGTAACGGTTAAATTGCTGGACGAATTGCAGGCCGAACAAAAGGGTGGTTCCGCGCCGGCGGGAGGCTCCGCGGGCGAGGGTGCCTGACCTTTGATCTGACAAGCCGGAGAGCGGGTCATGAGTGTAAAGAACAAACTGGTTTTCGACTGCTTGTGCAAATCCGCGGAAGCTCACGCGGACCTTCCCTGGCACGAGCCGGAGACGCCGGAGCTGTTGGTCAGGTCTGCGCGCACCGAGGACTATTGGTTCAGGAAGGCGCTTCATCCGTAGTAGTATTGGCTGATAAGTTATAGTTTTACTTGCAAATTTAAGACTTGCAAATTTAAGACTGGCAAATTTAAGAGACATGGGTTCTTTTCGAAAAATCAGCGATCGTCGGGAACCGCCCGGTATGGAGCGGTTGGTACTGAAAAAGTTACCGCTTTACTGGGCCGGGGGGACCTGTGTACCGCTGCTGGTGGCTATGCTGGCCAGAATGTTGCCCCCGGACGGATCCGTGGTTGAAGCCGCAAAGCGCCTGCATATTATTGATTACGTCGCTGCGGGCGCGATTATGACTGTCTGGACAGCTGTTCTTACGGTTGCAATCGGTTGCTTGGTGGTGGTTGTCATGAAAGGGCCTCATTACGCCGCGGATTCATATTATCTTGATGGTCCGCGCGCTAATAATAACGACACGCCTGATAACGAAAGCACGTGAGCGCTACCAGAAAATACTTTTCTTCTTGCCACGCACTTTTACTTGCGGTCCTTGCCACCTCGACGTGGTTTTTTGTGTCGGCGGCTGCCGAGGCGAGCGATGCGATCCCTAAGCAGGTATCCCTGATAATCAATGGTAAACGCCTCGTCGCATCCAACATTCGTTTCAGTCGCTTCGATGAAATCAAACTGGGCGCGCAGGAGCGCATTGAAGAGCAGGCTGAAGGGAAAGGCGTGGTTGTCGTGATCACGAATCAGCGTGTGATTGGTTATGGAATTAACGCCGGTTGGCGAGACCTGAAAACGCAGGCAGGGGAAAAGCTCGAATCACTGAAGGTGGAAGACTTTGCAGTATTTGTCACCACAGACATGCGCTATCTAAACTTTAATGGTGAAACGGGTGTTTGGGGCGAGCGTGACCGCCGCACTGCTCGCTGATTCGGTCGCAAAATCAGGTTGCGCGCCTGGCAGCCATCTTGCGCGAAAACACGTTCGAAGATTTCAGGCGTTACCCCGACGTATGCGGTAAGCTGAGGATCGGATCGGCCCTGAAAAGGCTGTCCGGCCTTTTTCAAAAAAACAGTGAAGCTTCGCTTCAATCAAGGAGACGCATGTGCAGCAGGCAAGGAAGCGTGCTAAACGGTCGATAGTCCTGTTCAGGCAGGTTGCTGTATCACTATTGCTGTCTTATAGCGCCCTAATTTGCGCTGCGGACCTGCGACCCCCGGTTATTAGTGTGGCAGGTATTCACAGCCCCACCGTTTCAATGGACGGCGCCCGACTGATCTGCACGGTGCGTGTTGAGAACCCGAACGATGTTGCCTTGCCGGTGAGCAGCGGCATTGTTGACCTGCACCTCGATGGTGCCCACGCGGCGCGGGGGCGGCCGCGGCAGAAGGTATCCATTCCGGCTCGCGCTGCACGCAATGTCGACCTGCTGGTTGACCTGACGTCGAATGCGGCGGTTGCGTGGTTGCCCCTGTTCATGGGCGATAGCGCGTTTAGCTTGCCTTACCGGGTGGTTGGGCATGTCGACATCGAGGCTAAAAACCTCGGGCGCGTCAAATTCAACGAAACGGGCAAGGTGACGATGACGGCAGACGGCTTGGCTGTTTATCCGGATCAATAATTGGGGCAATTCGCGGGCTATCGCGCACCAAGTCGCAGCTAACTATTGCGGTGCAGCCGACCTGCCCGTTGCAGAATAATTGGCGCAGGGACCAAAGGGTGGCCCCCCGAAGCTTGTGTTGGAAAATATTGGCGGTTATTGTTTAAGGGAATAATTAAAGCGTACCGCGGGCTCAGCAATCTCGCGAGGAGCGCTAGGAAGGGGGATATCAGTGAGCCACCCAAAAGTAAAACACCCTATTAAGGGTGCGTCAAGTGTATTGCTTTGCTTCGATTTCGGCCGCGTGTGGGCAAGGCCGAAGCTTCGCACCCATGTTTCTATCTATGTCTAAGTTCTATTCAGTCGCTTTGCTGTTATGCATAGGTATGCTTGCCTCCGCTACAGGGAATGCAGCAGAAAAAAGTTTCGACATCGCCCCTATAGCTGATTTGTCATCGGACGGGTTCGCTGATGTTGCAGTTCTGCCACTGAGCGAGGGCCCGAAGGTTTGGCTCTATTCGTCGGCAGATGGCAGCCCTTTGGGTACAGTCAGTTTCTTTGCGCGACACTGGATGCCCGTGGCGCTCGCGGCTTTTTCAGGTGGTGGCGGCGAGGGGTCCGTAAAAGATTCCCGTATTGCGCTTCTGGCTCTAAACAATGAGACAGGGACTCTGTCGGTGCAGGTGCGCACTGCCGAAGCAGATGGCTCGAAAGTGGGTTCCAACATCGGTTTCTTTAACTCTACGTATCAGCCGATAGACGTTGCCGTAGTGGATGACACCAATGGTGACGGTATTTCCAATGATCCGTCGATCGCCGTCCTCGCGCAGAGATATTACCCGTGGCGCCAGGCTGTGCAGTTGCGCACCCTGGATGGCCAACTGCTCGGTAACTGGACAATTACTCAGCCGCGGCAGCAGCTATTGTCGTTAGCCGGTGTCAGCATGACCAAGGGGCAATCGCGGGTTAGCGCGCTGGTCAAGGGCAAGGATGACGGCAAAGCCAGAATCCTGTCCGTGCGTATTGCAGACGGTGAAGCTCTGCCAGCTATTGAGCTGGCGACGGGATGGTGGCAGCCAGATGCGCTCGATCTCTCGGTGCAGCGTGATGGCGATGGCGACGGAATGGCAAATGATCCCGCTTACGTGATACTCGTCAAAAACCAGCCCAACGGTGAGCAGAGCTTGATTCTGAAAGATGTCGGCTCGGGAAGTTTTCTGGGTAGTCGCCAGGTTATTGACGGCAGCTGGCAATCCGAGAGCCTCTCCGTCGCAGCTGATCTTGGCGGCGATGATAAGGAATACGCATTTATTATAGCGAGCGGAGATTCGAGCGAGGAACTGCTTGTTAATGTCCGGGAGCTTGAGTCAGGCAATCAGGTGGCAAACTTGCGACCGAACCCGATACGCACGATAGCTGATGCATTTCGTTTCCTTAACCAGGCGACTCTCGGAGCCACCAAGGAAGAAGCTAGCCGGGTCGTCGATATGGGTTACGAGGCCTGGATAGACGAGCAAATGGAATTACCCGTTTCTCTTTCCTTGCCCTTCGTTTATGCCGAGCTGCAAATAACCGGAGATATCGAAAGGACCACTCGGACAGCAGTCTGGATCAGGAATGCGATTCATGGTCCCGATCAGCTCCGTCAGCGCGTGGCGTTTGCGCTTTCTGAAATTATGGTGGTTTCAGAAGTCGGAGTACTTCACGATTGGGGACTCGGCATCGCCAGCTATCAGGATATGCTGGCAAACAATGCTTTTGGCAACTTTCGGAATCTCATGGAAGATGTCACGCTGCATCCGGCCATGGGCATGTATCTCAGCATGCTTGGCAACCTGAAGCCTGACCCGGAGAAAAATATTCGACCGGACGAAAATTTCGCCAGAGAGCTGATGCAGCTTTTTACGATTGGTCTGGACGAACTAAATATCGATGGCACAGTTAAAAAGGACGCGCAGGGCCATGGGATTCCTACCTACACGCAAGATATCATTCAGGGCTTTGCGCACGTTTTTACCGGCTGGTATTACGATAAAAGCGCGGATGAGCCTTATCCGCCCATACACCCAAATAATCGCAACCGCACGGTGCCTATGGTGCTGATTCCGGAGCGGCATGATACCGGGCCGAAAACTCTGTTGAATGGCGTCACGCTGCCTGCCAGGAATGACGGCGAACGAGACTTAAAGGATGCACTGGATAACATTTTCCAGCATCCGAATGTTGGGCCTTTTATCAGTACGCGGTTGATTGAGCGGCTTGTTACCAGCAACCCATCGCCGGCCTATGTCGCTCGAGTCGCCAGAGTTTTCAACGACAATGGAAAAGGCATAAGAGGCGACCTTGGTGCTGTCGTAAAAGCGATTCTTCTGGACAAGGAAGCTCGTCCTGGCATGTTTTCACCAATTGACGGGAAGCTCAAGGAGCCGTTGCTGAGGCTCACACAGCTCTGGCGTGCCTACGGAGCATTGCCCACAGAAACCTCAAATCTGTATCGCATAGAAAAAATGTGGGAACAGGTTGGTCAGGGTCCTTTGGATGCGGAATCGGTCTTCAATTTTTTTCAACCGAACTATGCGCCGCCGGGCGAAATACGGGATATGCAGCTGGTAGCGCCGGAGCTGCAAATTGCGACCGACTATCTGACGACCATTTTTACGAGTTACCTGTACCTTCAAACACATGACTGGAACACCCTGGAGCCGGAAGGCTACAAGTATCCGAGTAAAATTTTCATCGATTTTGAAGAAGACAACGCCTTAGCCGCCGACCCGGATGCCTTGATTGACGGCATAGCAGAAAGACTTTTGGGCGGAGAGATATCGGCCACTCTTCGGTCCGAAGTGCGTAAGCTCATTGTCGATATTCCCGCCGAATGGCCCGAATCGAGGACGTCGGCTGCAATTTTCTTAATTGCGTCTTCGCCGGAATTCGCGTATCAGTATTAAGGGTATGAGAGAAGAATGAGTGTTATAAATCGCCGAGATTTCCTGAAAGCAGCGGGTGCGGGTGCAGCGCTCGGGGTCTCGCCCCTTGCCGGTTTTGGGCAAACCGTCGGTTCCGCAGCATCGCTCTCGAATTATCGCGCTCTGGTCTGTATTTATCTTTTCGGCGGGAATGACTCATTTAACATGGTCGTGCCCCGAAGCGTGGCCAAATACAATGCCTATGCGGCCTCGAGGCAGAACCTGGCCGTTCCCAGGGACAGCCTGCTTCGAATCACTCCGCTCAATTCTGACGGCGTAAATTATGGCTTACATCCTGCTTTGCCCGAATTGCGTAATCTGTTCAGAAACGGAAACGCGGCTTTTATCAACAATGTTGGCACGCTGGTGCAACCGGTTACGAAGGAAAAGTACTTGGATGATGCTGTCAATATCCCACCGCAGCTTTTCTCGCACAATAGCCAACAGGATCAGTGGCAAACGTTAAAGGGGCTGGCTGTCTCCAGGACCGGATGGGGCGGTCGAATCGCCGATATGTTCCGTGACGATCTTGCCGGCCAGCGTTTCCCCACCAATATTTCATTGCATGGCGATCAGCTAATGCTGACCGCCAATGCGACCACGCCCTATGTGATGGGCTTAGACGGACCCGCCAAATTGGTCGCTTTCAACGGCACTTTTCGTCAACCGCAAACGTATTATCAACAGCAATTGCGGGAAGCCTATGAACGCGTGCTGGCCGGCAGTCATAAAAGCGTCTATGGGCGCGCTTTTGCGGAAAGTCAGCAGCGAGCGCTGCAGTCTTACGAAACAATCCGTTCAGCAATCGCCGACGCAGAACCGGTGGCCGTGCAGTTTTCCAGCTCTGACTTGGGCAGGCAACTTCGAACCGTTGCCAACCTTATCAGCGCCAGGGAACAGTTGCAGATGAAGCGCCAGATATTTTTTGTCGGCGCCGGCGGATTCGATACGCACGATTACCAAAATGAATTTCAACCCCAATTGTATGCCGACCTTAGCAAGTGCCTGGGCGACTTTTATCTGGCGTTGCAGCAGCTGGGAGTGGCCGACAGCGTCACGGCATTCACTCAATCGGACTTTGGCCGTACGTTGACATCCAACGGTGACGGCACCGATCACGGTTGGGGCGGCATCCAGGTCGTCGTCGGCGGGGCAGTGGATGGCAGCAAATTCTTTGGCACTTACCCAGAGCTTTCGATGGGTGGGCCTGATGAAGTCTCCGGCGGCCGGCTCATTCCGACCACATCGGCGGATCAATATGTCGCCACGCTAAGCAAATGGCTCGGAGTTCCCGATGCCGGCATCGAGCAGATCGTGCCGAACATTGGTAACTTCGCTCAACGGGATCTTGGCTTCATGGGGTGAAACGTCGATCCCAATTCGAATAGGCCCGGCGTAAAACTTAATTGTTAGGTGTCCGGCACCTAAATTATTTCTCCAAGAGACTTTTGCAGGATACCTGTTCTGGAACCGCCTAGTCTGCCGAAGGTGCGATAAGGCCCCGGAGCGTCTGCAGAACCTGCCTGATTTTTGCTGCGTTTCCGTTGCCCATGCGAATCAATAGCTTCTGGCCACTGGAAAGCGCTTCCGGTTCTTCGTCAGCAAATTTATAAAGCACGTGCGGCCGGACAAGGCGGATGGGTTGATCCGTCTCGGGACTTAGTAGCGGGTTATCCATGATTTCTATCGCGTGATCATTAAAGTAGCCGTCCGGGTAGCCGATTAGGGCTCATCCAAATGGTTGATGCTCGCGGCCATGCACTGCTGCTATTTTATTAACAATCGTTACAAAATCGTTTTGGAGGGTTGATGTGAAGGCTTTCACCGGGTTAATAGTATGGCTGACGGTGCTGCTGCAATTGGCGTATGCAGATGATCAGCTGGAAAAGGAGATTCAGCCCGTTCTGGATCGAATGGCGGAAATTTATCAGAAAGACCCCAATGGCAGCCGCCTCATTTTCGACGAGCTATGGCTGCAGGACGAAAATATCGTCTACCTTTCCGAGCAGTTCGTGAACTCTTTCTATGGCTACGGCCCGGTTGCCGCATACTGGAAGCCGAGCTGGAACACGCTGTATGGTTACAGAGAGCAATATACGAATTTGCGCGCAACGCGAATTTCCGAAGAAATTGCTCTGGCGACACTGGACCTGCGCTACGATATGCATGCCGTTACGCGAACGCCGCTCGGTGGAGTCAGCCGGCTGACGCTGGTTCTGCACAAACAGGACGGCGACTGGAAGATCCAGCAGTTTTACGAAACTCCTATGTCATTGCTCAGTCAGGCGAGGTTGACTCACGAGGCGGCGCTGGATCCGGATTTCGCCGACTATGCGCGCGCGCAAAACCCACAGTACGATGAGTTCGTTGAAGCGGATGCCAGTATTGAGGCCCGCAAGGATGGCACTCCTTGGGCGCCACGCCCGCCTTTTCGTCTACCCAAGTGGAATACTGGTTCGGGTGCCAGTGATGGCAAAGCAGCCGACTGACCTCAACGGAGCAAATCAATGATCAGAAAATCTATTTTTACCGTTGCGCTTATTACCGGCTCTTGCGTCACGACGGCCTTCGCAGAAGAAGACCCGCAGCTGGCGGCGGAACTACTGGAAGTGCTGAAGCAAAGGCAGGCAATCTACGACACCGATCCTAATGCCAGCAGCAAGGTTCTGGAGGAGATGTGGCTGGACGCCGACAACATCGTTTTGGTGTCCGAGGAGTTTCATCGGCCATTTCACGGCAGGGATGCGGTTAAGCCTTACTTTAATCCGCCGAAACCAAACCTCTACGCCTATCGCGAAATCGTTTCGAATCCTCGGGCAACGTGGCTAGCTCCGGATTTGGTGACGGTTACCTATGATTTGCGCTATGACATGCAGCCGATCGGTAAGCCCGCGATGGGCGGCATGAGTCACATGATGACAATGTTTCGCAAGACTGATGATGGCTGGAAGATTCAGGCCGAGCTGCAGTTGCCTATGGGGCTTATCAGCCAGGCGCGGGTTATGCAGGAGATGGCCGTTTCATCGGATTTCGAGGATTTCGCTCGAAAGCAGAATCCCGACTACGACGAACTGATTAAAGGGGACAAACGGTTGCAGATGCGCAAGAAGGGGGTTATCCCCTGGATGCTCGGCGGTACCTCGCAGCCCACGTTGCCCGCCAAAGAGTCGGAAGAGGGCTCCGGCGGAGACTGATAGAAAATTGGCACTTCTCGAACGTCATTGATGCCCGGCCTTAGCCGGGCTTTTTTATTGTCTACAGTCCAGCAAGAAATTCCGTGGTGTATCTAATGATCAGTTGATGCTGTGAATCGATATCGAGTTTCGGCGGTAGCTCAGTCTGGAACCGAGCCGCGGGGATGAAGCGGCCAAAGTTAATATGCACAGCTCCGGGGAGCGGTCGGTATTCCATGGCAGCAGGCAGTAGATGTTTGTACTCAGCGTAATAGTCAGGCGGCTCCCCGTCATCACCGCTGCGATGTATCAGCGTTACCGCCAGATTGCGCTCAGATATGTCATCTGTTTTGGGGGGGTACGCATCCCAGAACAGCAGTCCATCGATACGCCCGGGATGTTTGTAGACAAAGCGTGCCGCCATCGCGCCACCCAGCGAGTGTCCTCCAATCGCCCATGACTGAATGTCCGGGAAAGCCTCCATTACGTCTTCCGCCTTGTCCGGTGCTAGTACCGCCAATTGCAGGGGCATTGGCACCAGCACGACCAGGTAGCCTTTAGCGGCAATGGCATGCATCAACTCGGCATAACCGCGTTCGTCACATTCGCCGCCGGGGTAAAAAATGAAGCCCTTGGACGCTGACGTGCCGACGGGTTCAAACGTATACCAGCCGTTTACGGTTACCGTAACTGCATCGCTCGATAATAGGGCAGTGAGAGCGGCGGGGTCGGCGGGACTAAGACGCTTTTGCCTTTCATACATGTATTTGGCGGCGTAGCCTACGATGCCAAGCACGAGAAGAAGCGCGCCGATCCCTAGGATCCGTGTTGCTTTCATCCGCTGATCCTCGTCCTCGCTTTACCTGTACTGATATTGAATTCTGATCCCTGCGGTTCTCGGCGGGGGCAGGAAGGCAGTTGGCAGGGTTGGCGGAACCACTGCCGGGGCGGCTCCTACATAGCCGGCCGCGACATCCGTGTTGCCGCCGTTGGAACTTATGGTGTTGTTGTCAAAAACGTTGTTGACGTATGCAATGATGTTCCAATCATCGTTTACCAAACCCAGTCGCACGTCGGTCAGCCAGAATTCGTCCAGAACGGTAAAGTTTTCGGCAGATGTGAATCTTTCGCTCTGGTAAGAGGCATTTGACTCGATGTACCACTGCATGCCCGTATCGTACAAATCGGCTTCATACCTGCCTGTTACTACCGCCGCATTTTCCGGCATATACTCGAGCCTGTTGCCGCTCAGGTCCAGAACGCAGTGCGGGCGGCCGCCATTTGCCGGAATATCAACGTAATCTACGCATTCGCCCACGGCGGCTATCCGCCCGGCAGAACGGGTCGGGTCCTGAAAATCGTCATATTCCGAATCCAGCCATGTATAAGCCAGGCCGACGGACAGCCCTTCGAGTGGGGTTAGCCAGTTAGTTTCTAGTTCGATGCCTGTGACCCACGCTGAACTTGCATTCGTGACCTGCCCTACCGTCTGGCATATTTCGTTCCCATTATCATTTATGTAGCATTTTTCCTGCTGCGTATTAGTCTGCTTGTCCGTGTAATCCTGGTAAAAAGCTGCGCCGTTGACCACTAAAGCTCCAAGTGCTCCCGCCCATTGGGTTTTGGCTCCAATTTCGTAGGACCACATTTTTTCGGGGTCGAAAATATAGTTCTCGATTGCCTGATCGCCGATTTTTACGGGGACTCTGACCAGGCTGATGCCGGCTGGTTTGGCGCCTTTGGCAATGAGACCGTAAAGCATGACCTGATCCGTGGTTTGCCATTCGAGTGTCAGCTTCGGCGTTTGGTAACTAGTAGTGACGGACGCTGTGTCGATTTCACCTATCGCACATTGCGGGCGAAATTCAAAAGTAAGGTCAGCATTATTCGGGTGAGGGTTAAAGCAGGATGCCCAGTCCGGCAGCGTGGCTTCAAAGTCTTCCTTGACGAACCTGTCTTCGAGCGTTAATGAAACTGTGTCGGTGATATCCCACTCGAGCATCAGATAAGCGGAACGATGATCTGTTTTGGCATACACCGGCGCACGAAATCCCGGCGAATTTTCCAAGACCGCCGCATAGAGTTCCTGCCAGCTGGCGAACGGCGGCCCGCTGATCTGATCCGGCCCGCAAAAATTCAGGTTCCAGCAGGTCACGGCTATGCTGCGGCTAAAATCGTCGCGGTTTTCTTTCCAATACTGCAAGCCAAAAGTTGCCTGCAGCGGCGAATTGTCCCAATCGCTGGCAACCCGGAATTCCTGGCTGAACTGTTCCGTGTTTCCGAAGGTATCAATGTCACCATGACCCAGAATGGTATCCGGTCGACCCTCGGCCTGACGATCCAGGTCATAGCGCTGGCTCATGTCCGCATCGGTATAGCCGGTATAAGAACTGAGGGTGTAGTCGCTTACATCCCAGGAGGCAATCAGCGAGGCTCGAAACACGTCGAGCGTGTTGCCGCGGTAATCCTCCCCGGTTAAGGGGTCTTCGCTCGCACGTACCTCCAGACCATCCGCGTCGCCAACGAAAGGCGTCAGATCAACTACATAGCTCTCTGGATTTACGACGACCCCCTCATCAATCGCCTCCTGGGGAACAGCAACGGGTATCGTCCGATCCGGAATACCGGCTATTGCGCCGGGCGCGTATTCGTCGTCGCTGTAGGTCAGTCGAGTTTTGAGGCTGAAATTATCAACCGGTTCCCACAGCAGTGTTCCTGCGATGCCACTGCCTTTGCCGCCGCCCATGCCTTCGCCGGACACGACATTGTCGTAGTAGCCTTCTTCATCCCAAGCGACACCGGTCAGGCGGAAACCCAGCGTATCGGTCAGCGGACCGGAGATGCCTGCGAAAATTTCCTGTTTGTCGTACTGCGCAATGTCTACCGACAAGTTGAAGTCGTAGTCGTCAGACGGGTTCTTGCTGACATAGTTAATCGCGCCGGCAAACGCCGCGCGGCCATACAAGGCGCTCTGCGGGCCGCGTACCACTTCTATTCTCTCAACGTCAGCGAGCAGACGCTGGTTAATTAACAAGGGCGAACCGGCATTCGTGCCGGTAGTTTCAGACGAGACATCGATTCCGTCGACCAGAAACGCGACATTAGACCTGCCCCTTGTGTTGCTCAGGCCCCTGATGGTTACCCGCACCGAATTCTGCGAGTAGCTTTTATCGAATTGCAGACTCGGGGACAGTTTGGTGACATCCTGCAGGTCGCGAATGCCCACCCTCATGATCGCATCCGCATCGAAAACGCCGATGGAAATCGGTACTTCCTGCAGGTTTTCCTCGCGTTTTCTCGTGGTGACCACGATTTCTTCGATAATGCCTTGGCCGGTCGCCGGAAAATCCTGGCTATGCGCAATGCCGGGCGCTAAAGGCGACAAACCCACGGCTGCCGAAAACAGCAAGAAAAATGCCGGGATAATCCGTATTGGAGCGATCATAAGGGCACCGGTTGTATGGGCGTAGGCCCAACATAGGCCAGAATGGCCTATACGAGCATCCACCGAATGGTGGAGCCGGGGATAATAAGTGTGTGCAGCGTTGTGCGGCAGTAAGCTAGATTTAGAAGATGCTTAGGTGTTTCGTTATTTTTTGGGGGGCAGCATGCCAAACACAGACAGTAACCTGATGCTCAACGCCATTGACGGGATTTATGCCTGGGTTGAATCAGGCGCTCGTCAAGACACCATTGTGGCGGCTGCGGGTTCACTGCTGGGCAGCCGGAAAGGGGTCCTGCTTCAATTGTCGCTGGTCGGCCACGAACATACCGTCATTGCTGAAACGGGCTTGGGGGCTGATACGGTCGATAAGCTACTGGGATCGGTTGACGACTGCGCAAATTTTGTTGCTCATTACCGTGGTTGGGATCAGGGCAATGTCTACGATGCCGCGCGATTGCAGCCGATCGATGAATCCGGGCTATCGGGGTTTTACCGAAGCATCGTGCTTCCAAATGAGCTGAATTACGCGATAGCCGGTGTGATTGCTCGGGAGCGTACCAGTTGCATCGTGGTTTGCTACTACCGTGGCCCAAATGATTACGCATTTACTGATGATGACTTGGGAGCTCTTGCGGGCTTGTTGCCGCATTGGCGCCGAGCCATAGCTATCAAGAACAGCCTAAACCGGATCGATCGACAGTCACAGGCGACACGTCGAATTCTCGACCATGCGCCATTTTCAATTTTATTGGTAGACGCGGCCGCCTATGTCATGTACCAGAACTATATGGCTAAAGTCGGCATCCGAAACGACGACGGCCTGTCGGTGCATGAAGGACGGTTGCGATTTCGCAGCCCCGAAACCCGAAAGGATTTTATGGCTTTGCTCCAGGCGACCGACCAGGCGCGCGAAGCGGCAGCTTCCGGCAGCCCGATTATGATGGCCATTGAGCGACCCTCGGGGGCCAAGCCCTATCAGTTGATGATACTGCCCGTGCAGAGTGCTGCCGAAGCAGGTCTCGCTACCGGCCCGACGTACGGCATCTTTATTTATGATCCGACGGTGAATTTACCCGTCGATGCCAACTCACTTTGCGCGCTCGAAGGCCTGACGCAGGCAGAGGCGAATCTATGTGAATCGTTGTACCGAACCAAGAACCTAAGCGAAACGGCTAATCAACTCGAGGTCTCCGTCAGCACGGCCAAGACCCATTTACTCAATACCTTCCGTAAGCTCGAGATCAATTCGCAATCCGAATTAATGAAGTATCTGGCGCACATGCCGAAAATCTCGCGCGATACATGGCATTAACTGCTTCAGCACAGGGAATCGATTTCGCGGACAACTGCATAGAAAATTGGTGGGCCCGGCAGGACTCGAACCTGCGACCAAGGGATTATGAGTCCCCTGCTCTAACCAACTGAGCTACAGGCCCATTTTTAGAAAATGGTGTATGTCTTCACGGCTCCACCCTGCGGCATTGCGACGCTGTCGGCGGCCTGGGCGGCGGCTTAAGCGGCAGCTCAAGGCTGGCGCGGCCGCGAATTGTAGCATCTCATTTGGCCTTTGCGGACCCGAAACTGACTTGTTTCGCGGGCACCCGGAACGCGGCATAACTGCTAGAATCTGCGGCCAAGATTAAAGGGGTGTAATTATGGGCCGCCGTACTGCTGATCTGCCTGAACTGACCGGGATTGCGCATGTCATCAGGGAGGCTCGCTACAATGAGTTCTCTCGCCAGGCTATCGGTATTTTGCTGATTGCCGTTTACAGCGTCTGGGCCGCGCCGCGGCCGGGGTTATTCTGGTACGGCGCTGCTATCGCCGTTATCGGCATCCTGTTTCGCCTGTGGGCTTCCGGTTTCGTGATGAAAAACAAGGAGCTAGCAACGACGGGGCCGTATTCGCTGGTCAGGCATCCGCTGTATACCGGCAACATCATCATGCTGGCGGGTTACTGCCTCGCTAATGGCCAGGTATGGCCCTGGCTCGTGGGCGCGTTCTTTCTTTGGTTCTGGTACCCGCCGGCGATTTCCTACGAGGACAAGAAACTCGAAGGCATTTTCGGTGACGCATGGCGCGAGTGGAGCGCCAATATACCGGCCTTGATGCCGCGTTCGCTCGCGCCGAAATCCGGCGACGGCAGCAGCTGGTCGTTCGCTAAAAGCCTGAAGCAGAACTGGGAGCCGGCGATCGTCGCCTATTCCCTGTTCTGGCTGTGGTGGTTGTGGCGGCAGCTACCGTCCGGCATCGCTGACTGATCGGTCGGGCCAATAATATCGGCTATAGTTTGCAGATGGATCCCCCCCTGCAGGACAAACTGCGCGCATTTATGGGCGACGAGCAGCGCCGTGCGGCCGCACTCATCAGCGCCGGCTACCAGGGCGCTGCGTATCTGTACGATGAAAACGGGCACAAGCTGGTCATCAAAGAGGCTGGCGGCGGTGTGCTCACCTGCTGGTTTCATCAACTCATGCTGCGCCGGGAGGCGCGCGTGTATCAGCGCATGAGGGACGTGGCCGGCGTCCCGCATTCGCCTGGTGTGCTGGATGGCAAATACCTGGTGCTTGAATTTATCGAAGGCCGCTCGCTGCAGGAAGCGCGCCATGACCTCCGGGGCAATGCAGACTTCTTCGACCGGCTCCGCAAGGTAATCAGTGATTTTCATGCCGCGGGTGTTGCCCACGGTGATTTGAAGCGCAAGGACAACGTCATCGTTAAGGCCGGTGATGAGCCGGTAGTGATCGATTTCGGGACCGCCGTAGCGCGCCAGGGGGGCCTGTTTGACCGCCTCATGTTCAGGTTGGTACGCCGATTCGACAAAAATGCGTGGATCAAGCTGAAATACGATCGTGATTACGCTGCCATAACGGCCGACGACATGCTCTGGTACCGGCCGACCATTGTCGAGAAAGCGTTTAGTGCCGGTCTGAAATTCTGGCGGACTGTCACTTTCCGACAGGCGCGTAAACGCCGACAGCGAGCCCGACGAAGCGATACCTGATTGGTAAGCCGTTGCGCGCCTGGCTAGCGGGTTTTACTGCCGCGAGGTTTCGCAGATAAAGGCCCGCCCGCCTGACACCCGGACGTCATACATTTGACCCGCGTAATCAACCACGACCTTGTGGCCCGGTGTAATGACCTGCAGATAGGACATGCCCGGTTTCGGACAGCCGAGACTGGAGTCGCTGAAGTCCACGGCATCGTCTGATACGACCTTTAACTCGGCAACTGGTACGCCGAGATGGGTGGCCACTGTCTGGACCGCCATGGCGGCCGCGCCCGACAACTCTTGCGCGTCGGTCGATCCGGCGCTTGAGCAGCCGGCCGTCAGCAGGCAGGCCATCATTAATGCGATAGACTTTTTGATCATAGCCCTGAGGTTACGCCTTGATAAGGGTATTGACCAGTCCGCGCTGCAAGCCTGCGGTGCGACTTGTTACTGACCGTAAATGGTTGGAGTATAGGCTGGCAACCAAACAGCACGTAGTTCTGCGCATGCAGGTGTGAGGCATCGATGACTTTTGTATCCGACGTTCTGGCTCTATTCGCTTACTTGTTCGTATTCGTCATCGGTATGGGCGCGTTATGGGTCATTGTGCTGTATATCATCGATGTATCGCAAACCAAGCACGCGGTGCGCCGAAATTTTCCCGTTGTTGGCCGCTTCAGATATCTTTTCGAGCATCTGGGTGAATTTTTCAGGCAGTATTTTTTTGCGCAGGATCGCGAAGAAATGCCCTTCAACCGCGCGGAACGGTCATGGGTTTATCGGGCCGCGAAAAATATCGACACTACTGTTCCATTTGGTTCCACCCGCGACCTGCGCAGGGTGGGTACGACAATCTTCGCGAACACCGCTTATGCGACCCTGGAAGAGGACGCGGAAGTGCCCGCGGCCTACACAATTGGTCCTTATTGCCGTCAGCCTTACGTTACCGACCGGTTATTCCACATTTCCGCCATGAGCTTCGGCGCGATATCAAAGCCCGCCGTACTGGCACTTTCGCGCGGTGCAAAAAAGGCAGGGTGCTGGATGAATACCGGCGAGGGTGGCGTCTCGCCTTACCATTTGGAAGGCGGCGCCGACATCGTGATGCAGATTGGCACCGCCAAGTACGGTGTCCGGAATCCGGACGGCACGCTGAACGAGGAAATGCTGGCGGCACTGGCCGGCCAACCGCAAGTGAAAATGCTTGAGATAAAACTCAGCCAGGGCGCGAAGCCCGGCAAAGGCGGCATCTTGCCGGGCGTTAAGGTGACCAAGGAAATCGCAGCTGTCCGCGGTATTGCCGTGGGACAGGATTCGATCAGCCCCAACCGTCATCCCGAAATCAAGGATTCAGCCAGCTTGCTGGACATGATCAATCGCATCCGTGACATCACCGGCAAGCCTGTCGGCTTCAAGGCGGTGTTTGGCGGTCATGACTGGTTTGAAGATTTGCTCAGTTTGATCAACGAGCGGGGTGCAGAGTGCGCGCCGGATTTCATCACGATTGATTCGGGGGATGGAGGCACGGGCGCAGCCCCGCAGGCATTAATCGATAACGTTGGATTACCGATACGTGAAAGCTTGCCGGTAGCCGTAGGCTTGTTAAACAAATATGGGCTGAAACAGCGTATCCACGTCGTTGCTACGGGTAAACTTTTGAATCCGGAGTACGTGGCCGCCGCGCTCTGCGCCGGTGCGGATTTTGTCGCTTCGGCGCGGGGTTTTATGTTTGCGCTGGGTTGTATTCAGGCCCTCCAGTGCAACAAGAATACCTGTCCCACTGGTATCACCACGCACGACAAGAAACTGCAGCGCGGTCTGGTGCCCGAGGATAAGGCAGAGCGCGTCTATCATTACCAGCGTGCTGTCGAGCACGATGTTGCAATGATCGCCCATTCTTGCGGAGTGGCACGGCCGCGCCTGCTGCGGCGTGAACACGCGCGTATCGTGCAGGCGAATGGTCTGTCGCTGTCGATGAACGAGTTGTATCCGCGTCCGGATGCGCATCACGCCAGGGAGGGCTGAACCAATGAAGGCATCAGATTTGCTTGTACGTTGTCTGGAGCAGGAGGGGATTCAATACATATTTGGCGTGCCCGGCGAGGAGAACGCGGATTTCATGATGTCCCTGGAGGGCTCGAGCATTCGGTTCATCCTGACGCGTCATGAGCAAGGCGCAGCATTCATGGCGGAAGTGCACGGGCGGCTGACGGGTCAGCCGGCCGGTGCGCTTGGCACGCTGGGGCCGGGTGCGACGAACCTGATCACGGGCGTTGCGGATTCCAACATGGACCGCGCGCCTATGCTGGTGTTTACCGGTCAGGGTTCGACCACGCGGTTGCACAAAGAGTCGCATCAGATAATGGATGTGGTCGGCATGTTCGAGCCGGTGACCAAGTGGGCGACGAGCATCGTTAACCCCGACACGATTCCCGAGATCGTGCGCAAAGCGGTGCGTCTCGCGCGCGGCGAAAAACCTGGCGCGGTATTGATGGAGTTGCCCGAGGATGTGGCGAAGCTCGAATCATCGGAACTGCCGCTGCAGCCGCGCCGTTACCGGCGTTCAGTCGCGGACGATAAAATTTGCGACCGTGCTTTTGACCTGATCAGTAACGCAAAACGCCCGGTAATTATCGCCGGCAACGGTTGTATCCGGCGTCGCGCGAGCAAACAGCTAAAGTTGTTTTGCGAGCAGACTGGCATCGGCGTGCTCAGTACTTTCATGGCCAAAGGTTGCGTCGATGTCGATGCCGACTATTGCCTGTATACCGTGGGCCTGGGCTCGAAGGATTTGCCCTCTAAAGTTATCGACGAGGCCGATCTCGTCATCACGCTCGGTTTCGACATGGTCGAGTATCACCCACGCTTGTGGAACCCGGATCGCGATAAGCGCATCGTGCACGCCGATTTCCTGCCGGCCGAGATCGATGCCAACTACCATCCTGAAATCGAACTCGTGGGTGATCTCGCGCATACGCTCTGGGCCCTGAACGAGCGGCTGGCCGCAAGGCCCGTCGAGTTTGACCTGCAGAACCAGGCGGACATGCGCGCCAAGATGGGCGCAGAACTTTCAATGCACGCGGATGATGATACCGAGGGCTTTATCCGGCCGCAGAAAGTGTTGTGGGATTGCCGGCAGGTGCTGGGGCGGCATGACATACTGCTGTCCGACGTTGGCGCGCACAAAATGTGGATCGCGCGTCAGTATCACTGTCATGAGCCCAACACCTGCTTGATTCCGAACGGGTTTTGCTCGATGGGCTTTGCGCTGCCGGGGGCTATTGCAGCCAACCTGGTAGAGCCGAATAAAAAAGTGCTCGGGATCGCCGGCGACGGCGGCTTCCTTATGAATGTGCAGGAAATGGAAACCGCCAAGCGGCTCGGTGCCAACATAACGATGATGGTCTGGGAAGACGGTGGTTATGGGCTGATCGCCTGGAAACAGGACAACGAATTCGACCGCCATACCGATCTGGCCTTCACTAATCCGGATTGGCAGCAACTGGCCGCCGCGTTTGGTTGGCACGGCCACCGCGTGAACAACAGCCGCGACCTCCAGGCCACACTGCGGAAGGCGCTGGATGAACCGGGGCCGAGCCTGATCACGCTGCCCATCGACTATCGCGAGAACGTTGAATTGACCAAACGCCTCGGCGAGATGTTTAGCCCGGGCGCGGAAGGATAAGAGGATGTCACTGCGTAATGAGAAATTGATGATCGTCAACGCGCCTCCGCCGGTTGGCACGAAATGCGTGACCGCGCCGTGGGACGGGGCGGAACTGGCGGTGATCGAAACCGCCGGAAGGGAGCATGTTGAAGCGGGGCTGACAATCGCGCACCGGCTTTACCTGGACCGCGACAACTGGCTGCTACTCGACGAACGCGTGGCCATATTGGAACGCACGGCGGCATTGATGGCCGAGCATAAAGAGGCGCTTATCCGGGAGACAACGGCCGAGGGGGGCAAGCCGCTGCAGGACACCGAAGTCGAAGTGATTCGTGCGATAGACGGTGTGCGTATTTGCATCGAAACCATTCGCGCGGAGCAGGGCGAAGTGGTCCCCATGGGCGGTACGGCAGCTTCGCGCAATCGGGTGGCCTTTACGCGCCGCGAACCCATCGGTGTAGTCGTTGCGGTAAGCGCGTTCAACCACCCTTTGAATCTGATCGTGCACCAGGTTGCGGCGGCGGTGGCTGCCGGCTGTCCGGTTATCGTGAAGCCGGCGGATGACACACCGCTTGCCTGTATCCGCTTTGTGCAATTGCTGCACGAGGCCGGGTTGCCGCCTGCGTGGTGCCAGGTTGTCATTGCCAGCGATTTGCAGGTGGCGGAGAGCCTAGTGACCGACAAGCGGGTCGCATTCTTCAGCTTTATCGGCAGCGCCAGGGTGGGCTGGATGCTCCGCAGTAAACTCGCCCCGGGTACCCGTTGTGCCCTCGAGCATGGCGGCGCTGCGCCCTTGCTGCTGGCCGCGGATGCCGATCTGAAACGTGCCGTGCCCGCGGTTGCCAAGGGCGGTTTCTACCACGCGGGGCAGGTCTGCGTATCGGTGCAACGCGTGTTTGCACACAGTTCTCTAGCCCGGCAATTTGCAGAGCAACTGGCGCAGAGTGCCGCTCAGCTGAAAGTGGGCGACCCGCTGGATGCAGCAACCGAGGTGGGTCCGCTAATTCGCCCGGCAGAATTGCAGCGCGTGCACGAGTGGGTGCAGGAAGCGGTGGCTGCGGGCGCCGAAAAATTATGCGGTGGCGAATTGATCGGCGAGAGTTGCTACGCGCCTACCGTGTTAGTGAACCCGCCCGGGCACGTCAGCGTCAGCCAGAAAGAAATATTCGGGCCGGTGGTTTGCGTTTACAGCTACGATGACATCGACGCGGCCATCGCGCAGGCTAACGGACTGCCGTATGCATTTCAGGCCGCTATTTTTACGGCCGATATCGATACCGCGCTGCACGCATTCAGTCGGCTCGACGCGTCGGCCGTCATGGTGAACGACCACACTGCTTTTCGTGTCGATGCGATGCCGTTCGCAGGCTTGCGGGAGTCAGGGCTGGGGGTCGGGGGGATTCCGCACACCATACGCGACATGAGCATCGAGAAGCTGCTGGTGGTGCAATCGCCTGGCATTAAATGACATGTGGCTTGCGAGCGACGGGCCCGAAATACCGCCGCAGAATGGGCAGGCGGACCCCAGGCCCGTCTGTTCCTTTGAGCGCTTTGCCCGCTCGATGACTGCAGCCGCAAGCCCATAAAAAAACCCGCCACTGGCGGGTTTTTTTATCACAGGCGATAGCCGCTTAGTCTTCCAGCAGGAAGCTCCTCAGCTGATCCGACCGTGACGGATGGCGGAGCTTGCGCAGCGCTTTGGCCTCGATCTGCCGAATCCGCTCTCGGGTGACGTCGAACTGCTTGCCGACTTCTTCCAGCGTATGGTCCGTGTTCATCTCGATACCGAACCGCATCCGTAACACCTTGGCTTCGCGCGGGGTGAGGCCGGCCAGTACGTTGCCGGTGGTTTCTTTCAGGCCCGAACCCGTTGCGGCGTCGACAGGCGAGGACACCGTCGTGTCCTCGATGAAATCCCCCAGGTGTGAATCTTCATCGTCACCGATAGGGGTCTCCATGGAGATCGGTTCCTTGGCGATCTTGAGCACTTTTCGCACTTTGTCTTCCGACATCTCCATGCGCTCGGCCAGTTCTTCCGGCAGTGGTTCGCGACCCATCTCCTGCAGCATCTGGCGGGAGATGCGGTTCAGTTTGTTGATCGTCTCGATCATATGAACCGGGATACGAATCGTGCGAGCCTGGTCGGCAATCGAACGCGTTATCGCCTGCCGAATCCACCAGGTCGCATACGTCGAGAATTTATAACCACGACGGTATTCGAATTTATCGACGGCCTTCATGAGGCCAATGTTGCCCTCCTGGATAAGGTCCAGGAACTGCAGACCGCGGTTCGTGTACTTCTTGGCGATGGAAATAACCAGCCGAAGGTTAGCCTCTACCATCTCTTTCTTGGCGCGCCGCGCTTTGGCTTCACCAATCGACATCTTGCGATTGATATCTTTAATTTCCGCAATGCTCAGGTGGGTGCGTTCTTCGATCGCTATAAGCTTCTTCTGCGCCCGGATGATATCCGGCTGCATCTTGGCCAGTATCGAAGAATACTTGCGCTTGGCGCGGATATGCTTGTCGAGCCATTTGAGGTTGGTTTCGTTTTTCGGGAAGCTTGCTATGAAGTCTTTGCGCTGCATGCCGGCCGTGCGCACGCAAATCGCCATGATCTGCCTCTCCAGTTGGCGGATTTCCATAATGGTGGCGCGCAGGCCTCCGCACAAGGTGTCAAACAGCTTCGGGGCCAGCAGGATTTCGGCCAGTTCAGCCGTCAGCTTAGTCCGCGCGTTGACGGATTTCTTGTCTGCATAGCCCACCGTATCCAGCAATTCGATGATCCGCTTGTTGCGGCGAAAGATCGACTTCAGGCGCTTATCAGCTTCCGCCGGATCCGGGCCCGTGTCTTCTTCTTTTTCCGCGTCATCGTCGTCATCCGCGGTCTTGGCGCCTGGCTGTGCGATAACGTCAGGTGCGTTGGGATCCATAAAGCCGGTCAGTATGTCGCTTAGACGGGACTCCCCGGCAGCGACCGGCGCGTAAGCTTCTTCCAGCAATGTGAATGTCGGCGGGAAAAGCGATATCGCTGCCTTGACCTGATTGAGGCCCTTTTCGATTCGCTTGGCAATTCTGATCTCACCTTCACGAGTCAGCAGTTCTACCGTGCCCATCTCGCGCATGTACATTCGGACGGGGTCGGTCGTGCGGCCGAATTCTGCATCGACAGTCGCAATAGCTTCTTCTGCTTCGTCCTGTTCGTCGTCACCCGTTACAGCGGCATCCGACAAAACCAGCGAGTCTGCTTCGGGTGCTTTCTCGTAAACCGTGATGCCCATATCGTTAATCATGTTAACGATATCTTCGATCTGCTCCGGATCGACAATGTCGTTGGGCAGATGGTCGTTGACCTCCGAATAGGTCAGGTAACCCTGCTCTTTGCCGCGTGCAATGAGAAGTTTTAGCTGGGAATTCTGTTCGTTGGAACGAGGTGCGGGGGACTCTTTCTGATCTTTCACTCGGCTGACCTCATGGGTACTCTGTAAAAACGTAAACGCACCATTATATGCAAGGGCTATAGCCCTAGCCAGATGTTGGTGCGCGGCATTAACCTGCGTTTATTATAAATAATTGAAAATAAAACAAATAATAAGTTAGCGGCGCGCATCAAAAAGCGGGGCATCTCAGCCCTCTGCGCCAATGCTTCCGCGATTGTTATCGGGATACGCGTCTTTGACCCGTCAGCAATTGCTGGAGTTCCTGCTTTTCCGACTCATTCAGGCCGCTGTTGGCTCGGCGCGTCAGGTCCTCGAGGCGCTCCTCGCGTTCCTCATAAAGGATTGCTTCCAGCGTTGCCTGCAGCTGTGCCGACCAGTTGGCATCTTCGCCAAGCGGCAGGACATTCTGGGTTAGCAGTTTTTCGAGATGCTGCCCGCCGTCGGGATGATCGCGATGGGTCTCTGCAAGTCGTCCCGCCCGAATATCAGGTTTGTCGGCGGCGGTTTGCAGCAGTGCCAGCAAAAGACGCACGCCCGGCTTTTTGACTGTGCTCAGGTCGGGCGGCACGGTCACGTTTGCCACGGCGGCAGGCCGGTGCAATACCAGCCGCACAGCCTGCCGGACATGTCCGGGCCGTCTATTGGACTCGGCCGGCCTGGCCGGAGGGGTCGCAGTGGCAACCGCCGCCGCGGCCTGATCGTCCGGGTCCGTGATCAGTTTTTCAAGCCGTTGCGCGGCCAACCCGATTTCCTGTCCGAGCCGTTCCAGCAGCAACTCCCGGTAGACCCCTTCAGGTATCCGGTTTATGAGCGGGCGGGCCAATTCAGCCAGCCGAGCCTGGCCATCCATGCTGCTGAGGTCCGTGGATTCCTTCAAGTGAGCGAGCAGGTATTCCGAGAGGGGCAGGCTACTCGTCAATTGCGACTGGAATCCGGCCGCGCCCTGGTCCGCGACCACGGAGTCGGGATCCTGACCCTCTGCCAGGAACAGAAACCGCACCTGCCGGCCTTCGCGCAGTTCCGGCAAGGTCACTTGCAGGGCACGCCAGGCGGCCTCGCGGCCGGCACGGTCGCCGTCAAAGCAAAACACTATTTCGTTAGTCGCCCGAAACAGGCGCTGCAGGTGTTCAGGCGTCGTTGCTGTGCCAAGCGTTGCTACGGCGTTAGTGATTCCGTGGTTTGCCAGCGCCACGACGTCCATATAACCCTCGACGACGATCAGCTGGTTCAGTTGCCGATTGGCGCGGCGCGCTTCAAACAGCCCGTATAGTTCCCGGCCTTTATGGAAAACGTGCGTTTCAGGCGAATTCAGGTATTTGGGTTCGCCCTGGTCGAGCACGCGTCCGCCGAAGCCCACTACGCGGCCCCGGCTGTCGCGAATCGGAAACATGATGCGATCCCGGAACCTGTCGTAGATGCGGGTTTCTTCATTGCGCAAAATCATGCCGGTTTTAAGCAGCCGGTCTCGGCCTTCCTCATCTTTTCCAAAGCGACTCAGCAAAAAATCCCAGCCGGGCGGTGCATAGCCGATCAGGAAGCGCTTGGCTGTCTCGCCGTCCAGTCCCCGCTGCTTTAGATAAGCGATAGCCGTCTCGCTTTCGCGCAATTGGTCTCGATAGAGTTCCGTCGCCTGTTCGAGCAGATCATAAAGTGGTGCCGTCGGGGCGACCGGACCCGCCGTTTGTTCCCGCGGCACGTCGACGCCATTAATGGCAGCCAGTTCCTCGACGGCCTCGACGAATTCGAGCCGATCGTGTTCCATCAGGAATCCGACAGCGGTGCCGTGCGCGCCGCAACCGAAGCAGTGATAAAAGCCTTTCTCCGGACTAACGGTAAACGAGGGGGTCTTCTCGCCATGGAAAGGGCAGCAGGCTTTGTACTCGCGGCCTGCTTTTTTTAGCTGAATGCGGCTGCCGATGACTTCCACGATATCCGACCTGTCGACGAGGTCGTTGATGAAATCCTGTGGAATGCGACCCGCCATGATTGTCTGGGTGGTTGTCTCGTTGAATACTGGTTGGCTAGCCTGCCTAACTGAGGGCCGATAGCGATTTTATAGCTTATTCGGGCTGCCGTTTCCTAACAAGCGGGCGGTCAGCCGGTTTAGTTCCGCTGGCGGTTGGAGCGGGCGACTCAGGTCAGGCGGCTTTTAACCAGGGCGCTTAGGGTGCCCATGTCGGCCCGGCCCTGAGCCTTCTCTTTTAATTGCCCCATGACCTTGCCCATATCTTTCATGCCCTGCGCACCGGTTGCGGCAATAATGTCGCTCACCAGCGCTTCGAGTTCCGCGGCGCTCAACTGCTCGGGGAGGTAGGCCTGCAAGATTTCGGCTTCAGCCAGTTCCTGAGCTTCCCGATCCGACCGGCCGGCATCTGCAAATTGGCGCGCCGAATCCTTGCGTTGCTTGATCAGTTTTTCGACAACCTGCAACACGTCGTTGTCGCTCAGCTCAGCCCGTTCATCGATTTCTTTTGACTGAATCGCCGCGAGCAGCATACGAATAACACTGAGCCGCTCTTTTTCGCCCGCCTTCAGGGCGGTTTTCATGTCGGACTGAATTTGCGCTTTTAAAGACATACTTGACTATGCACCGGGACGAGGTCAGACCCCATAGCTACGGTAATTAGCCGCATCGGGCTGATCCGGACCGGGGTTTACTCGCATCAGGCTTCGCACCCTGCGACGCGTGCGCGGTGCGGCGCTGTTTTAGTAGAGGCGCTGGCGACGATTCACGTCGCGCGCGGTCTTCTTCATCTGTCGTTTGACGGCGGCTGCTTTTTTCCGCTTCCGCTCCTGCGTGGGCTTTTCGTAAAACTCACGGCGGCGGAGTTCTGACAGGATGCCCGCTTTCTCGCAGGCGCGCTTGAACCGCCGCAGTGCGGCGTCGAAATTCTCGTTTTCTCTGACTTTTACGCTTGGCAAAACTGTGTTCCTTCTCCGTCACTGTCGATGCATCGACAGGGCTCTGGAGCGAAAAAAACCGGCGTCTCTGCCGGCAGGGGGCGCAAATATACCGTTCAGTGTATGGAAATGCAAAGGTCTGGGGCTGTTTTAGGGGCGGTTTTGCGCTTCGGTTTAGGGCATTATGTGGGTTCGCCGACCTGCCGGGGGAGAGAATTGAAGGTACTGGGCATAGAAACCAGCTGCGACGAGACGGGGGTAGCCGTGTTCGACGCTGCAAAGGGGCTGTTGGCGCACCATTTGTACAGCCAGATTCCCATCCATGCACGCTATGGCGGCGTGGTTCCGGAGCTGGCCTCGCGCGACCATGTCCGCAAACTTTTGCCACTGATAGAAAGGACGCTGGCGGATGCCGGCCTGCGCCCGGCGGAACTCGACGGCGTAGCCTACACGGCGGGTCCGGGGCTGATTGGTGCGTTGCTGGTGGGTGGCACGGTTGCCGAGGGTCTGGCGCTGGGCTGGGGTATTCCGGCGATCCCGGTGCATCACATGGAAGCGCATTTGCTGGCGGCTATGCTGGAAGATCCGGCGCCCGTTTTTCCGTTTGTCGCCTTACTGGTTTCGGGCGGGCACAGCATGCTGGTTGATGTTGCCGCGCCGGGCATCTACAAGATTCTCGGGCAGACCCTTGACGATGCGGCCGGCGAGGCGTTTGACAAAACCGCCAAATTGCTCGACCTGCCTTATCCGGGCGGACCCGCGCTGGCTGAACTGGCGGTTCGAGGGCAGCCGAATCGCTTTGATTTTCCGCGGCCGATGCTGAATAGACCCGGTCTGGATTTTAGCTTTAGTGGCCTCAAGACAGCGGTAATGCTGACGGTGCGCGAGCTGCAGCAAAGTGGCGCGCTGTCTGAATCCGACAAGGCGGATATAGCGAAATCATTTGAGCAGGCAGTTGTCGAAACTCTGGTAGGCAAGTCTGTTCGGGCTATAGAACAGACTGGCTACAAAGGGTTAGTGGTTGCGGGCGGCGTCGGAGCCAACAGAAGTTTGCGAGCAGACCTCAGAACGCGGCTCGATGGCATCGGTGCTAGAGTCTACTACCCGCGACCGGAGCTCTGCACAGACAACGGGGCAATGATCGCGAATGCGGGGTTGCTGAGGCTGCAGGCAGGGCACATATCCTCCGGGGAGGTCGTGGCCCGGCCTCGCTGGGAACTCGAAGAGTTGCCGGCCATGGCCGTAGCTTAGTGGAAGGGGAGATGATGGACACCGTGTTCGTTAAAGATTTGCGCTTCAAGACCATCGTCGGAATCTGGGATTGGGAACGCCAGATGCCGCAAACGGTCAGCATTGACCTGGAAATGGGCTGGGATGTTAAGCCGGCGGCGCAAAGCGAGGATATTAAGGATGCGCTGGACTACAAAAAAGTGTCCAAGCGTGTGGAACAGTTTGTTACGGAAAGCAAGTTTCAACTGGTCGAAACCGCAGCGGATTCAATTGCCGAGATGGTTATGGATGAGTTCTCGGTGCCATGGATCAAAGTTGCGATACATAAACCCTATGCTGTGACCAAGTCGAAATCGGTTGGTGTAGTGGTTGAGAGAGGTAGGCATGCTTGATACACGATATGCGCCCGTCAACGTTTATTTGAGTGCAGGCAGTAACATTGCTCCGGAGAGTCACCTGCGGATGGCATGCAGGCGACTTGAGGCGGTCTATGGAGAGCTCACTCTTTCATCCGTATACAGGAACCAGTCGCTCGGATTTTCCGGGGACGACTTCCTGAATATGGTGATAGGTTTCAGCACCACCGAGACGCCGGAGTTAATAGTTGAACGCCTTGAACGTCTGCACGATCAGGCAAACCGTAAACGCCAGGCGAATCCGTTCAGTTCGCGTACGCTCGATCTCGATTTGCTGCTCTATGGAGACCTGGTTCGCGAGCGACTGAAGGTGCCGCGCGAGGATATCGAGAAGTACGGCTTTGTCCTTGGACCGCTGGCCGAGGTTGCGCCGCAACTGCGTCACCCGGTGACGGGAGAGACGATGTCAGAGTTGTGGGAAAACTTCGACAAGGATCGGCATCCGATGCGCAAGGTCGATATCGGTCTCGAGGCAGCGATCGCCGCCTAACGCGATTGGGCCCGGCGGCGCGGGTCAAACCCCGCGCTGTGTTACCAGCCGACGCTGCGACCGCCGTCGACGGCTATTATCTGGCCGGTTATGTACGGCGCATCTTTCACCAAAAACAGCACGGTGCGGGCAATATCGCCGGGTTCACCCATTCGGCGCAGTGGTATCTGCTTGATGATCGACTGAGCGGCGTTATCGGGCATGCCATCTTCTGGCCACAGTATGGCTCCGGGCGATACACCGTTAACACGGATCTCAGGGGCGAGGTCCTTGGCGAGTGACCGGGTTAGCATCGCCAGGCCTGCCTTCGCCGGCCCGTATACCGGGTGCTTGCTAAGCGGGCGCTGCGCATGGATGTCCACGATGTTGATAATGTTGCCCCGGGCGGCCCGCAAATGCGGAGCGGCCGCTTGCGCCAAAAACAACGGCGCCTTGAGGTTGGTTCCCATCAGATCGGTCCAGTGGGTTTCCGTAACCTCGTCCAGCGGGGTTGGGTAAAACGTAGAGGCGTTGTTCAGCAGCAGGTCGAGTCGCCCGGTCTGCGAGATCAGCTTGTCCACGAGGCCGGCCAGACATTCCGTATCGAGTAAGTCGGCCTGCAGGGTTATCGCCGAGTCAGCTCGCGCTGCGCTCAGATCTGTGGCCAGGGCCTCGGCATCTTTTGCGGACCCGCGGTAATGGATCGCAATGTTCATGCCCTGTTCGTGCAGGGTACGGGCGATGCAGGCGCCGATCCGTTTGCCTGCGCCGGTGATAAGTGCCCATTGGTTTTGCAATGGCAACGATGAGGTGTCGGAATTCACGGTATTTTTTTGTCTATGCAGCAAAGCCGAGGCTGGAAGGCGTGTAAGATTACATCAGCATGCAGCAATCACCAATTATCCGCCTGGGCACAGGCCAAAGCAGACTAAAGACTCCCCTGTAGACACGTCAGATGCAGCTTGATCTTCCGACACCTGCGCCGGATGCGCTGGCGCACAGCGATTTGCTGGCCGAGCGGCTGCGCGAGGTGATACGCGCGGCCGGCGGTTGGATCAGTTTCGCCGACTTCATGCAGCAGATCCTGTATATGCCGGGCTACGGTTACTACAGTGCGGGCGCGCTGAAATTTGGTGAGGGCGGCGATTTCGTGACGGCGCCGGAAATATCGCCGCTATTTTCACAATGCGTCGCCGGACAGATCGCGCAGGTGTTGCGCGCCTCCGGCGGTGGCACCGTGCTGGAGCCGGGCGCGGGCACCGGCGTGATGGCGGCGGACGTTTTGCTGGAGCTGCAGCGCCTCGATGCTTTACCCGACAATTACCTGATACTCGAGCAGAGCGCCGATCTACGCGAGCGGCAACGCCAGATGATTCGTGACAAGGCCCCGCATCTGGAGGAACGGGTGCGCTGGCTCGATGGCGCGCCGAATGAACCGTTCAATGGGGTGCTAATTGCCAACGAGGTCATCGATGCCTTGCCGGTGGAACGCTTCACTATCCGCAAAGGGGTGCCACATAGCCTGGGAGTGACCTGCGATAGTGACGCTTTTGTCTGGGCTCCGAGGCCCGCGGGAGTGCACCTTGAGATGCAGGTTGGCGCTTTGCAGAGTTCGCTCGGCCGCGCATTTCCGGAGGGCTATACGTCCGAGATATGCCTGCAATTACCTGCCTGGCTGAATGCGGTTGCGGGCTGGCTGGATCGCGGCGTGGCGCTGTTCCTTGATTACGGATTTCCGCGCAGCGAGTACTACCTGGATGAACGCAATTCGGGCACGCTACGCTGCTTTTACCGGCATCGCGCGCATGAAGACCCCTTCCTGTGGCCGGGTCTGCAGGACGTAACCGCCTGGGTTGATTTCAGCTGGCTGGCGCAGGCAGCAGAGGAGGCCGGGTTCGAGATTGGTGGTTTCACCACCCAGGCAAACTTCCTGCTCGCGGCAGGTATCGAAGAGCGGGTTTCGATGCCCGCGGATGATCCCCGCAGGCAGATAGAGCTGGCGCGCGGGCTGCGTCAGTTGCTGCTGCCGGGTGAAATGGGTGAAGCAATCAAGGTCGCGGCTCTCTGCCGCGGCGGCGCGTCTGCGCCGGATGCCATGTTCGGCAGGGATATGCGCGCCCGTCTGTTCAGCTAAAACGCATAAACAGGAACAACGCGATCATCATAAAAGCGATTGCGAGTTTGGCGACCGCGCCGAGGAGCAGCCCAAGAGTTGCGCCTATGCCGGAGAGTCCGGCTTTGCGCACTTCCCGCTGCTGCATTAACTCGCCAACCATTGCGCCTACGAAGGGTCCAATGACGATTCCCACGATACCGAAAAAAATTCCGACCACGGCGCCGATGCCCGCACCGACCATCGCCTTTTTTGACGCCCCGAATTTTTGCGCGCCGAGCGCGCCGGCCAGAATATCGACCGGGTAAGTCAACAGGGCAAGCACCGCCAGCACGACAATCGAGCCTGTGCCGAGATAGGCGAAATCTTCTGCCCAGGCAGCGACAACAAGGCCGCCGAATAATAGCGGCGCGCCGGGCAGCGCGGGTAAGGCGAGTCCGGCAATACCCAAGATTACTAGCGAAGCCGCGAGTAACCAGAGCAAAATAGTTGTAAGCGTCGCTAGTTCCATGATTGCCCGGCGTCAGCTTCGCACCTCGCCAAGTTTCGCTGCGATCGCACGAATGCGCGCGTCCCGAATCGCGGCGCCGACATCCGGCCCCTTAAGCCCGTTCTGACTGAATGCCTTCGTATCGACCTCTAGCGCGGCCTGAAAGGCCGCGCGCAGAATATCGGCCTGCTCGTAGTGCCGCTCTTCCAGCCCGGTGCGGCCGCGGGCGTCGGCCTCGCAGGCGAGCAGGAACTCATCGAACCGATCCGGTTTTCGGTACGCGTCCGTCTTTTCGAGTAAGCGCGCTATCGTATCCGGTCGCAACTCATGCGCGCGATGGCATAAGGTGTGGTAGTGACTTACGTGCAGGGCCAGTTCACGGCAGCGGTTCGGAACAGCCAGCCGATCGCACAGCGCGTTGATCAAGTCCAGACCCTTTTGCCCGTGACCGTGATGGCTCGGCCAGTGACTCGGGTCGGTTTTAGCCTTGCCAAGGTCGTGGACCATGGCCGCGAAACGAACCTCGAGTGATTTTGATAGCTGCGCGGCGACTCGCATGACCATCAGAACATGCACGCCGGTATCGATTTCCGGGTGCCATTTTTCGGGTTGCGGAATGCCGAAAAGACAGTCGATTTCGGGAAATACGACCGCCAGTGCGCCACAATCGCGCAGCGTCTGCAGGTAGACGTCAGGCCTGGGTTCGCTGAGCGCGGTAGCGGTTTCTTTCCAGACCCGCTCGGGAACCAGCGTTGTCAGTTCGCCGCCCGCCGTCATCTCGCGCATAAGCTCAACGGTCTCAGGTGCAACCGTGAAGCCAAGCTCATGAAAGCGCGCCGCAAATCTGGCCACGCGCAATATGCGCAAGGGGTCTTCGCGGAACGCAGCGGATACGTGCCGTAACGTCCGCGCTTTGATGTCGGCTTGACCGTTATACGGGTCGACAAGCTGTCCGTCGGCCGTTTCCGCAATCGCATTGATGGTCAGGTCCCGACGCTGCAGATCTTCCTCGAGCGTTACATCGGCCCCGGCGTAGACATCGAAACCGTGGTAGCCCGGTCCTGTTTTGGTTTCGGTGCGCGCCAGCGCATATTCCTCGCCCGTTTCCGGATGCAGGAAAACAGGGAAACTTTTCCCGACTTTCCTATAACCTTGTAACTCGAGCGCTTCGGCCGTGCCGCCGACGACCACCCAGTCTTTTTCGCCGACCGGTCGACCCAGCAATTTGTCGCGTACCGCACCGCCAACGAGATAAATTTCCATGCGCGCATTGTAACCATACAGCTGATTAACCGGATGCAAATTACAGTAAAACAAATCCGATCAAAGTGTTCCGCTTTTGCATTGCTTGCCCTGCTGTCGTCGTTGCTCGGAGGTTGCACCGGTTATTTCCTGCAAGCCGGCGTTGGGCAAATGCGCATTGCGATGGGCAAGCAATCGATCGAAAAGCTTTTGAATCAGGACGAACTCACGGTTTACGAGCAGCAGCGGCTGGAGTTGTCTCAGGCGGCGCTGGCCTTTGCACATGAAGCCATGCTGTTGCCTGATAACGGGAGCTATCGCTCTTATTACGATACCGGCCAGAGCTACGTTGTCTGGAACGTATTCGCCGCACCCGAATTTTCTCTGCAGCCGCGAACCTGGTGTTTCCCCGTAACGGGTTGCGTTGCGTACAGGGGCTACTTCAAGGCAGGCAGCGCGAGCAAGTATGCTGCCAAACTGGAGGCGAAAGGTGACGATGTCTACGTCGGCGGAATTACGGCTTATTCCACGCTGGGCCGGTTTCATGATCCGGTCCTCAATACCATGCTGGATATGACGGAATCGCAATTCGTCGGATTGCTGCTGCACGAGCTGGCGCATCAGAAGCTCTACATTAAGGATGACAGTGCTTTTAACGAAGGTTTCGCGAGCGCGGTCGAACAGGAGGGCCTGCGTCGTTGGAACGCCGCCAGGAAAAGTGTGCCGGAGCCCGGTGAGGAAAGCTTTCGCGAGCTGGCCGATGCGGTGCTGGCCTTGCTGCGCCAGACCAGGGAAAGGTTGCAGCGCCTGTATGGCAGCGGCATTGATGAGCCGGCCATGCGTGCTCAGAAAAACGAACTTCTGGATGAGCTGACATTTTCCTATCAGCGACTCGTCGCGTCCTGGCAAATCCCGAACACTCGGGGTGTGCCCTACAGCCGTCTATTTGCAACGGGTTGGAATAATGCATCGTTGGCAGCGGTTGCGACTTACGATGACTATGTCCCGTCCTTCGACGCGCTGCTTCAGCAGTGCCACAGGCAACTCGAATGTTTTTACGAGGAGGCGGAGCGGGTTTCTCAGTTGGAGCCCGACCAGCGGCGCACAGAGTTGAACCGCCTGCTATCCCGGTCAGCGGTGCAGACACAAAAAGACCTCCGGCAGTAGGTCGCCTGCCGGAGGTCTCGCTATGCATCGCGTCCGTTCGATAGACACCTGATCTGGTGCTTAATTTATGGTTCGCAGCAAGGTTCTCGTGCCGCGATGAATCTTCAGCACCAGCAGGCTTTCGTCGGAAGCAAGTTTGCGCAGGTCGGCAATCGATGTGACCGGCGCCTGATTGATATTGGTAATAATATCATTGGCCTGCAGGCCTCTTAATTCGGCCGGACTGCCGGGGGCTACTGATGTAATCAGGATGCCTTTGCCCTTATAGGGTTGTGAGCTGCCATCATAATTTGCGAATTCAGCGCCCGCCAGACCGCTATGTATATCGCCGGCCAACAATTCCGGCTCAATGTTCATGTCGCCCAGCTTCGCTGTGAAAGTGCGCCTGACATTTGCGCGCATCACGGTGACGCGCACCTTGTCGCCGCTTCGCTTAAGCCCGATGGTGGTGCGCAGGTCGCCCGCACCCGACACTTTCTGCCCATCAACCTCGACGATCACATCGCCGACCTCGATACCGGCTTTTTCTGCGGCCGAGTCGGGGAAGACCTCTTCGACCAGGGCGCCCTGCAATCCGTTCGCATCCAGTCCAAGCGCTTCTGCTGTCTCAGGAGTGAAGTCGCGTATGCTCACGCCGAGCAGGCCGCGTTTGACTTCGCCATACTCAATGATCTGGCTCATAATAGAAGCCGCAATATTCACCGGAATGGCAAAACCGATACCGATGTTTCCGCCCGACTGGCTGTAGATTGCCGAGTTAATCCCGACCAACTCGCCCTTAAGATCGATAAGCGCGCCGCCGGAGTTGCCGGGGTTGATTGATGCGTCCGTCTGGATGAAGTCTTCATAGCCGTCTCGCTGGATGCCGCGACGGCCCAGCGCACTAACGATTCCCGACGTAACCGTGTGTTGCAGCCCGAAGGGGTTACCAATGGCAACGACAAAGTCGCCAACCCGCAATTTTTCCGAATCGCCCAGTTTCATCGCCGTCAATTTCTGGGGATTTTCGATCTGGATAACCGCGACATCGGTGCCCTCATCAGAGCCGACAATCTTGGCGTTGAAGACGCGGTCATCATTCAAATACACCTTAATCTCGTCGGCTTCCGCGACTACATGGTGATTCGTGAGGATATAGCCTTTGCCGGCATCAACGATCACGCCTGAACCGGCGGCGCTGACTTCGCGCTCCGGCAGTTGCTGTCCTTCCGGTACGCCAAAAAAGCGCCTGAAGAAAGGATCGTCCATCAGTGGATTGCGGGGCGCGCTTACGGTTGCCCGAGTGCGAATATTCACGACCGCGGGCGCCGTCTGTTCCACAAGTGGGGCCAGACTGGGCAGCCCTTCGCCATTTACGCTCGACGGCAGCGCCGCCTGAGCGCCTGCGGTTGCAAACAGCAGGGTGAGTAGGTAAACGAAGGCAAGCTGAATCGATCGAGACGCTGTCATGGGTTTCCTTTCCGAAGTCGTGTTGCTGCGTTGGCCGACAGTATAACTGCCAGCTGGCCTTGGGTAGCGGAAGTTTAAGCCAAGAATCATTATGGCCGCGCCGATGCGCGGAAGGTTCCGCGCATCGGCGCACTATTTGCCAGTGGCTGCCTGCTCAGGTTGCCGCGACGTCGATCCTGCGGGCCGCGAGCTTCGCCTGTTTCGGAATGCTGACTTCCAGTACTCCATGTTTAGTGCGAGCTTCTATGGCTTCGGTGTTAGCAGTATCCGGCAAGGTGAATCGGCGCAAAAACTTGCCTGTCACCCGCTCGTAGCGCTTGTAATCAGCATTTTCTTCCTGAGTCTCAGCATCCCGGCTGCCCTGTATGGTGAGCACGCCATCATCGGCCGTAACCTCGATTTTGTCCGGTTCTACGCCGGGCAGATCCGCCTTGACCAGGAAGCGGTCGGCTTCTTCTTTGATATCAACGGCCGGCAGCCAGTCGGTAATAGCGTCGGGTTCTCGGCCGCCGCTGAGCGATGAGTTCAGCAGGTTGTCGAAATCGGGCTCGTTGAGCAGTTGTCCCAAAAGACCCAGCGAACGTCCCGGGCGATAACGGGATTCATAGCGTCTGATGTTCATTAGCATTCTCCTCTGTGGAAACAGATGTCCAATAGTTTCATGACGCCATAGATGGGGCTGAGAGGCTGCGTTTCAAGTGCCGGAGGGCCGGCGCGCAGCCGTTTTGTGCAAAAGCTGTGGATAACCCGTTAGAATTTTGGGGGCAGCAAACACAATATATTGTGTTTTCGAATCACGTTAGAAAAACCCCGCGGAATTGCGGAAAATAGCTCGACCAGTTGACGTAAAATTACGCAACTTGTTGTTTATAAACATTTTGTATAAATTTTATCCAGGCAAAAAACAGCTTGACAGTCCTCGCTTGCGGGCATAATCTAATCCGCGTTCAACACAACATATAGTGTTTGGTTGTTGTTACGGGTTATCCGCTGATGCTTTCAGCGACGATGTTCAGACCATTTCTGGTCGCTGAAGAACAGATGCGGTTAAAAGCGCGAATCAGGGGTTGATTCAGGGTTATTTTAATTTTTCCTGGCGACACGGGGTGTGGTGCTCCGGCTGCCGGATAGAGCAACGTTTGCCTCGGGAACGGGCAGCTTGCGTTCCGGTCCAAACCGAAGCCCAGAATTCGCTGTCTTAAGGATCACTAGGGGGAGTAAAAGAAAGCAATGAAAACTGCAGTGCAAATGGAACCTGCCTCAGCATCGGCTATTGAATACCAGGAAGCGTCGATCGATATCTGGGATAAGAAGTATCGCCTCAAGTCGAAAGACGGCAAAGTCATTGACGAGACCATGGATGATACGTATCGCCGCGTGGCCAGAGCACTGGCCGACGTGGAGGATGAGCCCAAGCGTGAAGAATGGTACAAGGCGTTCGTGTGGGCTCTGCGTCACGGGGCAATTCCTGCCGGACGCATCATTTCGAATGCGGGCGCCCGGGAGCATAAACCGGCGACCTCGACAATTAACTGCACCGTGTCCGGCAGCATCAAGGACTCGATGCACGATATTCTGGACAAAGTTCACGAGGCCGGCCTGACGCTAAAAGCCGGTTGCGGAATTGGCTACGAGTTTTCGACGCTGCGGCCCAAGGGAGCCTATGTGTCCGGCGCCGGCGCGTATACATCCGGCCCGCTGTCGTTTATGGATATCTACGACAAGATGTGTTTTACCGTTTCGTCTGCCGGAGGTCGTCGCGGTGCGCAGATGGGTACCTTTGATATAGGTCACCCGGACATCATGGACTTTGTGCGCGCCAAGCGAGAGGACGGTCGGTTGCGTCAGTTCAATTTGTCGCTGCTGATTTCCGACGACTTTATGCAGGCGGTCAAGAACGATACTGACTGGACGCTTGCGTTCCCGATCGATGAAAAACAACAGCAGCAGGAAAATGTCGATCTTGATGACCCGGCGAAGGTCGTCTGGCGTGACTGGCCGATCGTCGACGGCTATGTCAGTGACGAGACAGGGCGGGTTGCCTGCAAGATTTTCAAGACGATACCTGCGCGCCGCGTCTGGGACATGATCATGGCCTCGACCTACGATTTTGCCGAACCTGGTTTTGTGCTGATCGATAGTGTCAACGAAATGAACAACAACTGGTTCGACGAAAATATTCGTGCCACCAACCCGTGTGGGGAGCAACCGCTGCCGCCGTATGGTTCCTGCCTGCTGGGCTCGGTCAACCTGACGCGTTTCGTTCGCGATCCGTTTACGGAAAAGGCGCGGTTCGACTGGGACGAGTTCCGCCAGGTTGTCAGCATATTTACGCGTATGCTCGATAATGTTGTCGAAATCAATGGCTTGCCGTTGGGCGGTCAGCGCGATGAGATCATGCGCAAGCGTCGTCATGGCATGGGCTTTCTGGGCCTGGGCTCGGCGCTGACGATGTTGCGCATGGCTTACGGCACTGACGCGTCGGTTGAATTTACCGAAAGGGTCGCTCGTGAGCTGGCCATCACCGGTTGGCAGACGGCACTGGAGTTGTCGCGTGAAAAGGGTCCGGCGCCTATCATGCTGGAAAAGTTCACCGTGACGCCGAAGATGCTGCGTCAGCGGCCCGAGATGGAAGATGACGGCTGGAAAGTTGGCGACACTATCAAGGGCAGCGAATTGCACGGTCGTTACAGCCGTTACATGCAAAGAGTCGCCGATGTAGCACCGGAGCTGGTCGATCAGCTGGTCGAAGAAGGTGCTCGGTTTACGCATCACAGTTCGATAGCGCCGACCGGGACTATTTCTTTGTCGCTGGCTAACAATGTGAGCAACGGCATCGAGCCCAGTTTCGCGCATCACTATTTCCGTAACGTCATTCGGGAGAATCGGAAAACGAAAGAGAAGGTGGATGTGTTTTCGTTCGAATTGCTGGCTTACCGTCAGCTGATTAATGCGAACGCCATGCCTTCCATGGGCGATGATGAAGGTGGTTTGCCGGACTATTTCACGACGGCTGAACACATTACGCCCACGCAGCACGTTGATATTCAGGCGGCGGCGCAGCGTTGGGTGGATTCGTCCATATCGAAAACGGCCAACGTGCCCACCGATTTCCCTTACGAGGAATTCAAAGATATTTACATGTATGCCTATGAGAAAGGGCTCAAAGGTTGTACCACTTTCAGGTTCAACCCGGAAGCGTTCCAGGGGGTGCTGGTTAAAGAAAAAGACCTGAAGAACACGAAGTACACATTCGTGCTTGAAGACGGGTCAGAAGTGACACTCGCGGGCGACGAAGAGGTTGAGTATGACGGCGAGATGCACACCGCCGCTAACCTGTTCGATGCGCTTAAGGAAGGATATTACGGCAAATTCTGATCTTTGCAGACTTGGCCGTTTTAGATACAGGAAAGATTAGCTATGAAGATTGATGGAAAAATAGTCGACTACCGGATTGATCAGCCGGCGGAGGCAAAAGCTGCCGAGACTCTGCCGCAGGTTGAACGCGAGACCAGCTCGGATGGCAAGGTCGTGCGCATGCACGAAAAGCTGGACCGACCGGAAATGCTGCGGGGCTCGACCTACAAGGTAAAAACGCCGGTGGACGACCATGCCATGTATGTCACGATTAACGACATCGTCCTGAATGCCGGCACCGAGCATGAAAGTCAGCGGCCATTCGAAATATTCGTTAACTCGAAGAACCTCGATCACTACCAGTGGATCGTGGCGCTGACCCGCATCATGTCTGCCGTGTTCCGCAAGGGTGGCGACGTGACGTTTATCGTCGACGAGCTCAAGGCAGTATTCGACCCGCGGGGTGGCTACTGGCAGCCGGGCGGCAAATATATGCCGTCGATTATTGCCGAGTTGGGCCACATCGTCGAAAAGCACCTGCAGTACATTGGTTTGCTACCCAGCGATAAGCTGGATGAACATCAGCGCAAGCTGATCGAAAGCAAGCGTGCTCAATACGAGGAATCCAAACGGCAGAAGGATGCTTTTGCAGCCGAGATGCCTGAGGGCGCGCAGATGTGCGGTAAGTGCCATGATAAAGCGGTTGTCATGATGGACGGCTGCATGACGTGCCTGTCATGTGGCGATTCCAAGTGCGGGTGATGCCACCGGCACTTAGACTTGAAAAGCCCGCCCTCGGCGGGCTTTTTTATGTCGGTTAACGTTCGGGCCGATGTCCCGGTTTGGCCTGGCCGGCCCATGGGATCCCGGAGGCAATTACGACTCGAAACCTCGCCGCGCCAGTCCATGGAGGTGGCTGCACAGACCTTCCAGCATATCTTCGGTATGAAAGGCAGCAGAGAAACCTGAGCCACCGCCCGTGCTAAGCGTCAGCCTGCCGCGGTAAGCGGAAGCGACCAGCATGATCCCCGGCGTACGCAGGCACGGCCCAAGCATGAAGGCATGCGAAATCGGCGTGTTGCCAAAAATCAGCCGATGCTCATCGATGACTCCGAAGTTCGAGAATATCGGGTTGGCCATTCCGGTGCGCAATGTTCTGTGCAAACTGGTTGAGATCAATTTGGGCAATCCAATCATTCCGCAGCGCATCGCTATCTCGGTTAGCATCGCGGTGCCCAGCCCCGGGTCACGGCGTTTTATCTTTTCCAGTGCGTTGTGTGCTGACTGAATGACATCGCCAAGGCTGTCATCCGCCCGCCTCGCAACCCACACGTGTTCGACGCCGGAAAGGTTTGCGATCAATCCTCGCTGACCTTCCGGAAGGTAGCGGCGCAAGTCGACCATGAATTGCACCGGCATCGGCCGATTTGTGCCAGCCAGCTCCGTGATGCCCGGTGCGAGCAGGAAGGCCCCCGTCAGAACGTCATTCAGCGTCACCGGTGTTCCTGCAATGCGCCGCTTAATAGCCGCGAGCGAGCCGGGCTGCAGGTGCCTGAACACGTAGCCGATGCGCCCGTTTTCGCTGTCGCTCCGGGGCGGAAATTGCCACTTTCCTCCGGGTATTCTGGCGTTGGCTAACGCCCTTATTTTGCGTGTGAAGCTGAGTCGACGGGTGATCAGACGCAAGCTTCTTGCCCTTCGAGTCGGCAATGATTTGTGCGCGCAAATTTCGCTTTCCGCTTGAGTGTAGTTGTCCGCGAGCTGATAGCAGATTTCCTTGGCGCCGGCAGCGTCGGTTACCGCGTGGTCCAGGCAAACAAGCAGGCTGTCCGCGTCGGCGTCGCGGATAACACACACGTCGATGGCGTTGTCGCCCACTGAGTATGCTTCGATCAATTCGTCGATAGCAGCGCTTAGCACGCCAGTCGTATTCTTGGCCTGCGCGACCACCGGCGCCCTGCAAAGATCGGTTTGCCACGTGGGCTTGCGATTATCGGTCGACAGGCGACAGCCTAAAATGGGTTGCTGACGTGCCAGTCGGCATAACGCCTGCTTTAGCTGTGCACATTTCAGGCGCGTTTTGAAATGAACCACGAAAAATATTTTCTGGTTCGAATAGGACCTCAGCAGGTGCGCGATGAGGTCAAGGGGCTCCGTTGGAATGGCGGGCGTTGGCAGCACTGTTGCTCAGCGCAGCGCGGGCAGTACCTTTCTGCCTATCAGGTGTATGGATTCAGCTGGTTCCTCGTGAAGGCGGAGCGCAATCTCTGTAAATCCGGCAGCGCCGAAGCCGTTGAGTCTTTCAATCTGAGCGTCCAGTGAGCCGTAATCGCCGGCGAGGCTGAGTTCGCGAACGAGTGTGTCCGTAATCCGTGCGGGTACTCCTTCAATATGACCGGTGCGCTCCAGCCATGCCTTCAGAAAAGGCCAGCGATTATCAAGCACGAACCGCGTGTCAGCTTCGCTGAGAAAGGGTTGCAGCCACTCTCTGTCGAGCCATCCGCGAATGATAAGTTCGCGCCGTGCTTCGGCCAGCGAACGGTTCAGGTCCTCTCGAACGTGCCATGCCACGAAATTGCTGATGCGGAACTTCCCTGCATCCTTTCTGAAAGCGAGTTCTCTTTGTAGTACGGGCAGTCGGCCCGGGAACATGGCGGGCATTACATCGCTCATCATCACTCCGTCAGCCGCGGCGGCGCCAATACAAAGCATTTTCGGACCGCAAGCCCCGTGATAGATAAGCGGTGGTTTTTCTTTGTGCCATGCCGTGGAAAAGCGCAGTGCGCTATAAGCCGTGCCCTCGTAGCTCAGTTCGGTCTCTGCGATCGCCCGCTTACTTATTTCTATCGCTTCCCTTACGTGCTCTCGACGGCTCAAATAATTTTTCTTGAAGACGGCGGAGCCCATTACTTCAGGCCACTCACCTCCGGATCCGATCACCACCATCGCGCGGCCATGCGCATACTCATTCAGCGTCAGCAGCGCGTTGGTAATTTTCATTGGATGCATTTCAAACGGGCAAACGATGACGGCGCCTACCTGAATGCGACGAGTGTTTTGCGAGAGCATTACCAGGCTAAGAAAAGCATCGCGTGCAGATGAATAATTCTGCGTCCAGATCCCCCTGAAACCATAGCGTTCGGCCAGCAACCCCAGCTCGTTGATTGCCGCAGGCGACAGGTCGGGTTCGAGAATGAGATCGAGTTCCATATGTCGCCTCGCTCTAATACGCTGAGGGTTGTATCGGCTTGGCCGTTGTTGGGTCGGCAACGAGAAACCCGAGCTCCCGGGATGCGGATGTCACAGCCTCTCGAAAAACGCCGTGATGCCAGCGGAAAGCATCGTCCAGCAACCGTCGCGGCCTTACCTCTGCAGAGATCAGAAAGTTGGTCGCAAGCTCACCCAGTATCAGTTTCAAGGGGCGCTCGGGAAGTCGTAGCCTGCATCGTCGCCCGACAGATGCAGATATGGCAGCACTAAATTCGTGTGCAGTGACGCAATTCGGCGACACCACATTGAAGATACCGGCTTTGGAGCGGTGGTTTAGCAAATATTCAAGGACGCGCAGCAAGTCAGACCTGGATATCCAGCTGATCTGTTGTGCGCCGCTCCCCATAACGAAATTCAGGTGCATTCGCGAAGCCCAAAACAATGACTTCATCAGAGGATCGGCGCCAATGATCACGCCCATGCGAAGCAGGATGCTGCGAACGCCCGGCACGCGCAGTTGGCGTACCCTATCCTCTACCCGTTGCCACACCTGAGCCTGAAAAAATGGGCTGTACCGATCAGGACGCGTCCATTCGTCAACGGGCGTGCGACTACTCGAGTAAATCGCTACCGATGAAGCATTGATGACGCATTCGGGCCTGATGCTGCGTGGCAGAAGCCGGATAAGCATGTAAATTCGCGTGGCGCATTCCAACCGGCTGGCGATGATTTCTGCTTTGCGGCGTTCTGTCCAGTAGCTCATCATTGGCGCGCCCGCCAGGTTTACGATGGAATCGAAGCGGTTCCTCAGCATGAAAGCGGGCGTGAGTTGTTGCCAGGTGATGCAGCGGATTTCATTCGCTTCGCCAATGGTGCGTGTCGGCAGAGCCTGGCGACTGACAAGCATGATGCGATGACCACGCTGGCCCAGATAGTTTCCGAGCGCTGACGCGACTAATCCTGACCCGCCGGTGACAAGTACTTTCATCGCATCAGTTCCGTGCCGCTGTAGCTTAGTCCCGACCGGCCGAGAATTTTTCGTGTCAGCAATTCAAAATTTGCATCATCCTTAAACACAGTCAGCTTGTAATCGCAGCCGGGAGGAAAGACGTTGCCTTCAAGGTAAACTGGGCCGCGTGCCGTCGGGATGACGTCCCAGCTGATCTGAACATGGTCCGGGAGTTTGGCATGCAGGCGCAGGCAGTTGTCGATAACGCTCTGCATCTCGGGAAGCGCGGTGCCCGCCAGAGTACCGTTGCTGTCAGTCGCCAGAGGTGCGCCAATGGCGCAGGTTTGGTGGTCGAAGAGGTAGACATCTGTGTCGAACAACGCGGTGGATATACTATTGTTCGGCGCCTTGATGAACACAGCGCAAATCAGTTCGGGCCGGGGGCCTGAAAACAGCGTCAATATTCGCAGGGTGCAGACAGGCAGTGGTGCTCTGGGGCGTTCGGCGCGTTCCACGATCATGTCCAGAGGCTGCCGGCAGAGCCAGTCCTGCAGTTCCTCGCGGGTCAATCTGCCGTGCTCGTTCGATGCCCCCGCTGCGCCATCGATTGCGTATAGCCCGGTCGTGGCATCCCAGCGCAACATGTGCAGCCGGTGACCGGCGCCTGCGGTATCGGGTTTCACGATCAGGTCGCACGGCGGCAGGTTGCCGCTGAACTGTTTGTTGATGCAGCTTGCCTCGATTCGCGTGGGATAATGACCGGCGGGCAGTTCGGCCGCGAAGAAACCGTTCCAGAAGGTTTTCGCAGAATGCTGCGATAGTTTCGCGGGATGGGTCTTACGCTGGTGCTGCCGAAACCCGTGCAGCGCGAAGACGAGGGAAAGCATGATGCAGTAATTGCTCCAGCCCTTGCGATTAAACGGCTGGAACAGCATGGGCGTGCGCACCTTGAGACCGGGTATGCTGGCTATACTGACCGCGATGGCAGACAGAACAGGGGTCAGGGCCAGCAGCAGGGGCGTCGCTGCAGCGATCGGCAGACTGGAGCGATCGCCGATAGCTTCGCCAAGAACCCGGTAGGTCAGTGCTGCATAGAACTGGCGTAGCCCGTGAAAGGCAACGACAGGATGCTTTACGACGAAGCGGTAATAGTTGCGCCAGAGACGCGCTGTGTCGCCCCAGTAGCCTCTGTATTGCCAGGTGAGTGCGTCTTCCCGCCCCCGGCGCGCAAAATAGTCGGGCCACAGTGGCACCGCAGTCGAGTGGGTCGAATCCGGTTCTTCGAAAGCTGCCGGCCTGTCTGCCGGTGACTGTGACAAGGATTTAGGCGGCCGCCGAAGGCCGAACGGCAATTCTGTGAGTACCTGCATGAATGCTGCTCCATCAGCTGGGTAAATATCCAGCTGACTACTAAACAGCAGCTAACCGCTTGGGAAAAGTTCTTAATGTGCGACGTTAAGGCGGATTCTGGGCCATGATGCGTAACGATGGGCTAAGCACATTTTTAGCGGTCGAGGTGACATTGCCAGTCGGCAAAAAACCTCGCACTGGTTCTAGTAAGGCCGTTCGCCCTCGATCGTAACCCGATGCATGATGCGCAATGCGTGGTAGTCATTCACCGCGTAATGCTGGGTGCAGCGATTGTCCCAGAACGCGATTGAATGGGTGCGCCAGTTGAAGCGGCAGACGTTTTCCGGTTTCGCGATATGCTCATACAGCATGGCAAGCAAAGCCTGGCTTTCATTCCGGTTCAGTCCCTTGATATGTGACGTGAAGTTTGAATTCACGAACAGACATTTACGTTTAGTCTCGGGGTGGGTGCGCACTACCGGATGCTCGACCGCCGGCGTTTTCTCGTGCAGACGCTTAAGTTGATTCGGCGCCCACGCCTCGTCGATAAAACCTTCGGGCATGCTGACGGTAATGTTGTGCACGGCGGTCAGGGTGCAAACAAATTCCTGCATAGCGGGCGACAGGGTTTCAAAGGCCCGATAGAGATTCAGGAACATGGTGTCGCCGCCTGCCTCCGGAATGACCTTGCCGAACAGTACACAACCCATGGGAGGCTCCGCGACAAAAGTCATATCGGTGTGCCACTTGTTAGACTGGTACGACATCTCGGCCGGGCCGTCAGGGTCGCTCGCCAGTTCGATGATTTCAGGGTGGCCTTCCAGTGTCGGTATGTAAGGGTGAATCTGCAGTCGACGCCGTATATCTCCGCACCCAGGTTGCCCGACACAGGGCATACTTCTATTTCCTTGTAGCTCATTGCATAACCCGTATTTTTTGCGTTTAAAACTTAAGCTTATTCTATGCCGAAAAATTCACATAGGGTTCGTCATACGGTGCGGGGCAAAGGCTCATGCATTCTGTGCCCACCACTCGGGCAAGTCGGCGATCGAGCTGAGACCCGCGTCCGGCCGCACGCGGCCATGCAGGTCACGCTCGCGAAATTTCCCGGTACGAACCAGCGCTGCTTTCAGGCCCGCTTTTTGTGCCCCCGACACATCACCGGAAATATCGTCACCGATCATAAGCGTCTCGCCCCGTTCGCAGCCGATGGCGCGCAGCGCGATTGCAAAAAAATCGGCGGAGGGTTTGCCCAGCACAACAGCCTCGCAGTCGGCCGCATATTCGAGTGCTTTTACAAACGGGGCGACGTCGAGCCGGAATCCGTCCGCAGCCTTCCAGTAGCGGGTCATTCCCAGCGCT